>JBEKTT010000014.1:0-90070 GCA_049515795.1 Syntrophobacteraceae bacterium
GTGCTGCCGTCGCCCAGCGTGCTGCGAATGCCAATTTCGCCTCCGTGCGCCTCGACGATGTACTTGGAAATGCTCAGCCCAAGGCCAACTCCGTCAACCTCGTCCCGAACACCGGATGCCCTGTAATACTTATGAAAGACAAGGGTTTGCTCAGCCTCAGGAATGCCCGGCCCTCTGTCTGTGACCGAGAACACCAGATGGGGGACTTTAGCCGAGTCGTCCCGTCTTACAGAAACCAGAATTGCGCTCCCATGCGGTGAGAACTTTATAGCATTTCCGATCAGATTGAGCAAAACCTGCTGCAAATTATCCGGATCACAGTAAAACTCCGATATTCCGGGTTCGATTTCCGAATGGATCGAAATATCCTTTGCCTCCGCTGCGGGAATCAATCGCGATATCGCGCCCTGGACGAATTCGCCAGGATCGATCTCGCGCGGATGGATTTCGACCGCTCCTGCCTCCAGGCGAGATATCTGCATGAGATGGTTGAGCAGCGTCGTAATGCGCTCCAATTCATTGCTGGCTATCAGCAGAAACCGCCTCTGCTTTTCATTTATGTCCCCCATGACCTCTTCGGCAATCAAATTCACCGATTCGCGGATCGAGGTCAGGGGCGTTCGGATTTCGTGGCTGAGCATCGATATGAAATCCGACCTCATGCGCTCTTCTTCAGTGAGCCGGGCGGCCATGTCGTTGAAAGTACCCGCAAGCTCCCCGAATTCGTCGTTCGAATAAATTCGGATGGGGGCAGTAAGCCCCGAGCGAGACATAGACTTGATCCCCCGCCTCAACTCGCGGAGCGGTCGGATCATGCCGAAACTGAAACCAATGACCCCGAACAGCCCGACCAACAGAGAGGCCGAAACGCCGACAACCCCCCATTCCATCGCTGTTCGACCCTGGGCGTTGAGACTTTTGACCATCCTTTCTATCTGTTGTTCGTTGGCTGCCCTGGCCTTCTGTATCTTCTCGACCCATTCGTTTATCAGCTCTTCCTTTATCCAGGGAACGTCCGAATGCTCAGCATCGGCCTGTTGCTTGCCGGATTCGAACTGCTCCAGGTATTCCCGGTAAAGACCGTCCCAGGGATTTTCATCACCTCCGTCCGCACCGAGCCACAGGATTTCGAACAGGTTAGTTTCGTATTCTTTCTGGCCGCTTGCAAAATATTCCTTATACTCTTCTTTTTTCAGAAGGTCGTATTTTTTTTCATTCTCCGCCATCCACCAGAGCGTGTCGATCATCTTCTTAGACGCGGTTGCAATGCGGTATTTTCGATTGGCGATATCCTCGGACGTCTTGCCGAATTCCTGAATGTGGACGAAAAGAGACAAAATGGTCCCGTAGAAAATAAGGCAGGCTAAAAGATACCAGGCAAAAAGCTTGACCAGTATTCCAAATTTTATCTTCATCGGCGTAACAGTTCCACGCTCCGCGAGGTGTAGAGAATGAGCACCAGGCCGGGCCAAGGGCATCACACTTCTAAACGCCGGTAATAGTAAATCATTGGAAAAGCGACGAAAAGCGAAAAATGAAAAGAGGGGCCGGAGCAGTGAGCAGGGAGCGGGAAGCGAGGGAGCGAGGGAGCAAAAGCTTCCCAGTTCTTGCTTCCCGCTTTCACCTTGTTTGAGACCTCATTCATGATAAAAACAATTGTGTAGTAGTAATGTGCAATCGAGGAGCTCAAAATGGCACAAAATTCATCTGTAAAAGACGCCAGACTCAATCTGGTCGTTCCGTTGGATCTCAAGCGTAAGCTCGTTAAAACCGCCACAGCGCAAGGAAAGAAGGTCTCAGCGCTCGTGCGTGAGTCTATTGAGGAAAAGCTGGCCCGAACGGAACGAGAGCTATTCGAAGAGAAAATGCGCGAGGCTTATCTTGAAATGGCCGCGGAGAACCTGGTCACAGTTGAAGAGTTCAAACACGCCGATGCTGAGAACCTTTGAGCGTCTTGCAGGTGAAGCGTGGTGAGGTCTATTATGCAAATCTGGAGCCGGTCCCGGGGAGCGAGACAGGCAAAACCGGACCTGTTGTGGTCATCCAAAACGATATCGGAAACACATACTCGCCTGCGACCATAGTCGCCATCATTACTGAATACTCCGGAAAGAAGGCCTCCTATCCCATTTGCGTGGCCCTTGGCATTGATGAGGGATTGAAAAAGGCCTCCGTAGTCAACCTTGCCCAGATCAGGACGATTGATAAACGGCGGCTTATTGTTCCAAGCATTGCAAACCTTCCGGACGCTGCCATGGCCGAGATTGATCGAGCGCTTAAACACAGTCTTGCATTGTCTTGATCTTCTTCGTATGCCTCTTCGAATTTAAAATTTTTTTGTGCACGCGGACGCGGAGGCGCGGAGGCGGGGAGCGGGAAGAAGGAACGATTTCAATGAAGCATCCAGGGCAGATTGTGCTTTTCAGGTTTCCTCATACCCGGTTGGCAGAGGGGAAAACTCGTCCAGCACTGCTCTTGGCAAAAGTGCCCCACGACCTTGATGATTAAACCCTGGAGGCAAAATTTGGGCCTGCCACATCTCAGAGTATCCTGTCGGCTCTTGCTTTCAGGCATACTCTATAGTACCTTTAGAAGTACTATAGGAGGTACAATATGAGCAAGGTTTTGAATATAATTCCGATCAGTGATTTGAGGCAAGATGCGGCTAAGGTTCTGAAACGGGTCAGGGACTCCAAGGAACCTCTCGTAATTACCCAAAGGGGACGTGCCGCTGCCGTAATGCTCAGTGTCGAAGCATATGAGCGATCAGAACGTGACAGGGAACTTTTACACCTTCTGGCAAAAGGGGAAAAGGAAATAGAGGCAGGCAAGGGATATGACCTGGATTCTGTCCTTGCTGAGGCCGATGCACTCCTTGCGGCAGAACCATCGTGATGGTCCGCTTTACCGCTTCCGCCAGGATTCAGTTTCTCTCTGCACTCGCCTTTATTCGCCAGGATAATCCTCCAGCGGCGATCCACTTCCGCGACCGAGTTGAAAAGGTATTGCGGAGGCTCGAAGAATTCCCGGAATCTGGAAGGGTGGTACCGGAATTTCCAGAGCTACCGTGCCGAGAGGCAGTCATCTCACCATACCGTTTCTTTTACCGAGTCAAAGGGGAGAGCGTCTGGATTGTCGCAGTCCGGCACGGTGCACAGGTTCCTGAACAACCAATGTCCTGAACGCCCAACAAGCGGCTGGCGTCGGCCACTACCCTTCAGCTTGAGCCCTTTTTTCACTATTGCCGATGGCCAAGTGGGGGCTTAGAGTGGCGATTTCACCGTTCAAATGGACCTTCTTAAGCGCCTAAAAGTGAAAATCCGATACTCATATTCATTTGTCAAAGAGTTTCATTGGCTTACTGTAATTCCTGTAAATACAGGGCAAATGCAGGGGCTGATGGCACAACAAACTGATTTAATTGACAATTTTGGATTAGATTCTCTGCCATAACAGGTGATAACAGGAGCGGGAAGCAGGGAGCAGGAAGCAGTGAACAATTAAAAATAACTCTTCTTGGTTCTATCGCTACGCGAGGAACAGTGAGAAACCAATTTCAACTCCCCGATTCCTTCGACATCTGCAATTTGGTTGGCAGTATAGTATCGCACGGTGATTTTGTTTCGCCAAACGGCAACCGGAAGCGGCAACCAGAAGGGGCAATAGAAACGGCAACGAGAAGCGGCAAAAAGAAAAGTGAGGGGTGAGGGGGGTGGATTGAGGCCCCGGACTGGAAACTTCAGGGGTGACGAAGACTGAGGACTGAGTTGGCAAACCTGAGAACCCTTGAACCCCAAGCTTCTTACAGCAATGATTTCGAACCCAATAATGGCCTTTTAAGGAGAAAAAGTGCCTGTTTTTTGAAAATTAATCTTTAAATAGCGAGATGTTGGCTTGGCCCGACCCCGTAGCCCTAAAGTCCCGTACGGGGCTTTGCTGCCAGGGAAGATTCTATGGAGTAGTGCAAATTCAGCGGCTGCGAGGAGCATAGCGCTGCTGGACGGACCAGAGTACGTCTCGAACTCATCATCGAAGCTGCCGGGAAGATGTCATGTGTTTTCGGTTGTCTCTCATTTGACATGCGGCCTGTGGGCGTCCACGTAAGCCTTGAGAACCGCTTGCATCCGCGCAATATGCCCTTTGCCGTGCGATTTGAAAAAGTCGATAATGTCCTGCTCAAGCCGCAGGTGCACGGATTGCTTTGGGGCCGGCAAAACCAGCCTGGCCCGTGTCCAATCGGGCTTCAAGTCCCTCTCGTCTTCATCCTCGGCAATCCGCCGTTCGAGTTCTTCATCCGTCACGGCGTCCGCTTTGGTCAAATCGGTGCGGCTGTCCGCACGTTCGGCTTTAAGCTCCGCCGCCGTATAGCTCTTGATATTTTTGTCGCTCTTCATGGCGCGCCCTCCTGAAGGAAATGACCCTGACAGCCTCACTTCGGGTGGCACAAACTACCGTCACGTAGCGCCCTTCAAAAGTCCCGATGGCTAGAAATCTCTGTTCCTCGCCTCGGTAAGTCGAAGGCACCTCGACGTGCGGGGCCTCGAAAACTACGGCAATATCGAGAAAATCGAGGCCGTGCTTTTCAAGGTTGGAAAGCCGCTTTAGTTCGTCCCATTCGAAGCGCATAGCCTAATGTACACAATATGTGTCTACAGTCAAGCGTTTCCTCTGGTGTTTCGTGCAAAGCCCACCCCGGATCCGGTCCGGGGCAATAAACCCCCACTTCGCAGAGCGTCGAGTTTGACGGCGCCCTGATATAAATGACGTTGCGGGGGCCTCAGAAAAGCAAAAGCCCCATACGGGGCTTTGAGGCTGCTAAATCGTTTTGAGTTTTCAGAACCAAAAACTGTGAACTAACAACTAAAAACTGAGATCATGCCTGCCGGGCCAACTGCACATCCTGCTTATCGGTCTTTAAGAGACCATCTCCTTCGCCCGACAGGAAATCCGCGTAGGTGAGGCCCAAACCCAGGCCCTTGGCGAGGTCACGGCTATCCTTGGACAGTTGCGGCTGAGTAATGAGAACGACCAGGTCGAATTCCCTGGCTTGCCCTTCGGCTCCAAAGGCTACTTTGACCGAGGACCCGCCGTTGGGCGCAACCGATTGGACCGGAGCGCTCAGCACTTCAACTCCGGCCAGATCGAGTGCTTTCTTGCCTTCCGGAAAATCATTCAGGCCGTCGGCAAACATTACGACCTCGGCCCTGGGGAGTCTTCGCCGGAGCATAGAGGCCTCATTTACAGCGAAGGTAAGGGCCGCCTGATGCATGCCGGGCGCCGCCTTTTCATATGCCTGGACAAAGGAGACGCTTGCCGGTATTTCACCGTCATATGGGCGGATGACCAGCCCTGCGCTTGGGCCGGATTCGCTCAGCATGCGTTCGAGTTGGAGGTCCGTTATTATATTGGTATCTTTGGCCAGACCGAAACGCCGGTCGATCCGGTCGAGCGCGCGTTCGACCCCCGGCGAGATGATCACGGAATCGGCCGCAAGTTCGATTATTTCGTCCTGGATATCAAACTGAATGGCTTCGGGCTTGCACTCGGCCCAGCACAGGGCGCACCCCAGGCAGCGCCGGCAACTGAGGCATCTTTTCGCTTCCCTTGAGGCCCTTTCCTCGTCGAATCCCAGTTCCACCTCGCGGTAGTTGTTCCGGCGCTCTTCCACCCCGATTTCAACAAGTTGCTGGCGCGGGGAGGGGATGTCCCCGAATTTTACTATGAATCGGCCTTTGTTTTCGTATTGCATCGTTTCCTCAACTAGCTCGAGTTTTGAGTTTTAAGTTTCGAGTTTTGAGACTAAGAACCAAGAGCTGCCAACTGAAAACTGAAAACTCTCTTTATTTGCGTTTGGCCTCCAGGTACCGCATGATACCCTCTGCGGCCTTCCGCCCCCCGGCGCAGGCGCGAATTGCGATGTCCGGGCCGGTTTCAACGTCACCCGCCGAGAACACTCCCTCAACGTTGGTCATATAATTGCTCTTGTCCACCGCGAAAGTGTCCCACCTGGTTATGTTCAGCCCGCTGCCTTCAGGAACGAAGCTCAAATCCGCACGCTGTCCGATTGCCGGGATCAGGGTCTCGGCTTCCACGACGAATTCGGAGCCTTCGATGGGCACCGGGCGCCGCCTTCCGCTGGCATCGGGTTCTCCGAGCTGCATCCGGAGGCACTTGAGGCCGCTCATCCTGCCATCCTTGCCGATAACCTCAACAGGGGCCACCAGGTACTGGATCTTCACGCCCTCGTGTTCCGCCGCGTCGATTTCCCACGGACTGGCGGGCATTTCCCTTTTCGTCCTGCGGTAGAGGATGTGGACCTCATCGAAACCTTCGCGCCAACTCACCCGCGCGGCGTCCATTGCAACGTTTCCGCCGCCGATTACTATGACCTTGCCCTTGGCGGGCCATTTTTTGCCCGAGTTCACTTCGCGCAGGAAATCGACACCGTCCACCACGCCTTCCATATCCTCGCCCTTGATCTGGAGCTTCATTCCCTTATGGGCTCCGACGCCGATAAACACAGCATCGAATTTGTCCATGATCTCTTGAAAAGAGATGTCCGCGCCGATCCTGGTATTGCAGCGCAGCTCCGCCCCATGGGCAAGAATCCAGTTGATCTCATGCATGAGAGTTGGGGTCGGGAGCCTGTACTCGGGTATTCCGTATCGAAACATGCCTCCCGGTTCGGGCAGGGCTTCGAAAACCACGGAATGGTACCCGGCCCTGCCGAGAAAACAGGCGCAGGAAAGACCGGCAGGTCCAGCGCCGATGATTGCGACCTTTTCCTTGTGGAACTCATCGGGAACTTCGACCGGAGCAGTAATCCGGTTCTTCATTTCATAGTCGGCAACGTAGCGCTTGAGAGTGCAGATGGAGATCGGCTCGTCCATATATCCCCGGTTGCAGGCGGTCTCGCAGGGATGTGGACACACACGGCCGATGCTGAGCGCAAACGGGAGGCGCTCCCTTATTTTTGCAAGCGACTTTTCATATTCGCCGTCAGCAATGAGTCCCACGTAAGAGCGGATATCCAGGTTCCCCGGGCAGGTCGCCTGGCAAACCGGCATATCTTCCTTAAAGATGTTGAAATCGCCTGTATTCGGGTTGAAGAAGTCGATCGCCGTACGGAACCCGATGCCCTCGTTAAAGTCATCATACATATTGATCGGGCATACCCGTATGCACTCGCGGCAGCCGTTGCATTTTTCGATGTCCACGCGGGAGGTCTTGCGCCGGATGCGAAAAGTGTAAGACCCGTCTTTAGCGGCAGCTTTTTCCACCTGAGCGTTTGTAATGATGCGGATGTTCGGGTGTTTTTTCGCCGCTTCGAAGTTAGGGTCAGCCCATGCCGGGTTCCCGTTCAAAAGGTGTGTTTGCGGGATGCGTTCGGCGCCCAGGGTTGGGGAGGATTCCACCAGTACGACGCTCCTGCCCGCTTCCGCCTGTTCGATTGCAGCCGCAACTCCTGCCGGGTCGCCTCCGAAAATGATTACCTGCTTATCTGACACTTGCGTTCTCCAGGTTTGTTTCAATCCCCGCCCCCGCAAGGCGGCACTCCTTCCGGCTAGAGCCGGTAAGAGGATCTTCCGCCTAAAGGCGGTAAAAGGAATGACCAGATTATGCACGCCTCCGGGATAAAATCCCCCCCGCCCCCCTTTAGGAAAGGGGGGAGCACTCTCAACCTGAGTATTATTCGGTCAGGCGGCGGCTTCCGCCCGTTCCAAAACCTTATACCTTGGCGTGGCGCCGTCTATGCCGGCCAGTCCCACCAAGCCGCGCCTCTGCAGGGCCAGAACGTACTTGAGAGCGTCGGGAGGGGCTATATCGAGCCTCTCGGAGACCTCCCTGGCCGAAACCGCGCCTTTTTGCATTTCTTTCAAGATGCCCTGGGTGGCAATTTCGTCCATCACGATGGTATCAAGGGTCCGCCACATTTCGTGTTCGGTAAATCTCTCGCCGTACTTGTTGCCGATGTTTTCGAACTCGGTGAACTTACCCACTACCCAGCGCAGCTTCTCGCTGCCCAGGGCGACCCTGGCGGTATCGAGCCTGTTCTTCAACTCCGGGAGCGCGAATCGTTCCGCCGAGCCAAGGGGGCCCATTTCGCGGATACTGCCGTCGAAGGCGCTAACCTGGCTGACAAACCGCTCACCCTCCGCCGATGAGCACTGGTTAAAAGCAACCCGCCCCGTATTGAGACCCACGTAGCCGAGGGTCCTCGAGGCAAGCCCGATCTTGACCTTGGCCTGGTAATTGCCGGAAATGTAATGGCAGTCTCCGAAGTGGCAGCCGACCACCATGATTCCATCCGCCCCTTCGAGAAAAGCGTCGACCACCATGGTCGGATCCACCCGGCCCGTGCACATGAGGCGGATGATTCGCACATCCGTCGTATATTGCATCCTGGAAACTCCAGCGAAGTCAGCCGCTGCGTAGCCTCACCAGGTGCAGCACATTACCAGAATTTTGGGAATAAAATCCGGCATTTATCAGCCCCCTTATTTAGTTTGGAGTTTTGAGTTTTGGGTTTTGAGTTTACTAAAAACTGAAAACCGTCAGCTCAAAACTGTTATGCCGATTCCTCCAGGAACGCTTTTATCTGCTCGCCTATCTGCCGGTCAGTGTAGGAATTGATGCTAAGGGCGTGCTGATAGCAGGTGGCGGCGCAAACTCCGCATCCCTTGCAGGCGACCGGAATCACCCTGACCTTGCGGCCCTTCTCGCCCCGAACGATCTCCAGGGCACCATAGGGACAGAGCGCGGCGCAAAGCCCGCAACCCCGGCACGCATCTTCATCGACCAGCGTGGAGACGATCGGCTCGACCGACATCATTCCCTTGGACAGGGGAATGGATGCCCGCGATGCTGCGCCGAGCGCCTGCGATACCGCTTCGCGAACGGTGGCCGGATAGTGCGCGTTTCCGCACAGATAAATGCCGTCGGTTGCGAAGTCGAGCGGTTTGAGCTTTACGTGTGCTTCCAGAAAGAACTTGTTCCCATCGAGCGATACCCGAAGCAACTGGGATATTGTTTCGTTGTCCCCGCCTGCCACAAGCGGGGTCGAAAGGACTACCAGGTCCTGCGGGAGCGTGATTTCACGCCCGAGCAGATCATGATATACGATCACCTTTCCCTCCTCTACTTTGGGCGGGCGGGCGGGATCGTATTTTATAAAAATTACGCCAAGCTCTTTGGCTTGCTGGAAAAGGGCTTCGTTCTCGGTCCCGTAAGCCTGGATATCGCGGTAGAGGATGCGAACGCCCGCTTCGGGGTTACTCTGCTTGATTTCGACGGCATTTTTTATGGCCACCATGCAGCATATACGCGAGCAGTATTTGCGCTCATCATTGCGGGCGCCCACGCACTGAATCATGACGACGTTTTTGGCGGCAAATGTCTTAGACTTAAGGACCTCTTCGAACTCGAGCTGGGTAATGACCTTCCGGCCGTCATAGCCGTACAATCCGGCCGGCTTGAAGACCTGGGCTCCGATCGCCACCACGATAACGCCTGCTGCGAACTGAGCATTCGAACCGTTTGTCGAAGCGCTGACTTTGAAGTTGCCGATATAGCCCTTTACTTCATCGATAACTGTGGATGTGAGCAGGCGAATATTGGGATGGCTGCGGACAGCGCCGGCCAGCTTGCGGACGATTTCGGCAGCATCGGCCCCGGAGGGGGCGAGCTTGTCGAGCTTCAGCAGAAGACCTCCAAGGTCGTCCGCTTTTTCTACCAGAGTGACTTCATAGCCACGGTTGGCAATTGCAAGGGCAGCGGTCATACCGGCGATCCCTCCGCCTATTACCATCGCCCTGGGGTCCATTGGGGACTGGATCGGTTCCTGAGGCTTAAGCAAGGCAGCCTTTGCGACACCCATCCGAATGAGGTCCCTGGCCTTGTTGGTACCTGTCTCCCGCTCCTGCATGTGGACCCACGAGCACTGGTCGCGAATGTTCACCATCTCGAAGAGGTACGGATTCAGTCCACCCTCCGCGCAAGTCCCACGGAAAAGCGGCTCGTGAGTGCGGGGCGTGCAGGATGCGACCACCACCCGGTTCAGGTTCTGCCCTTTGATTGCGGCCTTGATTTCGTTTATGCCGCCCTCCGAGCAGGTGTAAAGGTTTTCCTTTACGTAGACGACATTGGGCAGGGTTTTCGCGTACTCGGCCAGCGACTTGACGTCAAGGTAGCCGGCGATGTTGCTGCCACAGTCGCAAACAAAAACTCCTATTCGGATTTCTTCTGTCAATTGAGCACCTCAGCTGGCGGTTGGACCGCCAGCAAAAATCTCCACGCTCCGCGAGGCGGGGGGGCGAAAGACATATCAAAAGCGGCTTAGGGGCCGCAGCCAAAGGCGGTGGGACCGCCAACCAAAATATCGACAGCCCACCCACCCGCGAGGTGGGCAATACAACTGCGGCGCCTACGCCGCTTTCAGGCCGTTGCCTTCAACCCCTCCGGAGAGCCGATAACGACTTCAGCGGCGCAGGCGGCGGCACTGCTCGCCTGGGCGACCGATTCGGGAATGTCCATCGGCCCCTGCGCGCACCCGCACACAAAAATTCCCGGCCTGGTTGTTGCCAGCGGCATGAGCGAGTCTGTTTTGATGAACCCGTTTGCGTCCAATTCCACGCCGGCAAGCTGTGCGAGCTTCCCTGTCCCGGCGCTCGGCACGCAAGCCGACGCAAGCACGACCATGTCGAAGACCTGGCTTTTGACTTGCCGGTCGGTAGTGCACTCAAACCAGACGACAGGGTTTTTCGCTTCGTCTTCAGTGATTTCGGCCACGCGGCCGCGAACGTATTCAATATTGGCCTGCAGCCCGCCTCGAAGCTTATATTCTTCGAAGCCGCGGCCAACCGCGCGAAGGTCCATACAGAAAATCGAAGACTGTACTTCCCGGTCGTGCTCGTTGGCGATCATCGCCTCTTTTACCGAGTGCATGCAGCAGTAAGAAGAGCAGAATTTATTGAACCTGAAATCCCTCGAACCCACGCATTGAATAAAAGCCAGCTTCTTTGCGGTTGTCGCGGCGGCTTTTTTGTGATGCATGGCCTCGAGCCGGGCTTCAAGTCCCGCCAGCGACTCGGCCTGCTTCGCCCATTCGAGGAGCTCCGGATCGGATGCGCCCGCCTTTGCTTCTTCGATTACCTGAGCTGAATTTTTGCCCTGTTTTTCCTCGAGCTGCCTGACCCTCCCTGATAGCTTCCTGACTTCTTTTTCGGTCTCCGCTATTTCTATTTCCAGGGCAAGCTCAGACGGCCGGTCCAGATGACCCGCTGTGGGGCCGGAGGCGCTCAGGAGCCGTTCGAATTCAAGGGCCGTGACCACGTTGTCAATGCGCCCGTAACCGTATTCGGGAATGACCGAGGGGTCAAAAACGTCATAGCCGGAAGCTATCACGATCGCCCCGGCTTCGATTTCGACTGCTCGGTCCTTCTGCTCGAAATCAATCGCCTTGGCCTGGCAAGTCTTTGCGCATACGCCGCACTTCTTACCCTGCCCCAGTTGGCGGCAGTTGGGCGCGTCAATAGTGAAAACCGAGGGGATGCCCTGGGCAAAATATTTATATATGGCCTTGCGCTGCCCGATTCCAGCGTTAAACACGTCAACAGCCATGGTCGGGCATTTTTCCGCGCACGACCCGCAGCCGGTGCACAGATCTTCGTTCACGTAGCGGGCTTTCCTCTTCACGCTAATTTTGAAATTGCCAGCTTCACCGCTGATTCCCTCGATTTCGCTGTAGGCGAAAAGATTTATTTTGGGATGCCGACCGACATCCAGCAGCTTCGGCGAGAGAATTCAGATAGCGCAATCATTGGTGGGGAACGTCTTGTCGAGCTGGGCCATTCTTCCGCCAATGCTCGGGAGCCTTTCCACCATATGCACCTGGATTCCCATTTCCGCCAGGTCCAGGGAGGCCTGAATTCCGGCGATCCCTCCGCCGATAACCAATACGTCTTTATTCACGATTCACCTCGTCTAGACTAAAAAATCCCCCTGCCCCCTTTATGAAAGGGGGAATTTGGCCGGGGCTACGCCTGGGGCGTGGCCATGCTTTCCGTAATCAGGGTGGTCAGGTCCTTTATCTCCAGCTTCATATCCAGATTTGCGAGCGCGCAACTCAGGTGAATCTGGCACTTCGGGCAGGCGGTAACCAACGTTTGCGAGCCGGTGGCCTTCGCTTCCTTTAGACGCTCGACCTGAATTTGCTTGGAGCAACTCGAACAGTTTGCCCAACCGGTCGTACCGCAGCAGAGCGCGTTTTCCCGGTTTCGTTCCATCTCTTTGAATTCGCCGCCCAGAAGGCTTTTCAGGATCGAGCGTGGGCTTTCATAGACCTTGGCCATGCGTCCGAGACGGCAGGGGTCGTGGTAAGTATATGCTTTGGCTCCGTTTGACAGCTTCAGGGCGCCGTCGGCGATCATTTTCTCCAGGTAGTCGTAGAAATGGACCACTTCAAAGCCGAGGTCTCCAAAGTATTGCGGGTAGTGATTCTTGAAAGTGTAATAGCCTTCCGGACAACTGAATACCACCTTCTTTGCGCCGCTGCTCCGGATAAGCTCGATGTTCTTCGCCCCGAGCTTCTTGAAGATTTCGGGTTTGCCGTTCCAGAGCATATCGTGCCCGCAGCAGGCTTCTTCGTCGGATACAACCGGCACGATCCCCGCCGCGTTCAGTATTCTTATCACGTTCTTGCCGATTGACAGGCTGTCCACGCCCAGGTCGCGAAAAATGACGTTGAAATAGGGCATGCAACCCACGAAGAAAAATAGATCGCCGGTATCGGCGATTTTGCCCGCTTCCCTCGCCCATCCGGTCTTGTTTTGCTTCACTCCCCGGGCCTGGAGTTCCATGACCGTCTGGAGCATCCCGTGGTGAGTAAGCGTGGGCGCCAGGCCCCGTTTGGCCGCCTCTTCCCTGAGATTTCGCATGAATTCCGGGAAATCGATGCTGGTGGGACATCGTTGGAAACATTGCCCGCAGGTGAGGCAGGACCAGAGGTCCTTGTCCTGGAGGATTTCATCTCCCAGCTCAAGGAGGGCCTTTTCCACGATCAGGCGCGGAGAAAAGGCCGGCAGCACCCGCGATACCGGGCAGCTCCCGGTGCAGACGCCGCAGTCGAGGCAGTAATAAGTCCTGTGCAGCTTTACGGATTCGGCTATATTCATGCAGCCACTCCAAGGGACGATTTTCCGAGTTCAGTTATGCGCTTGGTAAATGTGGTCACTATTTCGGCAAAACGGGCGCCTTCGGCCGAGGAGACCCATTGCAGATCGAGCCGCATGCGGTCGATCCCGAGCAGATCGAGCAGTTCGCTGGTCATGTCAACTATCCGGGAAGCCTTTTCATTACCGTCCAGGTAATGGCAGTCGCCAATGTGTCAGCCGCTCACCAGGACGCCGTCAGCCCCCTTCTGGAACGCCTTCAGGATGAAGTCGGGGGAGACACGCCCTGAACACATCACCCGAATGACCCGGATATTTGGCGGGTACTGGATACGGCTAACCCCGGCAAGATCCGCTCCGGCGTAGGCGCACCAGTTGCAGCAAAAAGCGATTATTCTCGGCTCGAAATCCGCACTCATTTCATCTTCCTTGTGTTTATTGTCCCAGCGCCGCATCGACCATGGTGAGAACTTCTTCGTCATTGAAATGCCTGATGGAGGCCGCGCCGGTCGGGCATGCCACCGCGCAGGCCCCGCACCCTTTGCAAAGCGCCTCATGGATGGTGGAAATCTGTACGCCTTCGGCTTTTTCCACCAACTGCGGGGCTCCATAAGGACAGACCTCAACGCATTTGCCGCACCCTCGGCAAAGCGACTCGTCCACGCTCGACACCACCCCTTCGACCTCGATGGTCTTGCGCGAGAGAACCGTTGCAGCGCGGGCCGCTGCGGCCTGGGCCTGGGCGATGCTCTCATCGATCGGTTTCGGGTAGTGCGCAAGCCCGCACACAAAGATGCCGTCGGTTGCAAAGTCCACCGGGCGCAGCTTCATGTGTACTTCGAGGAAGAACTTGTCCTGGCTGAGCGGGACTTTGAATAGCTGTCCAATCTCTTCGGCGCCCTCTGTGTGAATGGCGCTCGCCAGCGTAATGAAATCGGCCTTCAGGATTATCTCCCGGCGAAGCAGCAGATCGTTTATGCTCACCTCCAGCCTGCCGTCGGGCGTCTCGGTCACTACGGGCTTATTTTCCGGCTCGTAGCGGATAAAAGCGACCCCGAGGCCGCGTGCTTCCCGGTATAAATCTTCGCGCTCTCCGTATGTACGAAGGTCGCGGTAAACGATGTAGACGTCCATTTCCGGGTTGCGTTTTTTCAGCTCTATGGCCTTCTGAACCGAGAATGTGCAGCATAACTTGCTGCAATGCGGCCGCCCCTCCTCGCGAGAGCCGACGCACTGGATAAACACCGCGCTCCGGGCGTTCTTTACCGTATCGGTATCCCATGCTTCATCGAGTTCATGCCACTGGAAAACGCGGCTGCTCTTTCCGTAAAGGTACTCGTCGGATTTTATCGAATGCGCGCCCGTTGCAAGGATGGTCACGCCATGGGTGATCTCGCTCTCCTGGCCGTTCGACGCCACCGTGGAGCTGAAGTTGCCTAAGTAACCGCCGGTAGCCCTGACAGTGGAGTTGAGAAAAACCTTGATGTTTTGGTTTCGGTCAACTTCCCTGACCAGATTTTGGACATACTCGGGGACGTCCTCGCCCTTCCACGTATTGCGCAGCTTCAGGGCCTGCCCGCCAAGCTTGTCCTGCGCCTCGACGATACAGGCCTCGAAGCCCTGATTTGCCAGCGTGAGGGCGCACACCATCCCGGCCACTCCGCCGCCGACCACCAGCGCCGCCGGGGTGATAGGGACCGAAGGCATGGCAAGCGGTTCGAGGAGTTGCGCACGGGAGACGCCCATCCGAACCAGGTCCTTGGCCTTTTCGGTTGCCGCATCGGGTTCTGCTGCATGCACCCACGAACACTGGTCGCGGATATTGGCCTGCTCGAAGAGGTACTTGTTGAGGCCGGAGTTTCGTAGCGTCCCCTGAAAGAGCGGCTCGTGCGAACGCGGCGAGCAGGCCGCAACGACCACCCGGTTGAGGTTCTGCTCCTTTATGACTTGCACCAGCCTATTCTGGGCATCCTGGGAACAGGAGAAGAGGTTTTCCTGGACGTATACGACATTGGGAAGCGTCTTTGCGTATTCGACGACTTCCGGAACCCTGACAACACTGGATATGTTTATGCCGCAATTGCAAACGAATACGCCGATCCTCGGGGGCTCGGAGCTTACGTCGCGCTCCTGTGGGAAAGTTTTTTCCCGCACCAGCGTGTTTCGCGACCCGGAAAGTCTGCTCGCGGCGGCGCCTGCGGCAGCCGAAGCTTCCATAACCGAAAGAGGGATGTCCTTGGGGCCCTGTAGAACACCGCACACGTAAATTCCGGGCCTGGTGGTCGCCACCGGAGCAAAGCTCGAGGTCTTGGCGAAACGGTAGTGGTCCAGATCGAAGCCGATCTTGTCGGCAAGTTCCCTGGCATCGGGCGAGGATTCAAGGCCGACAGAAAGGACAACCATGTCGAATTCCTCGTCTATGATCTCACCGGATTCGGTAAAATAGCCGAGATTGATGGTGTCCGACCCGGGCGCAGGGTCCAGCATGTGTATTCGAGAGCGGACGAACCGGACCCCAATTTTTTTGGCATGCGTGTAATATTGCTCGAATTCCTTACCGTAGGTCCGCATGTCCATGAAAAAGATTGCGGCATCGAGATCGCCACCCGCGTGTTCCTTGGCTATAATTGCCTCTTTGATCGCGTACATGCAGCAGACACCCGAACAGTAGCCGTTGTCGCAGTTGTTTAGATCGCGAGAGCCTACGCACTGCAGCCACGCAATCCGCCTGGGGTGCTCGTGGGTTTGAAGATTGCGCATCTCGGCGATTTCAGCCCCAAGTCTTTCAATCTGTGCCGCGTTTTCCGGCCTGGCCTGCTTTTCCAGCTTTTTCAGCTCTTTTTCCGCCGACTCGATCCGCGCCTCGCGATGCAGCTCGGAGGGCCTTACCAAGTGCCCCATGGTCGGGCCACCCGCACTGAGAAGCCGTTCGAATTCAAGAGCAGTTACCACGTTGGGATGTCTCGCGTAGCTGTATTTGTCAAACCTGCGCGGGTCGAAAACTTTGAAACCGGTCGAGACGATCACCGCTCCGACCTCGAGGCCGAGTATCTCCTCTTTCTGGTCGTAGTCGATCGCATCCGTCGGGCAAACTTTTGCGCACACGCCGCATCTTTTGCCCTGCCCCAGTTGGCGGCAGCTTTTCGCATCAATGCTGTACGCCGAGGGAATCGCCTGAGGGTAATACTTGTATATGGCTTTGCGCTTGCCTATTCCAGCATTGTAATCATCTATCGCCGGGCTCGGGCATTTGTCCGCGCAAGCCCCGCAGGAGATACACTTATCCAGGCTGACATAGCGAGGATGCCTGCGCACTTTTACCTCAAATCGCCCTTCCTCCCCTTCAATGCTGTCAACCTCAGAATTGGTGAGCAGATTGATGTTTAGATGCCGGCCGACCTCGACCAGCTTGGGAGAAATGATTCACATCGCGCATTCGTTTGTTGGGAAGGTCTTGTCCAGTTGGGACATGCCTCCACCGATTGCCGGACCTTTTTCGAGCAGGTGGACGAAATATCCTGAATTGGCCAAGTCCAGTGCGGCCTGCATGCCGGCTATGCCACCACCGACGACCAGAACCGAACCGACCGTACCCTTGTCTGACACTTTGCCTGTCATACTTCCTCCTGATGGAAATTGAGGGAGGCTGTAACCGGATTGGTGTGATCCGTTTGGAATCGAAATCCCTTCCAGACGGCCTAAATGCATAAACAAAAAAGCACTAATTCATAACCCTGACGGGAGGTTCTGTCAAGCACAACTGTGCGGAGAGAACGCTCCGTTGGGGATCAGTAATAACTTCAAATGATAAATTTCACATGAAATCGATGCGGAAGGCAAGATAAAATATTCAGGACGACAGATTCGCCCGGTCCATTTCTCAAAAGGCTGCCAACATTCACGGTTCCAACGAGTTGAAAAAGCTCATCTCGAACCGACAGAATGCTTGCATAAGAACGCAAATCTCTCTTATAGTGCCTGAGATTACTTTGCAACAGACACCCTGAAAGCGGGTTTTATTTCGATTTGCGAGGAGGTCTCGAACACGATATGGCGATTGCCGCAAAGATGAGCCGGTTTATGGAAAAATCCTCGTGGATTCGCAAGATGTTCGAGGAGGGCGCGCGCCTGAAAAAAATCCATGGGGCGGACAAAGTCTTCGATTTCAGCCTGGGAAACCCTAACGTTCCACCCCCGGACATAGTGCGCGAAAAACTGATCGAGCTGGTTGAAACCGAAGAGCCTGGAATGCACGCATATATGCCAAACGCGGGCCTTCTTTCCACCCGTGCGGCCATGTCCGCTTATTTTTGCGGGGAGTTCTGCATCTCCTTGGCACACGAGCAGGTAGTGGTGACATGCGGGGCTGCAGGCGGCCTCAACATAATTTTCAAGGCCCTGCTCGATCCCGGTGACGAAGTGCTCTGTCCGGCCCCCTATTTCGTGGAATACGGATTTTATGCGGACAATCACGGCGGGGTGCTCAAAACCGCGCCAACACGCGATCCGGACTTCAGTCTTGACCTGGACCGCATGCAAGAAGAGATCGGTCCGCGCACCAAGATCGTGCTCATTAATTCTCCCAACAATCCGACAGGCCAGGTGTATCCGGAGGAGTCCATCGCGCGGCTGGGGCAGATTCTCGCGGCAAAAAGCAGCCAGTTCGGCCATGTAATTTACCTGGTCTCCGATGAGCCGTACCGGAAGATCGTTTACGACAACTGCTGCGTCCCGTGCGTTTTTGTGCACTACCCTGATTCGCTGATCACAAGCTCATACTCCAAGGACCTTTCTCTGCCCGGCGAGCGCATCGGCTTCGTAGCACTAAGTCCCTCCGCCGTGGATGGGACTAAAATCATCGATGCGCTCACGCTGGCCAACCGGATTCTCGGCTTCGTGAACGCGCCCGCTCTCATGCAGAGGCTCGTAGTGGAACTCCAGGGAGTCTGTGTGGACGTCGATATCTACAAGGCCAAAAGAGACCGGCTCGTTAACGCTCTCACGGAGTTCGGCTACGAAGTGACGGTCCCGCGGGGGGCATTTTATCTTTTTCCCAAAAGCCCGCTTCACGACGACATCCAGTTCGTTCGACTCCTCCAGGAAGAAAACATCCTGTGCGTACCCGGAAGCGGATTCGCAGGGCCAGGCCACATCCGGATTGCCTACTGCGTCGATGACTCGACGATTGAAGGGGCTTTGCCGGGATTCGAGAGGGCCATGAAACGTTCCAAAGGCATTTAGCGCACTGCCCGCTAACTTTTAGATGTCAGCCGTTGGCCCTTTGATACCCGAAGGGCGGACGACGATCCCACCACCCCAGGCTGGGACTAAGTTGTCAGTGCATCAAGCACGGCCTTCAGGAGGGCAAGGATGCGAAAGAAGCCAGATTCACAAAGAAATCCCAACAAAGATGGAGGCGCGGGCCCCCCGTATCAGAAGTATTTGGTGATTGCCGCAGTGTGCCTCATTTTGCTGGTGCTCATAACGCAGCACTTTTTCAAAGGCAAGACCAAAGATGTCCTCAAAATACCCATTCCTGAGAGGGGAGCGATTACAAAAGAGGTCCCAAAACAGCCGGAGCAAGCCGCACCTGAGAGGCTTTCAGAACCGACGAAGCCCGCTGAACCGGTCAGGCCTCCCGAGGCCAAATCATACGGAGCTGCAACGGAACCTGAGGGCATAAAGACCTTACAGGTACAGCCTGCGCCCAAACCACCTGTACCAAGCCTGGCCGCTCCTCAAAGACCATCCACCCCCGAAGCGCCACTTGAAGGCAAAGCCCCTTCCGCCCAATCGGCCAAGTCCCAGGAACCTGCGCCAAAAGACCTGTTCCCAAAAAAGGGCGCTCCATCCGCGACACCAGCGACAGCAGCACTAAAGGCGCCCGCCAAACCGGCAGCAAAAGCCGCACGCCCGGCCACTCCGGCAAAACCGGCCCCTCCGACGAAAAAGGGAGATTATGCGGTTCAGGTAGGAGCGATCTTCAAAGACAGATCGCAAGCTGAAACAGTTCGGGGGGACCTTGCGGCCAAGGGCTACAAAGCAGTGGTTCGCACCGCTGCCGATAGCTCCGGCTATTTGGTGACTACAAGCCCAAGCGCCCAGAGCCAGGCCTATACTCTCCAGGAACAGATGAGAATACAGGGTTTGAGCAATACGAGCGTAATCAAGGTGGCCCCAGCTCCTTGACCGGCCCTAAAACCACTCCCCGGAAAAAGCGGCCAACGCCAAGGCTGGTATTTCGCCTGACCCCGGGAGGTGAAATACGGCAACAATTTATCGTGATCGATCAGGTGTGTTAGCCCCTGCCTCAGTTGTGTGCCTTGCTGCAGGAATTGGAAGGGGCGGCTCAGACAGCTTGTTCGTCCGCATGCGAAGCTTCCGGCTCGATGTCCCGCAAATGAGTCCTCACCGCTTCCGGCAACTCTTCTTCGAAACCCAGTACTTCGCGATCGATCCCGAGGCACAGTCCCAGCAACTGCGGATAGAGCACGCAGGGTAGCGCCGTGTTGAGATCCCGAGTCTCGATGATGCGTTTCTGGATTTTGGAGAATTGCATCTGGCAAAAAGGACATGTAACCGTAAGGCACTCCGCTCCACCCTGGTGGGCGTTCGCTAGTTTTTTCCTGGTCAGGTCCATTGAAAGTTCGTCATTTACTCCCCAAAGCGGTGAGCCGCAACAGTCATACTTGCCGACCCATGGAACGCTCACTGCCCCAATCGCCTCGACAAGGTTGTCGAATTTGACAGGCGGAAAGCCATAGTCGAATCCGACCACTTCTTTAGGCCGAAGGAGGTGGCAGCCGTAATGAGTGGCGATTCTGAGACCGTCCAGGGTTTTCTTGAGCCGCTTTCTTATCGTCTCGACGCCAAAGTCATCATGAAGAACACCCAGCAGGTGTTTTATCGACGCCGTTCCGGAATACTTCAATCCTAGACTCTTCAGGCTCGCGTTTATCTCCTCCCTGGTTGAGGAAGACTCCTTCAGAACATGTTCGGCATATTTCAGGTTGCCATAGCAGCAGTTACAGACAGTCAGGATATCGAGGCCCGCCTGTTCGGCGAGGGCAAGATTTCTTGCCGACGAAAGCAGGTAGGCTCTGAAGTTGAGGTTTCTGAGAGGATATCCGCAGCAGTTGAAGTCATTTATATCGACGAATTCTATCCCAAGTTCGCGAAGGACCACGTTCGATGAGGTCTCATACTGAGAAAGCCCCATTGAAGTTATACAGCAACGGAATAATGCAGTTTTCATCTCTTTTCCAGTTTTTCAGGTCAGTTCGTCATATCTACGGGAAATGGCCCGGTTCTTCAGTTCATAGAGAATGTCGGTAACCGAGACTCGTTGAGGACAATTATCCTGGCACTGATAACATCCCAGGCAGTCCCAGAGCATCTTCGAGCTGAAAACCTGTTCCCAATACCGCAAACTGATTGCGTACATGATCTGGTGAGGCAGAAGTCCGAGCACTTCTCCTGGGTGCTTGAAGTTATGTACAACCGGACAGGAATTAGTGCAGGTCACGCAACGGTAGCACTCGGAGAGGGAATTTGCCTGAATGGATGTGTTGAGCTTCCCAAGCATTGTCTTTTCGCCCGCCCTCAGAGGTCCCTTGCCGCTAGTGTCACCGGCGACCTTTTTGAGGGCCAGATCCAGAGGCTTCTGGTAGTCATTCTCCTGGATATTGTCCCGCTGCAGGCCGCGATAATACGCGAGGGGCGAAAGGAGCTGGTATTCCTCTATCGAGTGCTGCAGCAGCCTCTCCCTTGCGGAAAACCACAGATCCCGCAACTTAATCCCTGCCGGACACGCTACGCCGCACCGGTTGCAGTTCGTGCACAGGACTATTCCCTGCTGTATGGCGCGAAGTTCTTTGGGGTCCAGGACCTTGCCGGCGGCCAGTTTCTTGAGGGAAGCGATTTTTTCCGAGGGAAGAATGTTTGCATTCGGAAACTCAAGAAAGGTCACAGCAACCGAGCACCTGAGAGTACATGCTCCGCAGTGCATGCAGGCGTCCAGTTCCAGCATCTGGCGGGTTGCCACGTTGGCGGGCGCCCCCTGACCGTCCATGACGGAATTCACCATCAGGCTCAAAGGAGTGGTAAAAATATGGAACATCTTGCTGAAGGGCAGGTAAGCCAGCAAAAAAAGTGATGAAAGATAGTGCGCCCACATGAGAAAAAACGTGATCCCCGCTCCGTCCAGGGCCGATGCGACCGGTCTCATTGGAATGGAGACGGCGTACCCCACAAAACCCCATTGTGCGCTGGAATGACATTGAGCACAGTTTATTTGGTGGCTGGTTTTGCCTTCTGCAAGAGTAGCCTTATCGAAAGGACCTCTTAGGCTGGAAGAAACAACTCCGAAATTTTCCACCCAGTAGGATTCCAGGGCTTGCAGTTCCGGGGCGTCCGTCTGGCCCGCGTATTCTTCAGCCATTCTCTGGAAAGTGGACTCGGAAGTAATTTTAGTTGCCTCCAGCAAAAAACCCGAAAGTACGATGGCGCCGACCATCACCATCGCGGCAATGTCCATGCGGCTTGTCATCGGACGGTGGGTCTGCTTGATAAAGCGCCGGTAAATCGCAAGCGCGATCCCGATAACAATCAGCGCGCCGCCGGCGTCTCTGAGAAATAGGAAGGGGTTCAGAGTTGAGGCGTATTCGGGATAAAAATGAACAACCACCTCGTTATCGAGCACATGGAGAAAGAAAAGCATCGCAAAGCCGCCGTAGATGCACATATGCGCGAACCATCGCAGCAAATCTTCCTTCAAGACGTGCGACTGGAAAATCACCTCCAGGAAGAAAGTCCTGATGAGCGTCAATACTTTTCGGCTGAAAAAAGTACCACCGATTCCCTTCAGGGCTGCGGCGATCCTGCGTGAGACTCGCAAATCCGCTTTTTCCGGCCCGACGGAATACCTGAACCATGCCGAAACTTTAATGATTATCCCGGCCCCAAAAACTGCCAGGGCTAAAAGAAGCGCTGCTTTGTGAAACATGAAAGACCGGCCTTTTCTGTTTGGTTTTTACAAACGAAGTCGCCCCCGGACTTCGATCTCGCGGATAATATCAGGAGGATGGATCGTAAGCAAGCAACTCTGTTCAAAATTTCACTTTGAATGAGCATTTTGTCTAAAATTCAATCTCGCTGGGGATGGGGAAGCGGCCTCAAAGCCGGAAATGACCGCCGTCCCAATTGGGGGAGGAGCACGCCGCGCTATCCAACCAATCGCTAAAGCGCCCCTTTGGATGAAGGTATTCCGCTGCGGCGGGGATCCAATGATACGGCCATGCTCAGCGCGCGGGCAAATGCCTTGAACGTCGCCTCAAGCATGTGATGAGTGTTCGTGCCGTACAAAACTCGGATATGCAAGGTGAGTCCGCCGTTCCGGCAAAAGGCCCTGAAGAACTCGGGCGCAAGCTGGGTTTCAAATTCCCCGGTCCGGTCGGCCATCGGCGGGCTATCATAGACCATGAACGGGCGGTTTGACAGATCCAGGCTGACTGAAGCAAGCGCCTCGTCCATTGGAACCGTAAAATGCCCGTAGCGGACGATGGCTTTGCGCTCGCCCAGCGCTTTGGAGAGTGCCAGGCCAAGACAGATTCCAATGTCTTCGACCGTGTGGTGGGCGTCGACTTTCAGGTCGCCGGTTGCCTTTATCTTGAGGTCGAATAGCCCGTGGACGGCGAAAAGAGTCAGCATGTGGTCAAGAAAGGGGACCCCCGTATTCAGCTCTGCGCTGCCGGTTCCATCAAGTGCAATTTCTGCGGAAATTTGAGTTTCTTTGGTGCTTCTCGCCACGGCGCCGATTCGTTGGACGGCCATAAGGAACCCTGCCTCTTTGGTTGGTGTTGAACCTCATCAAAGGCTCACACAATACATTCTAACGGCAAGAAAACAACATTTGGTTTCGGGTACGGCGGTTCCTGGATAACCGGTAATCACCAACCTCGGATTACGATCTTGCCTGGCGGCGATGCACGAATCTGAGGTAGATGCGGTAGTCCCCGGATTCGACCCCACGGGGAATCTTTTGGCCTTCCGGGACCAGAAGCGTTATGACGCGACCGAAAGTCGCGCTGCCCGAGTCAGAGGTTTCCCTTCTGTCCCTGATTTCCAAAAACCTTGCCTCCACCGAAACTGGTTCGCCCTCCGGCCTATATGGGGCCGCTTGGCCAATTTGAACGGTCTCGCCTATTACGATATTCATGGCCTGCTCCTATGTATTAAGACTCTAATAGAGCTATCGGCCGGATCAGACGTCCACTTTAAGGCAAATAATTTATGCACCTCGAGTATATCGAAAGTCCGTTTAGCTGTGAACGCCCGGGCAGTCCATTATGCCTGCTTTATTCCTTCAGCTTTCGCAACCTTTGCCCAGGTATCGCGAAGCGTGACCGTGCGGTTAAACACCATTTTGTCCGGTGCGGAATCCGGATCGACGCAAAAGTATCCAAGCCGCTCAAACTGATACCGGCTCCCTGCGGGCGCTCCGGCAAGGCTTGGCTCCAGTTTGGCTGATTGGATCACTTCGAGGGAATCGGGATTTATGAAGTCCTTAAAAGTCGCTCCACCCTTTTCTTCTGAGGGGTCGGCCCGATTGAGCAGCTTATCGTAGAGCCGGACTTCGGCGTCTATCGCATGAGCGGCGGAAACCCAGTGGAGGGTCGCTTTGACTTTGCGGCCATCCGGGGGCGAATCTCCTCCTCGGGTGGCAGGGTCATAAGTGCAGCGCAGTTCGACCACCTCGCCCTTTTCATCCCTGATAACATCGGTGCATTTTATGAAATAGGCATAGCGAAGCCTTACCTCACGCCCTGGAGAGAGCCGGAAGAACTGCTTGGGCGGATTTTCCATGAAATCATCGCGCTCGATATAAATAACCCTGGCGAAGGGCGCCTGCCGGGTGCCGGCGGAAGCATCTTCCGGGTTGTTTATCGCATCGAGCTGCTCGACTTGGTGTTCAGGGTAGTTTTCGATCACTACCTTCAGCGGCCTCAGAACTCCCATGACACGCTGGGCTCTCTGGTTCAAATCTTCCCGGACGCAGTATTCCAAGAGGCCGTAATCAACCAGGCTTTCGCGTTTGCCTACTCCGATCCGTTCGCAGAAGTTTCGGATCGCCTCGGGCGTGTATCCGCGCCGCCTCATTCCCGCAAGGGTCGGCATCCTCGGGTCGTCCCATCCGGTCACATATTGTTCCTGAACGAGCTGGAGGAGCTTTCGCTTGCTCATGACCGTGTAGCTCAGGTTCAGGCGCGCAAACTCGATCTGCTGAGGGTGGCAGGGAACGTCCAGATTGTCCAGATACCAGTCGTAGAGCGCCCTGTGGTCCTCATACTCCATCGTGCAGATGGAATGGGTGATGCCCTCGAGCGAGTCCGATTGGCCGTGCGCGTAGTCATACATCGGGTAGATGCACCATTTATCGCCGGTCCGCCAGTGCGTCATATGCCGGATGCGGTACATCACCGGATCTCTCAGGTTCAGGTTCGGGGAGGCCATATCGACTTTTGCCCGAAGCACGTATTCCCCGTCACCAAACTCGCCCGCGCGCATCCGCTTAAAAAGATCCAGGTTTTCAGCAACCGGCCGGTCCCTGAACGGGCTCTGCCTTCCCGGCTCGGTGAGCGTTCCCCGGTATTCGCGTACCTCATCTGCGCCCAGGCTGTCCACGTAGGCCTTGCCAGCCTTGATAAGCTCGATTGCCCACTCGTATAGCTGCTCGAAGTAATCCGATGCGTGGTAGAAGCGGTCGTCCCAGTCAAACCCGAGCCACCGAACGTCATTCATGATGGAATCGACGTATTCCACTTCCTCTTTACCGGGATTGGTATCATCGAACCGGAAATTGCAAAGCCCCCCGAATTCGGCCGCAAGACCGAAATTGAGGCATATGGATTTAGCGTGCCCGATGTGCAGATAACCGTTTGGTTCGGGCGGAAAGCGGGTCAGGACTTTCCCCCCGTTTTTTCCGCTCTTCACATCATCGGCGACTATGTTGCGAATAAAATTGGGTGGACCCTTCGTTTCCAGACCGTTCATCTTGATTTTCTCCGGTTGAGTCAGCGCCTGTTAAAAGATTCAAGACCTTTGATGCCGATCCCAGGTTTAGTCCATCTGAATGAACCGGTTTACCTGCCTGTTGACGCTGGCGTAAATTTCCTCGTCCGTCCCGAAAATATCCACGATGCACTTATGGTCGATAAGCTTTTCCACAACGTAAGCCGTAATGAACAGGCTCACGAAATTGGGGCGGGGGACCAAGGTTCGAAGGTTAGCCGTCTGGAACTGGATTTCGAATTCCTCCGAGTCCAGGATCTTTTGAAGGGCCAATTGAATCTGGTCCTGCAGGTCCCCCTTGCTGATGGTCTCGATCAGACGTTCTTCGATCAGCTTCATCGAAATCCTGTCGGCAAGCTCGTCAATATTGTGACGAAGCTGATTCATGGCGTGATAACGCTGGGATTCTTTCTGATGATCCAGTTTTGATATCACAGCGGCTTCTCTTACGTTCGGCCTGTATTCTCTCCCCACGCCATTTCCTTTCATTTCGTTTGAACCGGTCTTATGGCTCTTCACGCCCGTATGACTGCCGGTTGATTATCGCGGCCAGATATCCAGCCCCGAAACCATTGTCAATGTTTACAACGCAGACACCCGGAGAACAAGAATTAAGCATCCCCAGCAGGGCCGCGACACCACCAAAACTCGCCCCATATCCCACACTGGTCGGAACGCCAATCACCGGCCCCTTGACCAGGCCCGCCACAACGCCGGGCAGGGCGCCTTCCATCCCGGCGACAACTATGTAAACGCTGCCTTTGCGCAACTCCTCCCACGCGCTGAGCAATCGGTGGATCCCCGCGATTCCCACATCGTAGTTCCGCTTCACCTTATTGCCCATGAACTCGGCAGTCAGAGCCGCCTCTTCGGCAACATCCAAGTCGGAGGATCCGGCACAGATTACATGAATCGTTTCCTCCGGGACGGGCTCGCTGAACGCCTCCTGTTTGAGGGTGAGCGCTCGAGCCTGCGGGTGGTAGTCCATTGGGCCGATCAGGGCCATAATCGCCTGAGCCTTCTGCGTATCCACTCTCGTAATAAGTATGTTACTGCCGAATTTTATCATGGATTGGGCAATTGCGGCGATCTGATCCGCCGTTTTGCCCTCCCCGTAAATTACCTCGGCAAACCCGCGGCGCAGGCAGCGATGATGGTCCACCTTGGCGAAACAAAGATCTTCGAACGGCAGCTTCTCAAGGTATTCGAGCACTTCCCGCATGCTCTTGCCGCCATCTTTGAACGCCAGGAGAATTTCCTCGATTTTCTCCAATAAAGATCTCCCGGATCGAACACGGAAAGCTCCTGCCGAAATCGCGCAGGATTCTATGTTCATGCAGGACTTTTTTCAAGTGAAGACCATAAAAAACAGCCTTAGACCATTCCGCCCGCTCTAAAATATTGGGACCGCGCAAGACGCGCTCGTACAGCAAAAGTAAGATTTCAGTGTCTTCGCGGGATCAACCTTTATTCTATCACTCGCCCGTTTCCTCACCCACGTCCAAAAGGACGTCGTCAGGATATTCTTCAGGCCACTCGGGAAAACCTTCCCATAAAGCGCCTTCGGTTCCACATGGAGACACGAAGGCCCCTTCCAACCGGGCGCGCAAAAGGTCGTCTAAAAGTATATCCCTTTTTTCTTCCGAGACTGCCATGTTATAAGTCCTGGCCGACAGCCTTTTTTCAAATTCATTCGAACCGGCTCGGCCCGCAAAGCGTGAAATCATTATCCGACAGCAAAAACCGGCAGGCCTTGACCGCTATTTTAGTCTTCCCGGCAAAAGCTATTTTGTACTATCAGCCTGCATCAGGGCAAGGGTAATCGCAACACCTGAAAACACGGAGTTTTCAAAAATAATGACACCCACATACCGATTCTTCAAAACTCCGTCAGTTTCCGTAAATATACTGTTAACAAATTGTTGAGAAAATGTATAAAACCATTCCACCAGGATTGCATCGTCCCACTTTTAACAGGAATCGTCAACGGATTGTTAACTCGTATCTACTTAAATTTCGATTGGTTAACAAACTTTTTGACAATCCCAAGACCCCTTATTAATATTATGAATCTTTCTGATGTAAAAAAAACAAAAACAATAAAAACATCGAATCGAGGGATACTCTTCCGGCTAGAGCCGGTGAAAGGAATGACCAGATTATGAAATTCCAGGTGGAAAAGGCAAGCCTTGTCCAGGTCCTCCAAAGAATCCAGAGCGCTACCGAAAAAAAAACCACCATGCCCATTTTGAATAACTGCCTGATAAAGGCGGCTGAAGATGGCGCCGTAGAATTTTCGGCAACCGACCTGGAACTGAATCTGTGGACAAAAATAGGAGCGCAGGTAAAGACTGAGGGTAAAACTACCGCATCGGCGCGAAAGCTGCTGGAAATAGTTCGCGAAATACCCCAGGATAGGATATCCCTCGAAGCAACGGCCGGCAGCAGACTGATCCTCAAAGCCGGACGCTCCCGATTCGAGCTTTCCACCATTCCGGCCGAAGATTTTCCAAACATAAATCTTTACCAGGATTTACCGCTCACAGGTTGTGATACTGCCGTCTTCAGACGTGCTCTCCAAAAGACACTCTACAGCATTCCGATGGAAGAGGAAACATTTACCGCGCCAGGGCTTCTGTGGCATCCAACCGAAGAGAACGACTTCCGGTTCGTATCATCCGATGGGCACAGGCTTGCCTATTACGAGGTCCCCGCAGGGGCGTTTCCGGGGCTTGAAATGACCAGAGAGATCATCGTGCCCCGAAAGGCGGTCCAGGAAATACACCGATTGCTTGAGAAAGAGACCGAGGCATCCATCGGAATGGATGAGAATTCACTCGTGATTAGAACTCCGAGCACATTTCTGAGCACTCTGCTGCTTGATGCGGAATTCCCGGAATATGAAATGATTATTCCGGCCGAGAGGCCGTTTGGAATTACGGTGCCAAGCGATGTCCTTTATCCGGCCCTTAAGAGGGTTGCCGTCGTAACCGACCTCACCTACAGGCACGTAAAATTCAATATCAGCAAGAATTCCCTCGAGCTCGAATCCGGAAATCCGGAGCTCGGAAACGCCAACGACATTATCGATATCGATTATGACGGTGAAGATTTCAGCGTAGCCTTTAACGTTAAGTACGTTATGGACTGCATTTCAGTCATGGAAAGCCCTACAATCAGGTTTGAGTGGGTGGACGAGTTCCACGGCGGCATCTTCCTGGCCCCGGAAGATCCGGGGTATTTGAGCCTGATTATGCCGATGGTGGTATGATTTATACGAATATCTCCCGGCACTGGTGATTCTTAGAATCCATCCAGTCTGACTTTAGAAAGTGTGGAATATTGTGGCTCCGATTCAGGAATTACCACTTTTAAAGGCGCGAGGGGAATTTTACCTTTTTTGGCCCAACTCCTTATTCGCAAGTGCCGAAGTCCTTTCATACCTGGCCCCGTTAAGTTTCCCCAGCTTTTTCATTCCATGCCCTCATCTTGTTGCGCCAATTTTTTCACGCGAAGCTTCCGGCTAAAGCCGGTAAGCGGAATGACCAGATTATGCGAAGCAAGAAAAAACAGACTATGGAACCTGATCGTGTCGATGCGTAACCGCTTGATTCACGGCTACTTCGATATTGATCGTGATATCGTGTGGAAAACTGCGACCACGGAGTTTCAGGCTCTGCTGCCCCGATTGCAGGTCTTAATCACACGAGGGTGAGGTCCGACCATGGCAATCACCAACCACGATCCTGTCGGCAAGGCGCTGCAGCTTTTGAAGGGTGGGGTCGGCCCTTTCGTCCGGCGTGGAATCACGAGCACTACCAAAATCGCGCAGCGACCGAGGCTGGCCGGTTCATGGGCAAAGGTCACTGTGACGCTCCCAAGTGAAGGCCGAGATTCCCTCCGGCGCTCCGGATCATGTCGTGCGGACCGTCACTGAGAACAGCCGCACACTGAAATTCACGAGCCAGGGGTTTGAGAAGGAATAGCGGACATTGGGAAAACCCGCGGCAGTCTTTGGCCCCTCAATGTCAATTGGGCTGGACGTTGAAGCCGGTCGGGTCTGTTGAGGACTTGCACTTCCAAGCAGGGCAGGGCGCACGGAAATAAAAATGACCGGCAAAACGCCGGTCATTTTTATTGGGAATTACGCAATCCTTGTGTTCTGCCCCAAGGTTGAAGCGGGATATCTCTAATCAGCCTGCCTCCTGATAAAAGTGGGAATGTTCAAATCTTCTTCTTCGTGACTGCGGCCGCCTCCGGTGATTATCTGGAGCAGGCTCCTTCTTTTCGGCGGCTGTTGTTGCTCGGGTTCGGGTTCGACCTGTTCCGTTTCATTAACCACTTCACCCATGGTAAGTCTCTGCCTGACGCTTGGGGGTACCTGGAGAAGATCGTAATCGATCACGGGCATGACCCCCTCGGGCCTCAATCTTCTCAGGGGCCGGACCGTTGATGCTTCGGCGGCTTTTTTCTGAGCGACTTTTCCAATGCCGGTTGCGATTACGGTGACGCGAATCTCATCCTCCATCTTCTCGTCGATAACCATGCCCAGGATGATATTGGCTTCGTCGGTAACCTCTTTTTGAATGATCGCGAGGGCTTCTTCGAATTCATGCATGCCGAGGTCGGAGCTGGCCGAGATATTGATGAGGGCTGCGCGGGCGCCGTGAATCGAAATATCTTCGAGAAGCGGGCTTGAAATCGCCTGCTGTACGGCCTGCGCGGCCCTGTTCTCGCCGCGCCCTACGCCGGTGCCCATAAGGGCAAGGCCCATTTCTGCCATGACTGTTTTCACGTCGTTGAAGTCAACGTTAATGTAGCCCTGCTTTATTATCAGATCGGAGACGCCCTTGACGGCGTAGAGCAGCACGTCGTCCGCCCGCTTAATCATTTCGAGGAAAGTGGATCGCTTGTCCGCCAGGCAGAGGAGCCGGTTGTTAGGGATGGTGATAAGAGTGTCTACGGTATCCTGGAGCGCTTTGAGACCTTCATCCGCATGGCGAAGCCGGACTTTTCCTTCGACCACGAAAGGCTTGGTTACAACCGCCACAGTGAGTGCGCCGATTTCCTTGCAAATCTGCGCCACGATCGGAGCGCCGCCGGTCCCGGTGCCGCCGCCCAACCCGGCTGTTATGAAAACCATATCGCTTCCGGTGAGTGCTTGACGAATCTTGTCGATGTCCTCCTGTGTCGCTTTAGCCCCCATTTCGGGCTGTCCACCTGCGCCCAGGCCCTTTGTCAAATTGGTTCCAAGCTGAATTTTGGTCGGTGCGAGATTTTTCTCGAGCACCTGCCAGTCGGTATTGGCGGCGATAAAGTGAACTCCCTCAAGTTCAGCGTTTATCATGTTGTTAATAGCATTGCCGCCACCGCCCCCTATCCCCAGAACGGTAATCTTGGCTCTGTTGCTGACTCCGGTTTGCTCCATCGTCATCTGCTCCATTGCGCGCTTCCCCCTCTTAGTCGCTTTCCTTTCCATTACCTCTCCGCCTGCAAGCTCTCCTTAATCTAAGCAGCCAGCCGTCCCGCCTCTCAAACCGGCGCCAGATCAAGGGGCCTGTTCTTCCATTGGGCAAATCCGCCTAAAATCCCTCCCCCGCCCTCCTTCGGGAAAGGTGGCAGACTACCAAAATTCCCTCCACCACCGTTTAAGAGTTTCCCAGATTGATCCGACTTTGCCGCGCGAATCCCGCATCGGCATCCCGCCCCCGTGATCTTTTCCGTAAAGCAGAAGTCCGGCTGCCGTGGAGTAGATCGGGTTTTTAACGACGTCGCCCAGACCTCCGAAGTTGCATGGTACCCCGATTCTCACCGGCATGTCGAACACTCTTTCGGCAAGCTCGCGAATTCCCGGCAGCAGCGAAACACCGCCTGTGAGGACCACCCCGGCGTGCAACGATTCGATGAATCCCGACCGGACCAGTTCCCATTCGATAATGTCCAAAATTTCCTTGACCCGCGCCTCGATTATCTGGGTGAGAATCGACTGGGCAAGCTGGCGCGGCTTTTGGCCGCCAACCGATCCGACCTCGATGACGTCCTGCTGGTTGACCATCTCAGCCAGGGCGCAGCCATACTTTTTTTTGATCTTTTCCGCCTCGTCCATCGCACACCGCAGGCCCACGGAGATATCCGAGGTAATATGGTTTCCACCCAGTCCGACAACAGTCGAATACCGGATTGCATTGTTTTGGAAGACCGCTATCTCGCTTGTCCCTCCGCCGATGTCTATCAGAGCGACGCCAAGGTGCTTTTCGTCAGAGTCCAACACAGCGCCGCTTGAGGCCAACGACTCCAGAACAACGTCTTGAACTTGCAGTCCAGCCCGCTCGCAGCATTTCACAATGTTTTGAACTGCGCTTGTCATCGCGGTAATGATGTGCACCTTTGCTTCCAGACGAACTCCCGCCATTCCGATCGGATACTGAATCCCGTTCTGGTCGTCGACAATATATTGCTGGGGCAGGATGTGCAGTATCTGCCTGTCGACGGGCAGGGCGATCGTCTTTGCCGCGTCCAGGACTCTTGCGACGTCCGACGGGGTGACCTCACGGCTTTTAATGGCGATCACCCCGTGACTGTTCAAACTCTGGACGTGCGTTCCGGCAACACCCGCGAAGACCGAAGAGATATTGCACCCGGCCATGAGCTCAGCTTCTTCAACCGCTTTTTTTATGGAATTGACCGTCTGGTCTATGTTGACTACGACTCCTCCTCTCAGCCCGGCCGATGGATAGGTCCCCACGCCTACTATATCTATCCCCTCCGTGGTGACTTCTCCGACCACGGAGCAGACTTTGGTGGTTCCAAGGTCCAGACCGACGATCAGTTCCTCTTTTTTTGCCATGGGGATCCTTTCAAACTCCCTTAGAGCCGAGTCTGTGCGGGGAAACAGGCGCAATGCAGATGCACGATATCCGCGATCAGCCCGGCTGCTTTGCCCGCCCCTGAGCCGGCTGGGGGACTGGAAATCGTCCCTCCAGATACGCCTTGCCCGGATAATCGAGATCGATCCGGGTCACAAGATCGGTCCAATCCCGCTCGTTCAGGGTATTTATCACCTTCCTGAGTTTTGTAATCTTTTGCTCGAAGGCGCCCTTCCCGATGTCGACCAACACGGCCCTTTCGCCAAGAACAAGGGTGAATCCGTTTTCGCTCCACCGGCATTCGTTTATGGCGGTTCCCGATAGCCAGTTTTTTGAACTATCGATAGCCGACAGGAGTTCCCTTATCTGTTCCAGGGTGCGCGCCGCAACAGGGTCTCCCTTATTGGGATTGGAGCCGCAAAACCCGGTTATGAGGGGCAGCGCCCCATTTGCACCCGGAGTCGCCTCAGAGAATAGGATGCCGTCAAGGTCCATCTGCATATTCTTGTCGGCGCACTTAACAATGGCTGCAGGCTCGCGCTCAACTATCTCCACCACTATGCGCCCGCTCAAATCGATCCTCAGGGAAGCTTCCCTGACCGCCGGGAGCTTCTTCAGGCGCTCGGCAACCTGTTCGGTACTGATGTTCAGGGTACATTGGCCTCTTTTTAGTCCCATCGCATTTAAAATGTCGAACCGGTCGAGTTGCTTGATCCCGGTAATTTCGATTTCCTCCAGCTTGAACCATGGTGCGCTGATCATCTCATGATAGAGCCGCGAAAGACCGGCGGCGAGCAGCACTACAAAGCAAAATAAGGCGAAAACGATAAAAAAACCATGAAAAGTACGCAAATACCCCTTGAGACGCCTGAGAGTGCCCTCTTGATACCTGTTCCTTCTCTTTTTCCTGGGTTTTATCATTGGGCCGGGTTTCTATAGAGCTATTCCAGTATACGTATTTCTCGTTCCAAACGCACGCCAAAAGTTCCATAAACTTCATTTTCTATCCTTTCTACCAACTCGATAATGTCCCTGGCGAGAGCGTGACCTCGATTGATGATCCAGTTGGCATGTTTCCTTGAAACCTCGGCGTCCCCTATCCGATAGCCTTTGAGCCCGGCCTTTTCTATAAGAGATCCGGCGAACCGGCCCACAGGATTTTTAAAGATCGATCCTGCGGAGTGGAAGCGCAGGGGCTGAGTCTGTCTGCGGTTTTTAATAATCTGCTCCACGCGCGCTTTCACGATGTCTCTGGAGCAAGGTCTGAGCTTGAAGCTGGCGCCCAGGACGATGCTGCTTTCCGGAATACCCATTGTGCGGTAGCCGGGGGTGAGTTGATCTCTGCGGATTGACCGCCTCTCGCCATGCGGGCCCAGCAGATCGATGTCAACAAGGGAGTCTGAGATGGCGCCCAAAGATGTTGATGCGTTCATCACGATTGCTCCACCCACCGTTGCGGGAATCCCAGCAAGCGATTCAAGCCCTTCCAGGCCATTTTCGATACAGTATAGGATAAGCTGTTGGAGCTTCGTTCCCGCCCCGGCGTAGAGAACCTTTTGGTCTTCTGCCCTCTGCTCGCTGCGGAGCAATCTGTTGCATGCCAGGTGAAGCTGAATGACCGACATCTCCCAGGGTCCGTCCGGCGCCAAGACATTACTGCCTGCGCCAAGAACGATGAACGGGATGTCCAACTCTCGGATTGGCTCCAGAAGAGCGAAAAGCGCCTTTTCGCTCCGTGGGCGCGCAAGCAGCCGCACCGGCCCTCCGACCCGGAAGGTGGTATGCCGGGCGAGCGGCTCATCCAGCCGAAATTCAACATCCGGGATCGATGCAAGAGCTGAGCTGATGTTCATTCGCGTTTTCCGCGATCTCCCTGGTGCACTATCGCCCATTCCCAGCTCCCCTTACTCATTCGGACCTCGCTGCTCGAGGGTTTTGAGAAGCGATTCGCCAACCTGCAAGATGTTGCCGGCCCCAAGCGTCATAACCACGTCTCCCGGCTGCACAATCGAGAGCAGTTTATCGTGCATCTCTTCCAAGGTCGGGCAGAAATGCAGATCGTGGTGCCCGTGTGCCGCTATTTCTTTGACGAGCGCTTGCCCTGTTACTCCGGGTATGGGTTTTTCGCTCGCCGCGTAAATCTCGGATATGAGCAGTGCGTCGCAATGATAGAAACACCTCGAAAACTGCTCCAGGAGTGCCTGAGTCCGGGTAAAGCGATGTGGCTGGAACGCTATTATCCGGCGGCGATCGGGGTAGCAGCCCTCGAGGGTTTCCAGGACCGCCCTGATTTCGGTCGGGTGGTGACCGTAGTCGTCCAGGACCAGCACGCCCCGGGCTTCTCCCTTTATTTGAAATCGGCGCTGGACGCCCGTCATGTCATGGAGCCCCGCCTGTACGGCGGGCCATGGTATTTCCAGCTCGTGGGCCACCGCGACCGCTGCCAGCGAATTGAGCACGTTATGGCGGCCGGGAATTGGGATTTCCATCTCACCCAGTTCCTCTCCGTCATGAAAGACCCGGTAAGAGCTGCAAAGTCCGCCGGTCGTCACCTGTCTGGCCTGGAAATCCGCTTGCGAAGAAAACCCGTAGGTTGCGAACCGCTTTTCGACGCAGGGCAAAATGGCCTGGATGTTTTCGTCTTCGAGGCACAGAATCGCCTGCCCGTAAAAAGGGACTTTGTTTATGAACTGAAGGAAAGTATCGCGTATGTGGTCGATGTCCCGGTAGTAGTCGAGGTGTTCAAGATCTATATTGGTGACAACCGCGATGGTTGGGGGCAACAGGAGAAAAGTGCCGTCACTCTCATCTGCTTCGGCCACCATGAATTCGCCGCTTCCCAGTTTAGCGTTGGCGCCCCAGGCATTTAGCTTTCCCCCGATGACCACCGTAGGGTCAAGACCGCCCCGCGCGAGCACCGTGGAAACCATCGAAGTAGTTGTGGTTTTTCCGTGGGCTCCGGCCACCAGGACGGAGTATTTGAGGCGCATCAGCTCAGCCAGCATTTCAGCGCGGCGGATCAGAGGGACCTTAAGGAGCTTTCGTGCTGCCTGGAACTCGGGATTATCCTGGGAGATGGCCGATGAGGCCACCACCACGTCCGCACCCCTGACGTGACCGGGATCGTGACCGGAATAGACGGCGGCGCCCAATTTCTCAAGGCGTTTCGTCAAATCCGAGACTTTCTGGTCCGAGCCGCTCACCTTGTAGCCGAGATTGAGCAGAAGCTCGGCTATGCCGCTCATTCCTATCCCGCCAATCCCGATGAAATGTATATGTTGATAACGCTTAAACATAATCTGTGAATCTCCACGCTCTCCTTGACCTGTCTATGACCAGAGGCGTTTAGCCGAAGTATTTGTCCGTTCTTTTTTCACAGCTTCTGGCGATGCTCATCAGCAGCCCGATAATGAAGCAGTTCGCGGTATATGCGCTGCCCCCGTAAGAAATAAAAGGAAGCGGCATGCCCTTTGTCGGTACCAGCCCCAGTACTACTCCCATATTGAGCAAAGCCTGGAGGGAGAGCAGCATCGTAAGTCCGAGCGCAAGTATGCTTCCGAGAAAGTCGGGAGCTTCCCTTGAAATTTGAAGGCCGGTGCGGAAAAGAAGAAAGAAAAGCAGACAGGTCAGCACAATGCCGGCAAACCCCAACTCCTCTCCGATTACGGCCAGGATGAAATCAGTGTAGGATTCGGGCAAATAGAGGAGTTTTTGCTGTCCCGCTCCGAGGCCCTTTCCGAAAAAACCGCCCGAGCCTACCGCTATCCATCCCTGAATGAGCTGATATCCCGAATAAAGGGGATCGACCCAGGGATTGAGGAAAGTCTCCCACCTGGCGCGCCGGTACGGGACGAGGTAAACGAACTTATAGAGTCCAAAGACGGCAAAGGGGGCCATGAGAAAGAAATAACGGCACGGGACCCCTGCAGTCGCCAGCATGACGAGCATGAGGATCACGAACATGATGGCAGTGCCGAAGTCGGGCTCTTTGAGCAGCAGGGCGCTGAATATGGCGCAAAGGACTATGAAGGGCCAGAAGCTTACACGCGATTCCTTGATGCGGTCCTGTTTTTTGACCAGAGCGTTGCTGAGGAATAAAACCCAGACAACTTTGGCGTACTCGGCCGGCTGGAGGTGCAGGCTGCCGAAGCCAAACCAGCGCCGGGCGTTGTTGTACTTTGCCCCGAGTCCCGGAATCAGGACCATAACGAGCAGCGCAATCATACCGAGCAGCAACGGGCCGCAATATTCTTTGTACGAGCGGTAGGACGTGCGGCTCACTATGTAGATGATCGGGATCCCCAGCACAACGTAAAATAGCTGGCGCTTGAGGTAATGATTCGGGTCGGAGAATCTCGCCAAGGCTGAAATGGAGCTGGCGCTGTAGATCATTATTAATCCGAAGGCAATCAGCAGGGCCACTTCGACCCAGAGCTGGACCTCCAGGGGGAGAGGCTTCCAGGCTAGGCGCTGCTTCTCATTCGAGTCGGCTGTTATAGCCTGAGGTGCGTCTGATGCCGTTCTGGGCAATAAATTCTCCAATCAAGACTATCCGGTTAGGGTGTATCCAGGACCTTAAAATTCCGCTTGCCCCCCTTTAGAAAAGGTTGGTGTTCCCCGATTGGTCTTTTCCGGAGTCCCTTAGGGGACTGTTCAACTGCGGCGCAATGGACAACTCTTCGCGCCGCAGTTGTGTGTCCTGTATGGATCGCTTCCTTTCGGGATGGAAACTATCTAATCCCCAAGCTCGGCCACCAGCTTCTTGAAATGATCCCCCCTGTGCCCGTAGCTCTCATACTGGTCAAAAGAGGCGCACGCGGGTGAGAGCAGGACAACGTCTCCCGGCGAAGCCCGGCTGATCGCATCCCGGAAGGCTGATCCCAAATCCGGATAAATTCCGGCCGGGACCTTCCCGTATAATTGGCCGTAAATTCTCGGACCGGCTTCCCCAAAAGCGAAAATCCCCTTGCCCCTGGCAAGGAGCGGCGCGAGCAATGGTTCGTAGGCGCCGAGTTTATCCCTTCCACCAAGCAGGAGCATCACGGGCCGGTCGAACCCCTCCAGAGCTTTGACCACCGCACCGACATTTGTCCCCTTGGAGTCGTCATAGAAATCGATTCCCTTCCAGTTGCGCACCCACTCTACCCTGTGGGCAAAGCCGCCGAACCCGTCAACCGCCGCCTGAATTGCTCCGGCACCGACTTCCATGCACATGGCGCCCAAGGCCGCAGCCATGATGTTTTCACGGTTATGGGAACCCTGCAGCCTGGTTTTTTCCAGGCCAATCTCACAGTTCCCTTTGCCAGGGACGGCCGCCTTGATGGAGCGGCCTTCAACCCGGGCGTTTGCGGTTGAGTCCGAACTGCTAAAGGACAGTACCTTACCCGGCATCTCCTCGATGCACTTGCTGCAAATCGGGTCGTCGCGGTTGATTATGGCGAAATTTGCACTGTTTTGCCGTCGGAAAAAAGAGAGCTTTGAATCCGTGTAAGCTTTGAAGCTTTCATAACGGTCCAGGTGATCTTCCGTTACGTTCAGCAACACCCCTATGTCCGGGCGGAAGGTGGAAGCGGTATCCAGTTGGAAGCTGCTAAGCTCGAGCACCAGAATGTCGGCATGCTCACCGGAAAGTATCCACTGGCTGAGGGGTGTTCCAATATTTCCGCCAACGAAGGGATGCCTTCCGGCCTCCGTCAGCATTTGGCCGATCAGGGCGGTTGTGGTCGTCTTCCCATTGGTGCCGGTTACGGCGATCACCGGGAGGCTGACCTGCCGCCATGCCCACTCGAGTTCACCTATGATTTCTATTCCCCGGCTTCTTGCTTCTTTAAGCGGCTCGATATCCAGTGGGACACCGGGGCTGACGATTATCCGGTCCGCCTCGAGAAAATCTTCGAGCCGGTGGGACCCCAGGCGCAGCGAGCAGCCCGCCTGCTCGATACTGTTCAGTGCGCCCTTGAATTCAGAGCGGGAGCGCAGGTCTGTCGCGGTCACTTTGGCCCCCAGGCTTCGGAGCAAAGCGCATACGGCCCGGCCTGATGCGCCAAGCCCAACCACGAGCGTTTTTTCGGAGGTCTCTTTGCCCCTCACGCACACTCCCCGGCCATTGCCTCGACTATTTTTTCCATTGTCATCCCGCGGGAGCCTTTGACCAGGATCCATGCCCCCTCGGGTACAACCCTCCGCAAGAAATCCGATGCTTCGGCATGATCGGCTGCGTGAAAACAGAGGGACTCATCGAGCCCGGCGGCCTGCGCTCCCTTGAGTATTTCGACGCCCAGCGGCCCGAGCGTGATCAGCCTGCTCGGTTTTGCAGCGCCCACTTTTCTGCCTACCTCGAAGTGGAGAAGAGGGCTGTCCCGGCCGAGTTCGCGCATCTCTCCAAGGACCGCCACAAAAGGACTGCTTGAGCTTGCGGAAAGGACCGCTTCCACGGCGGCAATCATCGAGCAGGGATTGGCGTTGTAGGTATCGTCCACCAGGACCCCGCCGTTGCGGAGCTTGAGGCAATTCATGCGCTGACGTACCGGCTTGCAGCCGGACAGTCCGGCTCCGACCTCCTCGGCTGAAGCCCCCGTACTCAGGGCGGCGGCGGTTGCGGCAAGGGCATTTTGGGCATGGTGGACGCCCATCACCTGAAGCGACACAGGTATCTCGAGGCCCCCTGCGTTTATCCGAAATGATGTGTTTCCTTGGGAAACTACAATCTTCGAGCACACGGACACATCGGCGACGCCATTTCTTAGAGAGCAGGTGATTTTTCGGGCCTTGATCTGTTCGGCGAAATGCGAAAGCATGGGGTCATCCAGGTTCACCACGGCAATGCCGTCCGAATCCAGTGATTCCCAGAGCTTGCCCTTCTGTTCCATGATGTGCTCGATCGATTCAAGTCCTTCAAGGTGGGCCGGGTGAATATTGGTGATGATCGCGGCAGTGGGAGAGGCGATCTGCGCCAACCGCTCCATTTCTCCCGGGACGTTTATTCCCATTTCCACGACAGCGACGCCGTGCTCTTCGCTCAGGCCGAGCAGCGTGAGCGGAAGGCCAATCAGGTTATTGAAATTGCCCTTGTTCTTTAACACTTTGCAAGTTCGGCTGAAAATGGCCGCAATCATCTCTTTCGTGCTGGTCTTGCCGTTGCTGCCGGAAACGGCGATGACCGGGATGTCGAACTTCAAGCGGTGGCGCCGAGCCAGTTCGCCGAGTGCGTAAAGGGTGTCGCCTACTCTTATGACGGCCGCAGAAGTGTCCTGGGCAAAGACGATGGGCTCCGATACGATTACTGCGCCCGCTCCCTTACTAAGGGCGTCTGAAACGAAGGCGTGCCCGTCGTGGTTTTCTCCGGGCAGGGCAATGAAGCAGTCTCCCGGCGCAATCTGCCGAGTGTCTGTGGAAATCGCCCGGACTTGCGCTCCGGGGTCCCCGGAAAGTATCTCGCCTCCCGCAGCCTCAGCCAGTGTCGCTACAGTCCTGGACATTTCTGTTAAAATACTCCCTCACCACCAGCCTGTCGTCAAATGAATGTTTGAGGGTTCCAACGATCTGGTAGGTTTCGTGCCCCTTGCCCCCAATAAAAATCGTGTCTCCTGGACGACCCAGCGCCAGCGCTAACTCGATGGCCTTTCGCCTGTCAACTTCCCGAATGTAGCCCTTGCCGGTTGAAAGCCCTCCGGCAGATCCCGATGCTGAGATCCCCGTCTGTTTCACTCCTGCCTCGATTTGGTCGATGATATCATCGGGCAGCTCGGACCGGGGATTGTCGCTCGTGGCTATTACGAGGTCCGCCCGCTCTGCGGCTACTCTACCCATGATCGGGCGCTTTCCCCTGTCGCGGTCGCCGCCGCAGCCGAATACGGCGATAAGCCTGTTTTCAGTCATTTCGCGAAGACAGGCAAGCGCCTTTTCCATTGCGTCGGGTGTATGCGCGTAATCTACAACTACCTGAAAGCCGTACCGGTTCGGTATCGCAACGCGCTCGAGCCGCCCGTCCACGCGCGAAAGGTTTCGGATGCCCTCTTCGATGGCATTTGACGCAACACTCAGAGACACTGCCGCAGATATCGCTGCCAGAATGTTATAGAGGTTCAGCCTGCCCATGAGCGGGGAATCAACCCTGATTTCCCCTTGAGATGTATGGACTTTCGCGGTGATACCCCTGGGACTGAACCGGGCTTCTTCGACGAAAACACCATTTGCCCCCTTTTCCAAACGGGGGCCGGGGGAACTTCTACCGGAGTAACGGATGATTTTGGCTGAGAGGGTCCCGTTTTCAATTATTCTTCTGCCGTAATCATCGTCTTCGTTGACTACTGCCACAGAAAGATGCGGGTCAAGATAGGACGAGAAAAGGAGCTGCTTGGCCGCAAAATACTCTTCCATAGTCGAATGAAAATCAAGATGGTCCTGTGACAGATTGGTAAAAACCCCGGTCCGGAACTCGCATCCGGCAATCCTGCCAAGCGCGAGCGCATGAGATGAGACCTCCATGACAACGTGTGAAACTCCGTCCTGGAGCATACGATAAAAGAGTCTCTGGAGGTCCAGGGATTCTGGCGTGGTCATGGGAGCGGGAATTTGCTTTCCTGCCCACCTGTAGACGAGAGTGCCGAGGACTCCCGGACTTAATCCCTGGCTCCGGAGAATGCTCTCGATGAGCAATGAGGTTGTAGTCTTTCCATTGGTTCCCGTTATTCCAATGAGATCGAGCCTGGAAGCGGGGTGAGCGTAGAAATTGGCAGATATGGCGGCAAGCGCTGCGCGCGAGTCCGGGACGCGCACAAAACCCATTGGAAAGCCGGCGGGCATCTCGGTTTGGGCAACAATCGCAACCGCGCCGCGCGATACCGCCTCGCCAATGAAATCATGCCCATCTGCACGCTTTCCCGAAACGCAGACAAACAGGCTTCCTTTTTCCGCTTGCCTGCTGTCATAGCACACACTGGACACAGGAACGTCCAGCTTGCCGCTTGGGCCAATAACTTCCAGACCGTGTATGAGCTCTTTGAGCGTCTTCATCAGATTCGCATCGCTAAGTTTTTATCTATTTAACCAACTTCTTTTAGAACCAGTAGCATTTTTACAGATGAAGCGGCTTTTATCTGTCATCCCAAGAGAGGCATTAAACAGCTTGGCTAATAAGCCCCAGGTTCCCGCTCATCAATCTTTAGCGAGTACTTTTCAGGCGCTTCGCGCTTCGGAGCTGGCTGAATTTTCTTCGCAACAATCGGAACAACCCCTGAGCTTTTTATAGAAGCCGATTTTTTCAATGCTGTTTTCTGAGCGGATTTGGCGCCGGGTTTTTGGCCCGCAGGTTTTTTGCTGCCAGAGGCCTGTTTGACAGGAGAGGATGAGGCGTTAGCAGTGCGGATGTTGGGACCAGGTGTTGAATTTGGCACAGAGGGCATTACACCCAGGTAAGGCAGGACTTTTGCCGCAATATTCCGGAATACCGGCACCGCTATAACTCCCCCATAAATAGCCCCCTGTGGTTCGTGGACAACTACGGTAATTACCAGTTTAGGCTGCTCAGCCGGGATATACCCGGTAAAAATTGAGGTATACTTGTCCGAAGAGTAACACCTCGTGGTTTTGTCCATGACCTGAGCCGTTCCAGTCTTGCCTGCCGCCGTGTAGCCCTCGGGCGCCGCATTGGCCCCTGTCCCTCCCTGCTCAGTTACCGACGTCATCATAGCACGAATCTGCTCGGATGTCCTCTTTTGAATTACCCTTCGTGTTTTGATCGACTGAAATTGCTTGACCGATCGTCCCTCCGCGTCAAGAACATCGCTGGCGATTATTGGAGGGCCGTATTCTCCGCCGCCGGCTATCACGGCAACGGCGTTGGTCAGCTGAAGGCTGGTAACTCCAATGCTTTGTCCAAAGCCGGTTGTGGCCAGGTCGATCGTTCTCCACCTCTTTTGCGGCCTAACAAGCCCCTTGGATTCTCCCGGCAGATCGATCCCGCAGAGAGATCCGAAGCCGAAGTCGTGAATGTAGCGGGCGTATTTTTCGCTGCCGAAACGGAGCGCAATTTTGGCGGCCCCGATATTGCTCGAATATTTTATCACCTCCTGCATGGTGAGCCAGCCGTGAGGGTGAACGTCCTTTATGGAATGGCCCGCCAGCAAGCATTTGCCACCTTCGCAGTATATTCGGTCGTTTTCCCGGACCATATTCTGATCGAGAGCGGCGCTCATAAGGAACACTTTAAAGGCCGAGCCGGGCTCAAAGGCGTCCGAGATGACGTGGTTGCGCCCAAACTCCTCTTTGGGGTCCTTTTTTTTCGGAATAATGTTCGGATCGAAAAAAGGCCAACTTGTCATGGCGAGCACTTCGCGGGTGCCGGCGTCCATGACCACCACCTCCGCCCCTCTGGCCCTGTATGTATGCGCCGCCTTCTCCAGTTCACACTCAGCAACGTATTCGATGAAGGCGTCCAGCGTGAGCTTTACCCCGCAACTCTCGGCAGGCGCGGGAGGCGCCGCTGAATTGAGCCACAGCCGTTTGCGCCCACCGTCCCTCAGTTGACATACGGGGATTGGCCTGCCTCGCAGCACGTCATCGAAAGATTTTTCTATGCCCTCTATACCGGCGCCGTCAATATTGACGAACCCCACAACTTGGCCGCCCACCTCCCGGTACGGGTAGAACCGCTTGTATTCATCGGTGAGGTTAAGACCAGGAGCTTTTAGCTTCTCTATTTCGATGGCCTGCTGATCTGAGAGGTGGCGTTTTATCCAGACGAAATGGCCCGAAGCGAGCTTTTTTTCAATCGATCTGGCCGGCTTGTCCAGGATTTGACTGAGAAGGGCCGCAGTCTCTGATGGGTTTTCGATTTGGCCTGGAAAAGCATAAAGCGAACGCTGCGGAACCGAGTAGGACAACACTCGCCCCTGCCTGTCATAGATGGTGCCTCTATATGCGGGGACTGTAAGCTTGGTGTTCAAACAGGCATTGGCGCGGCCCACCCAGAACGAGTGTTCGATCACCTGGAGACGAAAGGCTTTGACTACGATGGCGCACAAGCCCGCAATCACCAAAAAGTTGAAGAGCACGCGGCATGACCAGTAGCGGGAGTTCAGAGATTTCCGCTGCTCGCGCCTTTCCATTTTTGTCTCCCGAATTCAACTGCGCCCGGTTTCGTTTCAAGCTGCTAGCGCATCACCACTTTCTGATCGGGCCTGGGCGGCCCCAGGCTGAACTGATTTCGGCCAATCTCCCCCAGCCGCTGCGGGTCTTGAAATCGAGACCACTCAATTGTCAGCTTCCGCTGAACAGTGCTGAGGAGTTCGCTTTCTTCGTAGGTTTTTGAAATCCGATAGCCGTTTTGGATTTGCTGAACGTAAAGCCAGACGTAAAAAATCGCACAGGCGACGAAAACAACGCCCAGAAGGATTGCCGACGCAAGCCAGGCCCACATGCGCACAGGGGCTGCAACCCTTTGCCGGAAACTGGGATCACTCGCCGGCTTCATGCTGAAATTAGGGGCGTTTTTTATAGCTCTCTTCATGTGTTGCTCGTCAATTGGCAGGTTTCAAAAATTGGGCAAATACCGGCTCGATCGTATCCAGTCTCCGGCGTGCCCGGCTTCACCCTCGATCCTGACATAATGCTGTGTCGCGCTAATCCTGGTTATATTGAGAAACAGCACAAGGAGGGCCGCCGCAAGCCAGCCAAGCGCCAATCCGATAGAAAGCGCCATCAAATATCCCATTGCGGCCATCTGTGGCCAGGACCGGCGCAATGGAAGTCTCGTGTAAATCTGCGCCCGGTTGACATGCAGAACATATCTGCCATGGCCATCCGGTAAGAACTTTGAGGCTCGAGATAATCCGCAAGGTCGCGCTTGAAAAGAAAATGTGTTGAAGGGCAGCCTCTTCTTGAAAACCTTTTCTTTGAGGTGATCGCCTGCATGATTGCGCCCCCTTCTACTAAATTATCAGGTGAATTTCTCTAAAACTCCGATCTGATCGGAGTCATCTTTGCGTATCTTTTGTTCCCCCATCCAGAACTTTGGTCCCTTTTTTCGCGGGAAGAAGCTCTCCGGACGGTCACCCCCGCGGCCGTCCGGAAAAGCTTCCCTCCTTCCCCCCCTTTTCCCCGGAAACCACTAACTATCCCCTTTCGGGGTGAACCGGCTGGATTCCCCCGCGGGCCCCCTCAAACCCGGAAGGAAAAAAGCCGTGGCGCCTGCCAATCAAGCCTTTTGACAATCTACACTCAGTCCGGTGTCTCCGATGGCCACCGGCTTAATTTCTCGGCTGCCCTGAGCTTTGCGCTGCGTGCGCGCGGGTTGTGCTCAACTTCATCCAGCGAAGGCCGGAGAGCTTTTTTGGTAAGTAGCCGAACGAGCGGTCTACCTTCGCACTCGCACGCAGCGCGCTCGCGCGGACAGCGGCACGAGCGGGCCCAGTTTCTGAACGCCTCTTTTACGATCCGGTCCTCTAATGAATGGAACGCGACCACGCAGATCCTTCCTCCGGGTTTGAGAACGTCCAGGGCTTCGGGCAGAAAACGCTCCAAAGAATCGATCTCCCGGTTGACCGCTATCCGCAGGGCTTGAAAAGTGCGTGTGGCAGGGTGAATCCGGAAAGAGTCCCTCGTTTGCGGGACGGTTTTCCGTATCAGTTCGGCAAGTTCCCGCGTGTTCTCAATGCGGCCCTTTCGCCTTGCCGCCACAATCGCGCGCGCGATCCTTCTCGACAGCTTCTCCTCGCCGTACTGGTATATCAAGTCGGCCAGGTCCCTTTCGGGCAGCGTATTGACAAGGTCTGCCGCAGTTTTAGGCAAATCGCGGTTCATCCGCATGTCGAGCGGCCCTTCTCTCAAAAAACTAAATCCCCGTTGCGCGTCCTCGATCTGCAAACTCGAGACGCCCAGATCGATTACGATTCCATCGACCCTCTGGATGCCGTGCTTGCGAAGAACCCGGCGTATATCGGCAAAGTCAGCCTTCTCCAAAATGAGTCTTTCTTCATGGCCGCCGAGTCTTTCGCGCACACGCGCTATCGCGTCCCCGTCCCAATCCATTCCGAGCACGACCCCGTCCGCCGCGCTTTCTTCCAGGATGGACCGGGCATATCCTCCTCCCCCGATCGTGCCGTCAACGTAAATACGGCCTGGTTTGCAATTAAGAAGTTCAATCACCGGTCCGAGCATGACCGGAATGTGTTGACTTTCACTTTGGCTTTCATCCATACTAAAGCCCGGAAGTGGCTATTGTTTCCATTATCTTTTGCTCGTTCTGTTTGTCCCGCATAACCTGGAGGTCATACGTAGTTTTGTTCCAGATTTCGAAATTCGCGAGCATTCCGACAATGATTACCTCCTGGTCAAGGTGCGCATCTTCACGAAGAAGGGGAGGTATCAGTATTCGTCCCTGAGTGTCGAACTCGCATTTCTCGGCGCCCGAAATGAAGAGCCGCACGAAGGATCGATGCTCGGGATGAACCTGGGAAAGATGCAATGCTTTGGCTTCCATCTCATCCCACTTCTCGGGCGGATAGGCAACGAGGCATTCCCAGTATTGGGAGATAATCAGAGCGTCGGTGTAATGGCTCTGTAAGACTTCCCTGAATTTTGCGGGTATTCGCAGGCGCCCTTTGGCGTCGAGCCTGGCGGTTGAGCGTCCTCTAAAGTTGGGTGAGTCCAAAATACCCACTTATTACCCCTTTTAGCCACAATTCGCCACTTAGTTGAATTTTGTAAGCTCTAAAAACGCGTTTGTCAAGCTATTTTTGCGTTCTCACTAGAAAAATTCCGCAAAATGATTGGATATCATGAGGAATTGAAGGATCAATTCCTTAATGAGCAATTCCTTAATTCCTAAACTGTGCTTTTTATGCTAGATTTCATATGGGCGCCGGGATGCCTTAAAAGGGTATTTCACCAGCCCAGAAAAGCCTCTGCTTGAACCCTAATGGCCTTCCTTCCATGGAGCAGGGGCTTTTTGACTCAAGCCAAAGTGAGGAGTTGGATGAACGCGGACGATGAGAAAATCCTTAAGGTGACCAAGGAAGTACTGATAAAATTCATTGAAATGGGAACTGTCTCACCCACGAATTTCGACGAGAAATTCAGGAGCATCTACTGGACCATTAAGGACACGGTGGTAAGCGCCAGGTTGGCCGACCTGGAGGTCCCCTCGCCTTCGGAAGAAAAAACGCTGGAAAAATAATACCCGGGTTACATTTCAACTTCCTTCGGAGATCATTTTCTCCATCTCTTGGGGCTTGCGGGACCGATATTTTTGCCGTCCCATTATACTGCCGTATTCATTAACCCTGAGACCGCTGCTTGGCGTATATTACGAAACGAATCCCCTTTTTTCTACGGATGAGTCTAATTATTGTTAACCTTGGGAGAGATGCATGCCGATTCCAGCACATACAAAATTGACCGCAGTGCCAGGCATGCTTGCGGCAAACATCAAGACTTACAATGACACACATGCAGGTTACAATCGCCAGTATGCCAACTATATCGCTGCTCGCAACGATGGAATTGCAGTTGCTGGCAGCTTAGGCGCCTGGATTGCCAGCAATGGAGCCACCCCAATTCAGGCACTGCTCAATGCTTTTGGGATGAATGCACACAATTCCAGGCTCGTTCCCCATGATGCGTTTCAAGGCGTTCTATCGCGCCTCAACCCTTTGACCGTCAATTGGGTTGCCGGCCTAGCTTTACCTCTTGGTGTGCCGCCTCCAAACTTAGTGAATGCTGCTACCGGCGAAACCCTATCCGCTGAATTACGGTTCCTGTACAACGTTTTTGCGGCAGGGGGCTCAGTTACCAACAGCGGTGGATATGTGGCAGCGAGCAAGACGATGCACTGCCTATTTCCCAAACTTGCCCCGATAATTGACGGGAAACACACCGGGATCGCCTATTACAACATTGACTCGGCAACTTACGATCAGCCGCTTGGCCTTGATAGCTGGGCAAGATGGGTTGGCGAGCCGATTCATGGCAAGGTAAATCCAAGCCCACGAGGCGCAGGAAGAAAGGGATGGCAGTGGCATCAGTTTATGGCTGCAGTCGGCGTGAACCAACACATCTATGAGTTGTGGCAAGTGGCCAATAGAAGTCCAGGGTTGCAGGCATTTCTAGCCCTCGATCCGACTCCGGGAACAAACGGAATTACGAGAATTATTGATAAGGGCCTTTGGTGATAGAGGCTGAGCGAACAGGTTGCTGAAAAAGGCTGCTGAAAGGAGGCTGGAATGGCGGAAGAGGCAAAGAAGAAGGCTGCTTACGATGATCTTTATAGTATCCCGGAAAACATGACCGGCCAAATCATCGACGGCGAGCTGATCGTCACCCCGCGGCCCTCCAGGTATCACGTGTATGCTGCCTCCGCACTGGGAAGCGAGCTGGGGCCGCCCTATCAATTCGGGCGGGGTGGCGGGCCCGGCGGATGGATCATCCTTATTGAGTCTGAAATCAAGATGGGAGAAGACATCCTTGTTCCTGACCTGGCAGGATGGAGAAAGGAGCGTTTTCCGTCGTTCGAAGAGACCAACTGGATCTCTGTCCCTCCAGATTGGGTGTGCGAGGTGCTCTCACCCGGCACTCTCCGCCTGGACAAAATCAAAAAGATGCGGCTCTACGGTCAAAATGGAGTGAAACATTTCTGGCTCATCGATCCCATCGCAAAAACGTTGGACGTAATCCGACTGGAATCCGGCAGATGGATGGCAGCGGGTTGCTTTGTCGAGGACGACAAAGCGCGCGCGGAACCATTTCAGGAAATAGAAATAGATCTGAGCAATCTCTGGTTGGAGAGAACAAAATAGGCAACCGGATCAATATGTCAGGAAGTCATATGGGAAGAGAAAAATGAAAACTGTCAGTTTGCCGGGAAGTCCGAGAAAGCAGGGAAACAGTTCCGCAGTTGCAAAACATTTCTGCAATGCGGCTGAAGATATTGGCGCGGCAGTCAGGGCCTTCTCCCTGAACGAACTTCACTACCGGGGCTGTCAGGCATGAATGGCCTGCAGACCTAACTTACTATTTAGTGTCGCATCCGGAGTTTCCGGATGGACACTATTTACAACTTCATTATTGAATTGTCCCCGTCGATTTCGGTTGGACATCTGTGCCCGCTGTGATGTAAACGTGTAAAGGTTCGATGAGGGGGATTGCGAAGCAAAGAATAGAAGCAGGAAGCACGGAGCAAGAAATTATTGGCGCTTTTGGCTCCTGTTCTTCGGGCTTCCCGTTACTGGCTCCCCGGTTTCTGTTTTTCATGATTTTTGCTCGCGATACCAGGAAGGGGGTTCAATGGAAAGGACGCTTTCGATAATCAAGCCCGATGGAGTCCGCAAGGGGCTGGCTGGAGAGGTCATGAGGCGTCTGGAGCAGGCCGGCATCAGGATTTGCGCTATGAAGATGATACGGCTCACCCTGGACCAGGCCGGAATGTTTTACGCGGTCCACAGGGAGCGGCCGTTTTACAGCTCGCTTACGGAATTTATGGCATCGGGGCCGATCATTGCGATGGTGCTCGAAGGGGAAAATGTCATCCAGAGAAACCGGGAGCTGATGGGGGCCACCAATCCGAAAGAAGCCTTACCGGGTACGATCAGGCACGATTTTGCGAGCGATGTCGAAAAAAACATCGTCCATGGTTCTGACGGCCCCGAGACGGCTGCTCAGGAAATAAAGTTCTTCTTCAACGATCTTGAAATCCAACACTGAAGGCAGGCATCAGAAACGGGCAAGGAGAGGTTTATAAATGAAAGGCCGGCGTAAAACAGAGAAACTGGGAGCTGCTGCAGCCGCGGTGGGATTAATTCTTGGGGTTTGCGGCTGCGCGTCATTGCAAACGACCAATACAGTTCAACAGCCTGTAGCCGGTCAGGTCGTGGAAAGCCATAAGGCGCCTGCTCCGGCCAGTGTTACTTCCGCTTCTATAAACGTTCTCTACATTCCGCCGCCAAACAACATCGACCTGTGCGGCGAGCCCGTCCCCCTCCAAAGGCAGGATGTGTATGAGCGTTTCGACAAGGAATTCACGCTGGTAGTCTATAATCACGCGCAGGTCTATCTCTGGTTGAAGAGGATGGAGCGTTATTTTCCGATAATTGAGGAGCGGCTCCATTACTACAATTTGCCTGACGATTTGAAGTACGTGGCCATTGTGGAAAGCGACCTGCTTCCGGATGCGTGCTCTCCCAAGGGGGCGGCCGGGCCGTGGCAGTTTATGCCTGGCACGGGAGCGGCTTACGGGTTGGAGCGGAGAGGATCGGTCGATAAAAGGTACGATTTTGCACACTCTACTGAGAGCGCTTTTCTTTTATTAAACGACCTCTACAAAAAATATCATAGCTGGTCTCTGGCCATTGCGGCCTATAACTGCGGGGACAAGCGCATCCTGGACGAATCTCGCATCCAGGGCTCTCGCGACTACTATGATCTGAAGCTTCCTCAGGAAACCGAGCGCTACGTTTTTCGAATCCTGGCGGTAAAGGCGGTGCTGAGTAATCCGAATCAGTACGGGTACGATCTGCCCAAAGGGTGGGGATACCAGGAATTCAGGCTGGACCGGGTGACCGTATCGCTGTCCAGGCCCGTGCCGATTCAGACGATAGCGAACGCGGCCGGCACAACATACCGCGAAATCAAGCGTCTGAACCCGATTTTCCGGTCGGACGATATCCCCGCGGGCAATCATGAAATCAATCTTCCGATGGGGACAGGCAAGGTATTCGAACTGAGCTTCAGAGCCGGGCATGACGTCTCTGTCGGGACGGTAAGCCCGGAAAACTCGACGGCACAGGGGCAGGATTTACCTGCTCCTGCCGCACCGGCCGTGGCTCCGGCCTCTGCGTCCCGGATCGCAGTGGCCATTCCGCCGGCGAAGGCAGACGCACCCAAAGCGAAACAAAAAGTCAGGGAGAAGATTTACCTGGTTAAGAAGGGGGATAGCCTCTCGGCTATTGCCCAGCGTTACCAAGTAAGCACGCAGGGGCTGAAAGCCGCCAATAAGCTGAAATCAAACGACCTGAAAGCAGGACAGAAATTGCGGATTCCGTGAGCTGATATCACAGCACCAGGGAGCAGGAATCTTTTTTTCCCGCTACCGGCTTTAGCGGTTCCCGGTCCGCACATGTCTTCGGTCCAAACACTCTTTAGTAAAGGGGGGAGCATCTCGATTCCCTTGCCGGGGTCGGGGACAAGCCCTGATCCGGGGAGGGAAAATCCCTTTTTTTGGATCAAGAAATCCGAACCGGAAACCTCCGGTGTCTGATAAGGGAAATTTTCCTGCGTTTATCCGGTGTTTCCGGATGGACATCAGATATGAGGGAAACAGGATGAGAAGAACCGGGTTGCTTTATGACGAAAGATTCAAGCTGCACAAAACCGGGCCGGGGCACCCGGAAGCGCCCGAAAGGCTGACAGCGATCTTGCGCGGCCTGGAGAAAGCAGACCTTCTTCCCAAACTCATCCCTATTCCAGCCACTGCCGCCGAAATGAAATGGGTGGAGAAAGTCCATTCGCCCGAGTACATACACAGGTTCGAGCAAGCCTGCCTGCTCGGTCTTGGCGAACTGGACAGCGCCGACAACCAGATCTGCCCACAAACCTACGAGACGGCCCTGCTCGCTGTGGGCGGCATTCTCAACGCAGTCGATATGCTCATGGAGGGGAAGATCGATAACGCCTTCTGCGCTGTGCGTCCGCCGGGTCACCATGCTGAAAGGAATGAGGCCCTCGGCTTCTGCTTTTTCAACAATGTAGCGATCGCGGCCCGTTATCTGCAAATCCGGTGGAAAGTCGGGCGAGTCGGCATCGTCGATTTCGACGTCCACCACGGCAACGGAACGCAGCACATATTCGAGGAGGACCCCAACGTCTTCTACTATTCAATTCACGAACACCCGTCATTCGCGTATCCGGGCACGGGCCGCGAATTCGAAAAGGGTTCAGGCCCCGGATTGGAAACTACTCTTAATTCCACTATCCTTCCCGGACAGGACGATGAGGAATACAGGCGCAAGATAACGCGGGACCTGATTCCGGCGTTCGATGAATTCATGCCCGAAGTTATCCTTGTATCTGCGGGTTTTGACGCGCACGCCGTAGATGACATGTCTGACATTAAGCTCTCGACTGAGGGTTTTTCCTGGATCATGAAAAGGCTTTTTCGAATGGCGGTCCAGTATGCCGACGGTCGTCTCATTTCAGTCCTCGAAGGGGGATATTCGTTGGATGTGCTTCCGGAGCTCATCAGAAATCATGTGCAAATACTTCTGGACCTGTAAGCAGTCACACTAAGCTTGAAGGGGGGCCATATGTTCATTGATAAATCGATGACCAGGGATGTTGTAACTGTCAGTCCGGAGACGGGAATACTTGCAGCGCAGACCCTAATGGCCCAGAACAGGATCAGGCACCTGCCCGTCGTTGTCGAAGATGACATCCTCGTCGGGATCGTTACCGACCGTGACATAAGAAGCGCCATGCCTTCGACGGTTCTTTCCGAAGCCGAAAAAGCGACCGAGGAAAGACGGCTGGCGGTCATGAAGGTCAAAGACATTATGACCGCCAGCCCTGTAACCGTCTCCCCGACCCAGACGCTGGAAGACGCGCTCCTGATGATGCAGAACCTGAAAGTAGGCGCCTTCCCGGTCGTCGATCCGGAGGGAAAGCTCAAAGGAATAATATCCGTGCGGGACCTCACTCGGGCGTTTGTTAACGTGCTCGGGCTGCAGGAGCCTGGCGCCCTCATCGGTATTGTGGTCGAAAACAAACAGGGTCAGATGAAAAAAATCGTCGACGCCATAACGGAACAAGGCGTTTCGTTTGGGAGCATCCTGGTATCCCGGGTGTGGGAAGAAGGCAAAAGGGCCGTTTTCCCCTATCTTCTCACCAGCAACATCTCTAAAGTAAAAAACCGCCTGCGTGAGCTTGGTTTTATACTGCTCGACCCGATGGATTGGTATCTGGATCAGTTGCCGAAGAGGTAACTTTCGGGGTATTGGTCTCCGGATACCGGATAAACACCGCAGGGGTTCGAGCTCTGCGCTCCTCGTATGATAGACTTATATAATACCTCGTATGACAGACTTGTTAACAACACTAAGCGATCATTTTGTGAAATGCTCTCTCGGGCATGCTTTAGCGATGTACGCCGCGTAGCGCGGAGGCCGACCGCTCATTCTCGACGCCTTCCATGACCTGTCTATGACCAGAGACGGGGCGGGGGCGGGAGGCCTTGAGCTATCCGGCGCCCGGCATCACAGGATCAAATCCCCCAAGCGGTTTCTTCCTGCCGGATTCGTTTCTTCAGGACTAATATATTTGAAAAACCAAAGATAAGCGCTGTTGTCCAGCACCCGAAAAGGGCCGGATAAACGAAGATTTCAAGCAGAACCACGGCATAAATGGGGTGTTTGAGGAACCGGTAGGGACCTGCGCGAACCAACTCGGCCCCGGGGAGGGCGATTATCTTGATGTTCCAGAACCGCCCGAGGCTGAGGACGCACCAATAGTGCCAGGCCTGAAACAACAGGAACACCAAAATGAGCGCTTTCGGAGAGCAGAGCAGGTTTGCGCCCCTTGCCGCCGCTTCCATGCCGAACGAAAAAAACCAGCACACATGAAAGCCGACCAGCAGCGTGGTAAATGCCGCGCCGTATTCCTTGCCGCCCAGTTTTTTAATGTGAATTTCGTTTCGTCTTGAGATAACCAGCTCGACCCCCCGTTCTGCGGCCAAAATGATCAGGAATACATGAGCCGAACTGAATGCCATGTTTCAGAACTTTCCGAGCACCTGCTCCATTCGTTTATGCGGCCTTTGGTAGGTAGGGCCGGCTCCTCGTGAAAGATTGGGCCGCTCAAGGCTCTCAGGTAGAAGTTTCTGAAAATCCGATGTCGGTCGCATTCCGCAAAACATCCGATTGCTTGCGCTCAGCCATCGTAATGAGATAATAAGGAGAAGCCATATTCGGGTCAAGGTATCGATCCGGGGCGAATGCACGTCGGAAGCGGGCCGTGATAAGCCTCGCCCGTTCGCAAAAGCGAAGACCCGCTGTTTAGTGTCCATCCGCAAACTCCTGATGGAACACTAGCGGTTTCCGGATGTAAACTATTTAAGATTGGCTTCAAATCAAATGTGCTCGGAGGAGAGCTAAATGCGGCTGATATTATCCACACTGGTCCTGGTGACTGCGTTGGCGGCCGGCGGAGGAGCCTGGGCTGCGGACGGCGCAGAGATATTCGCGATGCTTAAATGCGGCATGTGCCACAAACCTGACAAAAAGGCCGCTGCCATATCACTGGCAGAGATTGTCCAAGCCTATTCGGATAAGGCCAAGCTGGTCTCGTTCTTCAAAGGAGAGATGAAGCCGCTCATCGAGAGCGAAAAGTGGGGTATGATGCGCGGGCAGCTCGAAAAGATAAAGGCCCTGCCGGACCAGGACAAGGAAGTGCTCGCCGACTATATCCTGAGTTTCAAGTAGTCTTTGTCCGCTTTTTATAATTTCCGGTTGCACATAAAAGTATCAAGTAATGCCTTTCAAGGGCATTTCAAAAAAAGCTTCTGCCGGGTCGCCCCCCTGCGCGGGTGTCGAGGAACGCTGAAACGGCCGAGGCGATTGCTCCTGCGATGCGCTGCCGGTATGCCCTGTTGCGAAGCAGAGTCTCCTCACTCCTGTTCCTGATTATTCCGCACTCCAGCAGAACAGCGGGACATTTGGCGTTCTTTAGCACGGCAAGCTCATCGAAGCGGTAAACCCCCGCACTTTCGTCAATGAACTTCTTCCCCTCGCCACTGATCGGCTCCGAATGGTGAGCGGACGGCATAAAGCCTGATTTTCTCATTTCATTTCCAAGGGTGATTGCAAAAGACCTGCTCTGATCCCACTTTACGTTTTTATCAGAGGTGAAAATCGAATAGCCTCGGTATTTGTCGCAAAACAGTGCCGGCGCACCCTTCCAGGTCCATTGGGAAAGGTAAATCGGCTGCACGGAATCGTGATGAATGGAAATGAGCAGGTCTGGTGCGGCCGCATTGATCATTTGGGTCCTGATTTCCAGCGAAATCTTTTTTCCTTCCGGATTTATTATGAAGACCCTGAAGCGGGGGTTCTTTTTCAGCTTTCGAAAAACTTCCAGGGCCATCTTTCGGTTAAAATCATACTCGGCCCTGTTTCTGGCGCTAAGAGTCCCTGTCTCCCCTGGCGAATGGCCGATATCTATCGCCACGTTGAATTTTTTCGCAGCCCGGCCATGCTCAAAGAAGGCAAGAAAACCAACCAGCACCAGGACGGCGGCAATTTGCCGAATAATGCTCCGATTCGACATTCCGGCAGGGAATCCCTTGCGTTTGAACGCTGAGCTGATAAAAAAGAGCCGGCGGAAGCTGGCGGCCACAGCCGGACGAACAGTTAGATTAACATATCCTTTTTTGCTGGTGAATTCAAAGGGGAATGGCATGGAAGAGATCGACGGCAAACAACAGTTTTCTCTTTCGCCTCTCAAACCGGAATATGTGAATGCGATGAGCATAATACTGTGTTCGATGGACCCCTGGCTCACCCTGGAATACAGGCCGGAGGCTTTCGAGTTTTATCTGCTGCACGCAGACCCGGCGCTCAACCGCTATGCTGTAATGATTTCCGGAAATGTCTGCGGGGTTCTGTCCGTGAGGTCTCCGTGGCTTTTTGGGCCGTTCATCGAGCTCATGGCTCTCTTTGATGGATTTCGGGGCAAAGGAATTGGGAGCCGGATCATCGACTGGGTCTGCGACCGGTATAAATCGACAAACCTATGGGCTACGGTATCCTCTTTCAATCTAGAGGCGCAAAAATTCTACAGCAGTGCAGGTTTCGAGAAAACGGCGATTCTGGAGGATCTGATAAAGCCGGGCTGGAATGAAATTCTGCTCAGGAAAAGAATGGCTGCGCCGAATCAGCGCTGACACCCACAAAAAAGAAATGGCCGGTGGAAGTCCCCCGGCCGTTCATTCCAAGAAGATAAATGCGGTAGTTACTTCTTCATGTGTTTCTTGAACATCGCTTCGCACTTTTCAGCGGCTGCTTCGGCTCTGCGAGCGGCGTTCTCAGCCCTCATCGCGGCATCTCCGGCTGCTTTGGCGCTGGCCGTGCATGATGCTTCGATTGACTGAGCCTTATCCAGAGCCGACTGGCAAAGTTCCTTACATTTTGCGCAATCACTCTCCCCCACGCCGCAGCAACCGGCGATCGTAAAAGCAAATGCAACAACAAACAATACCGCTAATATTCTCTTCATGCTCTTTCCTCCATAAAAATCGATTAGATTAACTACCGTGTCGTTTTCAAAACCCTCCTCTTGCTGTCTGTGGTATTCCCACCTCCTCTCGAGTCCAAAATTTGAGAAATCGATCTTTTTGCAGTTTATTAGACCACCTATGCGGCCTTGCCATAAGAAAACAATTTAGATGCTAAGACATCTGTTCTAGAAAATCAAGGGATTTTTTGTCCAGCCATTACACCATATACACTGGAGGCGCTGGGAAATCGGATGCTCCTTTTCCTGCCCGAAATGGAGTGCACGGATGGTTTCACCCGGTTTGCGCGGCTGAGTGAGTCCGGCCTCAGCTTTTACTGGGTCATTTCAGTCACCTTGAGCGAGTCGTCCTCATAAGCGTTTCGCGTCACATCAGTGGGGACCCCATTTTGCAGGCTCATCGCCACCATGAATTTCCTTTGGTCCACATCTTTTGCAAGGGGATACTGCGCCAATTTATCGAATGCATATTTGGCATAATCAGGAATTTTCTTATAGACATCCGGGAAAGCCTGCACAAATATCCGCCCGTTTTTTCGGCCGAATTTGAGCGGTTCGTAGATGATCTCGAGCTTTGTTCCAATCGCTACCTGAGGATACAAGATGCGTATGTGCTCGGGGTAGCAACGAATGCAGCCGTGGCTTACGAGTCGTCCGACCCCCCAGGGCATGGAGGTCCCGTGAACTCCGTAAGCGCCTGCCGAAAACTTCATGGTGAATTCCCCCAGCGGGTTCTCCGGGCCGGGCGGCATTACCGCCATGCCATATTTTTCCTGCAGCGAAGCAGGAATATACCAGTACGGATTGGGTCTTTTCTCATTTACATAAAAGGTCCCAAGCGGACTTTCCCATCCCTCGTCGCCTATCCCGATCGGATAGGTCTGAACGGTTGAACTGCGCTGGTCGAAAAAGTAGATCCTCAACTCGGGGACATTTATCACCAGTTGATAATGCTGGCTGGGCGGAAGCACCCAGAAGGTGGGCAGAAAAATCCTTTTGCCCCTGGGTGGAATCCACGCATCCATTTTTGGAAAAAGCAGCTCAACGGAATTGTAGCCCAGGCCGCTTCGCCTCGCTATGTCCAGGAGAGTGTCTTTCGCTTTGATATTGTACCACCTCGGAGACCCCACCACGGTCAAGTCCGGGATGCGATACTCGAATTTTTGAACGCTTGCTGTGAATTCTTCTTCTTTTTCTTCGTCGGCAAAGGCAAAGGAACAGAACAGGATGGTGAACATGAGAAAAAACGATAGCCCTGCACCCCTTTTCAATCTCATTAGCTGTTTCCCCAAGATGCTGCAGTTTTGAACGCTTTCGCATCAGTTGCCGTACAATAAAGACTCTCGAATTTCAGATCAAGTCCTTTTTGATACCGAAATCCTCGGGCGTCAAGCACAAAAAGAGGGCCGGCACGACGGCCGGACGCAAGAGCCTGCAATTAAGGGGAATTTATTGTCGTTCCTCGACCAGGAACAATACATTACTACTTACTCCATGGGTGGTTTCACAAATACTTCATCTCATTGGAGGAAAGAACGAACAGGATAAAAGCGGACAAGCGCCCTGAAAACGTCAAGAACAAATTTCCCAACAGCATTTTTCCCCTGTTTCCATCAAAGCAGCTCAAGCAGTTCGGCGGGCTTTGCGATGAGCTTTTTGGCGCCGCTTAGGATAAGCTCTTCGGCGCTTCGAAATCCCCACAGCGCGCCGACGGCGTACATGCCGGCGGCATTTGCGGTTTTCATGTCAGTGGCTGTATCGCCGAGGTAGAGGAAGCCCGCAGGCTCAACTCCGAGCCGGTTCGCAATTCCCAGTGCTGAAGAAGGGTCGGGCTTGCGGGGGACTGGCGGGCACTCGCCCATAACCACCTCGAAGCGCCAGGTGGGCAGAAGCTCCTCTATCACCCTCTGCGTCAAAACATGGGGCTTGTTGGAAAGCACGGCCATCTTCAGGCCACGCGCGGTCAAAGCGTCAAGAAGTTCCGGAATTCCGGGATAGGGCCGGCTTTTCACATTCCAGTTACTTTCATATATCTGCCGCATCATCTCGATGCATCGGGATATCAGCCGGGGGTCGGTTTTTACCGAATCCGGAAGGGAGCGCCTAACGAGATTCTCCATGCCGTCCCCGACGAAATACTTGTATTTTTCCAATTCGTGGACGGCAAATCCGAAATGGCGGAGAGTGCTGTTCATTGAATCGGCCAGGTCCTGGAGAGTGTCCAGGAGCGTGCCGTCAACATCTAGAATTATGGCCTTAAAATCTTTCGCGCCGATACAATCCTCGTATGATAGACTTGTATATATCACTTAAATAGCTTCACATCGCGGAGCGCGGAAGGCGACCGCATCGCGTGTCTAATCTGGTCTTAATCTGGTCATTCCTTTTACCGCCTTTAGGCGGAAGTCGGACGCGTTGGGCGGGCGCGGGATGCTTTCTTTCCGCTCCTCAGAGAGCGATGTTTCCGGACGCAACATCCGCCAATAGCCTCTTGATTGCCGCTAGGTGCTCCTCGGATGCGTGTAGGAACATCACACCCAAATTGAACGAATCTCTCTCCTGGTCAGTGCTGTACCAAACTATTCTGACCGGTGTCCAGATGGCGGCCTCGGGCAGGCTGACTTTCAAAGTAAACCGGCTCGATTCGCTTCCGATTACTATATGATAAGGGCCGAATGTAATCGTTTCTATTTCGAGCCGGGCGCCGGTTGTCGAGACCTCCGTCACTTTGACCTCAACATTTTCTTCATGGTTCGGGAAAAGACAGGTGAGCGTACCGGTCCATGCGACCTTGAATCGCTCCGCTTGTCTTCTATCAGTACCCAGCTTCCAATCGGCCATTTGCAAATGTCTTTTTACTGAGCGAGCCTGAACCCTCCTGCCGGGGTGGATAAGGGTCCGCTTGCCGTTGGGTCAACTCCGAACCGCCTTGCAGAGCGGCGTGCATAAGGTGGGGGTCATTCCATCACACAGTCCCTGCCGTTCACATCAGCGCCCGCTGCAGGCAACTTGAGGGCCGTCCCGATGGCCTGCGCGTCAACGGCCGCAAATAACTCTATGATTCAGCGCTCTCACCGGCGCGCTGGATCAGATCTATGATGATGCAAATTACAGGCCGTCTCAACCTGTGCGACACCCTTATTAGAAGGGCGGAGCGGTTTGTCAGTATCTTTATTTAATCACACTTTATGAAAGAGTTTACAAGAGTATTTTAACATACCGATTTGTTTCAACATCTCAACAGGTTGGTTCTATCAGGCTTCAAGATTTTGACGCTCCGCGAGGCGGCCGTCGGTCTCCGCGCCGCCAGGTTGATTACGGATCACATCCTTCGAGCTTCACTAATTGCTCATCAGTACGTAAGTTGCGGGAATGACTCAATTTGAATTTTCTAAATCTTAGCCCGAAGTTCCCCGGTAAATACGATTATAAATGGCATCCAAACCACGCGGGGCATGTCGGTTGTCGCTACCTCCAAGTTCATCAGCCGCGTGGTTGCGCGCCGCTCTTGCCGATGTTAGATTTTTTAGGCAGGGCAATCCTATGAATCGTAAGCGAATTGGCATCATTATTTTCGATGATATCGAGGTCCTGGATTTCTGCGGGCCTTTTGAGGTATTCTCGGCTGCGCGGCTGAATGAAGAGCGTCGCCGCGAGGAGCCTTCCCCCTTTGAAGTGCTGTTGGTTGCGCAATTCGACGGTCCGGCGACAACGTCAGGGGGAATGAAAGTTTTGCCGGACTTCACGTTTGATACCTGCCCGCCTCTGGATATTCTGGTTGTCCCGGGCGGCTGGGGAACACGCAGGGAAATGAATAACGATGTGATGCTCTCGTTTGTCGTTTCTCGTGCAGCACAGGCTGAAACTCTGGCGTCCGTATGTACGGGCTCATTGATACTGGGGAATGCCGGCTTGCTTGACGGGTTACGCGCCACTACTCACGAGCGTTCGCTTGGGCTAATGCAGGAGCTTTTCCCAAAAGTCACGGTCGATTCAGATTCACGTGTAGTGGAACAAGGCAAGCTCATTACATCAGCCGGCATCGCGGCTGGTATAGACATGGCTCTGCGTGTGGTAGGGCGCTATTGCGGCGAAGCCGTTGCCCGGTCGACGGCGCGGCATATGGAGTACCCGTTTCCGGAGTCGAATGCGCGGCGGGAAAGTCTTTAAATGTGGAAATCGTGGTAAACGGGGGAGTCGCGGCCGTTCTCCCGGGACCTTGGACCGGGACAGGGTGTATTTGGAAGCGAACCGGCCGGAGCAAATCATTGACCGATATGGAAAACGTCAAACCCGGGAGTTCCTGTGACATCTGCCGAGGGCAGGTATTTACCACCTGCCTGGGTTGCGGGAAGGCGGTCTGTCAGGCATGCGCCCGCTTCGAACTGATAGGCTCGGGCTGCGGCTCCGTCTGGCCCGCCTATTACTGCCCGGACTGTGTGCTGGACCCGGACATAAACCCGAACGCCATGCTGCGCGAGCCGGACGTGTGCTAGCTTTCGACGGCGTCTCATCTTGCCCCGCCTCTCCGCAACGCGACGCGGAGAGGCGGGGACGGGGTGCATATCATGGTCAGGCATCAATTGAAGGAGCCAATATGGATCCAAGTGAAAAAGACTACATCGCCTACAAGGCATATGTGGACTTATGGGCCGCTGAAAACCCGATAAAGACAAACAAGCTGCAGGTTTTGCTGATCGTTAATGGATTGTTGTTATCTGCTCTCCAATTGGGGCGCGGATTTCACATCGCCAGCTGGCCGATTTTCGTGGCAGGTTCGCTCTTTTGCGCAATATGGATCATGTCTATCGGCAGGACGAGCTTATTTCAAAAAGTTTGGCAGGCAAAGGCGATAGAATTTTCAAATAAATATAAGGGAGACCCTCGGTTTCAACTGCTCGACACAGAAGCCGCCGAATTGGCGGCGCCCCGTTGGCTGCGTTTTTTGGGAGCAGTACCATCCAAGTATTATTTACTGGGGGCGCCGGTGGTTTTTTCATTGGCCTGGACCGGAGGGCTTGTTTACATTATTTTGAAACAGGGCGGGTCCCAGTGAACTGAACGCCTGGCGTTGCGCTCAATTTTAGCGCGCCCTTGAGGCCGTTTCTTATTTGGAGGAAACCAATGAGCAGGTTATTCGAAAGCAGCACGATTAATGGGATGCAGTTGTCGAATCGGTTCGTCAGGTCGGCGACTTGGGAGGGCCTGGCTGGAGAGGATGGAGCGGTTACTCCGAGGCTGATAAAAATGATGGCCGAACTTGCCGGCGGCGGTGTAGGGTTGATTATCACAAGTCACGCCTACGTGCGGCCTGATGGGCAGGCGGGCCCATGGCAGCTTGGCATCTATAAGGACGAACTAATCGGCGGACTTCAAAAAATGACGGCCGCAGTTCATCAGGCGGGCGGCAGGATAGTAGCGCAACTGGCCCATGCCGGTCACTTCGCAGCAGAAAAGCTGACAGGGCAATCTCCGCTCGTTGTCTCAAATTATGAGGGGCTGGCCCGATCGCCGCGAAGAGAGATTTCGGCGGGCGATATTCGAGAAATCGTTAAAGCCTTTGCCGAAGCGGCCGGAAGAGCCAGGGAGGCAGGCTTTGACGGGGTGCAGATTCACTCCGCCCATGGCTATCTTCTCAACCAGTTCCTCTCCCCCATATTCAACAGGCGCCGGGATGAATACGGCGGGAGCGTGGTCAATCGGGCCCGGATTCATCTTGAGATCTACCATGCCATCCGAGGGGCCGCAGGCAACTCCTTCCCAGTGTTGATCAAAATGAACTGCAAGGATTTCAGCGAGAACGGACTGAGTCTGGACGACTCCGTTCAAGCGGCGGGTCTTCTGGCCGATGCCGGCCTGGATGCCATCGAGGTGAGCGGGGGACTTCTCACGGGAGGAAAACTGTCTCCCAGCCGCCCCGGAATCGATTCCGAGGAGAAGGAAGCCTATTTTTCGGAAGAAGCCCGGGCTTTCAGAAAGGCAATCCACATCCCGTTGATCCTGGTGGGCGGCATCAGGTCATTTGAAGTCGCCGAGCGGTTGGTGCAAGATGGACTGGCTGACTACATTTCCATGAGCCGCCCATTTATCAGGGAACCGGATCTGATCAGGCGCTGGAAAGACGGGGATCGCCGCCGGGCCGAATGCCTGTCGGATAATCTCTGCTTCAAACCGGGGGTTGAAGGCGAGGGGATCTATTGCGTTACCGCGAAGCGTGAACGAGGGCGAAACAGGTAATCGCCTTGAGTTCACCCTGTGAGACGAGGCCAGTGTCAGTCCGGATTCTTTACCGCAGCATCTACCTCCGCGATTGCGGCTGCGCTGGGTGCGGCGTCAGGGGAAGCGGTTTTTCTTCTTGCCGTTGACCAACTCTTCTCCTTCGCCGGGAAAAATCAGGCACTCCGGATCGAAGCCGTTCCCGGCGGGGCTTTGAGCGCTTGTTCTCCGTGATTTGGGCCAGGTTCCGGCCACGGGCTCCGGGCCTTCCAGAGCGGCCGGCCCCGGAGCCGTATCCACCAGCCTGGGATCGGCCCCCAGATCGACTCCCTCCACAGCTGCGCTGAATTCTATTGGAATGCCGTTCGGGTCAAAGGAGTAGATCGAGTGGATAATGCCGTGATCGATCACATCGGAAACCCAGAAACCGGCGGCATCGAGGGTTTCGCGCAGCGCGCAGAGCGACTCGTCGTCTTCGACCCTAAAAGAGACATGGTCAAAAACCATGGGGCCCGATACGGGGATGCCGTGATCTTTTTCCGCAACAGGCTCGACATTTGGCCATTCGAAAAAGACGACATAATTTTGCGGACAGATTTCGAAAAAATAGAGTTTGTATCCCTTTTTGCCGAGTCCCCCCACCAGCCTCATGCCGAGCAGATCGCGCCAGAAGCGGATAGTGCCCTCCATGTCCCTGGTGGCCATAGCCAGGTGGTGAATGCCTTTTAGCCGCACGCTTTAACCCTTTCGCGGGAAAACCCCGGCAGTTACCGGTTCATCAGCTCAATTGGTAACACACAGGGGAAAAAACCTCAACTTTTCGCAGCACGCGACCCCGACGGCAAAAGAAAGATACGAAGAATCGGGGAATAGAGGGCAGACTCTTGCTAAGCACTTTTAGGCACTGGAAAAACTCACCTTTATTACGTACACTGTACCATCCGGCGTCACCGTGAGAGCGGGCGCCGGCTATCTGGCGCCGGTGGTGAAACTCAGAACAGGGGGAGTCTGTTCCATCATTGTCCAGACCGTTGCAGAGTTCCTGGCCGCATTATAAGTGGGGCCGGGATTGTTGGCTAAAGCCGTTTTCGAGGCCAAATTCCGTTTCGGGTGCGGACCGGGTCGGACCGGGTCGGACCGGTCGGACCAGGCTAATTGTTGTTCTATAACGTTGAATGTCCTCAAGAAGCTCCTGCTTCCGGCTGTAGTAGTGTCAGTCCATTTGCCGTCACGGGTATTCCGGTTTCCGGCCAAAATGTGTTCCACCCGGTCTCGGTGGTACTTTTGCAATACCGCGATGGAGTCCAATCGGAGTAGCTCCATCAGAAGATGATGGTCCAACAAGGTGTGGATTTTCTTTGTTCTTTTCACTGCTGACGCGCAATCCATTGAAATCTTGTCAAGCATTTGTCCGTACGTTATTGTGCACTCTGCGGCCTGTGCGCCTGTGCGGTTAATTCGAGTCCTGGTGAACCGATCCCTGGCTCACAGTTTCCATTGAGCATTCCGCTGAGGGGAAAAATCAAATTGACCATGCAGCAGATTAGAAATTTCAGCATTATTGCCCACATCGATCATGGCAAATCCACCCTGGCCGACCGTCTGATTCAGCACGCCGGCCTGGTTAATGACCGGGAGTTTCGCGACCAAATCCTTGATAACATGGATATTGAAAGGGAGAGAGGCATTACCATCAAAAGCCAGACCGTGCTGCTCCCATACACAAGCCGATCCGGTGAGGTGTTCGATCTCAATCTTATCGATACTCCGGGTCACGCGGATTTCTCTTACGAAGTATCCCGCGCGTTGGCTTCGTGCGAGGGTGTCCTCCTTCTTGTGGACGCTTCTCAGGGAGTTCAGGCGCAGACGATAGCCAATCTATATGCAGCCATGGAGCATGACCTCAGCATTGTCCCGGTGATCAACAAGATCGACCTGCCTTCGGCCGATATTGGCAGGGTCAAAGAACAGATAGAACATGATCTTGGACTTGAACCGGACCATGCCCTCCTGTGCTCCGCGAAGGAAGGGACCGGGGTTGAAGATGTTTTCGAGGCTATCGTAAATCGCATTCCGCCGCCGTCGGGAAATGCTGAGAAGCCTCTTGCAGCGCTGATCTTCGATGCTCACTATGACCCTTTCCGGGGCGCCATTGTGAGCTGCCGTGTCTTTGACGGCGCACTTCGGCCTGGAGACATCATCCGCCTCATGTTTAACGGAGCAACTCACAAGGTGGAAGAGGTGGGTGTCTTCCGCTTGAACAGGGAGTCTCGGGGAGAACTTTCGGCGGGTTCCGTGGGGTACGTGATTGCAGGGATAAAGTCCGTGGCCGATATCAGAATCGGCGATACGATAACGCTGGACTCCAATCCCGTTTCATCTCCACTGCCCGGATTCAAGAATATAAAGCCTGTGGTCTTTTCTTCTCTCTACCCCATATCTTCCGATGATTATCCATCTCTTCTGGATTCGCTCGAAAAGTACAAGCTCAATGACGCCGCACTGGTCTATCAGAAAGATACCTCCGTAGCCCTCGGCCAGGGATTCCGTTGCGGCTTTCTTGGGCTTCTTCACCTGGAGATTGTCCAGGAGCGGCTGGAGCGTGAGTTCGATCAGTCCATTATCATGACGGCGCCGAGTGTTCAGTACCAGTTTACACTGCTCGATGGCGCTACCCTCACCGTTGAAAATCCCCAGTATTATCCGGACCCCACCGTTATAAAAAGTTCTGCGGAACCATTTATACGGGCCGCGATTATCCTTCCCGAGCGCTACATGGGCGCGGTAATGAAATTGTGCCTGGATCGCCGGGGAGCCAATCCAAGGATCACCTATCCGACCCCGGGCCGTGTTGAAATCACCTTCGATATGCCTCTTGCCGAGGTCGTCTTCGACTTCTACGACAGGCTGAAGACGGTCACCCAAGGATACGGCTCATTTGACTACGAGCTGATCGAATACCGGCAGAGCGACCTGGTAAAGCTCGATATTCTGGTGAACTCAGAAAGGGTTGACGCCCTATCTATTATTGTACACCGTGAACGTGCAAGGGAGTGGGGTGTGCAGGTCTGCGACCGTCTTAAGGAGGAAATACCCAGACACAGCTTCAAAATCGCCATTCAGGGCGCCATCGGGGGAAAGATAATCTCTCGTTCCACCATTTCGCCCTTCAGAAAAGATGTAACGGCCAAATGCTATGGTGGGGATATCACCCGGAAGCGCAAACTTCTTGAAAAGCAGAAGAAAGGCAAGAAGAGGATGAAAATGGTGGGCTCCGTTATGATCCCTCAGAGCGCATTTGTTTCCGTGCTGAAAGCCAAAGATGAATAAAGAAAAACAGCCCGGACTCTACATTCACATCCCATTCTGCCGCTCAAAGTGCCTCTATTGCGACTTTTACTCCGTTGCTTCCCGTGCTGCAATCCCGGCATGGCTGAAAGCCGTTCAAAGGGAAGTACTCCTGTACAAGGACAGGTTCCACGATTTTGACTCACTCTATCTCGGGGGCGGCACCCCTACAATTCTTGGTGAAAGAGAACTCGCCGGGCTGCTGGAGTGCCTCCATAAGCATTTTACCTTTTGTCCCGAATCGGAGATGACCATAGAAGCCAATCCCGACGGCCTGTCCAGGGATAAACTCAAAGTCATCGGAAGTCTGGGCATTAACCGCATCAGTCTTGGTGTTCAATCCTTTGACGACAGGGACCTCAAATACCTGGGAAGAAGCCACGATTCCAGGCAGGCGCTCAAATCGCTCGACATGGTCCGTTCCTGCGGGTTTGCCGATCTTGGAGCAGACCTTATGTACGGGCTGGAAACTCAGAGCATACAAGGATGGAGAAGGACACTGGAGAAAATCCTTGAATTCAGGCCCGAACATATTTCATGTTACCAGATGACCTTCGAGAAGGGCGCCCCGTTATGGAAGATGAAAGCAGCCGGCCTGGTTCGATCCATCGGAGAAAAGCTGGAAAGTGCATTTTTCATTTGGACTTCCCGCTATCTCGAGAAGCACGCCTATCAACATTACGAAATATCCAACTTTGCTCGAAGCCCGGAATTCATGTGCCGTCATAACCGAAAATACTGGAGCCATATTCCTTACCTGGGCTTGGGTCCATCTGCCCATTCCTTCCAGGCCGGGAGCAGATGGTGGAACGTTAGATCAATCAGGAAATACTGCCGGCTCCTTGCGGAGGGAAAGGCGCCGGTCGAGGGCGCCGAGGTACTTTCCGAAGAGCAGCTCGACCTTGAAACCCTTGACCTTGGCTTAAGGACAAGCGCCGGCGTCGATCTTCATGCACTCGGAGACAGATTGATAATGGATGAGGCTTTGGCAGAGTTGCAGAAATCGGGTCTGGTAAAAGTGACAAACGGGAGAATCCAGCCCTCCCTCAAGGGTTTCCTTGTGGCCGACAGCCTTCCCCTTATGCTTTGCAGTTAATTTTAATTCCCGTTGTAAAAAAAGCAGGCCAAAAAACCTCGAGCGAATAAGCCCTTGACTTTATAGCAAATTCACTATAACTTGTTGGAGTGTTAGCATTTGGATGATTTTCAAACGCCTGTACTGAGGCCTCTTGTCTGGATGGGAAACTCGAAAAAGAACATTCGGGACTTTCCGTTGGGGGCGCAAAAGCTCATTGGCGATGAGCTGTAATTTATCCAATTTGGCGGAATGCCAAAGGATGCCAAGCCGTTCAAGAGGGTTGGCAGCGGCGTTTTTGAGATTGCCCTGAAGTACGATAAGGATGTTTACCGCACGGTGATCGCGGTCCAACTTGGGACGAAGATATACGTTCTTCACGCCTTTCAGAAAAAATCCGCGAAAGGCGTTGCAACGCCACAACATGACATTGATTTGATTAAGCAGAGATACGCGGAAGCAAGGGAGCTTGCGAAAAATGAGCGATAGCGATCAAGCCAAAATTAAGTTTGAAGAAGGTTCCGGGAATATCTTCGCAGACTTGGGCCTTGAGGGTGCGGACGAGCTTTTTGCGCGGGTGCAACTGGGTTTTCATGTCTATAAGATCCTAAAAGACAAGAAACTCAAACAGCGTGAAATTGCCACGCTGCTCGGCATCGCGCAACCCGACGTGTCGCATCTGATGAACGGCCATTTTAACCGTTTTACCACCGACAAGCTGCTCGATTTTTTTAAGCGGCTTGACCGGAAAGTCACCATCCGGATCAGCCCGCACAGGCGAGGGGAGCCCTATCAAGAAATTGGCCTTGCCCCGTGAGCACGTAGCCTGGTGAGCCAACGGGAAAGAGGCGAGAAACAGCCGCGCGGACCTTCTCTTAAGCTGTCGGCCCTGGTGCGGAAAATTGGTCAATCTTCGCGCCCTGACGCCCTTCGACAGGCTCAGGACCGGTCCTTCGCGTGGACAATTTCCGTACTGAGTTGGGTGCGGGCGACGGGTGAGAAACGTGCGCGCCCCCTCTGATTGTGCAAGAAAATGTGCACACCCCAAAGAACGATTAGCTGTTGAAATCCCTTTTGAGTCGTGTTATTGAGGCGTTTCGTGTAATTGCTGCCCAGGATGCCGGTTGTTCAATAACTTTCAGGCTGTTCAGTGCTGGTCCGCTCAATCCCGGGAATATATTTAAATTCCCCGCCGCTCCTTCTCCGGCTTACACTATCGGCTATCCTAATAAAATAACCAGACATAAAGGGTCTATTTCCCGCACCGGCGCGGGAGGCCTCAGGTAAAACATGGGCATTGAACAACGTCTTGTGCAAAACAAAAAAAGGCTCCTCCGGCAATGGTTCGATATGCTGGCGGGGACTTATCCGCTTGAAACGGTACGGTTGCTGAAAAAGGAGACCAACCAGTTCGCCAATCCGGTTGGACAAACTTTTCTGGTCGCAATCGGCGAGATTATCGATGAATTTTTCGCTCAAAACAGCGCGGAGGCCATGGCGCCCCTGCTCGATAAGGTGATCAGGATCAGGGCGATCCAGGATTTTTCCCCATCGAGTTCTATTTCCTTCATTTTCGGTTTGAAAACGATAGCCCGGGTGTTGCTCGAAGAGGATTTGGCCGCAGGCGTGGTGAGCAGGGAAGAGTTGTCCGATTTCGACCGAAAAGTGGACGGTCTGGCCCTGTGTGCGTTCGACGTCTACATGCGGTGTCGTGAAAATCTTTTCGAAGTAAGGATGACCGAGGTAAAGAACAGGACGCACAGGCTTCTCAGGATGGCCGAGATCATTGCCGAACCAGGAGCGGGAAGCGAGTAGCGGGAGCAGGAATGGTTCTTGCCGCCCGGGTCTTTTGCTTCCATGTTGCTGCTCCCTGCTGTTGAGTTTTTATAGGAGGTTGTGTAAATGGGCATCTGGTTTTCCCTAGCTGCAGTCGTTGCGCTCGTTTTGGCTTCTTTTCTGGGGGTCAGGGCGGCCGGACTCAATTACTTCTTCGGCGTGACCGTGCCGTACATAGCTATCTTCGCTTTTCTGGGCGGGGTCATTTTCAGGATCCTGAGGTGGGCGCGCTCGCCCGTTCCATTCTGTATCCCGACGACGGCCGGCCAGCAGAAGTCCCTGTCCTGGATACCCCAGAGCAAGTTCGACAATCCTGCGACCAAGAAGCAGGCCGTGGTCAGGATGATCCTGGAAGTGCTCGTTTTCCGCTCGCTTTTCAGGAACACCAAATTCGAGATGCAAAAAGGACCCAAAGTCTTCTACCAGTGGGAAAAATGGCTCTGGCTGGCAGGGCTTGCCTTCCACTACTGCTTCCTGGTCATCCTGATAAGGCATCTGCGCTTTTTCACCGAACCGGTGCCCTTTTTCGTCCATGACATTGAAAGACTTGACGGGTTTTTCCAGGTGGGGCTTCCCGGCCTCTACATCACCGATCTGATTTTTATGGCCTCGGTCACCTACCTGCTGATTAGAAGGCTCATCGTTCCGCAGGTGCGCTACATATCGCTTCCGCAGGATTTCTTTCCGCTTTTTCTGATTCTTGCAATCGGAACAACGGGCATTCTTACCCGCTATTTCATCAAGGTCGACCTGATCAAGGTCAAGCAACTCGCCATGGGACTTATTTCCTTTAAGCCGATCGCACCGGAAGGGATCGGGTCCGTTTTCTTCATCCATCTTTTCCTGGTAAGCGTGCTGTTTGCCTACTTTCCTTTCAGCAAGCTGATGCACGCCGGCGGCGTCCTGCTCAGCCCAACGCGCAATCTTCCCAACGACAGCCGCATTAGACGCCACGTAAATCCCTGGAACTACCCGGTGAAAGTACATACTTACGCGCAGTATGAAGACCATTTCAGGGAAAAGATGATCGAGGCCGGATTGCCGGTGGAAAAAGAATTGGACGAAGCCGCAGTTACGGCCAAAGATTGATGAACTCGCAGGTCGAGAGTCGAGGGTCCGGGGTCCAGAGGCAAGGACCCGTGACCCCCGGACCGATAACCCTACCAAGGAGTTATTTGAGCAATGGCTAAGGCCCCCAAACCAAACGAACTCGTAATAGAGCATGGGTTTCCCAAAACGGGATGGATGGACACCCCGGCCGTTTTCAGGCCTGGAAACTTCAGCTATCCGGGAAAGGCGAAAAACCTGCAAGCCGTCGGACTTCCAAACCCCAGGGAATGGTCTCCGCTCGATGAAGACTGGAAACTGCCCTCCAATTGGAAACAGATTATCCTGGAAGGCATCCGGGAACGCCTTGACAAATTCCGCTCGCTCAAGATTTTCATGGACATATGCGTGCGCTGCGGCGCCTGCGCCGACAAGTGCCATTTCTATTTGGGCTCGGGCGACCCGAAGAACATGCCCGTGCTCAGGGCCGAACTGCTGAGGTCGGTCTACCGCAAGGATTTCTCTCTTGCCGGCAAGCTGATGGGCAAAATGGTCGGCGCCCGCGAACTTACCGAGGACGTGCTAAAAGAATGGTTCATGTACTTTTTCCAGTGCACGGAATGCCGCCGATGTTCGCTTTTTTGTCCCTACGGGATCGATACGGCGGAGTTTACCATGATGGGCCGTGAACTTTTGAACCTGATCGGCCTGAACATCGACTGGGTCGTCGGCCCCGTGGCCAATTGCTACAATAACGGAAACCACCTCGGGATTCAGCCGCACGCCTTCAAGGACATGATCGAGTTTTTCGTGGATGAAATCGAGGCTGTAAACGGTATCCGGTGCGAGCCGACTTTCAACCGCAAGGGGGCCGAGATCCTGTTCATCACTCCTTCGGGCGACGTTTTCGCAGACCCCGGCACCTATACTCTGATGGGCTACCTGATGCTTTTCCATGAGATCGGGCTCGATTACACGTGGAGCACCTACGCCTCCGAGGGCGGAAACTTCGGCATGTTCACCTCCCACGAGATGATGAAGCGCCTGAACGCCAAGATGTACGCGGAGGCCAAAAGGCTCGGCGTAAAATACATCATCGGCGGCGAGTGCGGCCACATGTGGCGCGTTATAAATCAGTACATGGACACGATGAACGGCCCCGCTGACTTTCTGGAAGTGCCGGTGTCCCCCGTTACGGGCACAAGGTTCGACAACGCTGCGTCTACGAAGATGATACACATCGTCGAGTTTACCGCCGACTTGATCAAAAACGGCAAGCTGAAGCTCGACCCGAGCCGAAACGACAACCTGGTCATGACCTACCATGATTCCTGCAACACTTCGCGCGGTATGGGCTTTTTCGAGGAGCCGCGCTACGTGATCAAAAACGTCTGCAATAATTTCCATGAGATGCCGCCCGAGACCATCCGGGAGCAGACTTACTGCTGCGGGTCGGGATCGGGCTTAAACAACGATGAGTTCATGGAAATGAGAATGCGGGGCGGGTTGCCTCGTGCTAACGCGGTGCGCTACGTACACGACAAGTTCGGCGTAAACGCGCTTTCGTGCATTTGCGCCATCGACCGCGCGGTGCTTACCGCCCTGATGGATTACTGGGTGCCCGATGTTACCGTGTACGGAGTTCACGAACTGGTAAGCAACGCCCTCGTGATGGAAGGCGAAACCGAGAGGACCACCGACCTGCGCGGCGAGCCTCTGCCCGGAATGGAGGAGGATAGCGAGAATGAAGCTGTATGATGGGAAATATATCCTTGTCGGCCTGGTCATTTTCATCGTGCTGGCAACCTTCCCGGTGTGGTTCAATCATGGCAGGGCCGCTCCACCGCCGGAGCCCAAGCTGGATACCCCGGTCATAGCCCAGATGATCACAAAGCAGTGCGTTCTGCCCAAGGAAGAAATGATCACAGGGCATATGAAGCTTTTGAACGACTGGAGGACGGAGGTCGTCCGAAACGGCAAGAGAATGTATGTGGCAAGCGACGGCAAGACCTATGAAATGAGTCTCCAGAACGAGTGCATGAAGTGTCACTCCAATAAGTCTCAATTCTGCGACCAGTGCCATAACTACGCCGGACTGCAAAAGGACTCCGACCCCTATTGCTGGAATTGCCACATTCCTCCAAAGGAGAGCAAGTAATGGAAACTGGCAGAAGAAATTTTCTGAAAATCGGCGGCATTTGCGCTCTGGGGCTTGGGTCTTTGCGGGTAGTCAACGCGTTGGGCAAAACGGAGACCCCCCCTAAATTCATGGCAAACCTCCAGGGACTCAGCGCGAAGCGATGGGCCATGGCGATCGATATGAAGAAGTGCTGGGAAAAAGGACCTCCCGGCTGTACGGATTGCGTGCTTGCCTGCCACTCGACCCACAATGTTCCGGATATCGGGACCCAAAAAGAAGAGATCAAGTGGATCTGGGAAGAAAAATATGAGAACGCCTTCCCTGGGCAGCAAAGCGGTATGGAGCCTGAAGCCATAAGGGAAAAGCCCTTCATGGTTTTGTGCAATCACTGCAAGAATGCCCCCTGCACGCGGGTTTGCCCTACCCAGGCCACCTTCAAAAGGGCCGATGGAATCACGATGATGGACTTCCACCGCTGCATCGGCTGCCGGTATTGCATGGCCGGTTGCCCCTTCGGCGCCAGGAGCTTTAATTTCAGAGACCCGCGCCCCTATATCAAGACGGAACTTAACCCCACTTTCCCGACCAGGGACCGGGGGGTTGTCGAGAAGTGCAACTTCTGCGAAGAACGGCTTGGGGCAGGAAAAATGCCGGCGTGTGTCGAGGCGTGCAAGTGCAAGGCCCTCAGCTTCGGCGACCTTGAGGACCCGGGCTCCGAGGTGCGAAAAGCCCTTGGTTCGCAATATTCAATAAGGCGCAAACCCGAGCTGGGGACAGAACCCGGCGTTTACTACATAATCTAGAGGAAGCGGGAAGCAGGAAGCGGGAAGCATGAATAATTTCTTGCTCCGTGCTCCGTGCTTCCTGCTCCCGATCTTAAGGGGTGGGATATGCTTGAAAGAGCACTTACTGGAGGCACAAGATACAAAAAGCTGCTTGGGGTCCTGCTCGTCTTTATGGGGCTTGGTTTTGCGGCTTACCTCACTCAGTGGAACCGGGGTCTTACGATCACCGGTTTGAGCAGGGACGTTTCCTGGGGACTCTACATCGCCCAGTTTACTTTTCTGGTCGGCGTCGCGGCCTCAGCGGTCATGGTCGTGCTTCCCTATTACCTGCACGACGTGAAGGCGTTCGGAAAAATCACCATTCTGGGCGAGTTTCTGGCCATAGCTTCGGTCACCATGTGTCTTCTGTTTATCTTTGTCGATCTTGGCAAGCCGATGCGCATTTTGAATGTCCTGATCTATCCGACGTTCAATTCGGTCCTTTTCTGGGACATGATCGTTTTAAACGGCTACCTGCTGCTGAACCTGCTCATAGGCTGGAACGTCCTCGAGGCGGAACGTAAGGGGACTCATTATCCCAAATGGGTAAAGCCGCTCATCTACATTTCGATCCCCTGGGCCGTCAGCATTCACACGGTCACGGCCTTTCTCTACGCAGGCCTGCCCGCAAGGGAGTACTGGCTGACCGCCATCATGGCCGCCCGCTTTCTTGCCTCGGCCTTTTGCTCCGGTCCTGCGCTTTTGATCATGCTTTCCTACCTGGTGAAAAAATACTCCAGGTTCGATCCGGGAAAGGAAGCCATAGACAAGCTGGCAACGATCATGACTTACGCTATGCTGATAAGCGTTTTCTTCGTCGGCCTGGAGTTCTTTACGGCGTTTTACAGCAATATTCCAAGCCATATGGACGCGCTCAGGTACCTGTTCGTTGGCCTTGAAGGTCACCACAATCTGGTCCCGTTTATGTGGCTTTTTGCCATACTGGCCGTAGCCGGGGTTGCGCTGCTTCTCCACCCGGATGTGCGCAAGAACGAAAAAATGCTCCTTGCCGCAGCCGCCTGCGTCTTCTTTTCCATGTATATCGAAAAAGGCGTCGGGCTGATCGTGGCCGGTTTCATTCCAAACCCCTTCGACAAGGTTCGCGAATACTCGCCGAGCATCCCGGAGATAATGATCGTGCTCGGGATCTGGGCAACGGGTTTCTTCGTTCTGAGCGTGCTCTACAAAATTGCCATTTCGGTCAAAGAAGAGGTAGGGGCATAGAATGTGTTAGGATTGGGGCGGTGGGACCGCCGCCTCTGCGAGCGTCTGATCTGGCTTGAGTCTGTGAGCCGACTGGATGAGTAGATCATGGATAATTAGGTCGCAAAGCCCGTGCCGGGCGGCACGGGCTTTGCCGTTTGCGCGCCCGGTGCGGCTCTGTGCCGGGTCGTCGGTCCCGCCGGTGAAATTAACCCCTTATGGTTTCGTTTATGAGGAAGCATTCGAGGTAAGACGGCGCCTCGGAGATTAATTTTTCAATCCTCAAACAGTTTTAATTCCTCAGTTCATTTCAAAAAATTATCCTCAATTTTTTCTAAGATCATGCCGATTCAACGTATATCTTAATATGTCTCTCCGGCCCGGATCGGACTCCGGCGCAAAGACCTTACGGCAGAAGGGAGCCTGAGCATGGAAGAACTCATGCGGTTTGACGGTGCGGCAAAAAAAATGGCAGGCAATCAGCTCCATCGTGAAGCTAAAGAACGGGACCCGCTCGTCGATGCAGACGTCCACACACGGATAAGAATTCCTTTCAGGATAGACGATGCACTAATGGTGCGCTCCCTCACCTACTCGGCTCAAATGGCCAGAACAAGGATTATAGGCGCGATGCACGGCAAATACATCCTGATCATAGAGCCGAGTGCAAAGATAAACGACAGGATTTCGGTTACTTTCGACGGGGACTTTTTGTGTTCCTATTTCAACAATGGCTTTATGCATATATTCCACAGCAGATACCTAAAACACCTGACAGAAGATGTCGTTTGCATAGACTATCCAACAAAAGTGGAAGTCCATCAGATCAGGAAGTATCGCAGGATCAGGGTCAACATCGAAACGGAATGCACTGTTTGCGGTACTGCTGATGTGTTCTACGCAAAGATGGCGGACATTAGTCAGGGCGGGTGCCGCCTGATCCTGAATGAAAGCGCCCGCATTGTAAAAGGAACCAACCTCTCCCTGACATTCAATCTTCCGAACGAGGCCTTCGTAAGCGGACTTCAAACGAAGGTTGCAGGCATCAACGGCACCGAAGACAGTAAAGCAACAGAACTCGGGGTAGCCTTTAGCGGTCCGGAGAGCGAGCTTTCAAAGCTTTCGAATTTCTGCGAATATTGCATGTACTTCGACCTGGAAGAACCCCCCAGGCAAGTTTGAACCAGGGATTATCGGTGGTTCAAGCGTCCAGCCGTGGTTAACTTCGATCTATAAGGTATACGGTTATTTTGAAGTTTGCGGCAGAGCTGCCAGTGTGCGCTTCCCTCAATGTTTCAGCGTGAAACAGGCCACCCGCGCCAGCCCACCGCGACTGAAAGACGCAGTCCAATGTGGGCCGGCGTGACCGGGGTCCATCCGGAAACTCCGGGTGTGACACCGGCAATTTTCGATTCGGAAAGGGCCTTTTCCGGACGCAAACCTGAGCAAGAGGGTTTTTGGAAATGAATGGCAAGGTAAAATGGTTCAGTGATCAGAAGGGCTACGGATTTATCGCGGATGATTCCGGGAAAGAATATTTTGTTCACCACAGCGCCATAGAAGGCCAAGGCTTTAAGAGTCTGCATGAAGGCGAGAGTGTGAGCTTCGAAGTCGAACAGGGGACCAAGGGACCCCAAGCGGTTCGCGTAAAGAAGGCGGCCGACTGAAAAATCGCGCAGATGAATGGGTGAATCGGCGAGTCTGTCTAACCCTTTCGCCTACTGCACGATCAGAGTGTTCTATTCACCCCGGCGCGTACGGATGGGCAGAAGTGTACGCCGGTCTTCACCGGCCGTGAAATGATCCAGCGCATAGACAACGAGATTGCCTGTCTCAAGGATCTTAAGCCTGCCGTCCTACTTACCGGGCCGTACCTGACTATCCCGGTTACTTGCAGGATTCTTCAGACTCCACTCGTTTGGGTCATTCAATCGACCGGGCTCCCTGACTTCTTTCGCCATGGCGCGGGTATGACGGATGACATCAGGCTAGCTCCGCTCAGAGCGGTCGCCGGCTGGTCCGTGATGTAATTTATTAACTTGAGGGCAAGCCTCTCATCTAGTTCGCCATGGGAAGCTCCGGCACGCCTTATACCAAGGATCGTCGAGAGCTTCGAAGGCAAGCCATACCGCGTGATCGCTCCCGCAAAATTTCACCTTGGACTGGTCCCCGAAGTCCGTGTTCCGTCGAACTTCCTCGTCACGGATTGGGTCCCGGCGCTTCAGGTCAATCAGATGGCCGACCTTGCAGTTGTGTTAGAAGTTGATGCATGACCGGCAGGCAAAGGCCAAAGCGGCTGCATTCGCCAAAGTCATCGCGCAGAGGTTCCTAAACGCGAGCCTTGGCCTTGCAGATCGCGTTGTTTACTGTATAGTCTCGCTTAAGATGATCTTTTTGTGGAGCATATGTGAAAAAGGTTCTGACTATAATTCAGCTCGCAATTATTTCCGGTCTCATTATTTATGGCACGATATGCCTTTATAAGGGCGACTTTGTAGGGGCCTACGCGGCCTTCCCTGTTCTGCTTGTCTATTACGTCTGGTTCGTGGCCAGGAGACGCCGGCAAAATCCGGAAAAATCCGACGACCAGTAAACCATTGAGTTTAGGTTTATGCAGCTATGCGAATCAGCAGGCGGGTTAAATTAATCGTTATCTGTGCGGCTTTGGCTTTTGCGGTTTCACGCTGCGTCAGGCCCCTTTTTCGCCAAAGGATCCATCCTCCGAGTGTCCCGAAGGCATCGCTTGCACAAGAGACCTCCGCCGGAAGATACGCCGGAATTCCAATAAATTATCGGTGAGAATGGAAAAACTTGATTCGGGGTGGAAAATGGTCCAAATAAAAGGGCTTGGGCAGATGTCACCTCTTCCCCCCCCGGGCGAGGACACGCTTTCTCCGTGACGCATGTGATTTTTTGGTTTTCGCGCTATTGTTTTTCATATAGAGTTCGGGCGCGGATCGGGGGGATACTGTCGCAGGGGCCCCCTGAGCCTTTTATTTACTGATTTAGAGGTGTTTTTATGAAAGTCTGTATCGGAGCGGATCACGCCGGTTTCGCATTGAAGGAGCTTGTCGCTTCCTCTCTGCGAGAGACGGACATAGAGGTAACGGACGTTGGTACGAACAGTCCCGATTCGGTCGATTACCCGGTCTATGCCCTTCGAGTTGCGCGCGCGGTGGAAAGGGGACAGGCGGACCGGGGCATCCTGGTGTGCGGCAGCGGGACCGGGATGTGCATAGCGGCTAACCGGATCCCCGGAGTGCGGGCAGTGAACGGACACGAGCCGTTCGAGGCGCGCATGAGCCGGCGTCACAATGACAGCAATGTTTTGTGCCTTGGGTCCCGTTTTATCGGCGTTGACCTGGCCCTTGAAATAGTGCGTGAGTGGATAAAGGAGCCTTTCGAAGGCGGCCGCCATAAGAGGCGCATCGACCTGATCGATAACCCAAAGGCCGAATGAAGGGTATGGGTCTTATGGGACTAATAGGACCTATTTTTCCATAGGGAGATCCAAAATGACATTCCAAGAACTTATTGCTGCCTTGGGCAAGTTCTGGGCCGACAGGGGATGCGTGATCCAGCAGCCCTATGACCTCGAAGTCGGGGCGGGTACGTTCAATCCCGCCACCTTTTTGAGGGTTCTTGGGCCGGAGCCGTACAATGTGGCCTACGTCGAACCGTCCCGGCGGCCGACCGACGGCCGGTATGGGGAGAACCCGAACCGGCTCCAGCATTACTACCAGTACCAGGTGATTCTTAAGCCTTCTCCCACCGATTCGCAGGGAGTGTACCTGGAGAGCCTGAAGAGCTTTGGCGTCGACCCCCTGGATCACGATATCCGCTTTGTCGAGGATGACTGGGAATCGCCCACCCTGGGGGCCTCGGGTCTGGGCTGGGAGGTCTGGCTCGATGGGATGGAAATAACGCAGTTCACCTACTTTCAGCAGGTCGGCGGCCTCACCCTCAGCCCGGTCAGCCTGGAACTGACCTACGGCCTGGAAAGAATCGCTATGTACCTGCAGGGTGTCAACTCCGTCTACGACCTCATCTGGAGCGGCAATGTCACTTATGGGGACGTGCACCACCAGGGTGAGGTGGAATGGTCCCATTATAATTTCGAAGAGGCGGACGTGGGCATGCTGCTCAAGCTTTTCGGCATGTACGAAGCTGAATCGTTGCGAATGAACGAACGCGGACTTGTCCTGCCCAGCTATGACTATACGCTCAAATGCTCACACGTGTTCAATTTACTCGATGCGCGCGGGGCGATCAGCGTAACCGAAAGGACCAACTATATCGCCAGGGTCAGGAACATGGCGCGCAACGTGGCGCACGCCTACTACGCCCAGCGCGAGAAAATGGGATTTCCGCTCTTGAATAAATGGCGTTAAGGCGAATTAATGAATTGCGGATTGAGGGATTAAAACAAATTCCTCAATTCCTCAATTTCTAAATTCCTCAATCCCTAAATCCGTCTTTAAGGTGAACAGATGGCGAAGACCCTATACATAGAAATTGGAACCGAAGAAATACCGGCCGGGTACATCCTGCCCGCACTGGAATCGATGTCTTTGCGGATAGCCCGGTTTCTGGATGATAACCGCATAGCGCACGGTGAACCCACGGTTACCGGCACGCCTCGCCGGCTGGTGTTGAATGTGCCGGGTGTTGCGGATTGCCAGCAGCCCGTGAGGACCGAAGTCATCGGGCCGCCCAAAAGCGCGGCATACGATGCTCAAGGAAAGCCCACGAGGGCTGCCGAAGGCTTTGCAAAAGGACAGGGCGCAAGCGTCGCGGACCTCACAATAAAGCAGACGCCCAAGGGTGAGTATCTTTGCGTCTTTCGAGAGGAAGCCGGTCTTGCGGCCAAAGAACTCCTTGAGAAAATGCTCCCGGACTTCATCGCCAAAATTCCATTTCCCAAGTCCATGCACTGGTCATCCTACAGTGTGACTTTCGCCAGGCCGATTCAATGGATTGTGGCCCTGTTCGCACAAGAGGTCCTTCAGTGCGAATACGCTCACGTGCGCTCCGGGAAAAAGTCCATGGGCCACCGGTTCATGAGTCCATTGTGGATCGACGTCAATGACTTCGAGGACCACCGCGAAAACCTCAGGAAGAACTACGTCATCCTCGACACAGCCGAGCGGCGTGAACTTATTCGGCAGGGTGCCGAAACGGCTGCTGCAGGGATCGGCGGCAAGGTCCTCGCAGACGATGAGCTTCTGGATGAAGTCACACAACTGGTCGAGTTCCCTCAGCCGCTCGTCGGGCGGTTTGAGGACAAGTATCTCGAACTTCCACCCGAACTGCTGATTACGGTCATAAAGAAGCACCAGCGCTACTTTGCCCTAACGGACCGCGCCGGCGTGCTGCTCCCATATTTTGTGACTATTTCCAACACCGTTCCAAGGGATTTCGCACTGGTGGAAGCCGGCAACGCAAGAGTAGTGAGGGCGCGGCTCGAAGATGCCCGCTTCTATTACCGGGAAGATCAGAAGGTGACTCTCGACGACCGGGCCGAACAGCTAAAGGGGGTCGTTTTCCATTCGAAGATCGGAACGAGCTACGAAAAAATGGAGCGCTTCAGTGAGTTGGCCGTAATGTTGGCTGAACGGGTTGCCCCGGAGCGCGCGCCCGAGGTTCGCCGTGCGGCTTTGCTTTGCAAGGCCGATCTTGTGTCAGGCGTGGTGAGCGAATTTCCGGAACTCCAGGGGATAATGGGAAGAACTTACGCGCGGCTTCAGGGCGAGCCGGAAGCAGTTGCAGAGGCCATCTACGAGCACTACCTGCCCAATCGGTCCGGCGGGCCGGTCCCATCGCGAATCGAAGGCTCGCTCATAAGCATCGCCGACAAAATCGACACAATTGCCGCCTGCTTCGGGGTTGGACTGCTTCCAACCGGTACGGCCGATCCGTTCGCCCTGAGGCGCCAGACGCTTGGAATCATACGAATCGTGCTGGAAACGCCTCTTAGAATTTCGCTCGGAGAGATCATGGGCAGGGCGCTCGCACTGCTCTCCTCTAAACTCACGCAGCCTGCGGAAAATGTAAAACGGGACATAACAGCCTTTTTCGAAGGACGCCTTCACCACTACCTTGCAACCCTCGGTGCGGGGGCAAGCTCCGACGTGATCGAGGCGGCGCTTTCAGTGGGCATAGACGATCTTCTCGAAGCGGTACAAAGGACCCAAGCGCTTGTCAGCTTTACCGCAAGGCCTGACTTCGGCGCCCTGGCGGCCGCAGTTAAGCGGGTGGCCAACATCATCAAGGAGCCCGAGACCGCGCCCGTTGACGATTCTCTTTTCAAAAACCCGGCCGAAGGGATCCTCTTCGACGAACTGGCGAAGGCCGAAGCCGAAGTGGGCAGCCGGCTTGCCTGGTCGGATTTTGCCGGGGCACTTGAATCCATGGCCCGGCTTAAACCCATGATCGATTCCTTTTTCGATTCCGTGCTCGTTATGGACAAGGACGACTCGGTTCGACGAAACCGGCTTGCGCTGCTCACCCGAACGCGGGACCTTTTTGCCCGAGTGGCGGATTTCCGCAAAATTCAAACCCCCTGAGTGTGGATTTAAAATCGCAAATACTTACCTTTACCAATGTCGGACGGCGCAAGGCAGCAGGCCCTGGATGCGCTGAAGCGCAAAGGGGGGTGTGCCGCCCGCCTCGCGGAGCGTCGAGATCATGGGCAGCGGTCCCACCGCCCCGTGTCCCCGCCCCGCTGTCCGTTTCATATTTTTTATTTGCGATTTTCTTTAAGGAGGGGTTTTACAATGCTGGATAAACGCACGCTGCACATGAAGGTACAGGAACACTGCGATTGCTTCGCCGACACCGACCCGCTCAGTGAAATGGCCGGTCTGATCAAGGAGCAGGATCCCGAAGATGGCGCCCTGAAATGGATTGCCCTGGCCATTTTACATGGAATTGACAGAAACGCGGAAAAAATCTCTCTTCGCCGCAACGCCGAGGGAGGGGTTTCGGTAACCGCAAAATATCGGAAAACCGAACTGCCCACCCCCCCGGCGCAGATCGGAAGGAAAGTTTTCGATGTGGTGAAGGGAATTACGCACATCGAAGGGGATAAAGGGAACTCGGCGGTTGTGATCGGCATTCGCGACAGCAGCGTAGAGCTTGAAGTGAAGCTCGACCGCGACGGCGCCCAGGAAGAAGTAGTTCTGAAATTCCCCGGTTAGGGCGAAATTGTCAAACGTGCGCGTCAAAAGACAGACGGGACCGTGACGCGGCGATAACAAAAACTGACGCTGGAGAGGTAGGCAATAGGTCTTATATGTCTTATTTGGGCATATTGGACTTATTGTCTGCTTTTGTATAATGCGGAGGTGTTTCTCCGCGCAAAGTCTCCGCCTCAAGCTTCACCTCTCTTTTTGAACACTCCGGTAATGCTTAAAAAATCGCTTACTTACGAGCGCAAAATCCCATTCGGCCCTCCCCCGGATCAAACTCGGCCATCCCGTCGTCAATCTCGCTTGTAACCGGAGCGACAGAAGTATAAACTTGTACGGGAATACCGGATGATACCGGCGGTTTACGATTCAGATTTTTGGCTGAAATTTTTTTGACCCGAAAAAGGATCTTTCGTCCCGGCAGGGAAATCGTGGGTCGCTTGTGAGGGGACGCGGTGGCAAAGCAGACAATAGGTCCAATAGGACATATAAGGCCTATTGACCACCTCTCCCGCCTTGGTTTTTGATCTCACCGCGTCACCCCTCGAGGCTCCCTGCTGCTGCTGGAAAAACAAAGGGGAACATCATGAGTAAAAACATGGATACCAAGAAAGATGGGAAGAAAAAACCAGCTAAGAGCTTAAAAGAAAAAAGGGCCGAAAAGAAAACCAAAAAGGAGACCAAAAAGTAATAATGGTCCACCGGAAAAAGGTGGTCTCATAAATTGAGAGCCTGGTGCACGCGAAGACGCGTTTTTGTCCTCGAAAAACGCGAAGCCTGAATTTGCATCGCAGAGAAAGTCCGGTTCCAAAAGACTTGGCGGGCTGCGCTCCGGTGAGCCCACGGATCTTTTCATGGTTTAGGGTGTCCCGCGGGGACATGATGGACTGCGGTGATATCCTGTCTTCGCATTATTGGGAAGTCATCAACAGGTTATATGTTGTCTCCTCCCCTGCCTTTTCGGACCGAATGGTAACCTGCAAAAGCAGTTTATCCTCGTATGATAGACTTATATAATACCATGTTCAAAAAAGAAGAACCGGCTCTTTCCGCGCAGCCATGCAGGCAGTGCAGACAGAAAGTGTGGTGCGTTTGGAGGCAAGCCAAGCGTTAAGCGCTTCAGAAAGTCAAGCGAAAATGGCATGTCAATTACGCTACGCGAGCTTCGCGGTGCTTCACTTTGTGAAGCGTGCTTGCTGGCCTCCCTTCACGGCGTGTGAGCGCGTAGCGCCAAGCCCGGCCGCTCATTCTCGACGCTTTCCATGACCTGTCTATGACATGAGACGGGGCGGAAGCGGGAGGCCTTCTGGAAATGGATAATCTTCATATCTTCCTGCTCTGCCTGAAAAGCCATCTTGCAACCTTTTCCCAGCAAGGCGTTCTTGTAGAAATAGGCGATAGCGTCAACCTGCGTAAACGCCGCAAAGGGCCTTGCCCGTTATCGGAGAGTGTGTTAAGGATTTTATAACCGCCATGGAAGTTTTCCCCGTTCTTTGTCCTCAATCTCAAGCGGAAGGAGGATTTGCATCGAACCTTGCCCTCTCATCATCAGGCGGACATCTCCTGCCAATTTCCGTCCGGATTCGCTTAAATACGTCAAAGAAGTCCTTTTCGGCCTGGCGGGGCTTGGGAACCGGGACTCGCCTTGCGGAGCGTCGAGATCATTCAAACATTGGACGACGCCCACGCACTGTCCGCGCAAGCCCTCGATTTCCTTGCCGGAACGAAGATCCCTTTCTCTTAAGTCAAAAAATCCGAACAGAAACCTCGCGGGGCGTCGAATTCCAATCCGGTGTTTCCGGATGGACGCAGGCTAACTGCAAAACCTTTTCAAAGGAGCCAATTTAATGAGCGATCAGTATGATGTCGAGTTGACCCAGGACCATATTATTCTTCGAGATATGGTCCGGAAATTCGCAGACAAGGAAATAGCGCCCTTTGTCGATCAGGACGAGAATGACCATCGTTTCCAGCGGGAACTCGTCGACAAGATGGCGGAACTGAATCTTTTCGGCTGCCCGGTCCCTGAGGAATACGGGGGGAACGGCTTGGGTTACCTGGCCCACGCCATAGTTACCGAAGAGATCGGCAGGGTGTCGGGGTCCCTGAGAGTCGCTTTCAATATGCAGACCATGGGGACGGCCATGTCCATCCTCAAATGGGGCAGTGAGGAACTCAAGAAGAAATACATTCCGGAACTCATGTCAGCCAGGATACTGGGCTGCTTTGCGATGACCGAACCGGATACGGGTTCCGACACCGCAGCCATGGCCACCACTGCGGTGAGGGCTGGAGACAGCTACATCCTCAACGGCCGAAAGATGTGGATCACCTGGGCGACTGTCGCCGACATGGCGGTGATATTCGCGATGACGGACAAGCCCGCAAAGCACAAGGGTATGAGTGTCTTTGTCATTGATATGCATGCACCGGGCGTGTCCACTGTTGCGATCAAGGACAAACTCGGCCTCTGGGCCTGCCCGACCGGTGAAATTATTATGGAGGACGTCAAGATCCCGGTGGGGAACCGACTCGGTGAGGAAGGAAAAGGCTTTGCCTACCTCATGGAGGAACTCATCAGCACGCGGCTTTCCGCCGCCGCCGGGGCTGTTGGAACCTGTCAGGCAGCTCTGGATGAGGCAGTCAAATACGCTAATGAAAGGAGGCAGTTCGGCCGCCCGATCGCGGAATTCCAGATGGTGCAGGAAGTTATCGCCAGGATGGTCGCCGAAACGGAGGCCGCCAGAGCGCTGACCTGGAGATGCGCCGTTCAGAAAGACCGCGGCCTGGTCAACAACATGAGAGAAACTGTGCTGGCCAAGTATTATGCCGCCCGTGCGGCCGATGAAGTCCCAAACCTGGGTCTGGAGGTATTGAGCGCATATGGGTATTCCAATGAATACCCCATAGCGCGAATCCTTCGTGACGGAAAGGTATATAAGATCCTCGAGGGGGCCACCAATATCATGAAGATGATCCTGGCGGCGGATGCACTGGGGTTGAAAAAGGCCAACAGATAAGCCGGCGGCGCACGTCCACATTGGATTGAGACCTCCGGTTTAAAGCCGGGAGCCTGCCCCTGGGGTTTTGCCCCCGGCTTGAAGAGGCCGGGACCCAATCTTGGGCAGGTTCGCTCAATCCCAGCTAAAAATCAACCTGTTGAAATATTGGGAGCAGCATATGAGAGAAGTAGTCATACTGGGGGCAGCCCGCACTATTGGCGGACAATTCGGAGGATCGTTCCTAAACCTGACCGCTCCGGAGCTCGGCGCTACGGTGGTCAGGGAGTCTATAAAACGTTCCGGAATCACACATGAGGTTATAGATCAAACCGTTTTCGGCAACGCCTGGCAGGCGGGGGTGGGACCTAATGCGGCAAGGCTCAGTTCTGTCATGGGCGGTGTTCCGGTCGAGGCCCCTGCGGTTACGGTCAACGTCCGCTGCGGCTCGAGCATTCAAGCTTTGATTTTCGGGGCGCAGGCAATAAAGGCGGGTGACGTCGATACGGTTCTCGTGGGCGGGACTGAAAACGCAAGCCAGATCCCATACGGGCTACTGCGGGCCCGCTGGGGCTATCGCATGGGCGATGGCCAATTAACCGATCTGATGCACAAGGATGGGTTCCGATGCCCGCTCGGCGGCGGTCTCATGGGTGAAATCACCGAATGGCTTGCCGAGGAAAAAGGCATTTCGAGACAGGAGCAGGACGCCTTTGCCGCCGAATCTCAAAACAGGGCCGAGGCCGCTGTTAAGGAAGGAAAATTCCTCGAAGAGATAGTCCCGGTTGAAGTCAAAGGGAAAAAGGGCGAACTTATCTTGGCCGTCGACGAAGAGATTTACCGTAAAGGCGTCACTGCCGAGAGTTTGAGCAAATTGCCGCCGGTTTTCAAAAAAGGCGGGAGCATCACCGCAGGCAACTCATGCGCCCTGTGCGATGCAGCATCCGCCGTGGTGCTTATGGACAGAGCGAAGGCACAGGCAATGGGGCTGAAACCCATGGCCCTGTTGCGCGGCTATTCGTTTGTGGGAGTCGATCCCAGGCGCTTCGGCATATCGCCCGTGAAAGCGATTCCGGCGGCGCTCAAAAAAGCCGGCCTTACGCTCGGCGATATCGACCTGATCGAACTGAACGAGGCATTCGCCGCCCAGTATATTGCCTGCGAGCAGGACCTCGGCCTCGACCGCCTCAAGGTCAATGTCCATGGGGGAGCTATTGCCCTGGGGCACCCTGTTGCCGCTACGGGCACCAAGCTGCTTACTACGTTGCTCTATGCGATGAAGCAGCGCGATGCGGCCTTGGGGACCGTTAGCATGTGCATTGGCGGGGGCAATGGTGTGGCTGCGGTTGTCGAGCGGCTTAACTAGTGTCCATCCGGAAACTCCGGGACAAATTCCACGCCCCGCGAGGTTTCTGTTCGGAAAGGACACTTTCCGGATGGAAACTAACTAACATGTGATTCAGGAGACCTAAATATGCCTGTCAAAAAAATTCTCGTCGTCGGCGCTGGAAACATGGGAGCAGGAATTGCGCAGCTCTGTGCCCAGCAGGGTTTCGAAACAGTGATCAGCGATATCACCCTGGATCTTTCCACCGGGGCCAAAGCCCTCATAGAGAAGGGGCTGCAGAAAAGGGTGGAGAAGGCAAAGCTGAGCGAAGATCAAAAAAACTCCGTCCTTTCACGCATCTCGACTGCGGGTGATCTAAGCCCCGCCCGGGAATGCGATTTCGTGATCGAGAGCGTCCTGGAGGACATCGCAATAAAGAGGAAAGTTTTTGCGGAGCTGGACAAGCTCGCCCGGCCGGATGTCATCCTCGCCACAAACACAACTTCGCTTTCGATCAGTGCGATGGCTGAGGCCACCAGACGCCCCGATAAAGTGGTCCAGATGCATTTTTTCAATCCACCTACAATAATGAAGCTTGTTGAGATCATGCCTGGCGCGAAAACCTCTCCGGAGACCTTGACGGCAGCCGCAGCGCTGGCAAAGCAGCTCGGCAAGGACCCAGTGGTCTGTAAGAACGAGGCGCCCGCCGGGATAGTGAGCCGGGTTTTGGGGCAACTGCTGAACGAAGCCACATGGCTGGTGGCATCCGGGGTGGCGGCGCCTGAAGACGTCGATAAAGCCATGAAGCTTGGGGCCAATCATCCGATGGGGCCCTTTGAGCTGATCGATCTTATCGGCCTCGACGTCCATCGGGCAAAGATGCAGACTCTGGCCGCTATTCTCAATGATCCCCGCTACAAACACCCCGAACTGATCGACCGGATGATAGGCGAAGGCCGGCTGGGCAAAAAGGTGGGCAAGGGTTTCTACGCTTATGATGATGTAAAATGATAAAAGGGGTAATGTATGGACCTTAAAGGCAAAGTGTTGGGTTTATCAGAGGCCGTCGAGCGATATGTACATGATGGGGCCTTGATTTCATTTGGCGGATTTTCCGCTACCCAATGCCCAATGGCTGCAGTCCACGAAATCATTCGCCGGAGGATCAAAAACCTTCATGTCGTAGCGGCTTCCAATGGACAGGCCGTTGATGAATTAATCGGTGGCGGCTGTGTCGAGGGCATTGAAATAGCTTACGGTGGCAACGGCAGGTTTGCCTCGACCTGCATTCGCTTCAGAAGGGCTGCCGAAAGAGGCGAAATCAAGGTGGAGGATTACTCAAATTACCAAATGACCTTAAGGTTCATGGCCGGCGCCATGGGTGTTCCTTTTCTCCCAACCTATAGCTCCCTGGGTACGGATATTGTCAAAAAGTGGGGATATAACGAAGAAGAAAGACGCCAAAATCCGCGACTGGCCCCCAAGAAACTTCTCATCCTTGACAACCCGTTCAACGTCACCGGCCGGGTAGATCAACTGGTGCTCGTGCCTGCTCTGCGGCCCGATATTACCATTATCCACGCTCCAAGAGCCGATATCTGGGGCAACGTTCAATTAATGGGTCTGCAGTTTGCTGACACCGAGCAGGCCAAGGCTTCAAAAAACCTGATAGTAACTTGCGAAGAGATAGTCGAAACCGAAGAACTCAGAAAAGATCCTTATAGAAACCAGATTCTTAACTTTCAAGTGAGCGCTGTGGTTGAAATTCCCTGGGGCGCCTACCCTTGTGCCGTGTATGGGTACTATGACTACGATCCCTGGTTTTTACGCGATCTGTACCAAAAGGTGGCAAAGAATGAATCCGAATGGCGAAACTACCTAGATAAATATGTCTACGGGACCAAAGATAGACAGGAGTTTTTGGACTTGATCGGCATGGATAGGCTTAAGACTTTACTGGCCGATAAGGAAGCCGGATACAATCCAGGTCTAAACCGGAGGTGAGGATCATGGCTCAGTATAGCCTTCAAGAGATGATGGCGATTATTGCGGCAAGAGAAGTCAAAAACTCCGACATCGTTCTGTGCGGTACGGGAATAGCGATGCTCGCCGCTATAGCTGCCAAGAAAATTACTGCACCGCAGGCCTCGATTTTTTTCGAGACCGGAGCGGTAGACGTTCAGTTTGTGCAAATACCTTTAAGCCTGGCCGATCCAAGAATTATGCAAGGAGCGATACGGCTGGCAGGGTTGGCCGAGTCCTTCAATATTATCCAAAATCGGACTACCGGGCGTAACGTTATAAGCATCCTCGGCGCAGCCCAGATCGACATCCATGGGAATTTGAATTCCACGGCGATAGGGGATTACTGGAAACCTACGGTGCGCTTTAGCGGCAGCGGTGGAGCATGTGACATAGGGTCGCTGGCCGGTCAATTTTGGGTCTTCATGGAATTAGGGAAAAGAAGGTTCGTAGAACAAGTGGATTATTTGACCACCCCCGGCTTCCTGGAAGGAGCAGGAGCACGTGAAAAACTTGGACTGCCCGGCGGTGGCCCTTCACTGGTCATAACCAACAAGGCCTGTTTCCGTTTTGATGATACAAGTAAGAAAATGTACCTCCATAGTTGCTATCCGGGCTTTACACCGCAAGCTATCCAGGAGGAGATCGGTTTTAAGATCGATTTGACCAGGGCAACTGAAGCCAAACCTCCAACCGAACACGAACTCAACATTCTTCGAACACAGTGCGATCCCGATAGAATGGTCTTGAAATGAATCTCACAGGAGGCGACTGATGGTGGCAATTACTTCGGGCCATATCATAGGTATGGTTGTCACATTGTTGATCATTGTCGGTGCAGGCATCTATGCCGGAACCAGGGTCAAGGGCGAAAGAGACTTTTCGGGCGCCTCCCGTACGGCCGGCTCGGCGGTTGTCGCAGGAACTATCATGGGGACCCTGGTAGGTGGATCGTCCACCATCGGCACTGCACAATTAGCATTCCGATACGGTCTGGACGGCTGGTGGTTTACGCTTGGAGCAGGGATCGCTTGCTTGTTTCTGGGGACATTTATGCTCAGGCCCCTTTACAGCAGCAACAAATCAACCATTCCCCAGTATCTGACCGAAACATACGGTCAGGCGATCGGACCCATTTCCAGTGTGTTCACATCAATAGGGATATTTATCAATATCATTGCCCAGGGCCTGGCAGCGGTGGCTCTTCTGACCTCGATGGCTCATGTCAACGCTACCGTTGCCCTGGTGATCAGCACGGTATTGGTCCTGGCATATGTGTTGGCCGGCGGTCTTCAGGGTACGGGAATTGTCGGAACGATCAAATTAACGCTGCTGTATGGGGCGGTTATAGCTGCCGGTGGACTCGCTCTCTACAAGTTTGGCGGAATGAGTGGGTTATTCGAGGCCTTCCCTGAACACTTTCCCTGGTTTTCTTTGTTTGGCCGCGGTTTTTCACTTGATTTTGCGGCTGGGTTCTCGCTGGTGGTTGGGGTGCTCTCTACTCAAACCTACATTCAAGCTGTTCTATCGGCCAGGAGTTTCAGTCATGCCCGCAGGGGCGCATTGATCTCGGCATTTTTTATTCCACCGGTTGGTATTGGCGGCATCCTGGTCGGCATGTATATGAAAGCGCATATAGCCAGCTTCCCCGGGTTGAAATCCGCCGATGTTTTGCCGACTTTCATTTTGCACTACATGCCGCCGCTGCTCGGTGGCGTGGTCCTGGCCACTTTGCTTGTCGCGGTAGTGGGGACCTGGGCCGGCTTGAACCTCGGGATTTCCACCATGCTTACCCGCGATATCTACAAGCGCTACATCGATAAAAAAGCCGATGATAAAAAGGCGCTGCTCGTACAAAGGGTTTTGATACTTTGTCTTTGCGCCCTCACTATCGTAGCGGTCAGCAGCAATTTAGGCGGTTTGATCCTCGGATTTTCATTCCTCTCCATGGGACTGCGAGGTTGCAGCGCACTCTTCCCATTGTTGGGAGCGATGTTCTTTAAGCGCTTTGTTACCCCGGCAGCCGGCATATCGGCTGCGGTATTGGGACCATTGACCGATCTCATATGGCATTTAGTGTATCCAAAGGGATTGGACCCTCTCTACCCGGGACTTGTGGTTAGCGCCGTCGTTCTGTTTGCCGTCGGTATGCTCACCCGCAAGAAATCGGCGGTCCAGGCAGCGGTCAGTCCCGGCGATGAGTAAAAGACGGTGCGATGGACTCGACTTCCTGGTATTATTCTTGCTTCTCGATCTGTTTAAACAGTGCGATCCGTAAACAGGGATTGATTCGCCCCGCCTGGGCGCAAAAGGGCTTTTATTACGTATTTAAGCGTATCCGGACAGAGGCTGAATAATTCCGCCAGCCGGGGGAGTGATCAGGTGATAAAGCGTAGCGCCGTTATGGGCATTGGATTTGTTTTCCTGGTCATCGGCCTGGCAGGCCTGGCTCTTTTGCTGACAGCAGTGGTTCACCGGCCGGCGTCCAAATGGCAGTTCGGCTTGTTCGATGTAAAACCGCCAGGCCCCTTGCAGGAGGGTCCCGGCAGACAGGCTGGCCTGGAGCGAAGGCAGCTTCCTGGGCCGCCGGACGGCATCAAACAGACCCCGGAACCCGAGAGTCAAACCGAGCAGGTCCCGGCGCCTCAATCCGGGGAGGAGCCCCGGATACCGAGCCCCGCCGTCAACACCAACGGTGCTTCCCCGGCAATAAACCCATCGGCTGCAGAGAGCAAACCGCGGCCTCGCCCGTCACCCGAAGCGTTGCAGCCGGTGGTGATCAGGTTCCATTTCGATCCGGCGCAAAAACGCGAAATCAATGTGGCGCAGGTGCATTTGGGTGACTCGATAAGCGTAAGAGTGCGGCGGTTCGGACAAGCGGACCTGGGGCTCCATCTCGCTTTCGCAGTTCCGGATACTCTGGAGACCGGCGCCTGGCGCCAGTGGAGCACCGGGTCCCGACGGGCGGCTGTTGCCCCGATCCATGACATCGACCGGATCGTTTTGACGGCTGACAGGGATTTTGGAGTCGCTCTGACAAGGAAGCTCGATTCAAAGGAGGGCGCCGTTTTGAAGCTTGGGGCCGATTACCCTGCCGGCCCGGCGTTTCAGTATCGAAGCCCCGCTGGGTGGGGCGGCTACGTAATCGAGATGAGAATTTATTCGGGCAATCGTTGGAAAATAAAGCCCAGGGGGCTTTTGTGATTCGAAGCAAGAATCGAGGAGCGGGAATAGTTTTTTCCTCCTGCTCCGTGCGCCCTGCTTCCGCTCCCCCGTCTGTCATAGAGGCCTCCCGCTCCCGCCCCGTCTCGCGGGTGGGTGGGCGGGCTGTCGAGAATGAGCGGTCGGCCCCCGCGCTACGCGCTCACACGTCGCAAAGGGAGGCCGGCAAGCATCCTTCACTTTGTGAAGCAATGCGAAGCTCGCGAAGCGTGATCTATACACCGGAGGCACTTCACTTTTTGG
>JBEKTT010000015.1:0-89010 GCA_049515795.1 Syntrophobacteraceae bacterium
CTTAGGGATTGCGCCGGATTTTGAGACTGATTTGGTCGCGAAGATTGAGCAAAACCGCAGGCGTAGTTGTGCTACGTCGAGGATTTTGCGATTGAGGAGCGGCCAAAGCCGGCCAAAAGCCGGATGCAAGCGCAAAGGTTTTATTTACGGACAAGCCCTAAGTTGACGGATTATTCAGGTTTGGCTGTCTATCTTCTCCTTCCGATAGTATTTCCACTCACTGGGGTTCAGACCGACACTGATTTACTGAGCCTCGTTATTTGGCTCACTTTTGACGAAAGGATAATCGAATGGCAACGTTATCGACCGGTAAGAGCTGCTTTCGGCATCGCTGGCAGATTGCTTTTGTGTTCGCCTTTTTTTTGGGTGCCTTGCTTCCAATCTCCACAACGTGGTCTGCTGAGAAGAAAAGTTCGGCCGTTGATTTACGAGGGACTTGGGAAGTATCTTGGAGGGGCGCCAGGGATACATATACCGGCACCTTGACAGTATTGGAAAAATTAGATGCGAACATATTCAGTGGAACTCTTCTAATCATTAACAGTAGAGGTGAAAGGCTCACGCAAGATGCGATATTGCATGTTAATGGCAAGTCTATAACTATTAATTGTAGTAACGCATCCAAGTCTCCTTACTACAGCGACAACTTCTATGTTACTCTTGACGGTAAGGTGATGACGGGACATTCTGTGGATTCTGCAGGGCAGATGGGGTCATCGATTAAGTTCCTGAAGAGGTAATCAAAAGATATGAGAAAACGTAGGGAACCTGGCCCGGCAGCAAGCCAGATTCCATGTAATTCTCAGGCTGGTATCCTCATCAGTTCTATGCTGATAGGGGCCGTTATAATGGCTCTTGAAATGGTGTGGAGCAGATATCTGATTCCATATTTCGGCGATACCATTTTCACATGGGCTTCATTGATATCTACAGTCCTAATAGCTTTGATGACAGGATATTTTGCCGGAGGATATTTCTCTGACAGGCATTTGAATCAAAGAGGAGTTATCCTCATTCTCTTTTTTTCTTCTGTATATATTTTATGTATACCACTCTACTGTGATAAACTGATGGTAGGTATTTCTAGTGCCATAATAGATGTGAGATACGGCAGCCTATTGACATCACTCATAGTTATATTTATCCCCGTTACAATATTGGGCATGTTTTCTCCTTATGCCACCAAGATAAGCATAGCTAACATATTATCATCTGGAAGAGGGTCTGGTTTAATCTATGGTTTTTCGACATTGGGAAGTGTTGCAGGAACACTGCTGGTAGCCTTCTTTCTGATACCATCGATTGGAAGTAGAAAAATAACCTTCATAATATCTTTGGTCAACGTGTTAGTTGTAATAATACTATCTATAGATAATGTAGTTCGGTCATATCTGAAAGGCAAAACCATGCCAAGCCTCAGCGTCAAATATTACCTGGCATTGCTACTAATATACATTGCTCTAATGTATATTAATATTAGTGGTGTTACATTTGCAAGTTCAGATTTATTCTACCCAACAAAAGACTATGCTTATACTGCGCAAAACGACTCTCTCCTGTCGTCTCAGTATGTTGGGATGCTAGAAAGCGTCGAATCGCAATATAATAATATTAAAATTTACAAGAGTGGAAGTTATGTTACAATGAGATTTTCAAGGGCAAATTCGGAATTCAGCGAAAGTACGATCAATACATCTAACAGCATGGAACTCCCATCGTCTTATAATAGATCTATCATGGCTGCTCTTGTCTATTCTCCTGATTGTAAAAAGATCCTGATGGTTGGATTGGGTGGTGGCGCCATAACAAGATACATAAACGCGTTTATGCCGAATGTGGATATTACTAATGTTGAACTCGATAGGGATGTGATTCGACTGGCAAAAAAATATTTCTACATTAAAGAAGCGCAAAGCTTTAGAATCATAGAATCCGATGGACGTATATACCTGAAGCAGAATACGGATGCGAAGTACGATCTGATTATCCTGGATGCTTTTAGGGGTGGATATATTCCTTTTCACCTGCTTACAAAGGAATATTTTTCATTGATAAAAGAGCACCTAAATATCAATGGCTGCGTGGTATTAAACTTACATACCAATTCCGAATTATATGATAGTACCATAGTTACATTGAAAGATACATTCGCAAACATAGATTCCTATACTGATGGCATAACTATTGCCTACGATGGACAAAAGCGGAGTGTTGACAGCCTTACCGGTAATGCCAAAACGATCCAGGATAAATATGGCTTCTATTATGACATGAATAAGATCATACGCTTAACAAGCGATTTAACGTACAATCCGGATGCAAAAATTCTAACAGATGACTTCGCTCCAGTGAATTTTCTGGATGCAATCGCGCGCCACAATAGAAAACAATTGTAACCACGATAATAAGCTCTCTTTCACGAAAAACTCAATTACAGCTTCGAACACGCTGCCCGCCGCCGGCCCCGCCTCGCGCGCGGGTGGCCTGATGCGAAAGTGGACATTGAGTCGTTAGGTTTTTCAACAGCCTGTTAGGGCACTTTAAAAGGAGGGAAAAGAGATGAAGAGATGTGCGGTATTTGCACTGTTGTTGCTCATGCTGCTGCCGGCTCTTGTTGCCGCACAGCAGACCAATCAGCGCTCTACCGTTCCAGGCCATTCCAAGACTGCAAGCGTCGCTGGGACTATTTGGGCTGGTATAGATTCCGATGGCGATTACTACGAGTACCATTTCCAGGCAGACGGCGCCTTGCACTACAAGTCTCCGGACGGTTTCTATAAGAACGGTACCTGGAAACAGCATGGAGATACGATCTACATGGAAACAAACAATAAATACTCCGAACGGCAATGTCGAATCTCCGGCAGACGTATGGAAGGCGAAGCCTGGAACGTCAAGGGCCAAAAGTGGACTTGGGTGGCAGACAAGAGATAATTCATTGCCCCGACAACAGGGTCGAGGCGACGCGGATAGGCCGCATGCCTCACCCTGACCCTTGGTGTCCTGCCGTCTATTTCTTTGTACAGACAGGTTAAGCCGAATGTATCTCTCCTGATGATTCGGGATGCGGCATTCTGGGGCGAGAGTGCTCACTGATTCAAGACCCCGCCAGGCGCATCAGGCAGCTAGTCAAGGTTTTGGCCGGGGTGATCTGTCATACCTCGCTGAGCATGGGATACTTCCATGTTACGTCGGCTTTTCCCAATCTCAACGCTCCGCGAGGTGTGGAGTTTTCGCCCTTCGCCCTTCACCCTTCACCCTCCCCGCTCCCCGCTTGCCGCTTCACGCTTCCTGCTCCTCGCTTCCCGCTTCTCGCTTCCGCTTTTCAGCCCGGCATGTTATAATAAAAATTTGGTTTTTGTGCCGGCAAGCCAATGAAAAGAAATTAACCCCCGGCATTTCCTTGAAAGATAGATACCGGAGACATCGATGGATTACAAAGATACGCTGAATCTTCCCCAGACCGACTTTCCGATGAAGGCCAACCTTTCGGTCCGGGAGCCCGAACTGCTCAAAAGATGGGATGAAATGGGTCTCTACCAGAGGCTGCGCGAGAAAAGCAAAGGCCATCCCAAATATATTCTCCACGATGGGCCGCCCTATGCCAACGGCCATATCCACCTTGGTACGGCTCTTAATAAAATCCTGAAGGACATGATCATAAAATCGCGCCAGATGAGCGGAATGGATGCCGTCTACGTTCCGGGCTGGGACTGCCACGGCCTTCCAATAGAGCACCAGGTGGACAAGGAACTGGGAAAAAAGAAAGAGACAATGTCGCTTAACGAAATCCGCCGGCATTGCCGCCGCTACGCCGAGAAGTTCATCGAAATCCAGCGAAACGAGTTCAAAAGACTCGGGGTCCTTGGCGACTGGGGTAACCCCTACCTGACGATGTCATACAACTATGAGGCGACGATTGCGCGCGAACTTGGCCGGTTTTTCCAAAACGGAAGTGTAATTCGCAGCAAGAAGCCCATCTACTGGTGCACCAGTTGCCTGACCGCCCTGGCGGAAGCAGAAGTTGAATACCACGACCACAAATCGCCGTCCATTTACGTCAAATTCCCGCTCACGCCCGAAAGCCGGGCAAAGTTTCCCGAGCTGTCCGGAAAGCAGGCCTACGTCCTCATCTGGACGACAACGCCATGGACCATCCCGGCAAACCTGGCCATCGCGCTGCATCCCGATTTCACCTATGCCGCCGCCGAGGTTAACGGCGAGGTCTGGATACTGGCCCAGGGGCTCCTGGAAAACGTAATGGGAATCATGGGCGTGCAGAACTACAGAGTAATCCGCACTTTCGAAGCCGGAGAGTTAAGCGGCCTTAAGGCGCGCCACCCGTTCGCGGACCGCGATTCGCTCATAATCCTTGCGGCTCATGTCACCCTTGAAGCCGGAACGGGCGCAGTCCACACCGCCCCCGGCCACGGACGCGAGGACTACGATGCGGGCCTGGAGTACGGCCTGGACATTTATTCTCCCGTGGACGACAAGGGGCGGTTTACAAAGGACGTGCCGTTTTTTGCAGGCCAGTTCGTCTTCGACGCGAATAAATCGGTGATCGCCAAACTCAAAGAAGACGGCAAGCTCATGTTGGAAGCCGAGATCGTTCACAGCTATCCCCACTGCTGGCGCTGCAAGAACCCGGTCATTTTCCGCGCCACGCCCCAGTGGTTCATCTCTATGGATAAAACCGGCCTGCGCCGCAAGGCGCTCGAATGGATCGACCGGGTGCATTGGATTCCGAACTGGGGGCGGGACCGTATCTACAACATGGTCGAAAACAGGCCCGACTGGTGCATCTCGAGGCAGCGCTCCTGGGGAGTGCCCATCACCGTGTTCCGATGCACGGAATGTGAGACCTACATTACCTCCAGTGAAGTCTTCGATCACGTTGTGGCCCTGTTCGAAAAGGAAGGCGCGGACGCCTGGTTTTCTCACCCGGTCGAAGACCTGCTGCCCGAGGGTCTTGCCTGCCCCGGATGCGGAGGCAGACAACTCGAAAAGGAGATGGACATCCTCGACGTCTGGTTCGATTCAGGGACCTCCTTTGCCGCCGTTCTGGAGAGGCGGCCCGAACTGAACATGCCGGCAGACATGTATCTGGAGGGCAGCGATCAACATCGAGGATGGTTTCATTCCTCGCTTCTCGCGGCGGTCGGAACCAGGGACACGGCCCCTTACAAAACAGTTCTCACCCACGGCTTCGTCGTTGACGGCCAGGGATACAAAATGTCCAAATCGCTCGGAAACGTTATAGCTCCCGAGGAAATCATTCGCCAGTACGGGGCCGAGATACTCCGCCTGTGGGTCTCCGCTGAAGATTATCGGGACGACATCCGCATTTCCCAGGATATCCTGAAAAGGCTGAGCGAAGCCTACCGCAGAATCCGAAACACATGCAGGTTCCTGCTTGGAAACCTCTATGATTTCAACCCACAGACCGATTCAGTCCCGCACGGGCAAATGGACGAACTGGACCGGTTCGCTCTCCACCAGCTCCAGGACTTGATTCACAAAGTCCTCCAGGGATACGACCGATTCGAGTTCCACCGCGTCTATCACGCACTCCACAACTATTGCGTGGTGGATTTGAGCTCGTTTTACCTCGACATACTCAAAGACCGTCTTTACACTTCTGCGGCCGCAAGCCCGGCCAGACGCTCGGCCCAGACCGTGATTTATACCGTCCTCAAGACCATTGTCCAGTTGATGGCGCCTATACTCACGTTTACAGCAGAGGAAGTCTGGCTCCGAATGCCGCACACAACAGAGCCGTCCGTGCATATGGAGGCTTTTCCGCAACTCGACCCGCACCCGGGGGACGAAGAACTCAACGCTCGGTGGGAAAAAATCCTCGCGCTGAGAAACGATGTCCTTCGCGTTCTCGAGGCGGCCCGGCGGGACAAGGTGATCGGGCACCCGCTGGACGCCAGGGTGCGCCTGTCGCTTCCACCCGAACTCCATAAAGAGTTCGCCGGCCTGGAGGAGCTTTTCAGGACAGTTTTTATCGTATCGAAGGTGTCAATCGAGCCGGAATCAGCCCTGAGCGCTCCGATGCAGGGAGTTGAGCTGCCCGGTTTGAAAATCCAGGTGGAAACCGCTTCCGGTGAAAAATGCGAGCGGTGTTGGGTCAGGTCCGAGAAGGTGGGACAGTTCCCCGATCAGCCAAAGATATGCGACCGCTGCTATTCAGTGGTCGGGTAACGAAAATCCAAGATCGGGCTTCCGGATCAAGGGCACATAAAATGTCCGTAATGGAGGGTATGATCAATGATATTCGATTTGAGCTTCGCGATCGGCATCCTTTCCTTTATCACGAAGCGATACAGCCCGGCCCTGGAAATATCGCCCACCAGCAAGACTCCCACCAGTCGTGTGCCTTCAGGCGAAAACACCACTTTTCGGTAGGCATTGCGTGAGCTGGACACATGAGTTTCGTAATTGCGACCGGTCGTATGCACGATTCCCATCGAGACGAATGGAACGTCGGCCACCTGCGTAGCGTTTAGGATACCGAATGTACCGCCATATTCAGCGTGTCTGCCGGCCATGTTATATCCGGCGCATTTGCCCATTTCAACGGCGTTGGTCCACAGTCCGGTAACTATTCTGCCCCCGGTGATGGGATCAAAGGTTACGGCGGCGTCGCCTGCTGCGTAGACATTGCCCGCACTGCAAGCTGCGAACCTGTCTACCACAACGCCGCCATCGATTCGAATTTCTTCGAGACCGGCAAAGGCTACGTTTGGCCGCACACCCTTGCCGATACAAACCATCTCACAGCCAATAATGCGGCCGTCGTCCAACAGTACTCCGCTGACCCCATTGCCGTTTGACAGAATCCTGCGGGCGCCGGCGCCGGTCTCTATTTTCAGTCCTGCATTGTTCAATGCATTACGGATCAGGGTGGCATCCTCGGGTTCCATTAATTGGGAAAGGACCTGGGGCGATTGGACCACCAGGGTGACTTGAAGGCCACGCTCCAACAGGGCGAAGGACGCCTTGAGGTTCAACATTCCGCCACCCAGCATAACTGCATGCTGCGTGCTTTCAACCCGCCTTGCGGCGGCCCTGGCATCCGCCAGGGTTCGCAGGGCAAATACACCTTCGGTATCGGTCCCCTCGATCTCCGGCGGGATATACGATCTGCTGCCTGTTGCGATGAGCAGTTTGTCGTACGCGACGCGCTCCCCACCTGGAATATCGAGCGTTTGAGCCCAGCTGTCTATCTTCTCGACCCTGGAATTCAGCCGCACATCGATACCGGCGCCACAGTAGGGCCCTTGTCCTACCAGGGTCATATCAGCCGCGCTTTTCTTACCGCTGATCAAAAATGGAATCAACGGCCTGAAGTAGGGCGGGTCGGGTTCATCCGAAAAAACAGTGATCGAGCCGCGCTTGTCGATTGCGCGGATGGCTTCGGCCGCCGCCATGCCGGCCGCGCTCGCTCCCACGATGACGTAGCGCTTTTCACATGACGCCACTTCTATCCCCTTTGCGCTCCAAGCATTCCAGCCGATGCGGCCTGGCGCGTGTCCCTGGAAAAATCTTTCACACTCCGATAAACCAATGCCCTGGTGGGACATGCATCAACACAGGCAGGCGCCGCGAGATCGGGGCAGCGGTCGCACCTGTATGCTTTGTGCTCTTCCGTCTGCCGTCCGATAACTCCGTATGGACATACCATCACGCATGTCCAGCAGCCAATGCACTTATCGCTCTGCGTTATCACCACCCCCTCTTCGGTACGCCGGATGGCGCCCGCTATACAGGCGTGCATGCAGGGCGCATCCTCACATTGGCGGCAGAGAATAGGCACGGGGGTTCTCGGGGTTACTGATTCCACGTAGACGCGAGCCTTCGGCCGCGGTTGTTCGGCGATGGCCCCATATAAAGACCGGCTTTCGGAGTGCGCAACGGCGCAGGCCAGTTCACACGAGTGGCACCCCATACATCGATCCAGCCGAACGAATATCTCTTTGGGCTCAGACATTATAAGCTCCTTGTCCATCGGCACAATTCATTGCCGAGATTGCTGCTTTTTCTGCCTTATTCAGGTTACCGTGCACCTATTGTTTGAGATACACCCGGCAACGGTAGCCCCAAGCCGGCACGGCGCTCATCGATGGCCGCGAGAAGTTTGTCGGCCGCCGATTCCGGGTCGAGGTCCACGATAAAGTAGCCGCCGGTCAAGCCCTTGACTTTCTCCGTCAGCACCTGGGTAACCAGCGGTCCGCCCAGCACGGGCAGCATGACGCCAACATGGGTCGGCAATCCGGCTGCCACGGCCCAGGTTCCGATGGAGACCGCCTTTTCCGAAACCGCCTCAGCGGCAGACGCCACCACCGGAAGCTTGTCCGTGTCCACCCCCAGATAGTTGGCTACGGCTACCGCCAGGGCCACGGCTCGGGAATTATCCACACAAGAGCCCATATGCAGAACCGGAGGCAGAGGCCCACCCAGGCCGTTCGCCTCTCCTACGGCCCTCAAGACCGCCTTCAACCCGTCCCCGCACAACTCATCCGTGTTGGCAGGGTCCATGAACCCGTGGCGCATGAGCGCACCGGCGCCGCAGCCGGTGGCGAGCACCAAGACATTTGCCTTGAGCAGTTTGCGGGCCATTGCAATGAAGTTGTTATCCTGGGGGACCTTTACATTGTTGCATCCGGCGAAAAGGCATATACCCCGTATATTGCCCGCGACAATGTTATCCACCACGGGTTTCAGGGGCTCTTTGGCATCGAGCTTGGAGAGTGCGGCCACGATGGTTTCCACTGAAAAGCCCGCGACCACGGGGGTCTTGATATTCGGAATATCCACGGGTTTGTTCTTGCGACGCCTGAAGTTTGCTATGGCAATGTCGAAAATCTCGTCCGCGTTTTCTGCGGCCGATTCCTCGGCGAACGGAATATGCTTGGCGCCGGGGATCTTTCCAATTTCCATGGTAGTGATAAGCGTAGTGCCCGCACATTCGGCTACGGTAGCCACCGAAGGCATGATGCATTGGTAATCGACGACCATGGCGTCCAGTGCGCCTGTAATGAGGGCCATCTCCTGGCTGACGGAATGCGTGCAGGCGGGAATCCCGTGACGCATCATGATTTCATTGCCCGTGCAACATATGCCGACAATGTTGATCCCAGAGGCCCCGGCGGCAATTGCCGCTTCGTTCCTGGTCTCGGCCCTGGTTACAAGGATATCCGACAATAAAGGGTTATGGCCATGAAGAGCGATGTTTACCGCTCCTGCTTTGAGGGTCCCAAGATTGGCCTCCGTAAAGCTCGGTTTTGGAATTCCGAAAAGTATGTCGGCAATGTCGGTTGCCATGTAACATCCCGCAAGGTCGGCAACGGCGCAGCGCATTCCGCCCAGAAGCAGGTTGACCGGATCGGCGTCCACCCCGTAGAGCGTGCGGTGCATTATTTCGGAAATTTCATGATCGATTCCTTTGGGCACCAGACCCAGGTCGGTTAAAACCTTTGCCCGTTGGGGGTTGACGACTGTGGCCGCCCACAGAACCGGCGTATCCTTTTCGTGAAAATCTGCCAGGGCCGCATTGGCCAGGTCCAGAGCAATGTCGTTATCCGGCCGGCCCTCCACAGGAATGCTCATTCGGGTGGCCACGGACCTTAGCTTTTCCGGCTCCTTGATCGAGTAGCTTCCCGCTTGACCTTTGGCCACCTTCAAAAGGGTATGGGCCAAATGCTTGGCATGGCCGGAATGGGCGGCAGTTCCCGCCGCGATGGCCCGGTCAAGGCCGCGTGCCACCATTGTATCCGCCGTGGCGCCACAGATGCCCTCGCTGGGTCCTTCGCCAAAAGGGTCAATCCGGCAGGGACCCTGCAAGCAGTGACGGCAGCATAGCCCCGCATCGCCGAAACCGCATTGGGGCTGCATGGCTTCGTAGCGGTCCCACACTGTCTTGATTTCCATTGTTGCCGCCTTGGCAATCATTTCTCGGATCGCAGGATCCATGCTTTTGGACTGTAGGTCTTTGCCGTCCGCCATAGTCTATCTCCTTCCTGAAATGAAAAAATTCGATCTGCACTGGAATGGATATCCACACTCTCCACTGCACGCTGGACCGAAATATCACAGCCTCATTCCCATGCGGTGATGCTAGGGTCTTTGGTGTCGAAGGAGAGCTTGATCGCTCCAATGATTTAAAGCGGAAAGGCGTGAAAACAGAACACACGCCAATAAAAATCGCGATTTCATTATCCTGTGGCCCTGTACTTACCATCGAAGGATGGCGTGGGCAGCATGGAACCAGATATGGGAAAAACCGTCACCTTAAAACAGACAATAACTGGGGAATGAGGGAGATGTCAATGACGAATGCGCAGATTTGTGAAGATTTAACACATCTTACCAAAAACTCGACTTTGCGAATCCTCTAAGAATTCTTGAAGTATGATCTGGATTCTTTAAGGATTTCAGCGTCCCATTTCTTTCGGAGGAGAGCTTTGAATTTGTGAAACGTTATAATGTGATCGAATCTAAGCAAATGTAAAGGTACACGGGCCACAACTTTTAATTGCGCCTTCATATTTCGGCATCGGATTTTATCCGGGCAAATCTTTCTGTCTTAATGAGCCGGCACGCTGCGGCTGCCTCGGTGTCCTCGACGGTGAGGTGTATCTTCCCGCATTCCGGGCATGCGGCATTTATATTTTCCCCAAACGAGCGTTCTTTTATTTGGTCAACGGTCATATGGCCTATATAACCGCACCTGGTATCCATCCTCTCGGCCCGCACTTTCGGCCTGTTTTCCCTTTTTTCTTGCCTCATCTTCACTTGCGGCTCCTCGTATGAGAGACTACATACAACACTAAGCAGAAGAACGTGATTTCTATTGCGCATCCCTTAGCGATAATCTGGTCTTAATCTGGTCTTAATCTGGTCATTCCTCTTACCGCCTTTAGGCGGAAGATCAATTTACCGCCTTTAGGCGGAGGGTATCCCGCGTAGCGCGGAATGCGCCGCGCTCATTCTCGACGCTTTCCCTGACCTGTCTATGACCAGAGACGGGGCTTTCAGGGGGGCGCCTTCAATCAGAATCCCGTTTGCATCAGACACACTCACTTCGATTGTCTTTCCGCCGTCCAGGCGGTGAGTCGCACAGGAGATGCAGGGGTCGTAGGCGCGCACCGCCATTTCGATCCGGTTAAGCGCCTCCCCGGTTACCTCGCCGTCCTTTATGAGATCCCGCGCCACACGGTTCACGCTCATATTGATAGGCGCCATATTGTGGGTTGTCCCAACGATCAGGTTCGCCCTGGTAATCAACCCGTTTTCATCAGTCGAATAGTCGTGAATGAGCGTTCCACGCGGAGCTTCGACGCAACCCACCCCGCGGCCCGCTTTTGGCACAACATCGTATCGAACCTGCTGGTCGGTTATAGCCGGGTCCTCAAGAAGCTCGATAACCTTTTCGCAGGCATACAAAAGTTCGATCAGGCGCGCCCAGTGGTACAGAATTGTTGACTGCGCAGGGCGGCCGAAAAGCGAACGAAACTCGAGAAGCTCGGCCTGTGCGAGAGGGGTTCGAATAAAATCCGCCACGTTGATCCTGGCCAGGCAGTTCGTCCTGTAAATGCCGCGCGGGTCGTCGAGCAGCATCGAGAACCCCTCGCCCCAGACTCGAGCGTAAGGAAACTTCGCGTAGGACCAGGGTTCGACATGTTCTCCTATGAAGTCGGTGTATTCCCGGCCCGAAAACTCATGAAACGACCCGTCGAGCCGCATAAGCCGCAGGATTCCACCACTAAGCGCCAAGCTGCCGTCTTCAGGGTTCACCATGCCCAGAAAGCCTGTGGTAATTTCCCCAAGCTGCATAAGCCCGGCATCGAATCGCGAAAAAACGCGCTCCTTGGCAAAATCGAGCGCGTACCTGGCAAATTCGAGCTGATCGAGGGCATCGCCGTGCAACTGCTCCCTTTCCGGGCCGCTCATCGGCTTTGAAAAACCCCCGGGGACAATCGCATCGGGATGGATTGCCCTCCCGGCGAATTTCTCGAGCATCATCTGTCCCCGATACCGCATCTCAATGACTCTTTTCGCCAGTTCAGGGGCCTGGGCGGCTATTCTCATGATGTTTCCGGCCCCACATTGATGCGAATCGACGAAAAAATCGGGACCTGCCAGGAAAAAGAAATGAAGGACCTTGTCGCTTATATGCGCAAGGACCTGCGTAAGCTCGCGCAACAGGCGTCCGGCGGGTGGAACTTCGGACCCGAAGCACCCGTCAACTGCTTTGTTTGATGCAAGATGATGCTGCCAGGGGCATATTCCGCAGATGCGGGTGACGATGCCCGGCACTTCTTCGGCTGCACGGCCCTCGATAAATTTTTCGAACCCGCGCATCGACATTATATGGACGCGGGCCTCAGCTACATTGCCGCTCTCGTCCAGCCTGATACCGATCCGCGCGTGGCCTTCGATTCTGGTCACCGGCTCAATGGTTATCTCTCTTGCGGAAGCAGACGCTGGTTCGGCAACCGTTTGGCGCATAAAGACCCTCGTATGACAAGACTTGTTAACAACACTAATACGTTGTCAACAAAGTTATTACAGTTGCAAGGAATCGTCACCCCGGCGAAGGCCGGGGTCCAGTGCAGTTAACCAACTGAAAAGACGCTGGATTCCGGCCTTCGCCGGAATGACGGGCTGACGGTCCTTACCTATACGAACTTAGTTGACGCTGCACTAAACTATCATTTGGCCAGATGCTCTCGCAGGCATCCCTTAGCGGTAATCTGGTCTTAATCTGGTCTTAATCTGGTCATTCCTCTTACCGCCTTTAGGCGGAAGGTACTTCGCGCAGCGCGGAAGGCGACCGCATTATGTGTCTATCATCCGCTTTGGACGTTCGCGGGATGCCTTTACTGCTAAAATTTTCATTCAGCCCTTTACACAGAGCGCCTGTTCAGCCTGCCGTGGGCCCCGGAAAACCGAAGCAACGAAAGCCTGTCCGGGAGGTTCTTCGTATCAATTCCGTTGCTGACAAGCGCATTCAGCATGTCCATGAGCTGATTGCCGCCCTTGCGCACAGGCCCCTGGCAACCCCGGCACGGCACCCTCGCCTCTATGCATCGAGGCGGCCCTGCATTCATTCCGCCGCACCCGGCCAGGGTGACCGGCCCCATGCACAGAAACCCCTGGTCGAGCAGGCAGCGCATCTCGGAAATAGGCTTGTCAGGCTGGTACCTGGCGTTTTTCACAAATCTTCTAATCCTTTGCACAGAACCTTTGCCCTCTCGCTTCGTCGGACAGGAATCGCAAACGCTCACCAGGGGCAATTGTGGGGATTTGCCCTCCAGAATTGATTCCAGGGCCGAGGTGATGAGGTCAGGATGAGGCGGGCAGCCCGGAACAATGAAATCCACGGCAATTTTTTCGTCCAGTGCGAATGTTCGTTCGAGGAAAGGCGGAATTACCTGCAAAGGATTAGGCGCCGCGTCCGTACCTTCGGCGGTCCGGTAATAGCGCCGGAAAAGGTCCTCGTCTTCAAAAAGATTCATCATGGCCGGGATGCCGCCATAGGCTGCACAGGTTCCAAATGCCAGGATGGTGTCGCATTGGCGGCGCATCTTTTCGGCAATACGCAACTGCTGCTCATTTCTGAGGCCCCCGCTGATCAGTCCCAGGCGGGCTTTTGGAATATGGATTTCTGGTGTGCCGCCGCCAACCTCGAAATACTTGTGGTCCATTAGAATCGGCATGTGAAGGATGTCAAATCTATCAAACAGGCTCAGCGACGGGCCTCCCGCATTCAGGAGCGACATTTCGCATCCCGAGCAGCCGCTCAGGGCCTCGGAGCACAGTGTTAGAGACATTGAATCAGCTCACTTTTCAAGTATTTCGAAGCGTCTTTACGGTGCTTGGAAGGCCCGATGGCCCTCAAGGCCTCGTCGGTTTCCCGCACCAGGCATGCAAAGCCTTCGGCTTCAGCTGAAGAACACCCTACGAGCCTGAAGCGTTCCGGCTCGATCCCCATCAGGGACAGGACCTCTTCGATCGCCACGGACCTCGCTTTTGCCTTCTGATTGCCATCCTGGTAATAACACTCCCCAGGGTGACAGCCCATCAGCAAAACACCATCCGCACCACGCTCAAAGGCTTCAATAACCAGATTCGGATGAACCATCACAGAGCACATGACGCGAATGATTCGTAAACTCACGGGGTACTGGACACGTGTGGTGCCCGCAAGGTCCGCCGCCGCATAGGAACACCAGTTGCAAGTGAAGGCCAGGATCTTGGGTTCGAATCCTGGATAAATGTCAGACAAGTTCAAATCCTCCAACCTCCCGGCAGTTCATTCAAGCGCCGCCCTGACCTGCGCGGCAAGCTGGCTGTAAGAAAAGCCCGTTACGCCGATTCCGTCCTTGGGGCATGTAGCCTGGCAGGCGCCGCAACCTTTGCATTTGGCCGGCTGGACAACAAGTTTCTGTTTCCCGGTTTCATCCTCGCCTGCCGTCTCTTCCCGTTCAATAGCCAAGGCCTCGTATGGACAAACGTCGACGCAAAGGGCGCAGCAATCGCACCTCATCTCGTCGATCCGCGCCTTTACCTGATCCAGGTCCACCCACCGGCTTGAGAGCACCGTCACAGCGCGGGAAACCGCCGCCTGCGCCTGGGCGATGGACTCCTCGACCGGTTTGGGGTAATGCGCCAATCCGGCAAGGAAAATGCCCTCAGCCGCGAAATCGACCGGCCGGAGCTTTACGTGCGCCTCCAGCAGAAAACAGTCCTTATTGACCGGAAGCTTGTATATCTTTGCAATCTCTCTGGTGTCCGCATTCGGGATAATCGCAGTTGCAAGCGTGACCACATCAGCAGGAATGCCGAAGGGTTCATTGAGCACGTGGTCCCATGCTATGACCTCGATTCTGTCTTCGTTGACCACCACGTTGGGTTTCCTGTGCTCGTCGTAGTTGATAAAGATGACCCCGAGTTCGCGGGCCCGGCGATAGAGATTCTCCTTGAGACCGTAGGTCCTTATGTCTCTGTAAAGAATGAAAATCCGCCTTTCCGGGTTCTCTTCCATGAGGGAAATGGCCGACTGGATCGAATGCGTACAACACACACGGGAGCAATAATTCCGGTCAGGCTCTCTTGAACCTACGCACTGGATGAACACGAAATTGCGGCTTTTTTTTATCCGTTCGTCGCCTACCGCGTGCAACTTGTCAAATTCGAGGGTTGTGAAAATATTCTGCGTCAGGCCGTAACCATATTCAGCGGGCTTAAAGGGCTGACCGCCCGTGGCCAATATAGTCACGCCGTGATCGACGGTTATGCTGCCCGTTGGCCTCTGAATCGTGGACCGGAAGCGGCCGACATATCCTTCCGCGTGTATGACGGCCGATTTAAGGTGTACGGCTATGAGGTTGTGTTCCCTCACCCTGGAGGCGAGCATCTCCATGTAGGAAGGTATGTCTTCGCCTTTCCATGTCTTGGAGAGATGACGCGCGATTCCACCCAACTGGGCAGCCTTTTCCACCAGGTCCACGGGAAAACCTTGATCGGCAAGCGCCAGGGCTGCCGTCATGCCCGCCAGGCCGCCGCCGATTACAAGGGCCTTGGGAGTAATGCGCACCGAGACCGGCGGCGCCGGCTTCAAAAGCGCCGCCTTCGCCACGGCCATCCGCACGAGATCTTTAGCCTTGAGGGTAGCTTGCTCAGGTTGAGCCGCATGAACCCAGGCAAGCTGATTGCGGATATTTGCCATCTCAAACAGGCATTCGTTCAGCCCTGATGCCCTGAGCGTTTCCCGAAAAATCGATTCATGGGTTCGGGGTGTGCACGCGGCGACTACAACTCTGTTGAGGTTTTCCTCCAGTATGCGCTTTCGAATAAGTTCCTGCGAATCCTGGGAACAGGCAAAAAGGGGCTTTTCAACGAAGACGACGTTTCGAAGCGATGAAGCATACCGCGCCACATCGTGCACGTTTACGACCTCGGCAACGTTTGACCCGCAGTTACACACAAAGACACCGATCCGAGGCGCCTCGCCGGATACGTTTTGCTCCGGCGGAAACCTCCTCTGCCTGGACATGCTGTACCGTACGTCCGAAAGCGGGATGGCTGCTGCTGTGGCTGCGGCTGAGGCTTCTATGACCGAAAGAGCAATATCCATCGGCCCCACAAACGCACCGCATGCGAAAATTCCAGGCCTGGATGTCGACACAGGCGAAAAACAGGAGGTAGCCGCAAAGCCTTCCGGAGTCAGCTCGATTCCGGCCCTCTTGGCAAGGGCGGCTGCCTCAAAGGGCGGCTCAATTCCTACGGACAGGACAACCAGGTCGAAATCCTCGTTTGTCTGCTTGCCGTTATCGGCAACGAAGCGCAGATTGATGTCATCTTTGGAGTCTCCAGGTTCGACCCCATGTACACGGCACCTCTGAAAACTGACCCCTTTCGCTTTTGCCCGGTCAAAGAACCGCTCGAAATCTTTTCCGGGTGTCCGGACGTCCATGTGGAAGATAGTGACGCCCAGAGATCGGTTGTGATCCCTTGCAAGTATCGCCTGTTTGATGGCGTACATGCAGCAGACGGCTGAACAGTAGTCCCTGAAAAGCTGATTGTGGTCCCTGCTGCCGATGCACTGGAGGAAAGCCATTTTCATCACCGGCTTGCCGTCAGAGGGACGCAGCAGATGCCCGGCCGTCGGTCCGGCCACCGCCAGATAGCGTTCCAGCTCCATTGCCGTTATGACATTGGGAAATCTCCCGTACCCCCACGCTGGGAGTCCGGAGGGATCGAACGGGCGGTATCCGGGGGATAGAATTATGGAACCGACTTTTACCGAGATTTGCTTTTCGAAGTCGTTATACTGAACAGCGCCGCACGGACATACCTTTTCACACTCACTGCACCTGCCGCCCCTCATTTTGTTACAGGTCACCGGATCGATCTGGTATTTATGGGGAACCGCCTGAGGATACTTGACGAAAATCGCCTTGCGGGTATTTATCTTCTGGTTGAATTCGTCTTTTGTCTCACGGGGACATCTCTGTGCGCACTTGCCGCATGCGATGCATTTGTCCACGTCCACATACCGGGGATGCTGGCGCAAATGCACGGTAAAATTCCCCAGCTCACCCTCGACGCCCTCAAGCTCGGTCATCGTCATCAGTTGGATGTTCAAGTGCCGGCCGCACTCGACCAGCTTGGGCGACAGAATGCACATTGCACATTCGGTTGTCGGAAAGGTCTTGTCCATCTGGGCCATAGCGCCGCCTATCGCGCCGGTCCGCTCGATCAGATAGACGTAGTAGCCGCTGTTTGCCAGGTCCAGGGCGGCCTGAATCCCGGCGATGCCGCCTCCGACGACCATTACGCTTCCTATTGTCTCTTCGAAATCAGCCATCAGATCTCCCGGCCCCTCCCGGCGGACAGGGCGCTTCCCCGGTTGCCGGGCAGCACAAGAGAATCAGCCACCAGTTCCCAGATGTATTTCACATCAACCTTGAGATCGTACTCCCTGAAAAGGCTTTTCATTATCTGGTCACGGCAATTATGACAGGCAGTAATTACCAGCTCCGCCCTGCAAGCTTGGATCTGGCGCGACTTGAAACGGCCATGATAAACCCGTTCCTCTTTGAAGGGCATCGCCCAGCCACCACCCCCAGCCCCGCAACAGTAGTTTTCCGCACCTGTCGGGTAGATATCTACAAAGTGCGGCGCGCATTTTCTTATAATCGTGCGAGCCTCTTCGAAATAGCCGTGGCCGAACATCTTGAGTGACTTGCGCCCGTAGTGGCACGGATCGGTATAAGTGGTGAGCTGTCGGTGGCGCGAGGGATCGACCTGAATGCGTCCTTCGTTGAGATAACTCATCAGAAGGTCGAAAATAGTCGTCACCCTGAAATTCTTTTTGTCTTCTTTAAACCAGCGCTCCAACCCGTACCGGGTGGCATAGTAAGCGTGTCCTCAGTCAGGCAGCAGAAGCGTTTTGCACTCCAGCGCGTACATATTCCGGACTATGCGGCCGACAATTGTCCTCAGTGAATCATCATCGCCCGTAAAATATGCCCAGTTTACCCCCTCCCAGTTTTCCGATGGAATTGTCCAGGATTCGCCTGCAGCGTAAAAAATCTTCCACCAATATTTCATATCGTCAGGCTCGGCAAACGGTTCCTTGGAATTAACCGTCACGAGCAGGTTCGCCCCCTTTCTGTCTATGGGGGATGTAAAACCGGGATAACCCTCCTCGGCCATTTCCATCGATAACTCTTCGGCAATGGCGACGAAATCCCCCCTGGGAATGCCCAGGTTGTTTCCCCTGGCGAGACACATAAGAACGCCCTTGTGCAGTGGGCCCGGGACCCTCGACCTGTCGCGAAAACTTCTGATCCGATGAACCAGGGCGACTATCTCAACATTTTGCGGGCAGGCCCTTTCGCATTTGCCGCACATTGTGCACTTCCAGGGCCACTGCGAATCAAGGATGTCCTCCTCAAGACCGAGCACGGCCATGCGCACCATCTTGCGCGGGTCCATGCCATCAACGCCCGATATAGGACATGCGCTCGAGCAACTGCCGCAGGTCATGCAGGCGCTCCCCCAGGAAGGCTCCTCACACAGCTTTCCCAATGGATTGCCAAGCCGGCGCACGTTTAGTTCGTGCAATCCCATTTCCCGGCTCATTAGCGGCGCACCGGGAACATATTTGAGCTTCAGGACCGAGCGGTCGATCCCGAATTCCTGGCAAATCCTCGCAAAATCGGCCTCGGAGACCAAGTACCGCTTTCCGGACATGGCGCGCGCCGGAAGCCTCCCGCTCCTTATCCAGTTACGGACCGTGTTCCTGTGCACTCCGAGCTGATCCCCCAGTTGGCCGATTCGGATAACTATCACTACAACTCCTCTAAGAGACTACTGAGGTTTCCTCGATCTGACGGAGCAGCCATTCGCAGGCGCCCGGAACAGCCGCTTTCACCGAATCCGAGAGACCCTGCCGGATTTTGCCCGGCATTTTCTCCGCCTGAACGGCCAGGACCCGTATTTTGACCTCTGCCCCGTTCTGAAGATCACTGAGCAGGTTGATCGAAGGAAACATGTGCAGCGAGAAATCGTTCGCCTTCTTTGGCGAGATCTGAGCGATCTCTATTTCGAATATCTCGCCGGGCCGCTTTCCCGATTCGAAAGCCGCGTCAACGATGAAGATAGCTTTGGGCCTGTCGGCCATGAGCATGAGGTCGAAGAGAATCTCTCGGATGCCGGCGCCAACATCGAAGGCCGCCACATCAAGCGGCAGATCGAAATTTGCCAAAAGATGGTCGATTACCGCAGGACCAAAACCGTCGTCCCCGATGAGAATATTTCCGCAGCCGAATATTAGAACAGGTTTGGTAAAAAGGTCCTGGATTGTCCCTGTGTGATTTCCGCTCCCCGGTTCGCCGCCTGTAATCTGCGAGTTGCGACTGGAGGTCCGAGTTCGAAGATCGGAGCGCCTCGTGGAACGTCGTAATCGTCCTCCGATATCCGGCATCCGTCTTTCGCCCCCCGTCCACCAAATTGCACAAGTGCACAATGTGCATTTTCTCCCAAATATGCCGCAAATGTGAAAGAGTCAACTTCTTTCTTGCCTTTTTTCTTTACACAAACGGATCGGGTTATGTATAAAAGACTACAATTCGGCAATTCTGTAAGCGTTCACCGCAGAGACCCTTCTACAGGCTCAGAACAGGCTTGTAGTTCCTTGAAGTTCTGTAAAGATTTTTATCTAAGTCTTTGTTTTCTCTGCGTCCTATGAGGTAAATTGCTTTTCTTCTTTTGGTTCCGGCCCAAGATGGACAACAACTCCAAAATCTATGTGGCAGGACACCGGGGCCTTGTCGGGTCTGCCTTACTGCGCCGCCTTGATGCCAAAGGCTACTCAAATATTCTTTTTCGGACGCATTCCGAACTCGATTTGGAAGACCCGCTGCACGTCCGGGATTTCTTTGCCGCCGAGAATCCGGAATTCGTTTTCCATGCCGCAGGCAAAGTTGGTGGAATTCTCGCCAACAGCACGTATCCGGTGGACTTCCTGCTTCGAAATATCAAGATACAGGCAAACGTAATCGAAGCCGCATGGCGCTATGGTGTAAAAGGGTTCTTATCTTTGGGCAGCTCCTGCATTTATCCCAAACTCGCCCCTCAACCCATGAAGGAACAATATCTTCTCACCGGATCTCTCGAGCCGACCAACGAGCCTTATGCGATTGCAAAAATAGCCGGAATCGAGCTTTGTGAAGCCTACAACCGGCAGTACGGCGCGCGATTCTTAAGTGTTATGCCCACAAACCTCTACGGCCCAAACGACACTTACGATCTGCAAAACTCTCACGTGCTTCCCGCATTCATACGAAAATTCCATCTGGCCAAAAGCGCCGCCCGGGGTGAGTGGGAAGCCATAGCTCGAAGCAAGGCCGTCTATGGGCCAATTCCTGACGATTTCGCCGCCAATCTCATGGCAATTTCCAAATTCAACGGACATCACATTCCGGAAAGCTTTCCAATAGGAGTTGAGGGCGCTGGGCCGCCCAATCCCGCCATAAAGCTTTGGGGAACGGGATCTCCGAGACGCGAATTTCTGTATTCCGACGACCTCGCCGATGCCTGTGTGCTTCTCATGGAAAAGCTGGATCGGCTCTTCGGGGAGCCTGCACCTCGTGAGTTCACCGCATCGAACCACCTCATCAATATCGGATACGGCGAGGACACGACCATCCGCGCGCTTGCAGAACAAGTCGCCGGCATCGTCGGGTTTGACGGCCCCCTCGATTGGGACGCCACAAAGCCCGACGGCACCCCCCGCAAACTTCTCGATAGCCAAAAGATAAACCGCATCGGCTGGCTGCCCTCCACCCCCATCGACCGGGGCATCCGATTGGCCTATGCCGATTACCTGTCTAAGATTGAGGATTACTCTGAACCGGAGAAGGCAAGATAAGGGAATCCGAAATGGTGCAAGCCCTCAAAGAATCCCCCGAAACCGTCCTCATTACCGGCCAGGATGGACCATACCTTGCCGAGTTCCTCCTGCGGAAGGGATTGCGAATTCAGGGATTTAGGGATTAATCCCTAAATCCCTGAATTCCTGAATTCATAGCCATTTCTGTTAATCCAGTAAATCCTGTCTTACCAAGCTGATTGTAACCGGCATATTTGGTCTGATGGGGACAAGATCCACCGGCCGATGTCAGCAGAGAGAATGATTCTGAAACGTTCATCTATCGGTCCGCTTCAAATCCGGCAGGGTCACCTCTTTTTGCTTTCACCAATATCGAGGATTTTTAGAGGCTTCACTCGCGACATTTCCTCCCCTTTCCATCGAGGTCGGGGGCAAGGGTTGGGCGGGGAAATCCGGCCTCGTATTTTTTTAGCACGATTGAAAAGAGGCAGGGGCAATCGCCTCTGCCTTCTGGCTGCAAGACCGGGGGCAGGATTGAAAGGAATATAGCAACTCGAAATGCTTGATTTTACTCACCCTGCAAGAATAAGCCAATCCCTATGGGGTGAATTATTTCCAGTTATCGATGAAGCAAACCCAAGATACCTGTAATGATCAAGTAGAACGCTACAACATAATTCAAGAGCCTGGGCATAATTAAAACTAACAGGCCGGCAATTAAAGATATTAGTGGCCCTGAAATAGCCGCAAAGTGAGGGAGATCTAACGTCATTGCATGCGCCTTTCCGTTAAATTAATTTTGGCGGAATATAATTCTAGATATAAGCAGTTAAGGGTGAGCCTATGTTCAGTGACGTGGACTTCGAAGGCTTTCCAAGGCAAGGCAAACAGCTTGTTCACCATGCCCATGAAGCCGCCGATGGAGGGCGCCACACAAACCATGCGGCCATCTTCGGCGTCGATCACCAGTTCGTGGATCTTGCCCAGATTCTCATCCTGACGAGTGACCACCGCCCTGGATCTGGGCGCCTAACGGCTCCGCGTCCGCCAGTAGTATCCTCCGCCACCGCCGAAGAGCACAATCAATAAGACTATTATAAGGACGGTTTCCATATCATCACCACCTCTCTAGGTTGGAATGAGCTAAGTGACATTATATTTAGGCAAGTTCCATGCCAGTCGGGTTGAGAAACGTCGCAACTTCATTTTTACAAATATATATAAACACTTACGGAAGGACCTGCCCGTCGAAGCTTGTGGACTTAGTTCTAAGAACTGTTGCATGCAACAGAAGTGTTGCATTTCTTCCATGTCACATGTAACACTTCAATGCCAGGGAGTGCCTTTTGGGCCGAAATGGGCCGGGCGCGCACAGAGGCCTCTGCGCTGTCCAGTCGGTCAGAGCTGGAATTCAGGTGCTCCAGGGGCGCAATAACGGGAAGTTGCCGGAATGGGAGCTCCATTTTATTCCCCACGACCTGCCGGTTGTCATAACAAAACGAGAAAACCGAGTATATCCAGACGAGGTAAAAAGGGCTCCAGGCTCTGTGCGTCTCTCTTCCCCGCGTCGGGATTTTCATATAAGCGGCGGGCGTGGGCTTGACAGACGTTTCCAGGGAATGGGTGGGAAAGCCCCTTGGCATGATCCGTCTCTACTCGACCATGCTATGTAGCTTACCGAACCACCCAAATCCATTCCGGATACATTCCGGCTTCCTGGCACTTGCACTCCTGGAATTAATGAATAAGGTAACTCATACATCATAACAGTTGTAGCGTCTCGAGAGCACATTGCATCGGTGATGGATAACGAGGGCAACAAGATGAAAAGGTTGCTTTTTGGAGCAATGCTTTTGGGGTCGATACTTGTCGTTCCTATTCCAACGCCGGCAATGGGAGATATTGCCGTTACTCTGCCCCCGCTAATCGTATTTGCCGCACCACCAGAGGTGATAGTGATACCTGAGACGTATGTCTATGTTGTCCCTGAAATAGAGGAGGACATCTTTTTCTACAATGGTTGGTGGTGGCGTCCGTGGCAAGGGCGCTGGTACCGCTCACGGGACTATAGCTCAGGTTGGGTTTACTATCGAAGCGTTCCATCTTTTTATGTACGGATACCCTCAGGTTGGAGAACTGATTACAGGGAGCATCGTTGGGGAGGGCATCAATGGAACTACCAACAAATACCTTATCAGCAGCTTCAACATAACTGGAGAGGCTGGCAAAAGAGCAGGTATTGGGAAAAGCAACAAACTTGGGGTGTCGAAGGCTTGAAGTCCCGACCACAATCCCGAGAGGTCCATCCATCCCGGGAGGCCAAGCCGCAATCCCATAAGACGGTAAAACCACGGCAATCCCGGGAGGGCAAACCGCAATCCCACGAGACGGTTAAACCACGGCAGTCCCGGGAGGCCAAACCGCAATCCCACGAGACGGTTAAACCACGGCAATCCCGGGAGGGCAAGCCGCAATCCCATAAGACGGTAAAACCACGGCAATCCCGGGAGGCCAAGCCGCAATCCCACGAGGCCAAACCACATGGAAAACCTGAATGAGAGGCGTTAGAATAATAGGATAGAAAGTAGGACAATAAGAAGTTGATCCGACTATGAAAAAGTTGCCGTCGACATTATAATATTTGACGAGATAACGCCCAAATTATTAGGGAGGTTGTTATGTGTTTTGGGTTGTTGTTGGGTTGTCGAGGGGAATCGCGAAAAAATCTCCGCCGATAGGCAATAAGTATCGGTATTTAGAGATGATATTTTCTATTGGCTTGGCTCCGGTGCTCCTCCCGGGATAGCCCGGCAACCGGAAAGGCATGGAGAGCTTTTCTGAAAACTTATGGTTGACAAATCCAGCATGCTTTGAGAAACCTGAATGCTGATGATGGTTTCTCAATTCTGTGCAATTCACGATTGCGCATTGACCATGGAGAGACTTGGGGCTGTCTTTGATGACCACGGGATTCTTCGACCAAAAAGGGAGAAATGAGCAACGGCATGAAAGACGATTTAAGCCATGGTAATCAGTGCAGCTCGGGCTCAACGATCTGCGCGCAAGGGCTGCCGAACCTTATCCACCTGCTGCGCCGGAGGGTTCAAGAGCATAGAGAGAAAACCGTCTACACCTATCTCACGGATGGAGAATCACAAGAAACCAGACTGACATATTGTGAACTGGAACGGGGGGCGCTCGCCATTGCGGCGCATCTCCAATCTCACCTCTCTCCTGGAGAAAGAGTCCTTTTGCTCTACCCTCCGGGCACCGAGTTTCCCACGGCATTCTTCGGGTGCCTGTGTGCGGGCATGGTCGCCGTGCCAACCTATCCCCCACATTCCAACCAGTTCCTGGCGAGCCTCGTAGCAACGGTATCCGACGCAGGGCCAACAGTCGCGCTCACCACGGCTTCTACCCTGGAACAGTACAGGCGCCAAATAGATCAGACTCCGGCGCTGATGGCTCTCAAATGGATACCAACCGACACCATTGCCGACGACTTGGCAAATGCTTGGCAAGAACCACCGATTGGTGCTGATTCCCTCGCTGTCCTCCAATACACATCCGGTTCCACAGGAAGTCCAAAGGGCGTAATGGTCAGCCATGGAAACCTGCTCCATAATTCATCCGTCATCCACGCAGTCTTTGGGGCTTCACCGAGTAGCCGCGGCGTAATTTGGCTTCCCCCATACCACGACATGGGGTTGATCGGAGGGATCATTCAGCCCGTTTACGCTGGTGCAGATATGATCCTGATATCGCCTGTTCACTTCATTCAAAAACCGCTTCGCTGGCTTATGGCCATCTCACGCTATAAGGCCACGACGAGTGGCGGGCCGAATTTTGCCTACGATCTTTGTGTTCGAAAGATCACGCCGGAGCAGAAGTCAGGACTTGATCTGAGCAGTTGGGAGGTCGCTTTCAACGGCGCCGAGCCTGTCAGGGGGGAGACGCTCCTCCGCTTCGCAGAGGCTTTCGAATCCTGCGGCTTTCGGCAAAAGGCATATCTGCCCTGTTATGGTCTCGCGGAAACAACCCTTATGGCCTCCGGATCCGACATGAGCTCCGAACCGACATTCCTGCAGGCGGACGCGCAGGCGTTGAAAGCCGGCCGCCTTGCCCTGGCGGCAGAAGACAGGGAGCACAGCATCAAGCTGGTAGGAAATGGGGGAGCGCCGCCGGACCATGAGATTGTTATCGTCGACCCGGAGAACCAAACTCCCTGCAAGAGCGATAGGATCGGAGAAATATGGATCGCAGGGCCAAGCGTTGCACAAGGATATTGGAATCGGCCCGAAGATTCGGAGCAGACCTTCCGGGCAAGGCTTGCCGATAAGGGCGAAGGTCCATTTCTGCGCACGGGAGACCTCGGGTTTATCCATGCCGGCCAGCTCTTTGTCACCGGCCGCCGGAAGGATCTCATCATCATACGGGGCCGTAATCACTATCCTCAAGACATTGAGAGGACCGTGGAGGGAAGCCATGAGGCCTTGCGGGCAGACTGCGGGGCGGCGTTTGCCGTTGAAGTCGGGGATGAGGAACGGCTTGTGGTGGTCCAGGAGATCGAGCGACGATACATCAGAAAACTTGACGCGGACGCGGTGATCGGAGCCATTCGCCAAAGTGTATCGCGAGAGCATGAAATCCAGGCTTACGCTGTTGTGCTCCTCAAGACCTCCAGTCTTCCCAAGACGACAAGCGGAAAGGTCCAACGCCACCTTTGCCGGGAACATTTTATCCAGGGCAGCTTGAAGGTTGTTGCCGAGCGCGTGGGGTATTCCCAAGAAGTTGAGCCGGAGACACCCCTCCAGGCATGGGAAGAATGCCGACCGGACCACATGAGGGCGGACACCCCGGCTGCAAGCCGTCTGAAGGCCTCCACGCTCAAAGCCGGAGAGTTGGAATCTGGTGACATGGGGACGGAAGACACGTTGGAGCTCACCCGTGTCATTGAGTCTTACATTGCGAAAAAGGTGGCGGATCTTCTGAATATCTCTTTCTCCAGGGTGGATGTGCACGGTCCCTTGAATACGCTGGGCATGGATTCTTTGATGGCAGTGGAGCTGAAGACTGCCATTGAAGAAGACATGGGAATCGAGTTTCCCGTCGAGGCGCTGTTTCTGGGGGCCGACATTTCCGATCTGACGGCGCATGTTCTCTGGCAAAGGACGTCGGGAAAAGGGCTTGAAGCCGAAGACGGACCTTTGGGAAAGGTGCTGTCATCCGGCCGTCAGTCCGGAGAGCCGGCGCAAAGGGTCTGTGCCCATAGAAATGCCCCTGAGATACAACCGGAGTGCCTGCCGTTTGAGGACTATCCCGAATACCGAAACCTTCAGCAGATCATGATGGGAATGAAGGCGCGAGGTATCGACAACCCTTACTTCAGGGTGCTCGAAGGGGCCAACTCCAATGGAGCCAATGCAGAAGGTCGAGAGTACATAACCTTCTCCAGGTACAATTACCTGGGTATGTCCGGAGATCCGGTCGTATCTCAAGCCGCCAAAGACGCGATCGACCGCTACGGTACGTCCGTTTCGGCAAGCCGTCTTGCTTCAGGCGAAAGACCACTGCATCGTGAGATTGAGAAAGAAATTGCCGACTTCATTGGAACAGAGGATAGCCTTGTCTTTGTGAGCGGGCATGCCACCAACGTGACCACTATCGGCCATCTGTTCGGCAAGCCCGACCTCATCGTTAATGATGCCCTGATCCACAACAGTGTTCTCCAGGGATGCCAACTCTCCCAAGCAACGCACCTTTCTTTTCCCCACAACAACTGGCAAGCCCTGGACATGATTCTCAGGGAGTCGCGACCCCGTTTCCGGCGGGCCCTCGTCGTTATCGAAGGCGTTTACAGTATGGATGGCGATATCCCGGAACTGCCCGAATTCATTAAGATCAAGAAGCGGCACGGGGCCTTTCTGATGGTGGACGAGGCTCATTCCATCGGCGTATTGGGGAAAAGGGGCGGGGGTATTGGCGAGCACTTTGGAATCGATCCTGCCGATGTGGAACTTTGGATGGGCACCTTGAGCAAATCCTTTGCGAGTTGCGGAGGCTACATCGCAGGATCCGGGGCCCTCATCGAATACCTGAAATACACTGCTCCGGGCTTTGTCTACAGCGTGGGAATGCCTCCGCCGAACGTCGCAGCAGCGCTGGCCGCCATTCGATTGCTCAGGAAGGAGCCCCAACGGGTGACGCGCCTCCATGAGCTCTCCGGGCTTTTTCTCATGCTCGCCCGGGAAAGGGGCCTGAATACCGGCGCCAGCAACAGCGATTCCCCTGTCATTCCAGTGATCGTAGGAGATTCCCTGAAGGCTGTAAGGCTCTCTCAAGCCCTCCTCCGGCAAGGGATCGATGTCCTGCCTATGGTCTATCCGGCAGTTCCTGACAACTCCGCCCGCCTGCGCTTTTTTGTCAATTGCACCCATACGCCCGAGCAGATTCGCTTTGCCCTGGATGTCGTCGCCCCGGAGCTGGAAGCCCTGCAAAAGGTGGATGACGAGAAACAGCGCGCTGCTTCTTCACTTTGGGCGCTTCTGCAAGAATCCGCTCCCCTCTGATATATGAGATGGCTGTGATGTCATTGAAAATCACTCGCCCTCTTCCCATTTGGTGGCCTTTATGCCCAAGACGAAGACAATGGCCGCGAAAGTCCCTATTATCGCGGAGTAACGCAGTGCGGTCACGTTGTCGTGAAACACCATGGATGCCCGGAGGCCCTCGTTAACATAGTACAGAGGCAGCGTCCTGGCGAACGTCTGCAAGTAGCGCGGCATCATCTCGAGAGGGAAAAAGCTCCCCGAAAGAAACATCATCGGGAATATGATGGCGTTGGCTGCTGCGGCGGCGCTCTGCGCCTCCTTCACGATGCGGGTGAGTATCATCCCGATTCCGACGAAGGTAAAGACGTCAAGCACAACGAACAGAGGGAGCCAGGCGTTTAGCTGCAATTTAACGTTAAACACGGCGAAGCTCACCAGCAGCATTGCAGTGGTGGATATGACCGCGAGCACGAACTGGTACAGTATGTTCGACAGTATCCACTCGGTACGGGTGATGGGAGTGGTGGACAGCTTCCTGATGATGCCCTTCTGCCGCAGCTCCGTGTTCACGTTCACCGTGCCGAACAGGCTCGCGGTCATCACCGCCATCGCTATGATGCCGGGGATGAAAAAGTCGATGAACCGGTATTTCCTGGTGTGTATCGATGTTTCTTCCGTCCTGACGAACGGCGGCTTTCCGGATAGCCCCTGGTTCAACTTGGCGAATACCATCTCCAGGATTTGTATCTTCGTAAGCACCGAGCTGGAGCTGGGGTCGTAGATATACTTGATGGTAACGAATGCGTTGGGGTCGTCTAATTGCAGATACTGTGTGTAAGATCTTTCATAGTCTTTGGGAATAACCAGGACAAGGTTCACCCCGTTTTTCCTGGCGTACTGCGCGGCGTCGATGGCGGGGTCGACCACGATTATCTTGAACTTCCCGGTGAGGGCGAGGGCCCTGGCGATCTCCGCCGAGGTTCCGGTTTGGTCGAGGTCCTGCAAGCAAAGGTCGAAGCTCACTTTATCCTGGTCCACGAAAATGGTGCCGAACACGAGTATAAGCAGTATCGGAAAGGTAATCGTGAAGAACATTGTGGTCTTCTCGCGGCAGAAGATCTTGATGCTCACGGCGAGATTTGCGCCGACGACTCTCAGGTTCATTCCGCCCCCTTTCCCCCGGAGGCGCCTTCGTGGAGCGCCTCGCCGGTGAGCTTCAGGAAAACCTGTTCGAGGTTGGGCTTGCGAACGTCCATGCTGAGCAACGACACCCCGGCGTCTTTCATGGCGTTCAGTATCTTCCGGATGTCGTCCGTGCGCTCCACCCTCACAATGATACTCTTGTGGTTGTTATGGTCCGGCGCGAAGCCCATCTTCCCAAGGACTTCAAAGGCTTTTTCATCGCCGGACTGCAGCGTGAGGACCAGGTAATCCGCGTTGCTTTCTATTAGCTGCACGGGAGAGTCTATGGCGATGATCTTCCCCTTGGAGATAATTGCGACAGTGTCTGCAAGAAGCTCAGCTTCCTCTATGTAGTGCGTGGTGAGAAATACCGTCTTTCCCTTCTTCTTAAGGCCCAGCAGGACATCCCACACCTCGCGCCTGGCGCGCGGGTCGAGACCTGTCGTCGGCTCGTCGAGGAACACGATCTCGGGGTCGTTCACGAGTGCAATCGCGATTCCGAGGCGCTGCTTCAAGCCCCCGGAAAGTTTCATGTATTGCTCTTGGGCCTTGTCATTGAGCTTAACGAGATCTATCAGCCCTTCGATATCGGCGTTCCTGCGACAGAAAAGCCGCGCGTAGTACTCCATGGTTTCCCTGACCGTTATCCTGTCGAACGAGCTGAACCCCTGCGGGAGGACCCCGATGAGGGGGACGATGCCGCGCTTTGCCTTCGTGACGTCCATCCCGAGGATGCGCACCTTCCCCAATGTGGGCCTGCGGATCGTGTCGGCTATCTCGACAGTGGTGGTCTTGCCTGCGCCGTTCGGGCCCAGGAACGCGAAAACCTCGCCTCGCCTGACGTTGAACGATATGTCGTTGACCGCCACAAGGTTATCGTAAAGCTTCGTCAGGTTCTCGACTTCGATTGCGTGCTCAACTTGTGTAGCCATGGATCTACATCCTGCCTCTATGGGTCAATGTATCAGGAATCTCCGTCATCGCCCCTGTCAAGGATGCCAATTCAAGAGGGCGATGGAAAACCACATCTTTAGACGAGGAAGTGAACGCACCCATATGGACCGGCCGGCGCCTACGGAAAACCGCATCAGGGCCTTCCTTGATAAGCCCACTGGAAAGGTATATCCGCCGTCTCCCCCTGCCACCGATGGATAGACGTTGATTTGCAGAGGGTCCACGAGGTGGAACGCGCATCCCAGGGCCTTGACGACGGCTTCCTTGATAGACCAGAGCAGGGCTGATGCGCTTCCCAATTCTCCGCCCGCCAATCTCAAGGCATGTTGAAGCTCCAGGTCATTGAATACCCGGTGAAAGGGGTATTCCTTTTGGAATTCATCGGTCCCCGCCACATCGATGCCGATATCGGACTGATCCCCGCAGAGGGCGGCCCAGACGTTTCCTCCACCTTCACTGAAGGAGATGGCCGGGCCCCGATATTCTCCCAACAGGAGATGGGGCCTGCCAAGCGGGCCGCGGACCAAGCAAATGGGGAAAGCAGCTCCGTGGGAGGAATGAAAGCATTCCCAAAGAGGGCTTCCCATCGCCATCAGGTGATCCCACAGGATAGATACCAGACGGTCCTTGTCTCCTGACCCGTTGGTCCTATGTCCTTTGAAGATTTCGGTGGAACATGGCAAGGATGCATAAAAGACCGGTCCCCCTCGATGATCGAAACTCGCGGCATGGACGGTTATGTCTTGGCAATCTTCTGCCACATCCACTCCAATCTTTCCTGAACCGCGTTCTTTCGGAGCCCTGAAGGCTCAGTCCGAAACCCAGTGCATCCGCATATCGGAAACCTGCATGATGGTGCGGCCTTGATCGTCAAGTCCTCTGGCGTCCCAGGTGAGGCCTTGCTCGTTCTGCTCCCGCATGCGGGCCTCCAGGGCGATCTGTTCCCCCTCCCGGCATTTTCGGCAAAACCGCATCTCCCCGATCTCCATGGGAATCATGGATCGTTGCTCCGGCATCTTCATTGCCACGCAGTAGAAGCCAGTCAACTGCAAAAGGGCCTCGAAAAGGTAGGGAGAGTATTGGTACTGCGCGTTGCGCAGATTTGCGAAATCACCTGTCTGCCGGTAGGTGGTTCGTCCCCTTACCACTCCCGGACCTGCACCGTCAAGGAGCTCCACCACGCAATACCGGCCTTTGAGGCCGCTGTATTTCTTGTACCATTCAACCATATTCTCATGATCCATGGGGCGCGTCCGCAGTTCGTCGAGCCGGACGGGAAAATCCAGGAAACCCTCCCCTAAATGTCCTTCCCCGCCGTCGAGAATGACCTGACCCTTGCAGTGAGGGGTGAAGCGGTCTGTCAATCTTCCTGTGGGGGAGATCTCCTGTGTTGCCAGAGTGACCTCGCATAATACCTCCGGAAGGCCGTTGCCGACCCGGCGGCAGGAGATCCTGGAAGACCGCGGAACCCCGGGAGGACATTGGATCATGTCCAAAAAACGTACCTGGCGGGCCCCTCGCACCTGCAAGTAAGGATATAGCATCCGGGCGGCTTCCATGAATGTCTCCAGAAACATGGCGGCTGAGACCAGGGGATGCTTGACGAACGTCAAGGGCCTGTGATCCTCGATCCAAAGATCCTTCTCCCGGGAAAAGGACCTGAAGGCCTCGAGTTGTTCCCGGCGGATGTCCAGGCTCGAGATCCCCTCTATCATGGGAAAGTCCTCGGGGCTGAAGGACGCGGAGCCTCCATCCAGTTCTCCATTGGGCGAAGGACGGGTCATGTCATTTAGCCTTGCCGTCTTAACGGAGGGTAGTGTCCTCATGAACATTACCCAATCGTCGTCGGCCGGGGATACGAAGAGCTCCCGGCAGAAAAGCCCTGCAAGCTCATTTACATGGATGTAGGACGCGCCCTTCCACCTCATTAGCTCCCGTACATCCGGGTCCTCGGCCATGCCCGCCCCCTCGATAGGGGGAAGCATCAAAGCCTTGAACCGTATGGCGCCATTCTTCCGCCGGAGGGTCCTGATCAACGCAGACATCATCCGGTTGGCTGCCGCGTAGTTGGTTTGGCCAGGATTCCCCTGGATCGCGGCCACCGAAGAAAGGCCCACAAAAAACCTCAAGTCGGCTTTCTCGGAAGCCAAGAATAGATTCCACGCCCCGAGAAACTTGATGTCCGTGACCATGGAGAAATCATCCGGAGTAATTTGGCTGAGGAAACCGTCCCTGAGGACTCCCGCGCCGTGGATGATCCCGCGGACCTTGCCATAAAGGTTTGCCACCTCGTCCATGACGGCACGGACCGCCTCGGGGTCAGTGACATCGCAGGTATGGTAGGATGCCTCGATCCCTGAGGAGTGCAAATCCGCCAGGGTCCGGGTAATCTCCAAAGCCCTGTCTTCGAAAGCGAAAGACTCCGAAAGCGGATGCGTGGGACGGGGTTTTACGGTATTCATGCCTGAATCGAGAGACGTCCTCCCCAGAAAGACCAGGCGGGGCTTAAAGGGCACAAGACTGCGGGCTAGGTGGGCGCTGATCCCCGTTGCGCCCCCGGACATGACTACAACGTCTCCAGGACTAAGTTCGAGACTTGACGGGTCCCTGAAAACCGACGGGGCGACGCGTCCCTCCGAGGTGAAAACCCTTCCATCACGATGAGCCATCTCAACCATCGTGTATCCTCTGTCCAGAGCATCGCATAAGGCAGCGCGAAGGTCGGTGTCACGGCCGATTTCCAATGTGCGAAACTGGACCGCCGGGTGTTCCTGCGCTGCGCTCAGAAATAGTCCCAGCATCCCCTCCGCTGGCAGCCGAACCGATGTTTCGATATTCTCCCCGGAGTGAATCAGCACGACGAATTTCCTTGCCGGTGATTGGAGAAATGTTTTCAGGAGGATAAAGAGCCCCTTGAGAAGCCGCGAAACATCCTCCATGCTTCTTAAACTTTCCGGCACACCTTGAGGTAATATGATAAGCATCCCAACGAGGGACGTCAGGTCTGCTATCCTATCGGAAGCCCCACGGGCCCCTTCGGCAGTTCGAATGTCGTAGCCCGTTTCGCCTGGAGCGAAGCTCTCTTGCATGAACGGCATGGGAAATATGTCAACCCCGTGATCCAGGCGGAAGATGTCTCCTGCACTTGCTGCAATGCGGTCATCCCTGCCCGGTGAGAGAAGGAGGACTGACTCGCCCGGCTCCAATTTCATGGGAATGGAAGCCGGCAGATCGAGAGGGACGTAACTGAATACGAGCCGCTTTAGGCTTGCATCATCCTCTGAAGGCTTCAGGGTTTCATCCCGCACCGCGCCGGGGTCAACAGCCGCGGTGGCCGGCCGCGGCCCGGCGCCTCCCCGCCTGGCGACTATCTCGGAGATCTTCTGCGCGATGTCCCTCACGGTGCGGACATGGATAAAATCCTGCAATTCGATAGTGATCCCGAAGTGGCGTTCCGCAGCGTCCATGATGATGGGGAGACGACTGGAGCGGATGGAGAGATCTCTCTTGAGATCCATATCGGGTTGGATCTCGCCCCTTTCGAATCCAGTAGCATCCATGATGATTCGAATAAGGCTCTCCATGTGGTCCCGGCTCTCAGGCGCATCGCCGGGGGCGGGAGTCTCCATCGATACGGGTGAATCGCCTGGCTCGGGAAATCCCCCTGAATCCCCCTCTATAAAAGGGGGGCTTCCGGCAGCTTCCCTCTTTTCTAAAGGAGGGCCGGGAGCAATTCTACGGGCATGCGAATCACGATTGATCCTTAATTCAACAGCATCGGGGGGCTCCCTCCGGCCTTCGGGGGGCCCGGAGCCACCGAGCATGGATTGGATAACCGATGCCAGATCGTCCTCCTGGAATGCCGGGGCGACCTCTTGGCGGATGGCTTCCAGGATATTGGGCTTAAGGAATCGACCGAAGGTCTCCAGCACGAATCGGTTGATTTCCCTTTGAACGATCCCTCCCATCGGGTTGGACCCTGCAAGCCCTGGCGCCACGGGTCGTAACGTGGATGCCGGGGGTGAGCGGTAAGATCCCGAAGCCTTTCCAACTCCAGGGAGGCAAACAAATCCGGGTTCCTTTTGAACCTTTAGATGCCCTTGCACGAAGAGCTGAGCAAGGGCCGTCTTGCAGGTCAAGCTCTCTGCCCGGGGAAGGCAAGTCTGGATGCATGCCGAGTCAGAGAGCGTGTCTGCGATGAGATTGCTCAATATATCGCCTGGGCCGACCTCCACGAAGATCCGGACTCCGTAGTCGTTCCAAAGAGTCTGAACGTTATTCATCCAATGGACGGGAGATTCCAGGTGGGCCATCAGAATTCGCCTGATCTCTCCGGGATCTGATGGATACGGAGCCATGGTCGTATTGGAGATGACGGGAATCTGCGGAGAATGAAACGGGATGGGGGCAATGAACGCTTCGAGCTCATCATGGATGACTCTCATGATAGGGGAGTGGAAGGCCATGCTGACTCGCAAAAGAGTGGCCCTGTATCCCATCTCCTTCAGTTCGTTAGTAAAATTGTTGACCGCCTCGGTCTTGCCGCTCAGAACGACCTGGCTCGGTGAATTGATATTGCTGATGTGGACATCTTCCTCCCGTCCCTGGATCAACTCTTTGAGCAGATCCAGGGGGGTGTCCACGGCCGCCATGACACCCGGGTCCATGTGCATGCCACCGGCGTTGTCCATACAGCGGGCTCTCATGTTCACGATTCGGAACCCGTCCTCCAGGGTATAGACTCCGGCCAGGCACAAGGCGGTCAGTTCGCCTAAACTGTGGCCGGCTGTCGCCACCGGGTGGATGCCAAGTGAGAGGAGGTATCGAGCCATGGCGTATTCCAAGACGAACAGGGCCGGCTGCTGCCACCTGGTCTTCTGAAGATTCTCCTCTCGATCATGGAACAACAGGTGAAGGAGGTCGAAGTCCGCAGCCGCCGCAGCCCGATCCATCCACTCCCTGATGACGGGAAAAGACTCGTAGAGATCCCGCCCCATTCCTTCATAGTGGGTGCCCTGCCCGGGAAACACCAAGGCGAGCGGTAGCGCCAGCAGATCATCAGCGCCCATGAAGACCCCCTGCTGCGCCAGGGACCTCAAGGCCTTGGGTGTGACGATCCCGCCCTCTGTAAGGTGACGTGACCTCTCGATGACAGTGAGCGCCTCTTCTTCGGATTCCGCCACGACAGCCATCCGGAAGTCACGGCCGTCCATTTTGACTCGGAACAAAGATACGCCCTGAAGCTCAGGAGACCCACCACTTGCTTCTCCAGCGGAATTGGGCTCTTCCTTCAAATCCGAAGTCCGAAATCCGAAATCCGAAGTGCCGTCACCTTTCTCTCGATCGAGACCGGGCTCACCGCCCGGGGATACCAGGATCGTAGCTGCTTCATCCATCGCCTGTTCCAACTGCACGACGTAGTTAGAACCTCCAAACCCGAAAGCGTTGACCTGAAGCCTTCGTGGCCGGCCGGCCCTGCACTCCCAGTCAAGCGGCTCGGGGGCGATGAAGAGACCCGATCCTTCAAGGTCGATTTCCGGGTCTGGATTTATATAATTGAGGGTGGGGGGGAAAACCCCCGCCTTCATGGCCATAACTCCTCGAATGAGGCTGATAAGGCCCGAGGCGCCGAGAGTGTGTCCGATCTGGGATTTAAATGAGGTGAGAACTGTGCGCTTGGAGGAATTGAAGAAGGACTTCAGGGCACGGACCTCCTCTATGTCACCTTGCCGGGTACTCGTGGCATGACACTCCACCAGGTCCACCGCATCCGGCCCATAGGGTGTCCCTTGGAAAGAGGCGCGGATGGCGATCTCCTGAGTGACACTGGAGGACTCCACCATCCCCAGATGGTTGTTGCTCGCTCCCATGCCCGTGATGACGGCGTGGACAAGCGCCCCCCTTGCACGGGCCGAACTTTCCCGCTCGATGACAATTACTCCCCCGCCTTCGCCCAGGACCATCCCGTCTCTTTCGGCATCGAAGGGGCGGGAGGTTTCGTGAGCGGGCCTTTCCTGCCCGGACAGCCCGAAAAGGGCGCCCAGGGCTGAAAATTCCAGAAAATGCATGTGCCTGAGATTATCCTCGCCCCCTCCGACGATGGCTGCATCGATGATGCCGGTTCGGATCATCTGGATCGCGCTGTGAAGTGCGACCAGTGAGGTCGCGCAGGCTGCGGAGACAGAGTGACTGGGTCCCATGAACCCATACCGGTTGCAAATGAAGCCTGCCGCTGCGGAACTGAGTCTGCCCAGGAGTGTGGTATCGTCCGGGGCCAGGCGTGCGGATTTCACCTCACGTTCGACGGCGCTCATCTGATCCGGACTGAGGTGAACAGCCCTATTGATATCGGCAAGGATGTCGTTAACGTACCCTCTTATGATCAAATCGGTGAGGGTCATCGCCACCTCTCCCGAGTTCTGGGAGATGAGGACCGCGATTCGCTCCCGTGGGATGTTGGACTCCAGGATGCCGGACGCCCGGATGGCTCTCTCCGCCAGCCACATGGTGATCTTTGTGGCTTCGGTCATGGTTCGGAAATCATGTGGGGAAATCCCGAGCTCATTGCGGGAGATATGGAAGTCCAGGAAGGCGCCCACCTTGCAGTAAGTTTTGTCCGGAACGAACGGGCGGGGATCATAAAAACGCTTGTGATCCCACCGGGAAGGCGGAACCAGGGTAATCCCGCTTTTCATTGCCAGGCTTGAAGCCCAGACCTCTTCCACGCTTTTCCCCAAGGTATTGAGAATACCCATCCCAATGATGGCAACCCTTTCATGGGCGCCTCTATGCGGCGTTGCCTGCTCCAGTCCATGGCCAATCCCGCTGGATGGGGTCTTTATGGGGTGCGAAGCGCCGGGTGAAGGTTCCGGCATTCTCTCGATAGGCCCCTCAAATGGCTGATGCAGCAAGAGAGTGCCTGCGGCCAGCTCGCGATGGAAGGACGGCAGCTCCAGGACCTTACTGATGAGGCCGGCGCAGGCCCCACTCATGAATTGCCCGCGTTCCAGGCAGGCCCGCTCGTCCAGAGGCGCCCCGCACGGTTTGTCCATGCCTCGGGCCGCAGCGAAGAGGCTCCCCGCTGTCATCTCTTCTATTCTCGTGCGGAAGGAATGCTCATCTTGGTCACCCGCTGCAAACTCCCTCTCCAGGGATAGAACAGCAGCCGTTCTAGGGGTCCTCAAGGATCGCACCCGCAGTCCGGTGTCCTGGCCTGAAACGACCGTTCCCCCCGGAAGCGATTCCAGGATCATACGCTGATAGAGCGCCGTCAGGGCGCACGTCTCAACGATCTCCCTGGTGGCCAGATACGCGGTGCCCATCTGGATGGCATCCGCTCCGAGCATGGCGGCTATGAACGCGGTCTCCCGATTGAAGATTCCCCCGGCAAAAACAATGCGGCAATTTTGGAACAGGGATGGCTTCAGCCGTTTCAGATCCAACACCCTTTGAGCAAGGGTGAGTGTGCTATGGCGCCCTACGTGCCCGCCGGCTTCATATCCCTCGCAGATCACGTACCGGACGCCGGCTTCAAGGGCAAGCCCCAAAAGGGCCTCATCAGGGGCGATATATATGACCTCTAAACCGCATTCCATCAATTCCCCTAAAGGTGAGAGATCCCCTCCTGCGATCACCACAAAACGGGGCTTGTGTTTCTTTATCCAGGCCAGATGGGTCTCCCTGTAAGGGTTCTCCGCCAGAGAAACGATATTCACTGCATAAGGGCGTCCTCTCATGATCTCCGCCAGGCGTCCCAGCCTCCGGTCAAGGGTCTCCGCGTCCATCAGGCCAAGGGCGATGGTGGGCAGTCCACCGGCCTCGGCAACCCTTGAGGCAAACTCAGGGACATCCGTGATACAGGACATGCCCCCTTGAATAAAAGGATATTGGACTCCCATCTCTCCGGCTGTAGGGCTGTCCAAAAAGCAATCCTTTTTCACCTCAGCCAGGCGGCATAAGCTGCGAATCTCGTCCATGAAGGACTTCACGGCCTCTTCGGTTCGCGTCCCAAAACGCTCGGCGAAGGACGCAGCAAAGGAGGTCTCCACACCCAGAGGGATGACCTCGCCCGGGGTGAAATGGCTCTCAAGAGGGTGGAGTGCCCCGGCACTCACTCGGCCTGCGAAGGAACGGCGGCTTTCCTCCGTAATCTTTGCGCCGCACAGCGAGTTCTCGAACTTTTTGATCTCCTTGAACGCGATAGAGTTTCCCTTGTTGAAAAGGCGGCAAGGGACCTGCAGGTCAAGGCCGGCCAGATCGGTGGAGTCCAGGCGGAGGTTGGAGAGCCGCCGGCGTTGGAGATCGTCGGCGGCAACCAGGTCTGTCAGCCAATGGACGCTCTCGAAGACGATCCCCATGGCCCCGGTGGACAGTAATGCCGCCGCCGCCTCAGGAGTGCAGACGCTTCCCCAGATGAGAATGTCCAGCGGCTTCAAGGGGTTGCGCAGCATTTCCTTGACCGCTGAATATAGAGCCAGGGTCGTCTCACCGCTCACGAACCCGGATGCCTCGCATCCTTTCAGGACGATGCGCCCGATTCCCGAGCTGTCTGTCAAAATAGCCGCCAGGAGTTTCAGGTCCCCGATGATTGGGAAACAACGGTAGTCTTCCGGCAAATCCTTCAATCTCTGTAGAAAGGCGGAAGGGTCCCCCGGGAAAAACTGGGGGTGGCATTCGACCCAGATGTTTTGGACCCCTGTTGCTTTCAACAACTGTCCCAAAGACGGATCCATCAAGGCAGGGGCAGAAATCTTGATATCCCGGACATGGCCGGCAGGGTCGGCTTTTCGTAAGAAAGAAAAAAGCGATTCCACCCCCATCATGGAAAAATCGAAGATGGCCCTGCTCCCCGTTCGATGTGCCATTTGGGTCACAGACGGGATCATATCTTCAGGCCGCCAGACGAAAGCAATGATTGGAACCCGATTTTCAGTCAATATGTCCAGTCCCCCGTTTCAACGCGATACTCTCGCTTTCAGTAGTTATAAAGACTTTCTAAATATGCCATATTTCTTGTGTATTCTTGCGCCGACTTCCTTTACTAAGAAGTTGATCGACTCGTTGTCCTCCAGGGTCCAGCCCATCTCCATATAGCGATATTTTTCTTTCTTCCTCACAACCTTATACATGTGGTGGAAGGCCAGTATAGGGAGTCCCAGTTGTCGATACTTCTCCTTGATCCCGAAGAGCATACCCCGCAATCCGGTGATCTCCCGCCGATATATGAGGACCTTCAGCAAACCCTGCAGGCCGATGCGCCCGTTGAGACGCTTGAGCAAAGGGTTGATGTCGGGCAAGACCACGCAGATACCTGCGGGTTCATCCTCATAATAGATGAAGAAAGCCATGTCCGGGTCCCCGATTTTCACCATGCTCTTTCCCATCTCCAGTGTCTCATTATCGCTCAAGGGGACGTAACCCCAGTTGCCGGACCAGCAGTCGTTGTATATCTCCCTGATCAGAGCAAGCTCAGAACCCGCATCCTTTAGCCGAAAGTCCCTGATGTGGACACCTCTTTTTTGGGCCATCCGTTCGGCAAGACGATCCAGCCACTCGGGAAGCCGGTAATCCCCATCTACCATGAAGGCAAACAAGTCCTTCTCTTTGGTGAAACCGCACGATTCGACCAACCTCGGGTAGTAAGACGGATTGTAAGTCATCATCAAACCAGGCGGATGATCGAACCCGTCGATGAGCAAGCCCGCCTCGTAATTGATGGATGGGTTGAGAGGGCCTCTCACGAAGGTCATCCCCTTCCGGCGAACCCACGTCTCCACGGAGGAGAAGAGCGACGCAGCGGCCTCCGGATCGTCAACACATTCGAAAAATCCCCAAATGCCCATCTGTTCGCCGTGGAACTCGTTATGATGGCGATCTATGATGCCCGCGATCCTTCCCACCGTCTCCGAGCCACGTCGGGCCAGAAAGAGAATGCGCTCGGAAAACTCCCAGAAAGGGTGTATGCTGGGATCCAGCATCCGGCGAACCTCTTTCTTAAGGGGGGGGACCCATTTGGGGTACTCAGCATAGATTTTCCAAGGCAGGTCAATGAAGTCCTTGAGCTCCGATCTTCTTTCCACAGTAATGATCTCAATGCCGGCCATGATTGCTCTTTTTGAGAGGTTATCACCGATAACATTCAGAAAATATCGCTACAACCAATTTTCTTTTTTGTACCAGGCGACGGTTAATTCAGCTCCCCGGACCAGAGAAATCCGGGGCTCGAAACCCAATAAAGCCCTGGCCTTTGTAATGTCGCAGAGCCAATTTTTCCGGATCATTTCCTCCACCTTGCCTCTGCTCATGATGGAAGGCCTTCCGGAGACTCTGGAAAAACATTCTGCAAATAAGGCCATGCCGAACAGCAACTGTTTGGGAAGGCGGAGCTGCAGAGCTCTTGTCTTCATCGCTTGCGCGAAGATATCACCAATTTCCTCCATCCGGTAGTCTTGACCATCAGACAGAAAAAATATTTCCCCGTTCTCGGTTTGGGCCTCAGCAGCCAATAGGATCGCTCGGACAAGATCCTGAACATAGCACATGCTGATGTGTTGATCGTGGTCGGAGAGACAGGGCTTGATGCTCTTCGAGAGGCACTTAAAAAGAGCATAAAAGCCTTTATCCCTGGGCCCATAGACGGCACAAGACCGCAGGATAAGGAGAGGAAGCTCATGAGAGTGGGACAACGCCAGTTGCTCCCCCAGCAATTTGCTTCTCCCGTAGGGCGAGACTGGGTGGCAAGGGTCGGATTCCTTTGTCTTCCCACCGCTCCTACACGGACCCGCTGCTGCCTGGCTCGAAAGATAGATGAATTTTTTGAGACGGGTGTTGTTTTCGATGCAGGCTTGGACAAGGTTCTCCGTACCCAGGGCATTCACTTCGAAATAGGTTTTTTCTTTGACGGCCGTTATCGCACCCGCAAGATGAAACACCTGATCGACGTCTTTCACACCTTGTTTGAGAGAATTCCTATCCTGGCAATTTCCGACTACAAACTCAACGGGGGACTCCTTCACCCACCCCAAAAGCTTCTTATTCCGAACAAGGCATCTGACTTGGACTCCTCGTTGAACGAGGGCTTCCACCAAGTGACTCCCGATAAATCCTGTCGCTCCTGTAACCAAAGCCTTCAATTATCATTCCCGCGATAGATGATAAGAAATTGCTTTCCGACCTGCTTCGAATAACATCCACCCGGCTGGCTGTCAAGGAGGCAGGAGCCGTTTATTCCCGACCAATCCGGGGCATTGCTGCGGAAAACTCAACTTAGAATTCAGTTTTGGCGACTGCCTTCAGAATAGGGCAGCAGTTCAGCAGTTTCGGCAGCTTCCCATTATACCCCGCGAAGCTTGTTTCTGATCGGAATCTCACTTTTGGTGACCACTTTCAAGCCATCTCCCAAGATGGTACGGGCCTCCTTGATCCTCTTTCTCAGCATATCCATTCCCATCACCTCGACGCTTGAAGACTGGTCGGTCCCCCACATCAAATGATCGATCGTGATATGTCTCTCTATCAACTGAGCACCCATCGCAACAGCAAAAATCGTTGGCTCGAGACCATACTCGTGGCCGCTGTACCCGACTACACATTTGTATCTCTCTTTTAAAGTCTGAATGCATCTTATGTTGAGCTCTTCTATTGGAGCGGGATAAGCAGAATTCGCATGCATCAGGGCAAACTGGGAAGCGTACTTACTAAGAATATTCACGGCCTCGTCGATCTCTTCGATGGTGCTCATGCCGGTCGAGAGGATGATCGGTTTTCCAGTCCTGCAGGTCATTATAAGGAGATCTTTCTCCACCAGCATCGCAGAAGGGAGTTTAATAAAGGGAACATCGTATCCGGCAATGAATTCCATACTGGGTATATCCCAAACAGAAGCAGACCAGGATAGGGGTTTCTCTTTACAGTATTTATCGATATAGTCGTATTCTTTCCTGGAAAACTCGATCCTGTGCTTGTACTCGATGTATGTCATCGTGCCCCATGGGGTTTCCCGTATAGCGCCCTTCTGCTGCTCCGGAACACACAAATCAGGCTCCCTCTTCTGAAATTTAACACAATCCCATGAACAAGCAAATGTAGCATCGATCAGCTTCTTAGCGATCTGCAAGTCGCCGTTGTGATTGATGCCGATTTCAGCAATTAAATAAGGCTGTTCCAAATTATTCAGATCTAGCATCATATACCATCTTTTTGCACAAGAGATATTTGGGGGTTATTTCAGCTTTATCCAAATTATTCCGGCGTAGTCTGGTTACCAAGCTGTCCAGCCCCCGTCTATTGTAATGACGGAACCGGTCATGTAACTGGAATGATCCGAGCACAAGTACTCCAAGAGCCTGTTTAATTCAGTCCTCCTCATCATTCTGCCTATTGGAGTATGCCTGGAGTAGGCTGCAATGAATGATTCTCCCTGATCGTGCTCAACTCCGCCCGGAGCGATACAATTGACTCGGATTCTCGGCGCGAGATGTGTGGCAAGGTGCTTTGTCAGTTGAATTACGGCCCCCTTGGAGGTCGAGTATCCGATATGCTTTTCACGGCCCGAGTAGAGGTCAGGCAGAGGTGACACAATCCCGTAAGTAGAAGAGAAGTTGATGATCCCTTTTGCACGATCTGATCTTGCAAACTGACGGCAAACCGAAAAAAGTGAGATCACATTCGTTTCAAGGTACTTTCTCAGGCTTTCCAACGAAACGCTGAACAGGGTTTGCTGGCCGGATTGGATCTCTTCAACATGGTCATTCAAAACAAAGAGATTGATCAGATAATCTGCCGGGTTGCTTTCGAACCAGGATTTCACAAACTCCTCGTCTGTCAGATCATGGCCTAACTGCAGGTCGATCTCGAAGACTTCACAGTCAGGCTTTTGTTCAAAGAATTGGGTGGCCGCAGAACCGATCAGCCCGCGCGAACCGGCAATGGCTATTATTGTTTTTTCCATAAGAGCCTTTCCTGCTCAGCTTCGGAAATCGTCAATGGTTGTCTTTAATGCTTCAGCTTTCCTTTCAGCCAATGCAAGGTCCCGATAGTTGGTCTTAAACTGCATAATTCTCTTCTGGACACTTTCAGCAACAGGGCACAACCCTTTTCCGTACCTCACGTTCTCGTAAATCTCCGGATAGCGCCCGGCAAATTGCCGCTCTGAAATCACCGGCTCGAGATAGGGTACGCTCCATGCCGCGTAGATGCCGTCCCCGCCATTTCGAATATACGCCTTTCTGAATTCTTTCCATGGCACTCTTATGCTTTCGTCGCCTCTGTAGAGCACACCGAGTGTATAGTAGGAATTAGTAAATCCTTCGGGTGTTTTCTGTGGGATCAGGTAGTCGCAATAAGACATAGCGTCCATAAACATTCTGGCTGATTTAATCCTCATCTCCACCAGTTCATCGACTCGTTCGAGTTGCGAGAGCGCAACCGCAGCATTGAATTCAGCCAGCCTGTAATTCCACCCCAAGACATCATGGCGCTTGTAATCGGGGTCCTGGAATACGTCCTGATTCAGTCGGATACGACCCTCTTCGGCACGCAAATTCTTGAACCCATGGCCTCCTATCTTGCGCACCATCTCAGCGTACTTTTCGTCATCGGTGATTATCATGCCGCCTTCGCCGCATGAGATGTGTTTCGTGTTCTCAAAGCTATAGCTTGCCATATGGCCGATAGTGCCGAGTAATTTGCCCTTGTACAGGCTCAGCACTGCCTGAGCGTTGTCTTCGATCACTGTAAGATTATGCACTCTAGCCAGATCCATTAAGGCATCCATGTCGGGAGGCAGGCCATAAAGTGACACAGGGATAATTGCTTTTGTTCGTGGAGTAATGTTCCTCGCCACATCGACAGGATCGATGGTGAAGGTTTCCGGATCTACATCCGCATAGACCGGGATAGCATTGGCGTGGATTGTGGCAGTCGTGTCCATAATGACAGTAAGGGCGGGAGAAATGACTTCATCTCCCGGCCTCACTCCACCGGCCTCCAGAGCCGCGTGCAATGTTGAAGTTCCGGAGTTGAAGGCAACGGCATATTTCACTCCGAACTTGCGGGCGAATTCCCTCTCGAGGGACTGCACCCACGATCCGCCTGTCGCCGACCACGACTCGGAGTTCAAAACCTTTTCAAGGTATGAAAGTTCATTACCCAGGTATTTCGATGGATTAACCGTCTTAGGCATTGTGGCTTTTTCACTGGTTTCGGTCTCAATTCTTGAGAACAAGCTGGGTTTTCTTCTTCTGGTTTTCCGCCCATTGGCTGTGTAAATGCTGGTTGATTCTGATGACCTCAGGATTTTGATCGAGGTACCCTATGATGTCCCTCAACCCAAAATCCGGGTTAACAATGCTCAAGTTTTCGATTACATTCCGGAAGAACTCGAAATCTTCAGGATAGTCCAACGTCATTCTTATGTCGGGCCTCCTATACAGCTCATCAACGCCACGGAGATCTTCTACCTTGAAGATGCCGGTTTCTTTAAAATAAACCCACATCATCTCGGTGTCGTCTGTATCTTTTATCTCACAGACACGCAAAAGCGCTGCCGTCTTTATGCCGTATGTGAAAGCGCCACATACTACATTGGCAGCTTCGATAAAATCAGGCCGGCTGCCTTCATACTGTTCGAACGCCAAGTCTATAAGCTCAGGTTCGCAGAAAAGATCATCGCCGTCTGCAGTCACAAAGAATTCAATGGAGTATTTGATTGCGGCCCCCTTCCACCTGTCGAGTTTATCTTTTACGCTGCCGCGATGGAAGAAAATTCCGTTCGTTCGGGCGATTTCACACAAAACATCATCTTCCTCGATCTCTGTCGTACAAAGTACTATTGCTTCAGCTTTTTTGGATCTCTTGACCCTGTGAATGAGATGCTCGATGGTCGAAGTGCCATTTATTTCCAGCAGAGCCTTCCTTGGAAGACGGGTTGAATTAGTTCTAACGGTTATGAAGATTGCTTTTTTCGAGTCGTTCATCTGGAATGCCCTTAATCACTTGCCGGCCTTGAGAATTATGTCCGTCAGTTCCCTCACTACACCTTCGCCTCCGGCGCGGGACAATATGATTTTGGCCATCTTTTTGATTGCCGGATGCGCGTCGGAAGCAGCAACTGGTATCCCTGCGGCCTGCTTTGATCTCATTTCTCTTCGAGAACCCGGCGGCAGACATCGGCGATGTTCAAAGCCGCCGAGTTGTTTTGAAGAGGCATCAGTCGCCGCAATTCGTCCATATCGAAGTCCGAGTAAGTCTCCTTACCGAGCGCAATGCCGACGAAAGCAGTCGACGAAAATCGAGAGATCAGGACATCGCAGTTAGCGATCATTTCTTCCGCGCTCCCAGTCGCGAACACTATGGCGCCCGGCGCGTGCTCCCTGATTTCCAGGGTGGCGCGCTCGACATTTTCGATCGGGTGAAGCTTGAAGATAAGCTGCCGGCCCCCGGCGATCTCCACGGCCCTTCGTAGGAAGCCCTCGCGGTCCTCGCGCCGGAATAACTCCCTCATCGGCGACGTGCAGACCAGCACGTAGTGCCTGTAGGGAAAGTCGTTAGTGCAATATCGCCGGCAGTCATCGAAATTGGGTATTCCCGTAACGACAATCTTCTCGGGGCGCACACCTTTTCGGATGAAAAAATCGCGATATCCCTCGCTCGCGACACAAAAAGCCCGGTATGCATCGCTTAGACCGGTCGCCGCAGTATCCGCCATCCATCGAGGAAGGAATCGGAAGCGCTTGACGAGATGAAACATAATGGATTCCCGATCGGTAATCCCCTCCTGAACCAGTACGATCCTACTGGCTCGAATGTTCTTCTGGATGTATAGATCCGAGCAGGTAACCACCAGGTCGCAGGGAAGATTCTTTCCCTGGTAGTCGATTAGGAGGCCATGACTCTGCAGATACGCCCGGCAGCTTCCCACCACCTTGTTACCTGCGATCGTGAAATCGATCAACCCGAGTCTTCGAAGAATCTCGTCAAAGCCGTGGCAGTAGTAAGGCGAGAAGGAATGCTCGTAGTCGGAAAGGTGCTTGGAAATCTGGTGCATTTGGGTTGTCTGATTCATCGAACCGCAGATGAAGAAGATCCTTTTTCTCATTCACGCCCTCCGCCTTCGTTTATTCGATGTACGCAACCTATTGGAACCAGATCTTCATCGCGGAACACGGCTTCCGGAAACCTGAGCCCTATGATGGGCTACCGCGGGCCATGACAATGCCCTTCTCGGACGGGTCAAGCCACCGGCAATGCCGGTGGCCAACCTCGGACTGGAACAGATCGGCTGACTATTGCTGTTGCGGGTGCTCTTTTGCTGAATCTGTGCCGGAGAACGTCTTTTCGACTGCTTCGCCGCCCTTTTGGACCACGACGGGCACACACCAGCTTTCTCCCTGGTCCCGGGCCGGCCGGCAAGCCTGCCCTCCCTACTGCCCCAGATTCTTCACATACTGACCCAGCGCCATAAGCGGAAAACAGTTCCGGTAATTGTGATATCTTATGTAGAAATGTTTAGGGAACCCGGTCCCGGTGAAGTATATCTCATCCCAGGTCCCGTCGGGTTTTTGGTTCCTTAACAGGTACTGGACCCCCTTGCTTACCTCAGGGGATTTTTCTTCATTCCCTGCCAGAAGACCCATTATTGCCCAGGCGGTCTGAGATGCAGTGCTGGGACCCTGGCCGCGCAGTTCGGGCAGTCTATAGGAATCGCACGTCTCACCCCAGCCCCCATCCGCGTTCTGGTGGTCTTTTAGCCAGTGCATTGCCGCTCTGATGCAAGGCGACTTCGGGTCCTCCCCAATCGAGATCAGCCCCCGCAGGGCGGACCATGTCCCATAAATGTAGTTGACGCCCCAGCGCCCCCACCAGCACCCGTCCTTTTCCTGCAGGTTTTTAAGAAACCTGACGCCGCGCTTTGCGGCCGGATGGCTGCAATCGTATCCGCAGTTGCCCATAACCTCCAGAACCCTGCCGGTTACGTCCGCCGTCGGAGGGTCCACCATCGCTTCGGTATCGCCAAACGGTATACGGTTAAGGATATCCATACCGTTGTTTCTGTCAAATGCCGCCCAGCCGCCGTTTGAACTTTGCATGCTAATGAGCCATTCCATCCCGCGCGATTTGGCTGATTCCAGCCCATCGGATCTTTGCGGGCTGAAGCGGTTGAGCACGTTCAAAACGACAGCCGAATCGTCAACATCAGGGTAGCGCGAGTTGGAAAATTCGAAGGCCCATCCACCCGGCGGAGTGCTATTTTTGAACTGCCAGTCGCCCCCTGTCAGTATCTGCTGGGAGATCAGCCATCGCGCCGTTTTTTCGAGGGCCGAACGTTCGGGACTAACCCCCGACTCGAGCAACGCCAGCGCCGCAAGCGCCGCATCCCAGACCGGGGATATACAGGACTGCATCCGCAGCCCGTTCTCATCCTCGATACAGAAATCCTCGATGGCTTTGAGCCCCTTTGCCATAACCTCATTAGAAAGCGGAAATCCCAGGTAGTGGAGGGCCAGCAGCGAGTAGACCATGGGAGGCTGGATACCGCCCCAGTCTCCGCTATCCTCCTGGTGATCGATGATCCAGTCCCTGGCGGCCGCAATCGCCCTGCGGCGAAGCTTCCTGATCGGCCTTTTCTCAAGTATTTTTGCAATACGGTCGAAGACAAAAAAGAGCTTGTTTATCCGGGAATCCAGTTTCTTGCCATACACCGGGACGAAAAGCTCCCGAACGCAAAGAGAATCGGGAAGTATGAATTTTGGCCTGATGCAGAGCACGATCGAAAGGGGTACCGCCGTGCCCCTGGCCCAACTGGAAAACTCATAGACGTTGAAATAAAGCTCAGGCGGAAGGAGCACGAGTTCGACCGGCATAGAGGGAACTTTGCCCCAGTCATACTGGTCGAACTGCGCAAGCCACATTTTCGTGAAAACGCGGGAAGCTTCTATGCCGCCGTGTTGGAGAATGAAGGCCCTCGCTTTCGCAAGGGGTCCCGGCCCCGGATCTTCCCCAAGGAGTTTAAGGGCGAAATAGGCTTCGATTGTTGTGCTGAGTTCGCCGCCGTCGCCGTAATAAAGGCCCCAGGAGCCGTTTTCATTCTGATGTCTGAGAAGATACTTTACTATTGCGCTCCGCTTCTCGGCAATGGGAATGCCCAGAAGGCGTGTGAGCATGACATACTCACTCGTTATAGTGACGTTTGACTCCAGTTCGGCCCACCAGTAGCCCTCGGGATACTGTACTCTGAAGAAATAATCGCTTGATTTCCGGATCGCTGCTTCTATCTGCGGTATCCAGGAACTACGGATAGTGGCGGCCTGCCTCGAACGAGGCGAACCGGTTTCTTCAGACAATCTCACCGGCTCAGGACATCCCGCGGCCGGCTCCCTTCCAACCCCAATGTCAAGGTCCTCCCGAACCTCCTGCCCATCGGCAGCGCGAGCCATTGTCCCGCTATTGTCAAATGATTTCATGCTTGCCCCCCAAGCACTTATTTCCGCGATCCGTTGCTCCCGTCGGATGGCGGTGATTTTTCAGTTCGGAAACTGCGAGCCTCTTATCAGGTGTTTCCGGATGGAGATTAATTACTCATAAATGCGTCGCTTTGCAACCTGTTTAAGCGTGTGCGATTCTGCCGCCTCTCTTTCCATATACACATCATCCGCCACACAGAGGTTGAGGCGACTAATGCAACGTCAACTAAGTTCCGATAGGTAAGGACCTACAGCCCGTCATTCCGGCGAAAGAGGCTGCGTCGTAATTCAGTAATGCCCGGGCAAAATCCCCACGGGACCAAGTTTTGCTTCCCCCTTTTGTAAAGGGGATCGAGGGGGATTTCAAGTGCCTATGTAGTATCGGAGAATCACAATCCCCCCTGCCCCCCTTTAGAAAAGAGGGAAAATACGAAAAATATTACGTTCCACTCGATTCTCTGAGATTGTGAGCCTTTGTGATCTCCATTCTTCTTGCCGGTTTTGATCGCAATATCGTATGATCTACGGACTTACGGCCTTCCACGGGCCTTTTCTATCCGAACCGGAGAAAAGCGGGATCTGAGATTTCACGACTGTATTGCAGGGAGGTTGACCCCATGCACGCGCGGACTAAAAAAAGTTTTTCCGGATTGAAGAATACAAGGTCAACAGAATCCGTAAACCCGGCTACCGGCCGGATAATTGGACACTCCCGAAAAAATAGCGTGAACGATCTGACAGAAGCGATGCGAAAAGCCCGAAGGGCTCAGGAAGGGTGGGCAGCTCTTCCGGTGGGAGAAAGAATCCGCGCGCTAAGGGGAATTAGGGTTCACCTGATGGAGCATGCGGAAAAAATCGCGGCGCTGATTTCCGAAGAGAATGGTAAGACCAGGGTAGATGCCCTTGCAACTGAACTTCTCCCAGCGGTAATGGCTCTTGACTATTATACAAGTCATGCAAAGAGATTTTTGAAACCCACGGTCGTTCTGCCCGGAAGCCTTCTTCTCTGCAACAAGTGGAGCAGGATTCTTCGAATCCCTTACGGAGTGATCGGAATCATATCTCCATGGAACTATCCTTTTGCCATACCCTTTTCAGAAGTAATTATGGGGCTCCTTTCCGGAAACGGGGTCATCCTGAAAACAGCCTCCAGCACGCAGCTTGTGGGAAGGGAAATCGAAGCCTGCGTCCGTGCGGCCGGGCTTCCGGACGGGATCTTTTCATTCATAAATATCGCCGGCAGTTTGGCCGGTGACGCATTCATCGACTCTGGAATCGATAAGTTGTTTTTTACAGGCTCGGTATCTGTTGGAAAAAAACTCATGTCCAAAGCCGCGCAGACCCTTACGCCCCTCAACCTGGAACTGGGCGGCAACGACGCCATGCTGGTCTGTGAAGATGCCGACCTGGATCGGGCAAGCACCGGCGCAGTGTGGGCAGGGCTTCAAAATTGCGGGCAGTCCTGCGGCGGGGTTGAACGAATCTATGTCCACGACTCTGCCTATGAGCCTTTCCTGGAAAGAATCAAAGCAAAGGTGAAATCGCTCAGGGTAGGACAGGATAAGGATTACAACGTAGACATGGGAGCGATGACCACAAAAAGCCAGATGGAAACAGTCCGCAACCATCTGGAAGACGCTCTGGAAAAGGGGGCGGTGATCGTCGCTCAATCGGATTGCCCGCCGAAAGAGAGTCCCGGCAACTTCCTGCCTGCTACAGTTATCACCGGCGTCAACCATCAGATGCTGGTCATGCGGGAGGAGACCTTCGGCCCGGTTCTTGCCTTGATGAAGGTGCAGGATATGGAGAAAGCAATCGCTCTAGCCAACGATTCTATTTATGGCCTTACAGGGTCTGTCTGGTCCAGGAATGCTAAAAAAGCGGAACGGATCGGCAGAAAAATGCGTGCGGGAGTCATCACGATAAACGATCATCTCGTCAGCCACGGCATGCCCGAAACACCCTGGGGAGGTCTCAAGGCATCCGGCTTTGGAAGGACACATGGTAAAATCGGTTTTCACGAGATGACCCAGCCACAGGTGGTGGTGCATGACCTCCTGGCCTTTGCCAAAAAAGACCTCTGGTGGCACCCATATGATGAAGCACTCTACGAGGGTCTTTTTGGAGCTATGAAACTCTTCTATGCACGAAAGCTGAAAGTTCGTCTGTCGGGATTAAAACCCCTGCTAAAGATTTTACCAAGGATTTTCAAATGAGGTTCGGCTGATCCTTTTATCCCTTACATAGACCGCTTTGACTTCCCCCAGTGAATCCGGAAGACCGGAGGGAGGTCCATCGACAATTATAAAATTCGCAGGCATTCCCCGGCCAATCCGCCCGAGTTCATGCTCCAAACCAAGCAGCCGGGCACCTTGCGATGTTGCACAGCCGATTGCCTCTTCGACAGAAAATCCCGCCTCTATCATGAGTTTCAATTCCTCGGCCAAGGCTACGCCATGCCTTACCCCAAACGATCCGGCGTCGGTTCCCGCTGCAAGCCTTACCCCAAGCTCCTGGGCTCGACCCATCTGCTCAAGCTGAGATTCCAGCATCCTGGACGCTGCCACACACTGAGCGCTCCCGGCGGGCATATGCTCACGCATGGCTTTCATGGTGAACGCCGTAGGCACCCAAAAAACCTGCCGGTCGGCCATCCTTTTCATATTGTCCTCACCCATGAAGAAGCCATGTTCGATTGAATCGCATCCTGCCTCAACGGCGAATTGCACCGGCAGCTTGCCGTTTGCGTGGACCATTGTCTTAAGCCCGAGATCCCGCGCATCTTTAAAAGCCGCCTCGAGTTCATCCCGGCTGAATTGAGGCAGGGTCTCCCGGCCGAATTCATTCAGGCTGTTTATGCCCGAGTTGATAATCTTTATGTGATCGATTACATCGCGGTTCGCTCTTATGCTTTCGGCAAGGGTTGAGCCGCTCTCCGGAATGCGGCCTATGATCTTTCCATACCTGCCGGGCGCGCGCCACCCCTTTCCGGCGCATTTGACATCGACGCCCGAGGTATCGTTTTGTTTAATATACCTGAGAGTGTGCCCCCCGATATCCCCTCCATCTCTGAGCGCCATGATCCCAAGCGCAAGGCTTTTCTCTATTCTTTCACAAATGAGGGGGCTGTTTTGCGCGAACTCATTCAGAAGCTGCCGAAAACGCAGCCTTTGATCGACCTTCCCGGACATGGACAGATGTACATGACAGTCAATTAGTCCTGGCAGTATGGTGCAGGTGGGATATGCTTCAACCGTGAGGCCCAAGCCCTTCAATTCCGCAAGATTCGCTCTTTCAAGAGATGAAAGTCTTTCCAGAGATGAAAGTCTTTCCAGAGATGAAAGTCTTTCCAGAGATGAAATCAGGCCGTTTTCCACGCAAATCAGGACATCGTCTTGCGCGGGAGTTCCCGTCCCGTCGATGAGCCAGCCGGCAAAATAGAAAGACTTTGGCATAGACTCCTTTCAATCAATAATTTGGTGCAGACTTGTTGCCCAGAGTGGATACCGGGCTTACCCAACCGAAACCTCCACTCGGGCCACGTACACTTCCTCATGCAAACGTGTCTGAATCTCATTTTGTGAGGCGGTCTCGAAGAATAGCTCAATTGCCTCTCGAAGATTCTGTCGTGCTTCTTCGATTGTGTCGCCCTGACTGGCGATATCCGGTTCCGGGCAGAGCGACACATACCCGCCCCCCTCACGTTCGATAATTGCTGTAAGTTGTTTTTTCATGATGTCTACTCCAATTTCCTGAAACAAATAATAAATTTAATTTTAACGTTGAAGTCCAGGCTTTTCATCTACACTGCTCGATTTTGAAGGATAGCCTCGGCCTTCTCATTGGCGACTGCATGCCGCCCCATCTCCGCATCTCCGCGCCACCCCATGGGAAGATCAAATCAGAACTTTTCCTCCCGCTGCCAGGGACTCCAATGATTTGAGGTCGAGCACCCTGATCTTTCGGCCATCGACCGAGATGATCCCCTGCTGGGCCAATTTTGTCAGGATCCGTGAAAGCGTCTCCGGGATTGTTCCAAGCAGGCTTGCCAGTTGCGCCTTCGTTATTTCGAGTTCGATGGCTTGCCGGCTTCCGCCCCGCTCGCCAAGATAGATCAGGTATGCGGCAAGTCTGCCCGGAACTTCTTTCAGCGACAGGTCCTCGATCAGGTGAGTGAACAGGCGCAGGCGCTGAGAAAGTATACTCAGCATGTTAAGGGCTATGGCAGGCTCCCTGCCTATCAGCCCCAAAAAAGACATCCTTGGAAACAACAGCGCCCGGCTGGGTTCGATGGCCTCCGCGTTGGCCGGGTAACTTCCCCCCGCAAAAACAGGGACTTCCCCCAAAATTTCACCGCTCCCGAATATATGGAGGATTTGCTCTTTTCCTTCCAGCGAGAGTTTGTAGATTTTGATTTTTCCGGATACTACAAGGTAAAATCCCCTTGCAATCTCTCCCTCCGAAAAAAGCTCCCGGCCCTTTTCATATCTTTGATCCATGCAGATTTGGGACAGCTCTGCAATCTGCTCAGCCGGAAGCCCCTTGAAAAGCGAAGCTTTTGAAATTTCATCGGCAATTTTCATGTCAATTACCCTTACGGAAGTCGGAAGTCGGAGAAAAGACGCTCCGTCTTCCGTCCTCCATCCTCCGTCTTCCGTCTTCCGTCTTCCGTCCTCTGATTTCCGTCCTCCGTCCCCCGTCCTCCGTCCTCCGTCTTCCGTCCTCCGTCTTCCGTCCTCCGTCTTCCGTCCTCCGTCTTCCGTCCTCCGTCCTGCTGCAAGAAGGAAAATTCAGAGTTTTTTGATCTAAGTCAAGGATTCTTTTTGGCACAGGTATTAATGTACCGCTTAAACCTAGGGCGCGAGTTAGTTTCCGTCCGGTGTTTCCGGATGGAAACGAGTTACAATAAATTAACCTTAAAAGGGATTTTATCAGGAGGCAAAAGATGTTTTGTTACCAATGCGAACAAACGGCAAAGGGCCAGGGGTGCGATAAAATCGGAGTTTGCGGCAAGCAGCCCGAAGTTGCCGATCTCCACGATCTGCTGCTTTATGCTCTTCAGGGGCTTTCGCTTTTTGCGGTGGAGGCCAGGAGACTTGGAATAATCGACAAAGAGGCAAACTCTTTTACGTGCACATCTCTTTTTTCGACGCTCACGAATGTAAATTTCGATCAGAAATATTTTCTCGAAACGATACCCCGCGCGGTAAAGATACGCGAAAAGCTCAAGAGCAAGATCGAGACTCAATCCGGAGGCAAGACCGACTTCGCGGCGCCGGCTGCCGGGTTCCAACCCGCCGGCACAATCGAGGGGCTTCTTTCTCAGGCTGCGGGCGTTGGGCTAAAATCCGATCCTGAGCAAAATGCCGACCTGCGCTCTCTCAAACACACCCTTCTTTTCGGAGTAAAGGGAGTTGCGGCTTACACGGACCACGCGCGGATTCTCGGACAGGAGGATGACGCCGTTTACGCCTTCATCCATGAAGCTCTTGCATCTTTGACCAGGAACGACATCCCGGTAAATGACCGGATTGGGCTTGTCCTCAAATGCGGCGAAATCAACCTGCGTGCGATGGAGCTTCTCGACGCGGGCAACACGGGCGCCTATGGCCATCCCGTCCCGACACCCGTCGCGCTCGGGCACAAAAAAGGCAAGGCGATACTCATCTCCGGCCACGATCTCGTGGACCTGGAAGGCCTTCTCAAGCAGAGCCAAGGCAAGGGCATTTACGTCTATACCCACGGCGAGATGCTTCCGACCCACGGCTACCCGGGGCTGAAAAAATATCCGCATTTCTACGGACATTTCGGGACTGCCTGGCAGAATCAGCAAAAAGAATTCCCCACCTTTCCCGGCGCAATTCTCATGACCACCAACTGCATCCAGAGACCTGCCGCAGTATATGCGGACAACATTTTCACAAGCGGCTGCGTGGGTTGGCCGGGGGTAACCCGCATAGAAAACCGTGACTTTGCGCCCGTTATCGAAAAGGCGCTGGCGCTTCCCGGATTTGCGGAGGATTCCAACGGAAAGACCGTGACGGTGGGGTTTGCAAGAAATACGGTGATGAGCGTTGCGGGCAAGGTGATCGAGGCGGTAAAGGGAAAGAAAATCCGCCACTTTTTCCTGGTCGCCGGCTGCGACGGCGCAAAACCGGGCCGCAATTACTACACGGAATTCGTGGAAAAAGTGCCAAAAGACTGCATGGTGCTGACACTTGCCTGCGGCAAGTTCCGCTTTTTCGACAAGGACCTGGGAACAATCGAAGGGATCCCGCGCCTTCTGGACATCGGTCAGTGCAATGACGCATACTCGGCCATACAGATCGCGGTTGCGCTTGCAAAAGCATTCAACGTTGGAGTGAACGATCTGCCGCTCTCGATGATCCTGTCATGGTATGAACAAAAGGCGGTGGCCATTCTTCTGACCCTTTTCCACCTGGGGATAAAAAACATCCGGCTCGGTCCGTCGCTTCCGGCCTTCGTCAGCCCTGGGGTTCTAGACGTGCTTGTTAAGAATTTCCAGATCAAGCCGATCACCACTCCGGAGGAAGATCTGAAGGCTATTTTGGGCTAGCGTTAAATAGGTGTGAAGAGTGAAGTTAGATGGGTGAAATCTTCACTCTTCGCTCTTCACTCTTCGCTCTTCACGCGCAGCGGCCCCTCACTCTTCACTATTTCACTGGAGTAAACCATGAAGTGCCCTGGTCAGAACACCAGATTCTGGGGACCGGAAGCCATTAGCGAATCCAGTTGCCCCAACTGCGGCGGACCGATTGAATTCTTCAAGGATGAGAGTTCAAGAAAGTGCCGCAAATGCGGCGCAAAGGCCCTGAACCCAAAAATGGATTTCGGCTGCGCCGCCTACTGCAGGTTCGCCGCTCAGTGCCTGGGGACCGATATGCCCCCGGAGCTTCTAGCCCAGAGGACCGATCTGCTCAAAGACCGCGTAGCGGCGGAAGTGAAGAAATTCCTTGGCCGAAATTTTAAGCGGATCGGGCGAGCCCTGAAAGTGGTCGAGTACGCCGGCAAGATTCAGCAATCCGAAGGAGGAGATCCGGCGGTTGTCACCCTGGCCGCTTACCTTTCAGCCGTTGCAGGCGGGGCTTCGACCGTACCTGACCGCAACGGGAGACAGTTTTCTCACGAAGACGCGACTGAGGCCCAATCCATTCTCTCGCGAACCGGAGTTCCGGAAGAGTTGACCCGTGCAACTCTCTCTATCTTGAACAATCTTGGTGCTGAGGGCCGGCCGGATAATTCAGTCAATTTCAAGTGTGTTTTTGACGCGATTCGAATCGCGGACCTGACCGAAGCGCTCAAGACCCGGCAACCCCGGGATGGCAGGAAAGCAGCCTTTGATGGACCTCTTCTCACCCAAACAGGCGAAAAAATGATGCAACAGGTCCTGGACGAGAGTGCTGTCCGGCCCTGAAAATGATTAAAGCGTGAATTTACAGATCGAAATGGCTTCGATCGGGAGCATAAGCAATGGAGAAAATGCGAAAAATAGTTGAAATAGACGAGCAACTCTGCGATGGCTGCGGAATGTGCGCAATTGCCTGTGCGGAGGGTGCTCTGGTGATTGAAGACGGCAAAGCCCGCCTGATAAAAGAATCTTATTGTGACGGACTGGGCGCCTGCCTTTCAGGGTGCCCGCAGGGGGCCGTTCGTGTAATCGAGCGGGAAGCCGACGAATTCGATCCGGAAGCGGTTGAAGAGCACCTCGAACGACAGAAGCTCGCAGAGCCGAAACAGGCGGAGCGCATAGAATTAACATCCCCCTGCGCCTGTCCTTCTGCTCGAATCGAGACCTTTGCCGAAGGGCCGCTTTCACAAAAAGGGCCTGCGCTGGAACAGGGTGACGCAAGCCGTTCGGAGCTTTCTCACTGGCCGATCCAGATAAGGCTCGTTCCGCCTGGCGCGCCGTTCCTCAAAGGAGCGGACCTTCTGGTTGTGTCTGACTGCGCGCCGGTGGCATACCCTGACTTTCACCGCAAGTTCGTTAGAGGCAAAGCGGTCCTCCTCGGCTGTCCCAAATTCGACAATGCCCAGGAGTACGTAAAGAAGTTTGCCGAGATTTTTCGCACCGCTGACATCCGGAGCGTTACGGTGATAGATATGGAAGTCCCCTGTTGTTCCGCCCTGCCGCTTATCGTTCGAAAAGGGATGCAGGAAGCCGGGAAGGCTGTTCCGATTGAGGAGGTAGTCGTAAGCGTTCGCGGCAAAATTCTAAGTGGTGTACATAAAAACTCGGCGTAGGGTGTCCGATGCCGGATGCTGCGTGGCTGCGGACCTGGGTTGCGCTGCTTACCCTGTGCCTCTGAGGTGAACGCACATTCGATATCCGTAAGGACGCTCAAATGTGTGCAGGGATTTTTCCGATCATAAGCGCAGATTTTTGTTTGACGAGATATATAAAAATATATATAGTTGAATAATGGATGATGAACGGCCCTATGACGATAGAACACGAAAAAAGCAGAGGCAATGTTTTTGCCGATCTTGGGTTTCCCAATTCAGAACAGGAGCTTGTTAAAGCTAAGCTCACGGTGCAAATTTACCGGCTCCTGAAGGACCGGGGGCTAACCCAGGCTGAAGCCGCTAAACTACTCGGGACCACACAGCCACAAGTATCAGCCCTTATGCGCTGCCGTCCCGTGTCGGTATCCGTAGGCCGCCTAATCGAGTTTTTAACGACGCTCGGGCAGGATGTTGAAGTCACAGTTAAGCCGAGCACGCGGCGCGACAAGGGGCAACAGGGGCATATGTCCGTCACGGTGCAGTCCGCTTAAAATTATCGCCACAACCTCTCGAAACGTGCCGGATTGGTCACCTTGCTAAAATGACGTTGTGTGCTGCCATTGTGCATTAAATCAAGATTTAAGGGAAATTATCCGTACATATTGAAAACACACGAGTTGACAGCCGACGCAAAATGGTGTACTTTTTGAAAGCGTACTGCCACAAAGGAGGCTTCAAATGCCAAGAACAGCCATTGAAAATAATAGCCGAATGTCACTGAGAATCCACCCGGACGATAAGGCATTATTGATGCGTGCCGTTGCTTACGAACACACCGATCTCACGGATTTTGTGCTGCGAAATACCATGCAAGCGGCAAAGGCCGTGATTGCTCAGGCTGAAAGGGTTTCACTATCAGAACGTGATAGTCTGCGCGTACTTAATGCCTTAGAGAACCCACCCCATCCAAATGCGAAGCTGCTGGCGACGGCGAAAGCTTTGCCTCCAATGCCATGACCCTTCCTCTTTGGCATGAGGAGCCGATTGCCAAACGGCATGATAGGGAACCGTTTGATTGTGGGGACGCTACGTTAAATGATTTTTTTCGCCGCCATGCGCGTCAAACACACGACCGTGGAGGCGCTAAAACTTTCGTTGCGGTTAGGGATGATAATGCATCATTGGTGCTTGGGTTTTATTCCATCAGCCCCGCCTCGGTAGAATTCTCCCAAACCCCTGATATCATCAAACAGGGATTGGCGCGGCATGATGTGCCCGTTTTTCGCCTCGGTCGTCTGGCTGTGGATAAGCCTATGCAGGGCAAGGGTCTTGGCGGGCAGCTTCTTTTGTCTGCCGGTAGGCGTTGCCTCCTCGCCTCTCAAGAAGTAGGGGGTGTCGCCCTGCTGATTGACGCCAAGAATGACGGCGTGACCCACTGGTATGCCAGTTACGGTGCGTTGCCGCTTCTAGATGCCCCGCTCTCTTTGCTTTTGCCGCTGTCTACCATCCGAATGGTTCTGGAGTCAGCCGGAAAGCTATAATTCAATTTGTAGGGTCATGAAAATAGGGTACGCGCGGGTCTCCACGGAAGACCAAAACCCAGACCTGCAATTGACGGCTTTGAAGCGGGCAGGGTGCGGCAAGATATTCACAGACACGGCCCCGGCGCGAACGCCAAACGGCCAGCGCCGGCAAGGCGCCTTAAGGCTCTCAAGGCCGGTGACAAGCTGACGGTCTGGAAGCTTGACCGGCTGGGCCGGTCGCTGCGTGACCTTATCGCCCTGCTGGATGATCTGAAAGCGTGGGGCGTGGCCTTCCGGTCGCTGACTGAGGCTATCGACACGAAAACGCCCACGGGCCGCGCCATGTGGCAAATGGTCGGGATACTGGCAGAGCTTGAACGGTCGTTAATTCAGGAACGGACAAAGGCGGGCCGCGCGGCGGCTGTGGCCCGTGGGGTGCAGATGGGCCGCAAGCGGCTGCTGTCCGCGCAACAGGCCGCCCATGCCCGCAAGCTGATAGAACAGGGCGAAGGCCCTGACAATGTGGCTCACTCGCTCAACGTCTCGCGGCGAACGCTTTACAGGGCTTTAACCGCACAGCGCCATGCTTCAAGAAAATATTCATCGTCAGACGGAGTGTAGTTAAGCCCTCGCACCTTGACCGGGTAATCGTTAATTCTACATCTTCTCACCGCTTCTATAAAGATTTTCTGCGTCTATGTAGTATTCCGATGATTCCAAAATATATTATAGAACCAACTACTACATACGTTGGTAATAATGCAGATATAATTATAATTTTCCATAAAGTACAGTCGTTGAAAAAAGCAACAACCGCCATGACAATAAATTGCAACAATACTAATTTATTTAATGCCTTTGAAATACTATAATAATAATTGTCATCACGATTATCTGTTAAAATATCTTTATCGGTAGCACGTTCTCTTATGGTCACTTCAGGATAAAGACTTTGTCCGATGCCGCCCACACCGAAGATAGATGCCAATAGTAAAAAGATTCCTATGCCCCATTTCCCATCAAAAAAAGACCTAATAGCACCACCAATAAAGATAAGACCAGTCGTTTTTAAAAATAACCAATCCCAGTTTTTTACATGTGTTGCCATACGCGCTATCCTAAAATTATTAGAAGTGATTTGGGTTCAAAATTGGACAATTTACGCTCCAATTGTCCAGTTGCGAGTTCACCGCCTTCTGGACGCACGGTCCCGGTTGAACGCTTTTTTGTATCCGAAGTGCTTCAGGAAGCCATGTTCAAAGAGAGTCTGCATGTCTTGCATGCTAAGCTCGTTCACCGCCATCACTTTTCCTTTATCATATTCGAAGGTTGTCTTGTCGCCAAACCCAAGCACGAACTGCGCTTTATGCACGAACTGCGAGCGAATATTGTAGAGAAACTCGACCAATTTCTTGATGGAATTGTTTCTATCGCGAACCTCCAGTCTATCTTGGATAAACTGTTGGTCCTCTGGGTCAAGACAATTGAAGAAACGAAGGGCGGCCTGATTAGCTCCGTGTTCGGCATTGTATTCTTCATATGATCGGCGGATTGAAGCCATGACAGGTTCCGCGAGTGTCACGCTTGTACTTTTCTTATTTATGTTGAGCCAGTCATAGAAACTCACATATCCGCCAGAACTACTTCCTAGAGCTTCGATCAGCGAGAAGATTGCTATGTACTTGTACGAATCGTCGATATAGGACATGCCACAATTCCAGTCTCCGTCTTCGAAGTGAAAATGCCCTTCACGAACTAGAAAACGGAAAAAAGACCCGACACGTAGAAAGAGAGCTTGATCTTTCTCATCGGAAATAGCAGCATAGAAATCCATAAGTTCCTGTTTGGATGCGAAGTATTCACGCCACACTGCAAAGACATGCTCAAGATATGACTCAAAATTATTGAGATACTTTTTAATCATATCATCTTTGTGATCATTGTTAAAGCCTTTCTCAAATTCTTCATCTAGATCGTCAGGCATCGTGATATCCTTTCCTTATATCATTGTATGGTTTCAATCGTATCCGGCATCTCTTTTACGTCGGGCATCTCTTTTACGTCGGGCTTAGCTTAGTTTGCATAACTGAACAATTTACAACACTGTACGTAATTACAGCCAGTTTCTCTAGTGAGTAAAAGTGGTTAGCAAGAGTCTGCTTTTTATTCCCAGGTTCTTTGTATCTATCTGTTTTTTCATCTTTGCAGACTCCCTGATCCATTTTCTATGATCAGTATATCTGATCCGAATCTTTCTGTGCTAGAGTAATTTTTGCCCGCCCGGAGGGCAACGCTGGGGAGTGACCCGAGCCGCCTCGCGGAGCGTCGAGATTCGGAGGAGCATCCCCGCAGCTTTAGAAGATTCATTTCGAGCCACAATATCATACCATGGAGGAATTTGGCCCTGCCGAGCGGCAACCAGAAGCGGCAAAAAACAAAAAAAGAAGGTGAATGGGTTAATTGGCGAATGGTTGAATTGAGTCAAAGGGAGAAGAGTGGGTGAAATGGGTGAGTCCGAAGGCAGCCCATCTGGATCAGGTACTCTCGTTCTGGGCCAGAGCTGTGATATGCTCAACGAAGCGTTCGGCATCGGAAATCCAGGGGATGACGTCCGTTTCCTTGAAGTAGACGAAATCTATGTAGTCGCCTTCCTGCCGCCGTTCAAAGAGGCGGCTATAAATTCGAGCCACCTCCCTGGGCACTTTGCCTCTTTGCACATAATGCTTGTTGAAAAGGCTGCGAACACCCCTATGCTTCGAAGAAGCAAGGCTATCCTTAGCAAGAAGGGCGGAGACCGCGTAGAAACATGCATAGTAAAGGCGGTTCACACATACATTCCACCGGCCGGCATCGGCCGGCATTTGGGCTTCTTCCAAAGTCTGATGTGCTCTATCAAGGCGGTACAAAACGAGATCCCTGCTCCATTGCGTCACAGTCTTTTACCCTCTTGCTCTACTCTTTGATGAAATGGCAAGGAACGATATCTTGGGCTCTTCCATTCATCGCGGCTGCGCACAATAGAGGAAAGGACGGCCCCGGACTCCAACTCGATGTCATATAGCCGGTCCCGAACCCGATCTGTGCGTTCTTCACTTACAGACCCATCCACCAAAATCAGAAAATCCCAGTCGGAATCTGAGACTGAGTCTCCACGCGAGCGGGAGCCGTATAGAATGATGTCTGCATCGGGCTCCACTTCATGAACGGCTTGTTTCACCTGGTTAAGTAGTTTCTCTTTTTTCATGTCTCGCTCTCCTCGCCGGGCCGGGCGCGCTTTCCTGCCCGTAGCCTTCCGCGAAGCATAGTATAACACATGAGTATTTGGTTCTGCAAAACGGCAACCGGAAAAGAGCATGTGAAATGAATATACTACCTCAGCTTTGCCCGCCCCCAGAGCGCCCTTCCCGGTTTTGCCCCGGTGTGCTCTCCATCTTCGAGTACACGAACGCCATTCACCAGCACGTGTTTCACGCCGGTTGCGTACTGGTGCGGGTTGTCATAGGTTGCCCGGTCGGCGATCGTTTCGGGGTCAAACACCACCAGGTCTGCAAAATACCCCTGTTTGATCAATCCCCGGCGGTCCAGGCCCAGGTTGGCGGCAGGAAGACCCGTCAAGCGGCGGATCGCTTCCTGAAGAGAAATTACCTTTTCCTCACGCACATATTTCCCAAGCAGCCTGGCGAAGTTTCCATAGGCGCGCGGGTGGGTCGACTGGTTTAGAAAAACGCCTTCCGCCGAGATTGAAACCGCATCCGATCCCAGAGATACCCAGGGTTGGCGGATCTCTTTTTTGATGTTTTCTTCGCTCATGACGAATGTGGCCACGCGCGTCGCGGCGTTATCTTCCTCAACCAACTCGAGCGTTGTTTCAACCTGGTCTTTTCCGCGAATCCGGGCGGCCTCTTCAAGGGTCTTGCCGGTGAGCGGGCGCAGGCTTTCGGCATTAAAGCCGGCCAATATCGTTTTGGGCATCCTGCCTCGCAGGCGCATTTCATCGCCGATCTTTTTTCGCAGCACGGGGTCTCGAAGCCTGTCGAGCAGGGCCTCGTCTCCGCCTTCGTGCGCCCAGGCAGGCAGCCTCGATGAAAGCCTGTTCGAACTTGCCGTGTAGAGGTATATGTCGGCGGTTATACGCAAACCCTCCCTGCGAGCCGATTCGATCATCGAAATTACACGGTCGATTTTGCCCCAGTTTCTTTCTCCACCGGCTTTGAGGTGATAAATCTCCGCCGCAATCCCCGCCTCCCGGCTTATGCGAAGGAGTTCTTCAACCGCTTCGATCAAAGCGTCCCCCTCGTTTCGCACATGAGAGATATACATTCCGCCGTACTTCGCGGCAGTGCGGCACATGGCGATAAGCTCATCGGTCGTTGCGAACATATCCGGCGCGTAACCCAGTGAGGAGCCGACGCCCAACGCCCCAGCCTCCATCTCGAGCCTGACCAGTTCGCACATCTTGTTGAGTTGAGCCGGGGTCGCCCTTTTGTTCTCCAGGCCGATGACATTTTCCCGTACAGTTCCAGCGCCTACAAAGGAGGCGGCGTTAGGGGAAATTCCCCGCTTCTCAAGATAGCTCAGGTATTCACAAAGCGTGGTCCAGGCAATATCAAATTTGAGTTCACCCTGCGCGGAAATAGTCCGGCGCTTCATTTCCGGGCTGAGCGGACCCATCGATTCGCCTTCTCCGAAGATTTCGGTGGTAACCCCCTGGCGGAGTTCGCTCTGCGAACGGCCGTCTATTATCAGGGAAGCTGTCGACCAGGAAAGCATGTTGATAAAGCCGGGAGCAACGGCAAGGTCTTTCGCCTCGATGACGGTCCCGGCGGAAGCCCCGCTGATACCGCCGACCGAGGCGATGCGGTCTCCCTTGACCCCGACGTCGGCTTTAAACGGCGCGCCCCCGGAGCCGTCATATATCAACCCGTTTTTTATGATTACATCGAAGTCAAATGACCCTTCGGCGGCGGTATGGAGGGGAACCGGAGAAAAAATAATCATCACAGCGATTACGAGGGCAATTCTCATTTTGAGCAAACGCTGAACAGTGAACGGTAAGCAGAGCAGTTGCTCAGAGTATTCTGAGTTATAAGCAAGCCCTTTTTTTTCACTGCTCACTGTTCACGACTCCTCGCGTAGCCATAGAACCAAGAGGAGTTATTTTTCACTGCTGACTGCTCCAATAAGGCCGGGCAGCTTTTGCCTGACCAGCCATTTAAGCTCTTCTCTTGTTTCCCTGTACGATTCGATACTCTGTCCAAAAGGGTCCCGGACCGGACAGAAGATCAGCTTTCCGGAAAAGGCGGGGGAATAAACGAGGCAACCTCAAAATGGGTAAGGTTTACAAGGTAGTCTATATCACCGAGTGGCACCTCGGAAAGACCTTTAGAATAGAGTCCATCGGTCGAAATGCCCGCCTCGCTCAGTGCTTCCAACGTGTCGGACGGAATATACCCCAGGGGGTTCAATCCTGCTGAGCAGGCTTCCATGCCGTTTCCCCAGAAATGGTGCGCAAGGGCTTCGGCCATTATGCTCCGACAGGCATTCCCCTGACATAGGAAAAGCACTTTCCTCACGGACTTCGCTACTCCAAACGCGTTAGGGCCCATTCCTCTAGGCTCCAGGGGCGATGGTCATAGAGTCCAGTCCATTGACCCCGCCGGTCAAGGCCAGTCCATGTACGCTAGGATCTGGCCGAGACCCCCGGTCTACTCCTATCCAGATCCAAAGCCGCGCGTGCAACCTGTCGGCCCAGTTCAATGCACCTGTCCAGGTCCTCTTTTTTGGGAGAATATTTAACTCGGACCCCCTCGCCAACCAGATTGATGTTCATTTCACGCATTGCTTCCGAGATGAGCTTTACCGCCTCCCCGCTCCAGCCATAGGAACCGAAGGCAGCCCCGACTTTGCGGGCCGGGCGCAAGCCCTTCATGTAGCAGAGCAGGTCGGCCATTGGGGGCATCATGCCGTTGTTTATCGTCGGAGAACCCAAAACAAGCGCCATTGAGTCGAGCACTTCAGTCATGATGTCGCTCCGGTGATTGAACTTCAAATTGAGCATCTTGAAGTCCAGACCCTCCTCTTTGAGCCCCTCGCCAATGGCATAGGCCATCTTCTCGGTCGCCTGCCACATCGTATCGTAGATTACGAGGGCCTTTCTGCGGCTTTCCTGCCTGCTCCATTTCTGATAAGCCTGGATTATCCCTCCGGGGTCCTTTCGCCAGATAAGGCCGTGATCAGGCGCTATCATATCTATGTCGAGCCCCAATTCAGCAACCTTTGCGATCAGCTTCTGAACCAGGGGGGAAAAGAGCAGCAGGATATTGGCGTAGTACTTGGCTGCGTGATTAAAGAGTTCCGGCGCGTTCACTTCGTCGTCGAACCTCTGGCTGGTTGCCCAGTGCTGCCCAAAGCCGTCGCTGGACAGAAGCAGCCTGTCTTCAGGTATATATGACATCATGCTGTCAGGCCAGTGAAGCATTCGCGTTTCAAGAAAACTGACCGTTTTTTTCCCGAGCTTTAGGGTTTGTCCGGTCTCGACCACATAGTATGGCCAGTCCTCGCGGCCGTAATGGTCCATGAGGGCCTTTTTGCCCATCGGGGAACAGACCACCTTCTCCGGGCCGACCAGTTCCACAATGTCAGGCACGCTGCCCGAATGGTCCATTTCCACGTGATTCACTATAAGGTAGTCGATCAGCCTGGGGTCGATTATCTTGCTTACGCACTCGATGAGGTCATTTTTGAAAGGCTTCTTGACCGTATCGAAGAGCGCGATTTTTTCGTCTATTACCAGGTAGGCGTTATATGTAGTCCCGTTCGGAGTGGAGTAGCCGTGAAAGTCGCGAATGTTCCAGTCCAGGGCGCCAACCCAGTAAACGTCCCTCTTAATTTCCACCGGTCTCATCGAAATCTCTCCTCTGAATTTTTGCCTGTTTTCGCCTGAAAGCTTATAGCGTCCGGAGCGTTTTCCACATTGGAGATAAGGTCATCATCATTATCAAACCCGGGCGCAATGTCAATGAGCAACCTCGTCCGCCTGCGGCATGGACTTACAGGCGCACCGCAACAGTCCACCGCAAATAATAGACCACATTTACGGGAGCGTAGCGCGGTGGAGGAACACTCATCCAGGAGCCGCACGGCGCCTTTCGGACTTTCCTGTGCGCCTCAATCACCCCAAATCCTGTTCGGTTGGGGCGAATGCACGCGGATGAATGCGGCGAGGCCTACTGGGACAGCCTTATTTTCAATAAGTCTATCTCAGTAGGTTATTATTAAGTATACCAATTTATCGCCTATTTCCGGCGGGCTGAAACTTCGAGCAGTGCTTTCCGGAGGAAATTTCCAACTTAAAAGGAGACAATAAATATGGACGGCAGCGGACCCATACGTAAATATACCGAAGCTGAAATCAAGGAAGAGAACAAACGAATCAGACATCTCAGAAGGCTCGTTGATTTCTCGCTTGCTCTTATCGCACAGTCGCCCATGCCGCTGGATGAGGCGCACCGGATCGTTCAAGCGGTCCGGCAACAGGCGATGAAGCTGTTTCCCGGAAAGGAGGAAACCTTCGAACTACTCTATACTCCTCGTTTCAGGCGGCTTATTGCGGAAAAATTCAACCTGCTGTAACATGCCGGTTCGATGCGTCTGACCGTTTACCGCTATTCGAGTCGACAACTTAGGGGGTGGGTGACCGGGTTAAGAAAAGCTTTACTGATTCGCCTATCGGCCCATTGAGCGGCTCACAGATCCTGGCGGTGAACCAAAGCGAGAATTCCGAATGAACGAAGTCATTAGTAAATTGCAATGTGAAGCACAAAGGATCGCCTCTAAACACCCGCTTCCCGAATTTTACTCGCGGTTCAAGACGCCGCTTGCTGCTGCGAAAAGACTTTTCTATAAGCACCCTGGGGCTGTGCGCCTCCGTGGCATGGTGGAGCCCGATTTCAAGGAAGCACTCGGCCACGGCATCTTCCACTGCACGCGTGTGAGCATCGACTGCGCCGCTCTCATCCTTATCGAAACCGATGGCGACCGGATGGAGCCGGTTGCGGTCGAACAGCTCATGGTGATGGGCATATATTCGGGGCTCCTGCACGATATCTGTCGAGATGAACAAAACCACGGGCAATGCGGGGCTGAGAAAGCAGAAAGGGTGCTTAGCGCCTTTTCGCTCAGTAAAAACGAAATTGCCTGCATAGGCAACGCCATAAGAAATCACGTGGCATTCCGGCCTTCGACCGCAGCCGATAGCCAATGGGCTCAGCTTGTCAGCGACTGCCTCTATGATGCCGACAAATTTCGCTGGGGGGCTGACATATTCACGCACACGCTGTGGCACATGATGGATTACCAGGCTCTGAGCCCTCAGGAACTGATCGAAAAATTCCCCTGGGGAATGTCGGGGACCGTTCGCATCATCGAAACCTTCAGAACCGGCGCCGGTCGGCAATTTGGCCCCGAGATCATTGAAGCCGGAATGGAGATTGGCAAAGAAATCTATAGATACCTGCTCCAGCATTATCGGGAAAGCTGACAGATGGAAAACGACACAATTACGGCTATAGAAGGAGTAAGGGTAGGCCACGCCCAACTGGAAGGGATCCCCAGCGGATGTACGGTTATTTTGCCCGAAGGGGGGGCGGTGGCTGGAGTTGACATCAGGGGAGGGGCGCCGGGGACCTTTGGGGCCGATACATTGAACCCTCTCAATTTGGTTGACAAAGTAAACGGGATCTTTTTCTCGGGAGGGAGCGCCTTTGGGTTGAGCGCCGCCGACGGGGTTCGAAGATACCTGAAAGATCGCAATGTCGGCTTTGTCACCGGCCAAGGAGTGGTGCCTATCGTCGCAGGCGCTATCATCTTTGACCTGGGGGTCAACAGAACGGGAGTCTATCCCGGCGCGGAATTGGCCTTCGAGGCCTGCGGGAATGCATCGTCGGAACCTGTGGAGGAAGGCAACGCGGGCGCCGGGACCGGAGCGACAGTCGGAAAGCTTTTTGGGTCCGAGCGCTGCATGAAGGGAGGCGTCGGGAGCAGTTTGCTCCACGGAGCGGCTGGACTCAAAGTTGGGGCGCTCATAGTTGTAAACGCGTTCGGAGAAATATTCGACCCGGATACGGGCATGAAAATTGCCGGCGCAAGGAAGAGCCCCGAGAGCCGTGAACTGGTCGACACCATCCCTGCGCTAATGAAGATGACCGGCTTCCTGGGGGGAGTTCCAGCCGGAGAAAGCACGGTTATCGGAGCGATTGCGACCAACGCTCTATTAAATAAGGTCCAGTTGACCAAGGTAGCCCAGATGGCCCACGACGGACTTGCCAGGACCATCTACCCGACACACACGCAATACGACGGGGACACCGTTTTTGCCTTGAGCTGCGGCGCCCTGGAAGGCATGGAAGTGAGCCTTATCGGCGCGCTGGCCGTCATAGCCGTAGGGGAGGCCATCCTCAGGGCGGTTCGAAAAGCGCACAGTCTCCAAGGGATACCGGCTGTCAGCGAGTAAGGCGGGTACGCTTTCATCCTGCCCACAACCTTCGGGGGGGCAGCAGGGCTGCCGGCCAGAATCTCAACGCTCCGCGAGGCGGGCGGCACAGCCCCCGCCACAGCGCCACATAGATATCGATGCTCCGCCAGGCGGAGGGGGTGCGGCCTTTGGCGGGATACACTTTTGCCCACCCGCTGCCCGGTAATATCAAACCTTGAAAAAAGCCTTCGTATTTGCGCCGCATACCGGGCACACATCGGGAGTTTCCTTCTCTGCAGTGTACCCGCAGATCTTGCAGATCCAGTAATCCTGCACCGGAAATTTGTCGGGATCGGCAAGCGCCTTTCTGTACAGTTGCGCATGGACGGCTTCCACCTTGTTGGCGTAGTCAAAGCTGATTTCAGCCGACTTTTGTCCCTCCTCCTTCGCATCCGCTATCATTGCCGGATACATAGTCTTGAATTCATGTGTCTCACCGGCGATCGCGTCCTCCAGGTTTTCCCTGGTGCTCTTCACCCTGGCTGCCGTGCGCAGGTGTTTGATGGCGTGTACGGTTTCGGCCTCGGCGATGGCCCGGAAAAGCTTTGCCACTCCGTGCAGAAACTCATCTTCGGCCCTCTGGCTATAGGCCAGATACCTTCTGTTTGCCTGAGATTCGCCGGCAAAAGCATCCATCAGGTCCTTTTCGGTCTTGGACATCTCTTCGCTCCCTGGTTTAAGAAATTATCAGATTAAAGGAGAAAGCCACACGCACTTCCTGGCCGCGGCTCTGGTGATTGGTCTTTGAAAATAAGAAGCAGTTAACCCAAAGTCAAATACCTTGCCTTCAGTCCGGACACGGTCCAAGACCCATCGCTGAATTTTTGGTTTGACCGCAAAAAAGAAACATGTAATCTTCCTGATTCCCAGCCGGTCCTTAAAGCCGGTCCGGAAAAAGGGCAACCAGTGCGCACACCGCCTGTGGCGCTTAACCAAAGCCCCATGCCCCGGAGTTTCCGGATGAACATCTACGATCATAAGTTAACATTTTCAGCCAGGAGGGTTTAAGTTGATGAGTTCGCCTTTTCAGCCAGGCATGAGCCGGGAATTGACAGTAGATTCCACACAGGAGGATTCCGCTCGCCGCTTTTATCCCAATCTCCCCGACGTCTTCGCTACGCCGTGCCTGGGTGGCCTGATGGAACGCGTCTCGGCGGAGCTAATTAACGAGCATCTCAACCCGGGCGAACAATCCGTCGGGATTTCGATGAATCTCCTGCACACTGCGGCCACGCCCCTGGGAATGAGGATTCGGGTAAGAACCGAAGTCACTGCCGTCGAAGGACGAAAGCTCACTTTTAGGTTGGAGGCCTTCGATGAGGTGGAAAAGATCGCAGAAGCCACCCATGAGCGGTTTATAATCGTTGCCGACAAGTTCAATGCCAGGGTGGCCGAAAAGGCTAAAAAGGCCTAGCAGGGTGAGGAAAAGTATTGGAATTCCCTCATCAGGGCGAAAGACCCTTTAGACGTCACCCCGGCGAAGCTTGTCCCGGAAGTCTTGAATCCGGGAGCCGGGGCCCAGTGTCTTTTGCTTTACTATCAATTAGTTGGGAAAAAGCCTGGATTCCAGCTTCCGCAGGAATGACGAAATCATTAGTAATTTTCAGGCGTTTTTCCCACCAAAAAACCCCTTTTTCATCACCATGCTAGATGGCCGTCGCCGACAGGCACACAGCGACGCAACAATCCAGCTTTGGGGGATTTTGCCGTCCCCATGGAGAGGCCCTCATGTCGCCAAAACTAGGATTCATATTCAACCCGGCAAGCATAGCCGTGATCGGGGCTTCGGACGATCCACGAAAGTATGGTCACGAGATATTGAAAAACCTCATTGAGGGCGGCTTCCCGGGCGCGCTCCATCCGATAAACCCCAAGACCGAACGCATTCTTGGGTTAAACTGTTACAAAAATGTCAAGGAAATCCCCGAACCGGTGGATTTGGCCTTGGTCATAGTCCCGGCGAAAATAGTGGCCCAAGCGCTGCAAGACTGCGGCGAACACGGCATAAGGGGTGCGATCGTTATCTCGGGAGGATTCAGCGAGGCCGGTCCTGAAGGAGAGCAACTCCAGAAAAAACTGGTGGAGGTTGCTGCACTAAACGGGGTCCGCTTGGTAGGGCCGAATTGCCAGGGCGTGAACAATCCCTACCATCCAATGTGCGCCACTTGGCCTCTTCTGACTCGAAAAGGCCGTATAGCCGTTATCAGCCAGAGCGGTACCGTCGGGGCGGCGATGCTCGACTGGTTCGAGGAGGACGAACTGGGAGTCTCCGGTTTTGTGGGCCTGGGAAATCGCGCGGACATAAATGAAGCCGATCTGATCGAGCACTACGAATCAGACCCCAATACAAAGGTGATCGCTTGCTACCTCGAAGGTATAAAAGAGCCGGAGCGGTTCCGCAGCTTGCTTGAAGCCGTAACGAAGCCTCTTGTCATGCTTAAATCCGGCCGCACGCCGCGCGGCAGGATAGCCGCCGAGTCCCACACCAAGTCGCTTGCAGGGACCGATGCGATCTATTCTTCGCTTCTTGCGCGCTACGGAATAAACCGGGCCGAAACCTTCGAAGAGCTCTATGACTTCTCAAAGGCTTTCGCCTATCTCAAACCGCCCTCAGGGAACAGGATCGTATTTGTGACGACCTCCGGTGGAGCGGCCATTCTTGCTACGGACGCGGCTGAAAGAGAAGGCCTCGACACAGCGCCGCTCCCGGTGCAACTGTCCGATTCGCTTGAGGGTGTTGTCCCCGGCCATGCAATACGCTCCAATCCGCTCGACCTTACAGGTGACGCCACATCAAAAATGTTCAAAGAAGTAATCGATATGGCGCGCCCCCATTTCGACACGGTTGGAGTTATCTTCGGAGACCCGATCCAGAATGCTTCCGAATCGGTGACCCCGAACGAAAACGAGCTTGTCATATTCCTCGGCGGCGCAAAGGTCGAAAGAGCCGAGAGGCTGAAGATGCAGCGTAAGGGCATCCCCGTTTTCCAGACCCCTGAGAGAGGCATTCGGGCGCTCTCGCAGCTCATCCCGGCCGGGCAAAAGAGTGAGAAGGCCAATTACACGCTTCCCGAAACCTCCGGACGCTCGCAGATGGATGCCATTGAGAGCTTTGAATTCCTCGAATCCATGGGTTTCGAGTGCATTTTCGCCCGCCCCGCTGCAAGTCCCGGCAAAGCGGTCCATCTTGCACACCGGATGGGATTTCCGGTAGCCCTCAAAATCAATTCGCCGGACATCCTCCACAAGTCCGACTGGGGCGGCGTGCGCCTCAACCTTCAGACACCCGGGCAGTTGCGGGATGCTTACGCCAAAATGATGGAAAATGCCGCACACAGGTTCCCGGCCGCCAAAGTGAGCGGCGTGGTGGTGTGCGCGATGGCCGCTCCAGGCGTGGAGCTTCTTATCGGACTGAACAGGGACCCGCAGTTTGGACCTGTAATCATGTTCGGACTGGGGGGAGTCGCCGTCGAACTGTTTCGAGACGTCTCGATGAATCTCCTTCCGCTCACGCGCGAACACGCTTGCGCAATGCTTCGCCAAATCAGGGGAGCCCCTCTTCTCAAAGGTTTCCGGGGCCGTCCCCCGATAGATGAGAACGCCATTGTTGAAGGGCTTCTCCGGATTTCCGCTATCGCCGAAGAGTACCCGGAAATCGTCGAAATAGACCTCAACCCGGTGATAGCCTATCCCGACGGCATGCTGGTCGTGGATGCCAGGATAATCAAGGCCTAATTTAATCCAACACTACGGCATTCAGCGCTCGTTTTTTTTCTGAACGCTGGCGGCCGCAATCAAAGCCGGTAGCTGAGAAAGTTTCCGGCTTTTTTGCGTTTGTTTGTGCATCTTCAATACTTCCCAAGTGCTTAAAAAAGTAAGTTTTTCCACACAAAATCCTAAAGAAATTTTCCCTCCTATCCGAATCAATTTTCATCACCACTAAACATGCTTCTTCGAGTTTTTGGGTTTATTGACGTTAGGATCGAAGAGGGCTTCAGCAATGGTGCTGATTAAGTATATCAATTCCTCGTTTGTTTTGCGGTCATTCACAGATTGGGGGCCCGGGTATGGATAAATTTAAGCTGATGTTTTCCATTATTATCTTGTTCGCCCTATTCTCTTTGTTTTCGCTTTCCGGTTGGAAGACAGAAAAGGCGCAGTGCGCTGAGCAGCCTAAGTATGTCGGCTCCGAGGGCTGTAAGGAATGCCATGCGGACGAGTATAGCACCTTCAAAAAATTCAACAAGAAGGCCCATTCATTCCAGAGCATCGCCCGCCTGAAAAAGGGCCTGGAAGAAGCCGAACTGAAGAAATGTTTCGAATGCCACACCACGGGCTACGGCAAGGAAGGCGGCTTCCGATCCGAGCAGGAAACACCTCAGGTTAAGGACGCGGGTTGTGAGGTCTGTCACGGACCGGGCAGCATTCATGCTGAAACGGGCGATCCCAAAGACATCAAAGGAAAGCTCACCGCAAAAGACTGCGAGTCCTGTCATAGCGCGGAGCGCGTAAATGCATTCAAATACAAACCCCTGGTGTATGGAGGCGCACACTGATGAAGAAAATCACGATGAGCTTGCAGGTAAAAATCGTTCTGGGAGTCGCTGTTCTGCTTGTGGCCGCGCTTGCCTCCATCATCAGCGTGAATCTTTTCTATCAGCAGAAACAAATGAGGCAACAATATCAAGACTCAACGAGTATTCTGGCCGATGCGGTCTACAACGCCATTCTCTACCCAATGGCCATCGGAGACAGCGAAACCATCGTGCAGCAGATGGCGGAATTCGGAAAAAACAGCAGCATGGTCAAAGTCTATGTTTTTGGGTTCGATAAGCTCATCACCTACACTTCGGAACCTGACAAGGCCAATTCCCTGTTATCCGAAAGCATCAAATCGCCAAGACTCATTCAGGGGCTTGATGACATGCTCGCAACCGGAAAAAGGTTCGAGGCCGGGTTTAACGAGCAACGGGATGGAACGCACTACCTGTGCCTTCTGCGTCCGCTTCTAAATGAGAAGCGCTGCCACCACTGCCATGGATCGAACCGTTCGACGCTGGGCGGGCTGCTCGTGGAGCGGAACAACGACAACATGTTCACAACCATGCAGGCTATGCGCAACAAGAATATCTTTGTAGGATTTCTTGGTAGCCTGGCAGTTGCCCTGGTTCTCATTTTCATAGTCTCGAAGCTCGTAGACAGGCCGATCCGCCGCGTGATTTCGGGTCTAAACAAAACAGCGGAAAACGCATCGGCGTCTGCCGGGGCGGTAGCGGACATGAGCCAGCAAATGGCAGGCGGTACGGCCAGCCAGGCGGCGGCAATCGAGGAGACATCGTCTTCGCTCGAAGAAATGTCTGCAATGACCAGGCAAAACGCCGAAAATGCAAGCGAGGCCGACAAACTGATGCACCAGGTGGAAGGCATTACTTCGAGCGCTGAAGGCTCTATGAACAGGCTGATGGAATTCATGCAGGAGATTTCGAGCGCTAGCGACAAAACTCAAAAGATCATAAAAACCATCGACGAAATTGCCTTCCAGACCAACCTTCTGGCCCTTAACGCGGCAGTGGAAGCGGCACGAGCCGGAGAGGCAGGAGCAGGGTTCGCCGTTGTGGCCGACGAGGTGAGAAACCTGGCCATGCGTGCGGCGGAAGCCGCAAAAAACACTGCGGCCTTGATCGAGGGCAATGTAAAGATGATCCAGACCGGCGCTGAACTGGCAAAAAGCATGAGCGGCGAATTTTCCGAGGTCGCTTCCAGCGTCTTGAAAGCCAGCAGCCTGATCAAGGAGATTTCGGCAGCATCACGAGAACAGGCGCAGGGCGTGCAACAGATCAATCAGGCGGTTGGAGGGGTTGACAAAGTGGTCCAGGAAAATGCCGCAAACGCGGAGGAAGCCGCCGCTACCTCAACTCAGTTGGAAAAGCAGGCGGAGCGTATGCTCCATTTCGTAAGCCGTTTGATGGCTCTGATTGAAGGGCGCCAGGATGACGCAGAAACAGACGGCGACCCGGGAGCGAACCTTTTTCAGGATTCGGCAGAGCAGAATCCCCAGGATCAACGACCAGGCGCCGGAGCTCAGAAACACGAAACAGCAAAGACGGCTTCACCAGGGACTGTCCACGGGATTCCGGGTGGTTCGAAAGCTGCTCAAAAACATGTCTCCCATGCCAATGGCGGGGGCGGGGGCGGCTTCTAAACAAATTAATACGAACCGAGGAAATCTTGAATGGAGGGATTAATGCTCTAATCCCTCCTAATATAGACTTTGGCTTTGCTTCCGGCTAATGAGAGGATCTATCAACACGAAGCCTTTACCTTGCGCACTTCTTCTGTAAAGGCCGGAACAAATTTGAACAGATCTTCCACTACCCCGTAATCGGCCTTGCTGAAAATGGGTGCGTCGGGGTCCTTGTTGACCGCCACGATATATTTTGAGTATCCCATACCCGCAAGGTGCTGAATTGCCCCCGAGATGCCTACCGCAATGTAGAGATTGGGGTTTACCACCTTTCCAGTCTGCCCGACCTGGTCTGAATGTGGACGCCAACCTGAATCGACAGCGGCGCGAGAGGCGCCCACTGCCGCCCCGAGCACTCCGGCCAGGTCTTCAAGCATAACATAGTTCGAAGCCTCTTTCATGCCCCTGCCGCCCGAGACAATGACCTCAGCCTCGGTCAGTTCCACCTTCCCGGAGACATCTGAGTCATATTTCACGACACGGGCCACCGCAGTCGGGACCGGTACGTCAATCTTCTCCAGCTCTGCTTTCCTGTTTTCATCCACAACTAAGCATTTCATGATGTTCGGGCGAATTGAGAGAAGCGGGGCAACGCCCTGGGCCCACTCGGACCAGGCAAAGCATTTGCCTGCAAAAAGCGGCCATTTGGCCGTTAGCTTTCCGGCCTCGTCAACCCGGACCTCGATTACGTCCTGGAGCAGCGTAACGTTGAGTGTCCCGCAAAGCCGCGCACCGATATCACGGCCGTCAACCGAAGCTGGAAGAATCACAGCAACCGGCTGGGTCTTTTCTACCATCTGCGCGATAATTGGGACATAGGTCTCCGGCAGGTAGTGCTCCAGCGCAGGATCGTCAAGCACATAAACCTTATCGACCCCGTATTTTCCCAGTTCGGCCGCCTTACCGGAAACGCCCGATCCGAGCACAATGGCGGTAAGCCCAGCCCCAAGCGCATCGGCTATACGCCTGCCTTCGCTTGCTACTTCATAGGTCACGCGGCGAAAGTCGCCGTTCCTGAACTCGCTGACTATGAGTACATTCTTTGTCATTGGGATAACTCCTGTATCAGATGACTTTGGCTTCTTCCCGTAAGAATTTGGCTAGCTCTTTCGCCTTTCCCTCGGTCTCCAGTCCCCCGTTCACTATTTTACCCGCTTTTCGAACTGGAGGCATTTCCATGGAGATAATCCGGATTCTGGCTTTCTCAGGAGTAAAATCCGCCGGGTCCAGGCCAAGGTCCGGAAGTTTTTTTATAGACAGAGGTTTTTTCTTTGCTTTCATGATCCCGGGAAGAGAAGCATACCGGGGATTCCATACGGCATGCGATCCGCCGAAGGTAACCAATGCGGGCAGAGGGACCTCTATTGTCACTTTTCCACCCTCTATCGGCCTTTCTACAATCACCTTTGTCCCATCGCATTCCAGAGCGACCGCGAGCCCCACATGAGGCCATCCCAGCTTTTGTGCAAGGATTGCACCCCGTTGCCCCTGGTCATAATCGACCGACCTCGAACCGATCAGGACGATATCAGGGCCTATTTCCCTGACGGCAGCGGCCAGGGCCTCGGTTACCTGAAGGAAGTCAGCGCGCTTCATGTCCGGATCGTCTAACAGCACTGCGTCGTCAACGCCCATGGCCAGAGCGGTCCTAAGGGCCTCAACTACCCTCTGAGACCCGTAACTGATGACCGTGACCGTGCCGCCATGCTTTTCCTTAAGGCGCAGAGCAGCCTCAATGGCGAACTCATCGTAGGGATTTATGATCCACTTGATGTCTGAAGTTACGATTTGATTGTTACCCGGCGCTAACCGAATAACGGTTTCAGTATCGGGGGTCTGTTTTATTACAGCTACAATTTTCACAAACCATCCTCCTCTCTAACGTGGATTTCCAAGTTCAGCTTTTCGCGCGCAGTCCGTTCTCAGCTGGTGAATTTTTTATCATGCTAATGAGAATCGCACAAGTTAAAAGAAAGCCGTGATTCGACCCCGGATTAACCTCGCAATTTCGCCATGCGAAATCTGGGCCCTGGAGCGCACCTCTGCCGCTTTCACGAACCATACTCCTATCTAACGTGGACTTCCAAGTTCAGCTTCCAGCGTGCAGTCAGTTTTCGGCAGGTGAATTTTTTATCATGCTAATGAGAATCGCACAAGTTAAAAGAAAGCCGAGATTCAACCTCGGATTAACCTCGCAATTTCGCCATGGGAAATCTGGGTGAGCGCACCTCTGCTGCGATCCGGTAGTGTGCAGGTCCTGTTTTGGATGCGGGATAGGAATCCGGATAATTGATCCAGTCGGGTTTTCGAAGGTAATTTTCAGGAATACCAATCAATTAAGAACAAAAGCGGAGGATAGGATCCCCAAACCCCCACTGCACCTGGGCGCAAGGGGTTGGAAGCTTCAATCACAGCACAATGGCGGACTTAGCAGGGTGATGAAAAAAAATTGGAATTACCACATCAGGGCGGAAAACCCTATACACATCACCCCGGCGAAAGAGACTGTGTCGCAAACGTAATATTTTTCGTATTTCCCCCCTTTACAAAAGAGGGAAGCAAAACCTGGTCCCGTGGGATTTTGCCCGGGCTTTACTGAATTACGACACAGTCTCGAAAGCCGGGGTCCAGATCTCCTGCTCTAAAATCACTTAGTTGGTAAAAAGGCCTGGATTCCGCCCCGGATCGGGTCCGGGGCGACTTCATGCCGGCGGAAGCCGGTGCGGAATGACGAAATCATTAGCAATTTTCAGGCGCTTCTCCCACTAGGGAACCCTTTTTCATCACCCCGTTAGAAGAGAAAGCTTAACAACCGCTCCCCGGAAGGGCGCAAACCAACCCCCTCTTCTCATTGGGGGCAGGATGGGCAGGCTAGTTCCGCCGGGACGACATGCCTCGGAGAACCCTAAGACTGGGAATCGGTTATATTGCCCTTACACCCCGGACAATACCCGTGAAGAACCACCTGCTGCCGCAGTACGCGGAATCCGTTTTGCTCGGAAACCGATATTTTAGGCACTCCAACTATACTGTCAGCATCCTGGATCGATTGGCATTCCAGGCAGACCATGTGGTGGTGTGGACCGGTTATCGCGTCGTACCGGGCAACTTCCGTTATCGGGCTAACTTTTTGAATGAGGCCGACCTCGTAGAACTTCTCGAGCGTCTTGTAGACGGTTCCCAGAGAAATCATTGGGAAGCGCTTCTTTACCTGCTGATAAATAGCCTCAGCACTAGGATGTTCTTTGGTGAAATACAGGGCCTGATAGATGGCCAGCCGCTGGTAGGTTACCTGAAGGCCATGTTCTCTCAGGGTTGCAATGAAATCCTTGTCGCTTTTCACCTCCATGATCTCTTTCCCCCTTGTTTTTGAGCAGGAATGGGAGCGGCAATAGAAAAACCCTAATTACTACTATATGTAAACTCAAATTTACGCAAGCAAAATCTACTAATAATGTGTATTTCTAAGCAGCACTTTCCACTTTAGAAGGCAAATCCTTGAAACGCTTGAGAAAAACAAGCAAAATGGAAATGGCCGCAGGGGTTATTCCAGGTATTCTCGATGCCTGTCCAATCGAAACCGGCTGCACTGCCCCGAGCTTCTGCCTGACCTCGTTCGATAGCCCAGGTACTTGATCGCAGGGGAAATCCGGCGGGATCCGAATTTCTTCCATCTGTTTGAACCTGTTCACTTCGGCTTCCTGCCGCCGCAGATAGCCTTCGTACTTGCACTCGATTTCAACCTGTTCCTTCGTTCTTTGCGAAAGCGTCGGATCTGCCCCGCAAATGGCATCCAGATCGGAATAAGAAAGCTCTGGCCGTTTAAGCAGCTTTTCCAGCGAGACCGGCTCCTCGAGCGGGTTCGAACCTCTGCGGACTAGCACTTCGCTCACCAGGGAAGAGGGCCGCACAAATGTCTTCCGAAGTCTTTCCAGTTCGGCGCCAACCGCTTCACGCCGGTCTAGAAGCTCCCTGTAGACCGAATAATCAAGAAGTCCGAGCTCGTATCCTTTCTCCAAAAGGCGCAAATCGGCGTTGTCCTCCCGCAATAAAAGTCGGTATTCCGACCGGGAGGTGAAAATTCTATATGGCTCGTTGGTCCCTTTTGTGACCAGATCATCTATCATGACGGCAATGTAGGCTTCCGAGCGGTCCAAGAGAAATGGCGGCCTTTTCTGAACCTTAAGGGCGGCGTTCAGGCCGGCCCACATTCCCTGTGCAGCCGCTTCTTCATAGCCGGAGGTCCCGTTTATCTGACCTGCCAGGAAAAGGCCCTCCACCAGCTTCGTCTCAAGAGTGGGATAAAGTTGCGTAGGCTGAATGAAGTCATATTCGATCGCGTAGGCAGGCCGCATTATCTCGGCGTATTCCAGCCCCGGGATCGAATGAATCAAATTGAGTTGAATTTCAACCGGAAGCGAATTGCCCGTGCCGCTGGCATATATCTCCTCAGTATCCAAACCCTCAGGCTCCAGAATGATCTGATGAAAATCCTTTTGCGGAAACTTCATCACCTTGTCTTCCAGTGACGGGCAGTAACGGGCTGAAACACCCTGGATGGCGCCGTTGTACAGTGGGGAAAGATGAATATGGCGGCGAATGAGATCGTGGGTCCCTGCGGCAGTGCGCCCGATGTGGCATGGCCTCTGTGGGAGAGGCAGATTTTCGGTGAACAATGAAAAAGGCCTCGGTTCGGGATCGCCTTGCTGTTCGCGAAAAGAGCCGAAATCGATGCTCCGGCGGAGGATTCGGGCCGGAGTCCCCGTTTTCATCCTGCCGAAAACAAACCCGAGGTCCTGCAACTGGTCGGCAAGCGCGATGGACGGGAACTCACCCGCCCTGCCCGACGGAATCCGGCAGTTCCCAATATGGATGAGCCCGTGCAGAAAAGTCCCTGTTGATACAACCACCGTTGCAGATTCGTAAAAAACCCCGAGTTGGTCAATTATTCCCGATATCTTTCCATCCTCGATAAGCAGGGACTCGACCAGGCACTGCTTTAAGTCCAGATTTGGCTGAAGCTCCAATCTGTGCTTCATCGCTGTTCGATAGCGCACTTTGTCGTTCTGAGTCCGAGTCCCGCGAACGGCAGGTCCTTTTTTTGTGTTGAGCAAGCGGAACTGGATCGCGCTCTGGTCGGAAACCCTGGCCATCTCTCCCCCAAGCGCGTCGATTTCCCTCACCAGGTGGCCTTTGCCAATTCCTCCTATTGAAGGCGAACAGGGCATGTGGGCGACCGTATCCAGATACATGGACATAACCAGAGTCTTACAGCCCAGTCGCGCGGACGCAAGCGCCGCCTCACAGCCGGCATGGCCTGCCCCTATCACTATAACGTCGTATTTTCCCGCCATTTCAAGACCGGACCTTAGCTTCAGACAATCGGGAAAGATAGGCGAATGGCTGGCTCCTTTTCGAGCACTCCCTTGTCGATGGGAACCATTATGCTTCTCTTACCAATCTTATATGCAGCACAATCTGCGGTTTACTCTAACATAATTCGTTTCGCTATTGTGCACTATCATGGAAATTTTACAAACATTTATTTGCACTCCGATCTAAAATAAAAAACATTTCTTGTAAAACCTCTAACCGATTATTTCATACTGATCTACTATAGATAAACCTGGTGTTGATCCGGATGAAAACCGCTTTAATGCAGGATCTATTTGCCGGTTGCTTGTCTCTAGCCGGGTGATGAAAAAGGATTGGAATTCCCACATCAGGGTGAAAAACCCTATAGACGTCACCCCGGCGAAAGAGGCTGTGTCGTAATTGAGTAATCCCCGGGCAAAATCCCACGGGATCAAGTCTTGCTTCCCCCTTGTGTAAAGGGGAAGAATACGAAAAATATTACGTTTGCGACACAGTCTCGAAAGCCGGGGTAGAGCGTCTTTTGCTTTAATATCAATTAGTTGGTAAGAGGCCTCGATTCCCGTCAGGCTGGCGTAAGCCGGTGCAGAATGACGAAATCATTAGCAATTTTCAGGCGTTTCTCTCACCATGGAATCCTTTTTCATCACCCTGCCAGCAGCCTTGCCGCATTGCGGCCGATAATCGCCTCTTTCTGTTCGCCGGTGAGGTTCAGGCGCAGAATTTTGTGCAGCTCGAAGGCGGGATCTCCGAAGGGAAAATCGGACCCGAACATCAACCTTTCACAACCATAGCGCGAAACATAGTCACTGATGTCGCTGGCCGGCGCAAGGGCGGTATCCGCATAAATGCCGGGCATTTCCCATATACCCTCGCGGCGGAAAAGATCATATCCGCCGTTAAGCATTCCGCAGTGGGGAATGATCACTTTTACTCCGTGGGCCAGTTCGTTTATGAAATAGAGCGTATTTACAAATTCCTCTTCAAGGCAGACAGGCATGTTTCGCCTTCGGATTTCTGCGATCGCGGCCGCACACTTCGGATCGTCATAATTATAGACAGGCTCTCCGGGATGCCTGTGCCACTTGATCCCCTTGTGGGCTGCGCTCAACTGCTCCACGGCAAAGTCATTCCAGATGAAAAAATATGGATATACTACGAACTCAGATGTCGAGACTGAAAGAAGATACTCGTTTGACTCGGCTCTCCTGCGCCGCCATTCCTCGGTATCCCTGAAATGCCGATCGTACCTGTCGTAGATTTCAATTACCGGAGAGAACATCACCGCTCCTCCTATACCGCTGCCTCCGATGTGGGCAACATAGTCACGAAGGTCCTGCGGCGGGAAGGTATCGAGGCGGCCGCAATGGGCGTGAGCGTCGATTATATTGAGGCTCATTGATCCTCCGGTCATGAAGGGCGATCGCCTTTTCACAGCAAGCCCCACAAACAGAGATTATCCGCTTGGCCCACCCTTTTATCTACACACGGGCGGATACCGGGCAGGCTCTTCACTCTTCACTTCTATCTACACACGGGCGGAGACCGGATTATAGGCCAGGCACTTGACCCAGTGGCCGGGCGATATCTCCTTCAGTTCGGGTGTAATCTTTTCGCATTCCGATTTCGACTGAGAACAGCGCGGCTGAAAAATACAGAACTCCGGAAGCGCCGGCCCGGAAGTTTCCATGTGCGCCTCCCAGTGTTTTTTGGGGCGATTCGGGTCCAGCAGCGGGATAGCTTCGAGCAACGCCCGAGTATAAGGATGCCCGGGGTTTCTGAACAGTTCTACGGCTTCTGCGAGTTCGACGACTTGCCCGAGGTACATAACGGCAACCCGGTCGCTGATGTGGCGCACGACCGAGAGATCATGCGAGATAAAAAGGTAGGTCAGTTTGAACTCCTGCTGCAAATCCTTGAGGAGGTTAATCACCTGTGCCTGTATCGAGACGTCGAGTGCGGAAAGCGGCTCGTCGCAGATGACCAGTTCAGGGTGGAGAGCCAGGGCGCGCGCTATTCCAATCCTCTGGCGCTGTCCGCCACTGAACTCATGTGGGTAGCGGTTGATGTGCTCGGGGCGAAGGCCAACCACCTCCATGATCCGGCGCACCCTTTCCTTTTGCTCGACAGGGGTCCCTATCTTATGTATGAGCAGGCCTTCTCCGATAATGCGCCCCACGGTTTGCCTCGGATTAAGCGAAGAGTAAGGGTCCTGGAATATGATCTGCATGCGCCTCCTCACCCGGTGCAGCTTTTCGCCGTGCACCGAGGAGAGGTCCTGTCCGTCAAATAAAACCCGGCCTTCCGTCGGAGGTTCAAGACCAAGAATCACCCTGCCCAAGGTGGATTTTCCGCATCCGCTCTCTCCCACCAGACCCAGTGTTTGACCTCGGGCGATCTCCAGATCGACTCCGTCCACGGCCTTGACAGTCCCGATTTCGCGGCGAAAAAGCCCCTCGGTTATGGGATAGTATTTCTTGACGCCGCTAATTCTTAAAAACTCCGATCCTTGAAGCAAGCTCAACCCTCCTGGTGTCCATCCGGAAACACCAGATGAAACACTGGGACTTTCTGATTCGGATATCTCCTAATAGAGCCAACAGCGCACCAGATGACCTCCAGCGGGCGCGAGCAGCTCAGGTTCTGCTCGAAAACAGCGATCGAACGACCACGGGCATCTGGTGTTGAATTTGCACCCGGGCGGCAGCGCGAGCAGACTGGGAACGACTCCCGGGATTGGTTCGAGCCTGCTCCTGTCCTCGCCGATCACGCGGCCCGGTATCGAGCGCATGAGCCCCTGGGTGTAGGGATGGAGCGGATTTTCGAAAAGCTCTTTCACGCTGGCGTGCTCCACAACCCGTCCGGTGTACATCACAAGGACCTGCTCGGCCATCTCGGCTATCACGCCAAGGTCATGGGTAATAAGTAAAATCGCCATACCGTGTGTCTGGCGCAAATCATCGAGAAGCGAAAGTATCTGTGCCTGGATGGTTACGTCCAGAGCAGTCGTGGGTTCATCCGCGATAATGAGGCGGGGATTGCAGGCTACGGCCATCGCTATCACGACCCGCTGGCGCATGCCGCCGCTCATCTGATGCGGATAGTCCCTCATCCTGGTCTCGGGCGATGCGATACCCACCCGGTGCAGAAGATCGGTTACCTGAAGATGAACCTCTTTTTTCGAAATTCCCTTGTGCCGCAAAAGCACCTCAGCGATCTGGTCTTCGACACGGAAAACGGGGTTGAGCGCAGTCATAGGCTCCTGGAAAATCATCGAGATTTCGTTTCCCCGTATCGATTGCATTACATTTTCCGGAATCGAAAGAAGGTCTTCTCCCCGGAACAGGATCTCACCACCTGCCGTTACCCCAGGGGGAGGAACAAGGCGCATAATGGAAAGGGCGCACACGCTTTTGCCGCATCCGGACTCGCCGACAATTCCCAGCACCTGTCTTTCGGACATCTTAAAGCTGACCGAATCCACCGCCCGCGCTATCCCCGCCTCGGTCAGAAAATATGTTTTCAAGTCTTTTACTTCGAGAAGATCCGAATTCATCAATCTCCAATGCCGGGTCATTTTGATGCGAGGCATTCAAACAATCCCGATAAGTATAGTTATCGCCGGTTTTTTTAACAAGTATCTGGTTCGAAAGCAGAAATGAGTTCACGGAAGGCATCCCGCGCCCGCTCAACGCGCACGATAGACAAGCGATGCGGTCGCCTTCCGCGCTACGCGCTCGCACTTCGCTATCAGGACTGAGTGCTGAGGACTGAGAGTGAAACCTTGACACCATTTTCACTTAACTTTCTGATGTGCTTAACATTTCGCTTGCCTTCAAACGCACCACGTTTAATGTCTGTCCGTTCTGCATGGCTGCGCCCACGGTCGCCGCTTTTGCTCGGTCCTCAGTCCTCAGTCCTGCTTCTCTGCAGGGCTGCGCGCACGGTCGCCGCTTTTGCTCGGTCCTCAGTCCTCAGTCCTCAGTCCTGCTTCTCTGCAGGGCTGAGCGCGCACAAATCGTAACCAATGTGCGCAAAAATTTGTAACTTCTAAGGTAGGGACTTTGTGGACTGGCACGATTTACCAGCAATATTAGCGTCTTAAGTAATGGTACGTTTATTGCCTAGTATAATGTGGCGCTCGCTCAACACCGAGCCGAATATTCCCTTGGAGAGCAAAAAGATGACAAGCAGGCGAAGTAGTGCAGTATCCGATGTATCAGCCGAGGATACCGAAATCCAGCCAAACCTGGTGGGAGTCGCAGATTCGCCTCCCCCGGCCCCGGATAGAGGAAGCAGGTTTTTGCGGCCCGACGTCAAACTGAAGGGTGCAAATTCAAAGAAAATTAAACAAGCCGGAGGTCTTCTCCGATTTCCGGAAGAAAAACCCGCACTGCGGCCGTTTTTCGAAAAACCCAAGTCCAGCGGTATCGCCGAGTTCTACCTCAATCCTCCCAGGCATATTGCGGTCCGGGAAGGCGTCCGGACTGTCGTAAAGGGAAAGTTCATCTACGTCGGCGATGAGAAATTCTACATCCGCGGGGTAACCTACGGTCCTTTCAGGCCCGACGACGAGGGTTGTGAATACCACGATCCGGGCACAGTTGACCGCGATTTCGCGCAAATGGCCGCAAACGGCATAAATGCGGTCCGAACCTACACCGTACCTCCCAGGTGGCTTCTTGATATAGCGCTGAAGCATAACCTGCGTGTCATGATAGGGCTGCCATGGGAAGAACATATTACCTTCCTGGACAATAAGAAACTGGCAAAGGATATCGAGCGCCGGGTGCGCGAAGGAGTCAGGGCCTGCGCCGGACATGCCGCCGTGCTATGCTTTACGATTGGCAACGAGATTCCCTCATCGATTGTGCGCTGGCACGGGCGGCGGCGCATTCAATCTTTTCTTGAGCGGCTGTACAAAGCAGTAAAAGAGGTTGACCGGGAAGCTCTGGTCACTTATGTGAACTTTCCCACTACCGAATACCTCGATCTTCCCTTCATCGATTTCGTTTCCTTCAATGTCTATCTGGAGACCAGGGAAAAGCTCGAAGGTTACCTGGCGCGTCTCCAGAACCTGGCGGGGGAAAAGCCGCTGGTCATGGCCGAAATCGGCCTGGACAGCATCCGCAACGGCCAGGACGCTCAGGCATCGACGCTGGAGTGGCAGATCAGGTCAACTTTTGCGACCGGGTGTTCCGGTATTTTCGTCTTTTCCTGGACCGATGAATGGCACAGGGGTGGCTTCGATATCGAAGACTGGGGGTTCGGCCTCACCGACCGAAACCGCAACCCCAAGCCCTCGCTGGCAAGCGTCAGCAGGGCTTACGTCCAAGTCCCCTTCCCTGCCGACCTGAACTGGCCGAGCATTTCGGTTGTCGTCTGCACCTACAACGGGCATCGGACCATTCGCGACTGCCTCGAAGGCCTCCGAAAGGTCGATTATCCCAACTTCGAAGTAATCGTCGTAAACGACGGTTCCGCCGACGGCACTGAGATAATAGCAAACGAGTACGGCTTCAGGGTGATTTCCATTCCTAACGGCGGCCTCAGCAACGCCCGCAACGTCGGAATGCGCGCCGCAAAGGGTGAAATTGTCGCATATACCGACGACGATGCTGTCCCTGACCCGCACTGGCTTACTTATCTTGCGGCGACTTTTCTTTCTACGGATCACGTTGGGGTTGGCGGCCCGAATATCCCGCCCGCCGATGACGGCCCTAAAGCCGAATGCGTTGCAAACTCCCCCGGGGGACCAATTCACGTCCTTCTGACCGACCAGCAGGCCGAACATATTCCAGGCTGCAACATGGCTTTCCGAAAAGCCGCTTTGGAGGCGATCGGCGGTTTCGACCCTCAGTTCCGGATCGCCGGAGACGACGTCGATCTTTGCTGGCGGATTCTGAAGTGCGGATGGACACTCGGTTTTAATCCGGCAGCGGTGGTGTGGCACCATCGTCGCAATTCCGTAAAAAGCTATTGGAAACAACAGTTGAACTATGGGAAGGCGGAAGGTTGCCTGGAGCGCAAATGGCCTGAAAAATACAATGCCGCCGGCCATGTCCCCTGGGCCGGAAGGATTTATTTTAAAGGCTTTGAACAGCTTCTGGGCTGCTTCCGGGGCAGAATCTATCAGGGCACATGGGGCAGCGCCCTGTTTCAATCGATCTACCAGCCCGCCCCCAGCCTTCTGTGGTCGTTGCCCCTCATGCCCGAGTGGCTTGTCATAGTGGCGGTTCTAGGCTTCTTTTCACTGCTAGGACTCGAGTGGCACCCCCTTCTGCTGGCGCTTCCTCTTTTCCTTTTGGCCGTCTGCCTGCCGGTAGTACATGCGGTATCGTGCGCATCCAGGTTGCCTTTCCTCCAATTTCCGGCAGCACAGCGGCTCAGGCTAAAGGCGCTTACCGCTTTTCTCTATCTGATGCAGCCAATGGCGCGCCTCATAGGTAGAATCAAACTCGGTTTGACCCCCTGGCGCAGATGCGGCTTCGCTTCCGGCATAGCGCTTCCTCTGCCTTTCCCCAAGACTTTCACGATCTGGAGCCAACAGTGGCGCTCGCCGATTGCCTGGCTCGAATCGCTCGAGGCAGGCGTAAGGACCCTGCGGACAGTCGTACTGCGAGGCGGCGACTTTGACGGCTGGGACCTGGAACTGCGCGGAGGTCTGCTCGGTTCGGTTCGTGTGCTTATGGCGGTCGAAGAGCACGGCGGCGGAAATCAGTTCATCCGTTTAAAAGGCTGGCCCCGCTGCACTCCCGCCGGGATATTCATGACCCTGTTTTTCGCCGCCCTGGGGGCCGCTTCAGCCGCCTCACAGGCATGGATCGCCTGTGGAGTGCTCAATGCCATTGCCATTCTCCTTATGACGCGCGTTCTGATCGAGTGTTCCTTTGCAATGTCAACTTTGAGCGCGGTGCTCGACCATAAGGAATAACACGGGTTTTTCAAATCGGACATCATCTGACGCCAGCGGTGGTTTGTCCATGTATCAAGAAGAGAGCGGCGCCCCATGATAATAAGCCCCTGCACATTTGATGCGATGCCGGTTAGGCCCAGACCGGACTCTGCACAGGTTCGGCTTACGTAATTCTAATTTCGTTGGAACCATCCGCGCCAATCTTGTATTTGGCCAATGGCATAAGCGAGTTCGGCCCTCGGGTGTCCGGCATTCGTCAAAAGTGCAATGACGGGGCTCTCAAGCTTCGCGCATTATTTGGGATAATCAATTTGTTTGCCACAGGATTTGGGCGACTTCCAGTCGGATCGCAAATAACAATCGTTCATTGAAGTCATTCTTGTTGCCCGAGCTCGCCTGCCTTCTCTTTGTTTGCGCCCTCATGGCCCAATCCCATGGTCAAGGCCGTCAACCCGGCAATACTTTCCCAGTTGCATGGTTTCCACGACCGTGCCGGGTACAATTACAATCGTTCCGTTGTCCTTCAAACCCTCATAAAGCATGTTCATAGCCCTCAAATGTTTTCGGCATAGCTTTGCAAAGCGTGCGGATCGCTCTTATTCTCTTCATGACGGAATCTTTCCGGGCCATCCACCTCACAGGGGATGATTAGCTAGTGTCCATCCGGAAACACCGGATGAGACGCTTACGGTTTCCGATTCGGAAAGGAGGGATAATCTGGTCTTAATCTGGTCATTCCTCTTACCGCCTTTAGGCGGAAGATGCTCTTACCGGCTTTAGCCGGAACGTTTTCGTTATGGCAAGGCAATCGAGGGCTTGCGCGCAGGCGTACATAATCTTGTCTCGACGCTCCGCGAGGCGTTTAGCCGGAAGAGGTGCCGCCTCGCGGGTGGGTGGGTGGGCTGTCGAGATCGGCGGTCCAACCGCCCCAGGGCGGAAAAGCACCCTTTCCGGACGGAAACTAGCTATGAGGGAGGGATCGCTGTGAACTCCGAATGCGGTTTGGGGGCCACACCCCTGGGAGACGACACATGTGGATTTCAGGTCTGGGCCCCCGCGATCAACCAGGTGGAGGTCCATATTCTTTCTCCGGAAGAACGAATTGTGCCACTGGAAAAAGTCTCACGGGGCTACCACTATGGTGTGGTGCAGGGGGTCAAGCCGGGAACCCGATATTTTTATCGTCTCGATGGAAACAAAGAGCGTGCCGATCCCGCCTCAAAGTTCCAGCCTGAAGGCGTTCATGGGCCATCTCAGGTCATGGACCCCCATTTTGTTTGGGAAGAGTTTCACTGGTCCGGAATACCTCTTTCGAATTATGTGCTCTATGAACTCCATGTGGGGACTTTTACTGCTCAAAGCGACTTTGAGGCCATCGTCCCACACCTGGATGAACTGAAGGATCTGGGCATTACATCAATTGAGATCATGCCCGTCGCTCAATTCCCGGGGGATCGCAACTGGGGCTATGACGGCGTCTACCCTTTCGCTGTGCAAAATTCCTATGGTGGCCCGGAAGGCCTCAAAAGACTTGTCAATTCGTGCCACCAGCGTGGTCTTGCTGTGACTCTGGATGTTGTTTACAACCATCTCGGGCCGGAAGGAAATTATCTCAATGATTTTGGGCCCTACTTCACCGGCCGATACCGCACTCCGTGGGGTTCAGCCATCAATTTTGATGGGCCTGACAGCGACGAAGTCAGGCGGTTCTTTATTGAAAATGCGCTCTATTGGGTGACGGAATTTCGCGTAGATGCTTTGCGCCTCGATGCGGTTCACGGGATTTTCGACTTTTCCGCACTCCATTTTCTGCAGGAATTGGCTTGTGCGGTGCATGAGCAGGCCGAGCGGCTCAATCGCCGGATCTACGTCATTGCCGAGAGTGATTTGAACGACGCACGGCTGGTTCGCTCTCGAGAACTGGGTGGTTATGGGCTGGATGCCCAATGGAACGACGATTTCCATCATGCGCTCCACACGCTTCTTACCAGGGAACGAACCGCGTACTATGAAGATTTCGGGCGTATTCAAGATCTTGCCAAGGCCTTTGCCGAGGGCTTTGTCTATTCGGGGGCGTATTCCCCGGCGCGGCGGCGTCGACACGGGAACAGCTCCAAAACAATATCCGCGCGCAAGCTCGTGGTCTTTGCCCAGAACCACGATCAGGTGGGAAATCGTCTCAAAGGCGATCGGCTCAGTGCATTGGTCTCCTTCGAAGGGCTGAAGCTGGCGGCTGCCGTGGTGCTCCTTTCCCCTTTCATACCCCTGATCTTCATGGGCGAAGAATACGGGGAAACAGCGCCGTTTCCCTATTTCGTCAGCCATTCGGACCCGGACCTGAGAGAGGCGGTACGCCGCGGGCGTCGTCAAGAGTTTGCATATTTGCAGGGGCCGGATGAGCCGCCTGACCCTCAGGAAGAAGCGACCCGGCAGAGCGCAAAACTGGATCACAGCCTGCGGCATCAGGGGAACCATCGCATCCTGTATGAATTGTACAAGGAACTGACAAAGCTCCGAAGCGAAATTCGAGCTTTTGCGGGATTAAGCAAGGATCGCATGGAAGTTGTTTGTCTGGAGAGGGAGAGTACACTGGTCGTTCGGCGCTGGGGCCGCAAAGAGCAGGTTGCCGCCATCTTTCATTTTGGTGACACAACTGCGTCTGTCAATGTCCCCTTGCCTTACGGACGCTGGCTGAAACGTCTGGCGTCGGGAGATGAACCATGGAACGGTCCAGGTCGCAATCTGCCCACAGTGCTTCATTCAGACGGAGAAGTCTCGGTCACTTTAACGAAAAATACCTTTCTCATTGTAAGTCTTCAACCGGAGGATTAACTGATGGAGCGATTTATTTGTATCCATGGGCATTTTTATCAACCTCCCAGAGAAAACCCCTGGCTGGAGGCCATCGAGATCCAGGATTCGGCGTTCCCGTACCACGACTGGAACGAGCGGATTTCAGCCGAATGCTACGCGGCAAACGCCGTGTCGAGAATCTGGGATACGGAAGGAAGAATCGCCCAACTGGTGAACAATTATGCCAGCATAAGCTTCAACTTCGGTCCGACGGTCTTGCTCTGGATGCAGAAGTATGCCGCCGAAGCGTATGAGGCAATTCT
>JBEKTT010000016.1:0-87465 GCA_049515795.1 Syntrophobacteraceae bacterium
ATTATGATAATCGTGTGCCTACTGTTTTTGGACTTTTGGCAAGATTGGAGGGGCGTGAACCCGCATGAAATCTAGGTTCGACTATAAGAATTTGCGCTAAGGATGCCTATTTTGCAAAAACCCAGGTGGGACCGGATCAGGACCACCATGGAGCGTCTTCACCTCGGTGAGTTCTCTTCAAAAGATGGCCGCCTCCTCCAGTCTTCCGAGCCTACCGCTGAACAGCTCAACATACTGAAACAACTGGGGATATCGCCGCCAGCACGACTCCGGAAGATCGATCCGACCCCCTAGCTCCACAGGCAAACGGCAAAAAAGTGACGGTTCGGAACATCCGGATATTGTTGCCGTTTCATCGAGGCGTGTTACTGTGACTGTCGAAGGGGGGATTAATTAGGTCCCATTGTACAACTCCACAAAGCTGCTTTGGCTCCTCTTATGATATGGTAACGGATTTCAGGTCCTCCATCTCTATCCCCGGGAAAAATCCAATAGTAAAAATCCCCTTTGTATTGCGCTAAGTATCAAAAAACTATGCGCTGAGAGGCAAGACAGGTGTTCAAGTTTTTACTTTAATATCGTGTGTAATAACTTTCGAAATCTGCTCACTGCATTCTCCTCCTCCTCGGTGTTGCGGTAACAACTCGAGGCAGGAGATAGTAGAAATCCACGCCCTGCGGGCGTGGTAATGTGGACTGGCTACGCCGGTCCCAAATGAGCTTGGCCGTGAGGCCGCTCACAGCTATCTCCTGTCTCGACACGATATGACACTGCCAATATCACATTCTATGGGTCCCGAAGTATGGGTACAGGGTACTTGTTGGGCCTATCATAGAAGCAGCATGCACCGGTATCCAAGCCATTTGTTGCTATGCGGGTTGCGAAATTATGGAACTTAAGGTGCAAAAGGATCATGTTCACATAATTATTATGATTCCTCCTAAAGTGGCCATTTCGGATTTGATGGGCCGAGTGAAAGGCCAAACGTCGATCAAGTTGTTCAAGCAGTTCCATCAGCTTCGAAAAAAGCCGTATTGGGGGAATCATTTCTGGGCTCCAGGTTATTGTGTCGATACAGTTGGGCTCGATGCCGAAATGATCCGGAAATATGTAAAGCATCAAGAAAAGAAGGAACGACTTGAAGAACAACTAACAATCGGCCAACGATAAAGCACCCAAGTGCGGCGCAACCGAGGCCTGCCCCCTATGGGGGGTGGTTTTAAAGCCCCGCCCTATTGGTGGGTTTTTTTACTAAGGTGATAAAAATAAAATAATTCTTTTTCGTTAGAGAGGCAACATGAAGATATCACGTTTTCATCTTACACAAGAGCAAATTGTAATTGGGATTGCGGCGGCCCTTTTTATTGTATTTTCCGTTACGCTCAGTCGTTTCTTTGTAGCCGAGAATTTGTTTACTCTAGTCCGGAATGTCTCCGCACTGGGAATTCTCGCCACGGCAATGGCCGTTGTCGTCCTTGGCCGGGGGATTGACCTTTCGATCGTTTCTACGATGGCGATGTCTACTGCCTGGGCCTTTTATCTCGCCGGTCACGGTTTTTCCGTCGAGACCGCTTTGATTATAGGGCTCGGCTTTGCCCTTATGGTCGGCTTGATCAATGGAATGATTATTGCCTATGCTGAAATTCCGGCGATCTTCTGTACGCTGGCAATGGGAATCTTTGTTTTTGGTATCGTACGGGTCAAGCTAATCGATTTTGAAGTTGTTTATATGCCGCCGAATGCTTCAGCGATTGCCTGGATGGGAAATAAATATCTTTTCGGCGTTATACCCATGCCGGTGATACTTCTTATCGTGGTCTTGGCCTTAACCGCTCTTTTCCTGAAATTCACCAGGCTAGGTCAACAAATCTACTCGATCGGTGATAACCTTGAGGCGTCTCGTATAGTTGGAATACCGGTTCGTCCGATAATAGTTTTACAGTACACGCTGTCTGCTCTTATTGGCTATATTTCGGGAATTATTTCGGCCGTGACAGTCGCTTCCGTCAATACACGCCAGGTTACCGGGACTTTCATATATGACGTGCTTCTTGTTGTCGTTATCGGTGGTATAAGTCTTTCGGGCGGGCGAGGTGGCATTCGCAATGTTGTTGTCGGCACGCTTCTGATCGGAGTTATATGGAATGGCATGACCATAATGGATATTCAATACACCCTGCAAAATCTTATTAAGAGTTGTATTCTACTGATTGCCATCATCATAGACAGCCTAATGAATCCACGCGATGAGCAAACCGCACAGCAGGGAGATATCTAGTTCATTTATGGCATGGTCATTATTGTATTATATATATAAAAAAATATTACGGACAATTTCACGAAAATGAATAGGAAGGAGGTAAAGCCATATCCGTTAAAAAGGTAAGAATAGTTTTATTTGAAAGACGATAGCAGCGAGTTCGATCGTTAAATTCGAAGAAATAGGCTAATTGTTTCGTCGTGCTGGAGCGAAAGTGTTTAACAGAATAACAAACAAAGGAGAAAAGAAGATGAAAAAGAGATGGGTAATTTTACTTCTTATAATGTCATTCGTCATCGGTGCTGCGATGCTTCAGACCGCTATGGCGGCGGGCGTTGATGATCAGGCGCGTCACGATTATTATAAAGCACTCAAGGGAAAGAAGATCGTGTTTGTCCCCTGTGCCATGGGCTTTGATTTGACGGAAGGTTGGGCTGCTACTTTGAGAAGCCTGGCAACCGACGTGGGAATGGAGTTTTCAATACGTGATCCAAATTGGAATATCGATGCCGGAGCACAGGCTATTACCTCGCTGATCTCGGAGAAACCGGACGTAATCGTTGTTCATAATCCAGATGTGAATTCTTATGCCAAGCTTATCCAGAGAGCTGAACAGGCCGGTATTTATATAATCTCGGTTAATATGAGATCGAGTATGGGAAGTTCTGGATTCGTGGGCGCCGACTACACGCGAATCGGTGAAATGCAGGCGGAACGAATCGTTAAGGTCTGCGGCAAAGGCTCGGACACAAGCGGTAAAGTGGCGATTGTGCAGGGAGTTGTTACGTCGGGAGCCAGTGGCTTTGCCAGGAAAGGTGTCGAGAATGTCCTGTCCAAACATCCTGAAATAAATATCGTTGGCGACCAGGCTGCGGACTGGGACGCGACGAAGGCCCGTAATATCACGGCTACCATATTGCAAGCAAATCCGGACATTTGCGGGATTATAGGCATGTGGGACGTAATGGACACAGGTACTGCTGCGGCAGTCCAGGAATTTAATAAACGGACTGGAAAGCATGTATACGTGAATACATCCGGCGGCGGCGCCAAGTTTTCCTGTACCAACGTTATGGATGGGACTTTTGACGAAGTTATCTCTTATAATGTTCCTGGACAGGGCCGTGATATTTTTGCTTTGATTTCGTACCTGCTGCAGTCTAAAGTAAAGCCGGGAGAGTACAAAGCGTCTATACTTTCACCGTTGCGCCTGATTAATAAACAGACCATAACCTATGATTCCTGTTGGGATCCTGATGCATTAAAAAAGAAATAAACTTTTGCCTGGGGCCTGGCCTTTTTGGTCCGGCCCTAGGGATCTTAATTCTTTTGAAGGTATAACAAATGTCTTCTTATGAGAGAGTGATGAGATTTCGTTATGATTATCTACCTACCCACCTTGTAGGTGAAATACTCACGAAGCGGTGGGTTGATAATTTAATTCCGTTTCTGGTTTTAATTACCGTTGTTACAACCCTTGGTACAATCATACCGGATTTTTTCACAACGGGCAGTATAGTCGACACCGCTCGGCAATTAGGTGAGTTTGGTATAATAGTAATTGCCATGATGGTAGTCATGGTCTCCGGCGGCATTGATCTTAGCGTCGCCTCCACATTCGCCTTGGTAAATATGTCCGCACTAGGGCTGACATGTCTTGCGGGTTGGCCGATAGGGCTCGTGTTTTTGATGTCTCTTGTGATTGGGGCGCTCGTCGGCCTCGTCAATGGTGTATTGATTGGTTATTTGAAGCTTCGCGCTTTCCTTACAACGCTTGTCACTCTCGTCATCGTCAGGTCAATAGTGGACTTATTGTATTTGCGTTATGCTACCGACATCGCGGGTAAATTTCCTGATTCCCCCATATGGGATTTTTTTGGAGCAGGGACTCTGCTCCAAATTCCTTGCAGTTTTTGGGTGCTTATGGTGGTCGGTGCCGGCGTCCATTTAGTTCTGAGCCGTATGAAGCCCGGCTGGCGTATTATGGCGATAGGCGGGGCACGTCGCTCAGCTTATAACGTCGGGATCTCAGTAAAACGCGATATTTGTCTGACTTATGTCGCGGCAGGTATTCTTGTTGGTCTGGCAGCCTTCCTGTATGCAACAAGACTATGCAGTGTAGGTTCCGACACCGGGGTGGGACTTGAACTTATGGTGCTAACTGCCGCGGTGGTCGGCGGGAACAGTTTAGGCGGAGGAAGAGGTTCTGCGGCAAAGGCAGTTATGGGCGCCCTTACAGTTCTTCTTCTGACCAACGGCCTGATTCGCCTTGGACTGCAGAGTGGCGGCACTCAAGTATTTCTGGGATTAATGCTTCTGTTTGCAGTAATTGTTGACATTCGGTTTCTTAAAAACCGTTACAAAATATTAACAAAAGTTTATGTCTCCCCAACTTTTTTCCCTCTTCCGCTGGCGCCGGCCACCGAGGCAGGATCAACATCACCTTACGCACTTAATGATCGTCTGCGTGATGTCGAGGTGATCGGCCTTGGCAAAATCGATGGACCTGAAGACATCCTCTTGGACAATAATGATGATATTTATACAGGTAATAGAATCGGTGATATTATTCGTTTCAAAGCCCCTGATTATAAAGAGCCGGAAGTATTTGTTCATTGTGGCGGCAGGCCATTGGGGTTAGCGTTTGATAAAAATGGGAATATTGTGGTTTGCATCGGGGGGATGGGGCTGTACAGCATTGATAAAAACAGACAAATCACCAAATTGACGGATGAAACAAATAGGACCCCTTGGTCGATAATCGACGACTCTCGCTTGAGTCTTGCCGATGATTTGGATATAGCGCCTGATGGAAGAATATTCTTCAGCGAAGCGACAAAACGTTATGAAATGCACGAATGGCCTGTGGATTGTCTCGAGAGTAGAGGAAACGGACGCATTCTTTGCTATGACCCTTCCACAAACAAGACGAAAACGCTCATAAGGAACCTTGTGTTTTCGAATGGTGTATGTGTGGCTCATGATAATAACTCGTTCTTCTTTGCGGAAACATGGGGATGCCGGGTCAGCCGTTATTGGCTAAATGGCCCAAAAGCCGGAATGGTTGAAAGTGTTTTACCAAATATACCCGGATTTCCGGATAACATCAATCGATCCTCCGACGGCAATTACTGGGTGGCTCTCGTTGGTATGAGAACGCCGTCGCTTGATCTGGCAATGACAATGCCCGGTTTTCGCAAACGAATGTCGCGAAGAGTCGCCAGTGATGAATGGTTGTTCCCGAACATTAACACAGGTTGTGTGATTAAGTTTAACGATCGCGGTGAAGTCCTCGAATCATTTTGGGATTTTGGCGGGGTGAATCATCCGATGGTCACATCAATGCGTGAGCATCGGGGTTATTTATACCTGGGTGGGATTAATAACAATCGCATTGGCCGGATTCGTCTTCCGGGAGCGGATATTTCCTGGACAGGAAAGTTATCATATTGGGGAGACCGGTCATGATAAAGATAATAGATGAATATTTAGGTCGTGGAGAGTTCTCGATTACCGTTCCTCCATTGGATGGGGCGTTAGTACCAAATGAGTTATTAGAAGAAACTGAAAAAATATTGATTGTTGACGCTCCGGATTGCCTTGCGATTATGAACGGTATACCGGTTGTATGCAGCTGTTCTAAAGTCTTGGAGGTCGATAATGGAGGGAAAGAGGTCGCCGGGTTCGATGCCGAGATATCCTGTATCACAGGATTACCAAATGGAGGACTGGCCGTTGGATTAATTGATGGCCGGATCGCCATAGTCCATGGACCAGACAATGGCAAAATCATTAAACCAAATGAAGGAGCCAAATGTCCCACAGCGTTGCACGCCGATTCCGGTAACAACTTATTCGTCACCCATGGATCTTCGACAAACAATTACAATGGATGGAAGAAAGATCTTATGGAGAAGAATTCATCGGGATCGTTGTGGCGTGTCGAAATAGCCACTGGTAAGCAGACTAAGATTTGCGGCGGCTTGGCGTTTCCGTATGGCATCTACTATGATGACAAATCTTTTATTGTTGCCGAAAGCTGGCGGACCCGGCTTCTCAGAATCTTTTTGGACGGGAGCAAACCGCCGGAGGAGGTGCTGGGGCACCTGCCATGCTATGTCTCTAGGATGGCCCCAGCTCAAGAGGACGGCGTTTGGCTGACTGCGTTTGCTCCTCGAAGCCAATTAGTGGAGTTTGTGTTGCGGGAAAGAAGATACTGTAGACTCATGATGGAAAACATTGATCCTGATTTCTGGGTCTGTCCAACCTTACGTAGTAATAAATCGTTCCGTGAACCGCTGCAAGCCGGAGGTGTCAAGCAGTTAGGAATAATGAAACCGTGGGCTCCCGCCAGATCTTATGGTTTGGTGATCCGGTTAGACAGTAACTTCCAGCCGGTCGGCAGTTTACACAGTAGAGCAGACGGGTTAAGGCATGGAATCACAAGTTGTATAGAACATAACGGCAGATTGTTGATGGCCGTTAAAGGCGACGGCATGGTCGCATCGTATCCTATTGATCGAATTAAGAAGAGATAAATACTATGGCTATAATTCTCCAGATGAAGAGTATAACAAAGGAATACAAAGGCGTTCCTGTCCTCAAGAATGTCGATTTCGACCTGGAAGAGAAGGAAATCCATGCCCTGGTTGGCGAAAACGGCGCAGGTAAGTCTACTTTAACTAAAATATTGGCAGGAGCCGTTACTACGACAAGGGGAGAAATTATACTCGATGGAAAACCCATTAAGATAGATCATCCGACAGATGGTGTAGCGCACGGTATTGCAATGGTGTTTCAGGAGACAAGTCTTGTGCCGTCGCTCACTGTTGCCCAGAATTTGTTTTTGGGAAAAGAAAAATTTTATAATCGGCTTCGGACGATTTACATAGCGGCGCAGCAATTTCTTCAATCTCTTAATTTTTCAGTAAATCCCTCGGTAACGGTGGCGAGGCTTGGCGCAGCGCAGAAGCAGATGGTGGAGATCGCTAGGGCTGTGTATTATAAAGCCCGCATCATCATTTTTGATGAACCAACTGCTCCGCTGACACCTGAAGAAAAACATCATTTTTTCGCCTTACTTAACCGCTTGCAAAAAGCAGGTGTTACAATCATATTCATAACACACGTCCTGGAGGAAGCATTGCAATCGGCGGATCGTATTACAGTGCTTCGTGATGGTGAAATAGTAGTAACCGATAACGCGTCTAATTTTACCAGAGATCGAATAGTTCAAGCCATGGTCGGACGACAGCTGAGTGGCGGGCTCTATGATGTCAGTGCGAAAGGCAAGGAAAGACGAAAAGCTGGTCGCAGGGTGTTAAGCGTTCAAAATTTGTCCATGCAGAATATTGTTCGTAACAACTCATTTTCGGTCTTCGCGGGACAAGTTACCGGAATTTTTGGTCTGGTTGGTTCCGGCAGAACCGAGACTGCAAAAATTATTGCCGGCGTTGTCAAGAGAGACCTCGTTCATGGCGGAGAAGTAAAATTTGAAGGTAGATCAGTCCGGTACAAAGTGCCGAAACCGGCAGTCAAGGACGGGATTATATATGTAACCGAAGACCGGAAAATCGAGGGGTTTTTTGAAACGATGTCCATTGCCAGGAACATTTATATAGGGGTCATCACTGCCGGATTGACAAAGAGTTTTGTCGTCAATAGGAATGAAATGCATAAATTAGCAGAACATTGGACGAAGGCGCTCAACATCAAGGCAACGGACAGTAATGCTCGAGTTATCGAATTATCCGGAGGAAATCAGCAGAAGGTGGTGATAGCCAAAGCGCTCGCTCAACGTCCGAAGCTGATTATTTTCGATGAACCTACCCGCGGCGTAGACGTTGGAGCAATAGCTGAAATTCACCAAATTATTAACAAACTTGCAGATGATGGCCTGCCGGTAGTAGTCATTTCTTCATATTTGCCGGAAATTCTGTATTTGTCTGACCGAATTCTTGTTTCCCGTCAAGGGCGTATCGTTGAGGAATTTAACGCTGCTGACGCGACTGAGGATATGATAATGTATGCAGCAGTCCATTAAAAATGTGCTATCAACCCAGCCAAGTAGTAGCGACTAAACATCTGACAGAGGCGACGACATTGTAGGCGTTGTTGACTTGCCAATCAATGTGAAGATAATTATCAATCAATTGCTTTTACAAGAGTTTTAATGTATGACAATAATAAAAAAGCCCAGTTAGTCAGGAAAAAGGAGTATATGATGGTTGGAGATATTGAAGTAAACACGACAAAAGGTGTAATGATATTAACAATCAATCGAGTCAGTAAGAAAAATGCCCTTTATGAAGAAATGTATAGTATTGTTGCTGATGCATTTGAACAACTCGATCGAGACGAGACTATCCGCTGTATGCTTATTAAAGCCAATGGCGATACCTTTTGCGCCGGAAATGACATCTCCTTTTTTCTGAATAACTATAATATGGCGCCGGATGCGGCAGTTGGACGTTTTTTATACGGATTAGCAGGGCTGACTAAACCTCTGGTTGCTGCCGTTCAAGGAGCGGGAGTAGGAATCGGACTTACTCTCTTGCTACACTGCGATCTTGTTTTTGCTGCTGAGGACATTCGTCTGTCGGCGCCTTTTTGCAGTTTAGGATTGGTGCCCGAGGCCGGGTCGAGTCAACTACTCCCTGCTTTGATCGGTCATCGAAGGGCAATGGAGATATTCCTGCTCGGCAAAGTTATAAAGGCAAAGGAGGCTCTGGCATATGGCCTTGTCAATGAGATAGTTCCTATCGCCCAACTCCATGAAATCGCTTTGGATGCCGCCCGAAAGCTGGCAGAACTTCCGGCCGCGGCCGTATATGAGACGAGAAGGCTGACTCGAATGCCTTCAGAGGCGCTAAGCAAGCATGTAGAAGAAGAATGTAAAGTATTCATGCAGCGCATCGCAAGCGAAGAGGTACAGACCATTTTCAAACGTTTTCTAACCCGAAAAAGTGGTGTGGACCCCATTGGTTAGACAGCTTGAGCCAGGGAATTAAACTCTAAGTCGATGGGTTGTGGAAGGCCTCAAGCAGCCACCTTAAGCGGAGAGGGTCAACTGTAGTATACCTGATCCGGATTTTTGTCCAAAAATCGCGTTCTGCCTGGCGATAGAGCTCATCCATCTGAGCTTCCAGATCATGCCGGGAGTTGTTGACTTTCTCAAAAATCTCGGCCGCCCCTTCCTGGGGGGCTCGTCTCCAGCCGGCCCTTTCGAAGTGTCCATCAAAACCGGGGGGCACATTTTGTAGATAATTCAATGTTGGAGGGTGAGCAATGAATTGGCGTGAGAAGTATAAAGATAAAATCGTTACAGCGGATGAAGCTGTAAAATGCGTAAAATCCGGAGATAAAATAGTTGTTGGTCAAACCAACGGTATTTCAGTTTTGCTGATAGAGGCTGTGTGTCGAAGAGCTGATGAATTGCAGGGAGTCAGCTTTTATTCATCGCTGGGCTGGAAAGGCGAGGCTTATCTTGATGAAAAATACCATGGTAAGTTCACGCATATGGCGGAATTTGTGTATGACAAAGCAAGACAAGCATATAAAACCGGCCAGACACAATTCACGCCGTTATATTTTCATGAATTTCCAAGATTCTTCAGAGAGGTAGTCAAACCGGAAGTGTCTTTTGTCATGGTTTCGGAACCTGATGAGAATGGTATATGCAGTTTCTCGATGAATGCAGATTTTATTTATGAATCCGCCATGGTGAGTAAGAATGTTATTCTCCATGTAAATCCGGCAATGCCATATACCCGCGGCGTATCCATTTCTCTGGATAAGGCAACCTATATCGTAGAAGAAAGAGAGGAACCTCTGATTGTTTCCCAAGGCAACCCCGGTCCGATTGAGGAACAAATTGCCCGGAACATTGCCCCTTACATCGATGATGGAGCAACGATTCAGATGGGGATAGGAACCATACCTGACTTTGTTCTTTCCCTACTCGGCGATAAAAAGGACCTGGGAGTCCATACCGAGCTGTTTGCCGATGGAGTTATAGATTTGTACAATAAAGGAATTATTACCAATACAAAAAAGAATATTGATGTCGGCAAAATTGTGGCAACCTTTATCTTTGGCACTAATAAGCTCGCTGAATTTGTTCACAACAACGATGACGTTCTTATGATGCCTGTAGATTACACCAATAATCCATACGTAATCGCTCAAAACGACAAGGTAGTTTCCATCAATTCTTGTCTGGAAGTGGACCTGTTAGGTCAGGTCAATTCAGATACACTGAATGGTTATCCGTTTAGCGGGGCAGGAGGACAAGTTGATTTTGTACGGGGGGCCAGGATGTCCAAAGGCGGCCAGTCCTTTCTCACTCTGCCTTCTACAGCAGCCAAAGGCAAGATTTCGCGAATTGTCTGCAAATTAGGGACAGGTTCTCCGGTGACGACAAATAGATTTGATGTGGATAATATTGTAACGGAGTACGGAGTAGCAAAGATGTGGGGGCGTACATTGAAACAAAGAGCTCAAGCACTCATCAGTATAGCCCATCCCGACTTCAGAGAACAATTGGAGGGAGACGCTCATAATGCCGGCCTACTGAAATAGAGTTTTATTTTGGAATAATGGTGGGCCGGAATTTTCATCAGTTCATCAGCTATATTGGCATTGGGTCGGACCGATACTCGTCGGAGGCGGCCCGAAGTAGCGGCAGGCTTGGCGGAACCCGCGTCATCCCTTCTCCGCCTTCCGTCCTCCGTCTTCCGTCCCCCGTTATTCGCCGTACATCACAAAAGCCGACCAGAAAAACGGGTGACGGTACTTGGTATTCAACATCTCCTTTTTTGCGAGGCGCAGAGATTCAGCCGCTCCGAGCCCTTTTCGGATCATGTTGTCATAGAACCGAACCATGAGGTCTCTGGTCCCCTCATCATCCACGCTCCAAAGACTCACGACGGCTGACGGGCTCCCGGCATACATGACGGCACGGGTAAGCCCGGTTATTCCTTCTCCCCGTTCAGCCCAGCCCAGGCCGGTCTCGCAGGCTGAAAGCACGACCACTCTCGCGTTGTATCTCAGGTTCATTATTTCCGCGAGAGTCAGGAACCCGTCTTCATCTTCGTCTGGAATCCGGCTCAGGGCTATCGCCTGAAAACGAGGGGCCAGAATGCCATGTGCAGAGAAGTGAATGTATCCATACAGCGCCGTATCGGGACGTTTGGCGTTTGCCTTTGTAGCATCGGCTCTCAGAAAAACTTTGTTGGACTTAACACCCGGGTTCGCGTCAGCGAAAATGTGCTCTACTGCCCTGACCTCCTCACCGCTCCCCGCGAGCCTGTCCAGTTTTCCACCAACGCGGAAATATCTGGTTCGCGCAGATCTGTCGGGCCTGCCGTTTGAAATCTCACCATATTCGCGCTTGCCGGCTTTGAAATTATCAAAATCATATACCGGGTCTCCGAATCCCATGAAAAGGCGGCTTTTGGCGCCACCCGCACCACCGGCCCTCAGGGTGGCAAGCACAGAGGCTGACTGCACGTATTTGATAGTCTGTTGTTCAATGAGATAATGCCAGCCGGCCGCATCGGATACGACAAGGCTCTCAAAAGGCAGCTTCGCCAGAATGCCGTCGGGTACTATGAAGAGAGTGCGGCCTTTCATTGCCCACTCGAATGGTTTGAGCAGGAGGCCGTATATCTCGGAAGCTGCGCCTTGGACGTAGCCTTCACCATATTGCGGACCCCGGGCAAGGCTTTTCAGAAGCGGCTCCAGGCCGCCCTTGAGACTATCCTCATCGACCGGCAGTCTGGCCACCTGAAATCTTTCTCTCGTAACGACAAAACAGTAGACGCCCCTCTTCGATATCAGATACTCAATCAGCGCTTCATCATCCCTCAACACTTTTCTCCGGAGTTCCCGGATGGATACGGGCTGCGGATACTGAACCGACGCATAGGCGCGGTTCTTGAGCCGTATCTGTTTTTTCAATCTGTCAAGTTCTTCCTCAAGCTGTTCCTGCCGTTCTCGCAGCCTTGAGATTGCAGCATCATCACGCGCCTTTTTGCGGTAAGCTTCCGAAATTTTGTTCGTCATATCTGAGAGATCTTTTTCAAGCTGATCACGCTTACGCTTCAAACCCGGATCGATGCCTTTACTCAAATCCACACGGGCCTCAGCCAGTTGATCCAGAAAAAGCCGGGCTTTCATGCTCTCTGCAAGTTTGAAAGCCCGCTCGTCCAACCCGTTTTCAAGCATGAAAAGCGCGGCTTCCTCGTATCTGTCGTAGACTTTTCCCATTAAGGATTTTTTGAACTCGAGAAATCCCGCTTTCGAGCGCACGCCTTCCAGTTTGGTTATGGCCCCATCGTAGAGCATTGCGGCCTTTTTCTTTTGATCAAGTGCGCCATAGACACGCGCCATATCGGTCATTGCGTATGCTTCCAGTTCGGCATCGCCAATCTTTTGAAACGCCGCGCGGGCCTGCTCGTAGGACCTTGCGGCTTCATCGAGCCTTCCGTCGGGTTCTTTGAACTGTCGGGCGATAAAACGGTGCGCATATCCGGCCGACGAGAGATCGCCGATGCCCTCCCAGAGTTCAAGAGCACGCTGGAATGTGGCCAACCCCTCGGACTGCTCTCCCAGAAGCGCGAGGGCTAATCCCTTCTGGTGGAGGGCCAGGCCTTCCCATTCCTGCTCTTTCATGGACAGCGCCAATTCCAGTGCTTGATCCGCATAGCTCAAAGCGTTCCGGTACTCTGCAGCCGCCCGGTCTGCGGCCATTGTCATGCCGAGCTGACGGTGGATGATGGAGATCTCTCTCAAGACATAGCCCTGACGCCAGCGGTCTTCAGTTTCCTTCGAGAGTCTCAGCGCCTCTTCTTCTGAGCTGACTGCATCCGCATAGAATTCACGTCCCTTGACCAGGTCTCCCTCAGAGATGGTTTGCTCGGCCAGGGCCTGCAAACAGATCCCCAGGTGGTTGAACGCCCGGGCCCGGGCCCTTGCAGCGGCTGAGGGGCTCACTATCTTTTCGGCCGCAGAGGCCGCCTTTCGATGGCGCCTGATAGCATTTTCGTAATCACCCACTTCCCGGTAGCAGTACCCGAGATAATCGTTGTACTCCGCAATTAGAACTGATTCGTTCGCAGCTTCCGCATACGACAGGGCACGGGAATAGACCTCGTAAGCACGTTTGAACTCTCCGGTCGCGACGTAGACGTCCCCGAGTTGCCTCAGCGCCCGCCCGGCTTCACGCCATTCAGCCGGAACCTTTAGTATTCGCAAAGCCTCATTGTAAAGTTTCACAGCCCGAGGCCAGTTCTTCCGGCGCTCATATACATCGGCAAGATCTATCAGGCCGCATCCCTGCCGGAGTCTGTCTCGATTATTTCGGGCAACAGCCAGGGCGCGCTCATGCAGCAAAATTGCCGTGGAATAATTGGCCAGCTTTCTCTGGGCCTGCCCAAGAACATGGAGAGTATCCCCTTCACCGGCACTGTCACCGAGCCTGGCATACAGATCGAGTGCAGACCTGCCTGGACTGAGAACATCGCTGTAGCGGCCATCCTCGAACGCGTTCTCCGCAGACCTCAAGAAGCTATCCGCCTGCAACTTGCTTTCTATCTCTTTGCCGGACCATGCACTGTAACGTTTTATCTGCCGCGCCGGCCATTGGTCTCCAGTCAGTATTTTTCCCTGCCCGGCAACAGAGGCCGCAAAGTTTAACACGTGTTTTTTCGCGCCCGCATCGTTTCTCTGTGATGCCGACAAGAAATCGGCAAGCAGTTGGTCCAGCAATGGCCGGAGCAAGTCCGGACGGCTGCTGGCGAGTTCCGCCATGCGGGCGGTATCTCCCGCCAAAAATGAAGACTCAAATTCAGTGCGAAACTCTATCGGATCGAGTCCGCCTGAAAGGGCAAACGCAAAACCCGGTACGGAAGAGCCAGCCAGTAGAGCGGCGGTGGACAACACTATTAGAAATGTTCCAAACGGAGTCATCCTGAACCCCTTGAGGATCGAGGGGGCGCCGCAGTTAATGCACCGGCCTCGGAAACCTCACAGCTTCTCAGAAGCAGTTTTCCATACAAAACTATTGCACCGAATCGATGAGCATTATTGAAGGATTTCCCGTCCTATGCAAGAATTTTTAGCCATTTGCCCAGGCTCCTCTCAGCACTGACGCCGGACAGCCTGGGGTGAGGGACTACAGCCTGATTTCGTCATACTTTCCTTTTGGTTCAGGTATTTCACCTGCTTTGACAACCTGGGGGCAAAAAGGTTCCCTTTTCTTGAAAATGTGTTGATCAAATTCGATTCATGAGTAGACCTTTACACGTGGAGCTTGTTATGAAGGAATTCCGGACCAGATTGTTCGGCAACCGAAGTACAGCCCGGTTGTGCTAATTTCCTGTGCCACGCTCTTGCGAGCGGGCAGATGTTCTGTTTGGCTGGTGATTGCTGCTCACTTTTTACCTTTCCATACCTCGCATGAAAGACTTATATAATACCCTGCTCGAAAAAAATGCGCCTGACATGATAAGAGCGGCGACCGTGCGCGCAGCCATGCAGAGAAGCAGGACTGAGGACTGAGGACTGAGGGCTGAGCAAAAGCGGCGACCGTGCTCGGAGCTATGCAGAACGCACAGACAATAAACGTGGCGCGTTTGAAGGCAAGCCAAATATGAGGCGCTTCCGAGAAGTGAAGTGACAATGGTGTCAGGGTTTCACTCTCAGTCCTCAGTCCTCAGGGAGCGAAGCGTAGTTCAGTCCTGATAGCGTAGCGCGGAGGCCGACCGCAGGATATGTCTATCACACGCGATTGGCGGGAGCGGGAGGCCTTCTGGAAACGGGGGAAGCCATGGAACAGGAAATCTATAAAAGACTGGCCGGGCATTTGGACAACCTTCCCGGCGGCTTTCCACCCACTGAGAGCGGAGTGGAAATGCGCATTCTGAGGAGGCTCTTTACCCCGGAGGAAGCAAAGCTTGCCGTTTATCTTACCCTGCTCGCCGAAGAACCCAGGGTCGTAGCACGCAGGGCCGGGATACATAGGGATGAGGCCGCTAAGCGTCTGGATGAGATGGCGCAAAAGGGGCTTATTTTGCGGCAGCAACGGGGAAAAGGTCCCACAAGATACCGGGCGGCTCAATATGTTGTCGGGATATGGGAGTACCACGTCAACGATCTGGACAAAGAGTTGATACAGGACATGAATGAATATTTACCGGCCCTTTCAGAACAGGTCTGGAAGGTCCCTCAAATGCGCACCGTTCCTGTAGGTCGCAGTGTGACTCCGGAACTTAAAGTGCTGCCGTACGAGATGGCTGAAGAACTAGTCCGGGCCCAGAAGAAATTTTCGGTCGGCCCCTGCATTTGCCGCCGTGAGCACAACATGATGGGAAAGGGGTGTGACAAGCGGGAGGAGAGTTGTTTAGGATTCGGCATGGCGGTGGATTATCTGAAACGGAATGGCATGGGCCGGGAGATCGACCTGAGGGAGACCCTTGATATTCTCAAATGGGCCGATGAGGCCGGTCTCGTCCTGCAGCCCGCCAACGCCAAAAATGCTCTCTGGATTTGTCTCTGCTGCGGCTGCTGTTGTCAGGTCCTGAAAAATTTCAAGCGTCAGGCCAAGCCGGCCGCAATGGCGGCCAGCCCTTTTTTTGCAGCGTATAACCCTGAAAACTGTCAAACTTGCGGCGTCTGCGTGGACCGCTGCCAGATGGAGGCCCTGAAGCTCGAAGCCGACAAGGTGCGGTTCGATGTCGATCGCTGCATCGGCTGCGGACTCTGCGTTTCCACCTGCCCTACCGATTCGCTTACTTTGGTCCGAAAACCTCAATCCGAACAACCAGAGGCGCCAAAGGATTTTATCGATGCTTCCATCAGGCTGGGAAGAGCCAGGGGAAAAATCACCACACCAGGACTGATGAAGATGATGGTCAAATCCAAGGTGGATAGAATCGTGACGAAAGTGAACCTTTTCAGTCGCGGGCCACAATCGTAGTTAACCCCATGCCGCCCCCGACACACAGCGTAGCCAATCCTGTTTGGACATCCCGGCGCGCCATTTCATAGGTGAGGCCGATCACGATTCGCAACCCGGTACATCCCACGGGGTGACCCAAGCCGAGGCCGCTCCCGTTCACATTGGTTTTGGAGCGGTCAAGATCCAGACCCGGTTCGTATGCGATGTACCGGGCAGCGAACGCCTCATTTAATTCAATCAGCCCGATGTATTGGAGCACCATCCCCGCCCCGATCGCACAGGTTTTCCGGATCTCTATCTGCCCTCTTGGATTGTAGCGACTAACCTGGAAAATCTTGCGAGGTCTCTATAACCACCACTGCCGCTCCGTACTGCCCGTCGTCAGTGAGGCTGAGGTGCCAGGACCCGACACCTTGGTCCCTGCAATATTGGAGAGCGCGCGGGGTTAGGGAAATCTCAGGTTTGCCCATCGTGTTATGCCTGATTTCGATATCCTGCCAGAGCACCGGTTTTCTAATCCCCAGCCCGAGGGCTTTTACGAAAGCCTCTTTTGCAGCAAACCGCAACGCCAGGCAAGCGGCACGCTTTTTTCTTCCCGAACAGAATTGTCTTTCGAATTCGGTGAACACACGCGTCTCAAACCGCTCGCCCCAGCGCTCAAGCAGCTTTTCGAGCCGGTCCACCCGCACCAGGTCAATACCTACACCGTAAATAGGCATGGTCAGCCCATCAGTTGGAGCATTTCGCGAACGGCCCGATCCATGCCGATCAACACAGCCCGTGCGATTATCGAGTGGCCGATGCTGAACTCCTCTATTTCCCTTATGTTCCTGAGCCAGACAATATTCTGGTAATCGACCCCGTGTCCGGCATGCACTCCTATCTGCAGTTTTTTTGCCAGCCTTGCTGCCGTAATGAGCTTTTCATACTGCTCCTGGCGGTTCGCAAAAGATTGGGCTTCCGCAAAAGCTCCGGTATGGAGTTCGATGTAATCGGTTTCAAGCCTTTGGGCCACTTTGATGTGTTTGGGATCCGGTTCTATGAAAAGGCTGACCGCAATACCACTGCCGTGAAGTGTCTCTATAACACGCGCCAGAGGGGTTTCGAAAAGGACGACGTCGAGGCCCCCTTCGGTCGTCAATTCCTGGCGCTTTTCAGGGACCAGGGTCACCACGTCGGGTTTTATCTTCTGGGCGATTTCGACCATCTCCTTTGTTGCCGACATCTCCAGGTTCATTTTAGTTTTGATGGTCTTTCGCAGGATGGCGACATCCCTGTCCTGGATATGGCGACGGTCTTCCCTAAGGTGAACCACTATCCCGTGAGCTCCCGCAAGCTCGGCAAACATTGCGGCGGCAACCGGGTCCGGCTCGGGGGCGAGGCGGGCTTGTCGAAGTGTGGCTACATGGTCTACATTGATGGCGAGTCTTGCCAATTTTGCTCCTCTTCATTAACCTCGCGGAGCGTCGAGTTTGAGCTTTCTCCGCGTCCTCGGCGTCTCAGCGGTGGACGATTCGGATCACTCATCCGTATCGAAGAACCACTCGAATTGTTCTCCGCAATGGCCAAGCATCGCAAGGAGTTCTTCGGTTTTCAGTTTCATCTCCTTGGCGCCTGCCGGTCCCGCCTCATGATCGAGGCCGAGCAGGTGCAAAATCCCATGAACGACAAGCAGGTCCAGCACCGATTCGAGCGCTGCTCCAGTCTCAGCGCTCATGGCTTTGGCGGTCTCCGCTGAAATGACTACGTCTCCCAGCATTTCGGGGGCGATGTCGCTGAATTCGCCTTCGAGCATCGGAAAGGAGAGTACGTCGGTAGTACGGCCGATCTGGCGGTATTGCTGGTTAAGTCTGGCCATTTCGCCGTTATCGACGATCAGGACGCTCAGTTCCGATTCAGTGTATCCCAAGGCGTTTAAGATCCGTTTTGCCGCGTTCTCTATTGACCCCGGATTTATCTTTATCCTGCTTTGGTTCGCGACTTGGATCAAGGCCATCCGTTTTTGCCTTTCCGTTTGCAGCCGGATATTCAATTCGCTTGTGATGTATCGTCGCCAGTATCTGGTTGAAGTGCTTGGCTATCTGGTGGATGTCCTTGAGGGTAAGCTCGCATTCGTCAAGCTGCCCATCACTGAATATGGCGTTTATCAGCCTGTTTACAAGACCCTGAATCCTGGCGGGAGTAGGTTCTGTAAGGGAGCGGCAGGCCGCTTCTACGACGTCTGCCAGCAATACCAGTCCGGCTTCTCTGGTCTGGGGTTTGGGACCGGGATAGCGGAAGTCGTCAGCGTTAATCGGAGGAAGGGGTGAAGCCTTCGTGCTCTGGGCTTTTTCGCGCGCTTCCACCGCCTTGTTGTAGAAAAAGGAAATGAAGCTCTTTCCGTGATGCTGGCTGATAATGCTTATGATTTCCTTGCCCAGACGGTGCTGCTTGGCAAGTTCTATCCCGTCCTTGACGTGGGAAATGAGAATGAGGCTGCTCATAGACGGGGCGAGCTTCTCATGCCGGTTTTCGCACTCGAACTGGTTCTCGATGAAGTAGAGAGGCTTTCTTATCTTGCCGATGTCATGGTAATAGGCCGCCACTTTGGCCAAAAGGGAATTTGCCCCGATCGAGTCTGCCGAGGCCTCGACCATGTTGCCCACTATGACGCTGTGATGGTATGTCCCGGGCGCTTCCACCATGAGCTCCCGCAGGAGCGGCTGATCCATTGTGGCGAGTTCGAGCAGCTTGATGTCGGTCGTGTAGCCGAAGAGCATCTCGGCAAGAGGGGTCAGACCGGTTGATAGAATTCCCGCGAAAATACCCCCGGACAGCCCAAAAAATGAGTCGCTCAGGACCTTCAAGAATACCCACTGGTCCTGGAGGAAGGCGCTTAGCACGATCAAAATGACGTTTGTAGAGCCCACGAGCAACCCGGTCTTTATGGAGACCATCCGGTTTCTGCACTGCGAAACGCCATGAGCGGCAACGAAGGCGCCTATCATAAAATAAAAGAACATTGCGAACTCTTTGCCGAAAATCATTCCGGAAAAGAGCGTGAGCACCAGCGAGAAAATCAGCGAAACCGTGACCCCGAAAAAGATGCAGGCTATCATCGCCCCGGCGCTCAAGGGAACAGCATAGATAAAGGTCTTTGTAGAAATTATTCCAGAGCTGTCGCCTATGCTGTCTCCAATCCAAAGCCCCGCCCTGGACAGCATCAGCAGGAAAATCAGAAGTATGCCCAGAAACAGGCAGTCGTGCAAATCCAATCGTATATGAGGAAGGCTCTGCTTTACAACATGCAACACAACACCGATGCAGACCATGCTGAATGCGAAAATCGCCAGGAAGATAAAAAACCAGGATCTGGCGGATGAGTTCCGGAGATGGTGCATAAGCTTGAGCACCTCCTCACGGCCGATGCTTTGCCCCTCACGCACCAGCATTTCGTTTCGAGCAATTTTGATAAAAACAGGTTTAACCGAAGCGTGTGCCTCCTCACGTTTTTTTTCGGTGGCTTCCAGATTGAACGTAAGATTGGGCTGTAGAAGGGAGGATACAACCGAAGATATCAGCATCAGTTCCCTGACGTCCCGGCCTGGTTCCAGCGCCTTCATGACGATCATCTTGCGGGCTTCTTCGATATCCGGATAGGGAAACGGCGGGGGGATCAGGGTCTCTTCACCCGTGTCCAATTTGCGGATCAGAAGGTTTCCGCTCTGCTCGTCGTGACCCCATGCCTTGCTGGCAACAATGCCGCGGTCCATTGTAGTCTTTACGAGATTTTGAATCTTTTCCTGAACTTCCAGGCTAAACTGCTGCTCGACGAGACACTTAAAGATGTCACCTTTGAGAGAGCAGCCAAGAAACTCTTCGAAATCCTTTTTCTTGCCCTGGAGCCGTTCCACATCAGTGGGGACAGCGGAGACATTACCCGGATCCGTCACAGATCTGCCGGGTCTCCGATCTATTAATTTAAATGGTTTCCGGCCCGAGGCCGCAGGGAGGGGTTCCGATTCGAGGCTGGCCTGAGCCTCACGCATCACCTTGAACGATCCTTCGAGTTTGTCGAGAAGATTCCTGGCGATCCTCTGGTCAAAATCATAGACAATAGGCGACTGGCGTATCGTCTCTTCACGTTTCTTTGCCGTCGCCTCTTCATCTTCTATCAAAAAATCATGTTGCGCCTTTATATTGCGATCCGCAATTTCGCCCAGCCGGTAGCGAGGATTCTCGACTATGAATGAAGGACTCACCAGAGCAGCTATGACAAGACTTAAGCCCGCCAGCAGCATCCAGTTGGGGCAATAAAGGTTTTGAAGATTACAGGAAATCAAGCTGGCCAGGAGTTTCGACCTGGGTTTGCTCCTTGCCTTTTCGGGCTCACGCTTCTCCCTGTCCATGTTCAGCTTCTCTCGGCGTCCCTGGAGGTGGTCGGGCTTTTTCTTTTTTCGGCTCTCTCGTAGGCCTCGATTATGTCCTGTACGAGTTTGTGCCTGACCACGTCACGTTTTGTGAAATATACCATTCGAATTCCATGAACTCCCTGGAGCAGTTCGATTGCCTCCACCAGCCCCGAAGGTTTGTTCTCGGGTAGATCTATTTGGGTTATATCGCCGGTTATGACCGCCTTGGAACCAAGACCAAGCCTCGTTAGAAACATTTTCATCTGCTCGGCGGTCGTATTCTGCGCTTCGTCCAGAATCACGAAAGAATCGTTTAACGTGCGGCCCCGCATGAAGGCAAGTGGCGCTACCTCGATTACCCCTCTCTGGATCAAATTATTTGCGTGCTCGAAGTCCATCATGTCGTGTAGAGCGTCATAGAGCGGCCGCAGGTAAGGGTTCACTTTCTCGGCAAGATCACCCGGAAGAAACCCGAGTTTTTCGCCGGCTTCAACAGCGGGGCGGACAAGCACTATGCGCCGGACAACATCCTTCGACATTGCGGCAACCGCCATCGCCATCGCAAGGTATGTCTTTCCGGTCCCGGCCGGACCTACCCCGAACGCAATATCATAGCTGCGAATAGCTTCTATGTACTCCTTCTGCTTGATGCTCTTCGGGCTGATAGCCCTTTTATTGGAGGCTATAAAAACCTGGTCGAGAAAAATATCTTTTAGACGGCGGTTGATATTATCACTTAGGATTTGAATCGCAAACAGGATATCGCTTTCGTAGAGCGGGTAACCGTCTCGGATCAGGTCGGCCAGTTCATTGAGAAGCCGCTCGCCAACTTCCACATCGGCTCGAGCCCCGGCAACGGTAAGCTGATTGCCACGCAGGTGAACCTGGACATCGAGATGTCTTTCGATTATCTTCAGATTGGCGTTTTGTTCTCCTGCAAGCAACTGAAGCAATCTGTTATCGTCAAAAATAACCTGTATAGAGGTTCTTTGAGGTTGGTTTCTGCGGTTTAAGACTGCCTGAGCCAAAATTATTTTGCCTCTGGAAAAGAAGATGCTGTTACCGTGTTAAACGGCAACCATCATTATTATCACGCAATTTTTGCTATGACAACAACCACATTATAAAAACCGGCATTTACTCTTGCAACCGCCCAAGAATGCTGCCAGGATAGAAAGGGAGATCGGCAAGCAGGAAGCGGGGAGCGGATGCAAAACTCTGCCCCCTGTTTGTTGCTCCCCACTATGCGGCGGCCTTTACTTCCACCCAATGGTGGCCAACTATGAACATTCTCGACTGGGTCCTGATCTGTGCGGGAGGTTTCTGGATGCTCAGGGGCCTTATGCGCGGCGCCATCTCTCAGATAATGGGAGTCGCCGGCATTTTAACAGGTTTTATTGTGGCCTCGTACCACTACCAGCCCGTGGGCTTTTTTATAACCAGCAAGTTTCCTTCTATTTCCGGTACCGCCGCCGGGCCCCTCAGCTTCATCCTGCTGTTTCTGTTAACTTGGTTCAGTATTGCGGTGGCGGGCTCCTGGGTTGTTAGAGTCGTACGCAGCGCCGGTCTAGGGTTTCTTGACCGGCTCTGGGGCGCGATGATCGGATTCGGCAAAGCGCTCCTTTTTGCGATTGTGACGATCTCTTTTTTGACGTTGTTTTCCTTTGGTGGCAAGTCGTCGCTCGTCGCAGAGTCAACGCTTGCGCCCAGAGTAAGGGAGGCCTCTCAATTCCTCTTCAAATTGGCGCCCGTAAAGGTTCAGGAGGAGTTTTCCAGAAAGCAGAAGGAGGTCCAGAAGCTGCTGACCGAACGAACATCGGCTCTGCTGAACTCCTTCTTTGGAAACGGTAATGATTCAAAGGAAAAAGGTGAAAGAAACAAAAACTGATCGCTGGAACGCGATAGAGGAAATCCTCCGGATAATCGAGCGTCTACGAAGTGAGACCGGTTGCCCCTGGGACCGAAAGCAGACCCCTGAAACAATCCAGACCTACCTTGTTGAAGAATCCCACGAAGCCGCTGCGGCAGTGCGGGCGAAAAAAGTCGACGAGGTGGCAGAAGAACTCGGGGACGTCCTCTTTATGGCGTTTTTCCTCGTTTATTTATACGAGCAGCGGGGAGATTTCAGCCTGGAAGAAGTTTGCCGCAGAGTCAGTGAAAAAATGATCCGTAGGCATCCGCACGTTTTCGGTGAAACGAGCGTGAGTTCGGCCGAGGAGGTTAAAGATAACTGGGAAATGATAAAAGCCCAGGAGAAGCGCGCAAGCGGCAAAACTCAAACCGAACCCGTCCCGGACTCCCTCCCGGCCCTTATTCGCGCACATAGAATCCTTTCGCGCCTCTCGCAAAAAGATGATGCAAATTGGAACGATCTCCTGAAACAGGGGCGTGAATTCGCCGGGGAAAGTAAAGAGCTGGCGAGCAAGATCGAGTCCGGCCGGCTCGACTCTGAGGATGATCTGGGCCGCCTCCTTGCTCGACTGGTTAATATCGCACGCCTTAAAGGTTACCGCGCCGAGGATATCCTCCATAATTTTCTGCGAAAACTCGAATAGCCAATGCGCGGGTCAAGGCCTCCCGCGCACGCCCCGTCTCGCGGGTGGGTGGGCGAAAAGTCCGGTTTTCGAAGGTTTGCCGGCTTGGAATTTGTGTGGAATTTATCTTGACAAAGTGGTTGGGATGAAGTCTACTCTGGACCGGGTAGGAGATAATATGTTCACTATATCTTATTATTACGATTATTATAACCCCAGCGAAGGGAACGCTTAAGGTATGCTCGGGTCCTGAGAATTAAATTTGTTTGTTTTGAAGCCGTGAGCACCTGGGTGCTCACGGCTTTTTTTGTATGCGATTGTTCCGAAATTGGGAAAATATGGGGGGAAATCGTCATGATCATTGTAATGCGTCCGGATCACCGGGAAGAAGACCTGCTCAGAATAGTCCGGCGCCTCGAGGACACGAACCTCCGGGTGCATATCTCCAAAGGCGAGCACAGGACCATTGTGGGTGCGATTGGAGATGAACGGGTTATAGCGGAGATCCCGATGGAGTCCTTTCCGGGAGTGGAGAAGGTGCTCCCCATCTTGAAACCGTACAAGCTGGTCAGCAGGGAATTCAAGCCTGAAAACACCGTGGTGAATATAAACGGCCTTGAGATCGGCGGCCCTCAGATCCAGGTTATTGCAGGGCCCTGTGCGGTCGAGAGCCGGGAAGTTCTCGAGGAAATAGCCGAGGAGATCGAGCCTGCCGGGGTTCATTTTTTGCGCGGAGGCGCTTTCAAACCACGCACTTCACCCTACGCGTTCCAGGGCTGGGGCGAAAAGGGGTTGAAGTTCCTTGCCGGAGTCCGCGAAAAAACCGGTATGAAGGTAGTTACCGAACTTATGGATCCAAGAGATACCGTGCTGGTTTGCAAGTATGCGGACATCGTCCAGATCGGTACTCGCAACATGCAAAATTTCAGGCTCCTCACAGAGGTTGGCAACATCGATAAACCGGTCATCCTGAAACGCGGCCTCTGCGCAACTATAAAGGAATTCCTCATGTCGGCCGAATACATAATGGCGCAGGGGAACGAAAGGGTAATTCTGTGCGAAAGGGGAATACGCACATTCGAAACCGAAACCCGAAATACCCTCGATATCAGCGCAGTGCCGCTTCTGAAGCAACTCACACATCTTCCGGTAATCGTTGACCCGAGTCACGCGGTGGGGAGGGCAGACCTTGTGCCCGCCGTCTCGAGGGCGGCCGTTGCGGCCGGCGCCGACGGGCTCCTCGTTGAAGTGCACGTGCGTCCTGAGGAAGCAATGAGCGACGGTCCTCAATCTCTTCGCCCGCAGGTTTTTCTTTCTATGATCGAGGAGTGCCGCCGGGTCGCCGAAGCGATCGGCCGGTTTATGTGAAAGAACACAGGCATACAGGTTAATGGGTGAACAAAGTATGGATGGCCCTCACTTTTGCGGCCCAACCAACTCAAGCCGCCGGTGGAATAAGCGTTCCGTAATCGGGATAATCGGCGGGCAGGGGGAAATGGGTCGGCTTTTTTCAAAGTTCTTCAGCTCGCATGGTTTTCACGTCAATATTGCCGACTTGGGTACGCCGCTTACGCCCGAGCAGGCTGTAGGCGAATCAGATATAGTCATTTTTGCCCTGCCGCTTCATAAGACCGTCGAGATAATCAGGAGACTCGTTCCGCATACCCGGCCGGGTCAGCTCCTGATGGACCTGACCAGCCTGAAGACCGCGCCCGTGAAAGAGATGTTGCAATCCCCCGCCAGCGTCGTCGGGCTTCACCCGATGTTTGGAGGCCGAATATCGAGCTTTAACGGCCAGACTCTGGCCGCCTGTCCCGTTCGCATCGGCCAGGCCCAGTGGCGGAGGCTGCGCGCGCTTTTTACCTCAAGTGGCATCCGGGTCAAGGAATGCAGCCCGGAAGAACACGACAGGATGATGGGCATCATACAGGTGCTTTTCCACATTACGACCATGCTCATCGGAAGGACCTTGAGAAAGCTCGGTGCAGACATAGACGAAACTATGAATTATACGAGCCCGAGCTACCGCATCGAAATGAACCTCGTCGGGAGGATTTTCGCGCAAAGTCCGGAACTCTATGCCGCCATCACCCAGATGAATCCCAATACCGAAGAGATTCTTTCCGCTTTGAAGGATGGCCTGGAGGTCTATGAACAATTCTACCGTTCGGGAAACCTTGATGGGTTTATCGAGGATTTCGAGCTAAGCGCTCTGCATCTTGGCGATTTCTGCTCAGATGCATACCGCGAAAGTTCGCAAATCCTGGACTTTTCGGTTGAACTGGCCAATCATAAGAGGAACTCCAGCGGTGAAAGGGGTTGAAGTTTTGTAGCGGATCAGCTCCAAGCGCTGACAAAAAGGTCTTGGATCATCATGTATACGGGTTTCTGGGGACTTCCTGAGAAACCGGACAAAAACCCTACCCCTTGATCCTTTTCAAACAAATCCCTCATAACCGGGACTGGGTGGAGGGATCCTTGGCAGGAAACGAGAATACCCGGGGACAGCATATGGTGTGACGGTATTGTCGGACGGTCGCACGGCGGACGGGGAAGGGTGTGTATGGAAAAGCATCTGTTGCTCACAGTCGCCGATGACGTCGGATCGATCTTTGAAGCTGATTTTATCGGTTCTTTCTTCAGGAATAAAGCGGAAGTCAGAGTCACTCTTTTTTCCGTCGCACCTAAATCATACGACGAGGGTGTCGATGAGAACGGTGGCGCACCTGAGCCGAAAGTTCCAGGTGCTCATGTCCATAGGGATAAGTGGCAAAACGCGATCCATTTGAAACGCGATATCCTTATCAGGCTTGGTTTCCTTGATGACCACATCACCGGCAAAGTGATCAGATCTCGCTACGGAACAATTGAGGATATCATCCTCGAAGGGAAAAAGGGTCTTTATGATGCGGTTATCCTTGCAAGACACACCGTTGAACTCCTGGACCAGACCTTTCTGACAAGTGTGAGCAGAGAGATTTTGAACCACAAGATAGACTTCCCCGTGTGGATATGCAGACATCCTGAGATAGGGCGCAGAAACGTGTTGCTTTGTGTTGATGAAGATGAGGCCAGCATGCGTATTGCCGATCATGTCGGGTTCGTTTTGCAGGGAGAAACCCAGCATAACATAACCCTCTTCCATGTTGATACGGGGGAAAGAGCAAATCCCCGGGATATACTGGACCGGGCAAGACAAAAGCTTATGGATTATGGAATCCCGGAAACGCAGATCAAAAACCTTATAGTCCAATCTCGCAGCGTCCCCAGGTCTATCCGGGAAGAGGCTGTGAGTGGAGCATATGCCGTTATTGCTGTTGGGCACGACAGGGCGCAGCCAAAGGGCCTGAAGGAATGGCTTGTCGGCTCAATGTGTATGAAGGTTTTGGAGATGTTGAATAGGTGTGTTCTATGGGCGAGTCAGTGATAAAACTGCCATGGTGCCCGCAGCTTACCGGGATGGGTGCTTTAGGACTCACACCGCACCACAAATTCCGCATTCTTTGGCCAGTCCTTTGAACGGGGTCTGCAGCCAGTAACGGAATCCGCCGGTCACGGCCTGGACGCATGTCCGTCGATCCCGATCGAGATTTATCATCAAGAGGACCTCGATTGGTCCCTGTATCAAGTTGCATTCCGATAGGTAATATAGTAAGCTGTCCCTGAACCTTAACGGAGGGGGAAGGGATGGGCAAAGTGACTCAAGTAGTTCATTACCTGACAGCCGATGAAGTAATGGAGAGGATGAAGCAGACAGTTGGTTTCTGGAGGGTTCAGAAGTGGCTTGTAATACTCAATGCCACTATTGACCCTCGTCCCGCCAAGCTTGTTGCCTTACACACCGGACTGGCGGAACAAACGGTTCATAACCTTGTCTCAAGCTATAATCGGCATGGGCCAAAAGTCATGGAGGGGCCGGGGAAAGGAGGGCGACGAAGAGCCTATCGCAGTTTAGATGATGAGATGGTTTTTCTGGAGCCCTTCTTCAAAAAGGCTCTTATCGGACAGATTGCAACTGTTGCCGAGATCAAAATGGCATGGGAGAAAGTCTTGGGGCGCAAAGTCCATAAGACCACGGTTTATCGATTACTCGAACGACACGAATGGCGCAAGGTAGCTCCGCGACCTTTCCATGAGCAGGCCAAAGCAGAGGAGCAAGAGGCTTTTAAAAAAACTCCCTGAACTGGTGGCGGAAAGACTTGCGCAAAGGAATAGAGGCGATCACCGACCGGTTCTGATTTTCGCCCAGGATGAGGCCAGGTTCGGCAGAATAAGCATCACCAGGAAGTCATGGGCGCCCGCTGGCATTAGACCAAGATCGCCCCGGCAAGTTATCAGGAAATATGTTTATGCCTACTCGGCGGTATGCCCTGCAACGGGCAAGATGACATCTTTGATCTTGCCGAAAGCCAATTCAGAGATGATGAGCCTTTTCCTGCAGCAAGTCTCAAGCGATTTTGCGGACTATTTCATTATCATGCTTGTTGATCGTGCAGGCTGGCATGTATCAGCCAGATTAAAAATCCCTGAAAATATACGGCTAATTCCCATTCCCTCTCACAGTCCCGAGTTGAATCCTACGGAACATGTTTGGGACGAATTGAGGGAGAAACACTTCCCGAACTTGGCACTAAAAACCCTTGATGATGTCGAGGACAAGCTTTGTGACGGTCTCAATGCGATGGCAGATGACCCCGAACGGCTCCGGAGTTTAACATATTTTCCTTATTTACATATTACCGTTTAGGTAGCAACTTGGTACTGGTCCTTTCCATGTGGGTGAAAATCGCTTCGAAAAACTTATCCTGTTCTGCTCTCATTTGAGCTGCCTTGCGAATGTAACCTTCCATATCCTGAAATCTTTGCTTGACAAACTCCATCAGTGCACCGGGCAAAACAACCAGAAAAGTGTTTTCCCTGATGGCCCGGATGGTTTCCTCTGCGACCCGCTCAGGGCTTATGAAAGATGGAAGGGCGGCAGCCACTGAACCGCCAAGGCTGGATATGAGATCGGAGACAAAATCCGGGAACTTTCCCTGTTTGAAATTCACCTCGAAGGCCTTGAGCAATTCCCGCCGCGATTCGTCGTGTCCGTCTCCCACGGGAATAAAGCGTTGGCTCGCAGCGATATTGGTGCTCACTATTCCCGGACAAATCACCGTTACCCCTATGCCCTTGTCCCGCAAGTAAACTGCCAGTCCCTCAGAAAGCCCAACCACCGCGAACTTTGTCATTGTATAGGGGATCGATCTATCCAGAGCCCCGACCAGCCCGGCACTGGAAGCGGTGTTGACGACATAGCCGTTGCCGCGCTCCAGCATATGAGGCAAAAATACATGAATTCCGTTGATGACGCCCCAAAGGTTAATATCCACGATCCATTTCCAGTCGTCGACCGCTGTCTTTTCCACGGGACCCGACATGTGAACGCCGGCGTTATTCATTAAGATATCCACCCGGCCCATTTCTGAAATGGATTGGTCATAAAGGTTTTGAATATCATTTAATTTTGTAACATCGGCGGGTATTGCCAAGCCCCTGCGTCCAAGTTTCTCTATCTCGCCGCGTACCTCCGTCAGGCCTTCGCGGTTCAGATCCGCCAACACCACGTCAGCGCCCTCCCTGGCCAGGGCGATAGCCGTTGAACGGCCGATACCGCTTGCCGCACCAGTAACCACCGCAATTTTCCCTTGTATCTCCACTTCGCACTTCCTGATTGTTAAGAGTTTATTCTCAAATTATGAAAGGTTCTTTATCGTATCCAATCCCAAGATCATAAGAACTCTGCAGCCTTTATCGCCAGGGCATCATTTACCCCATCTTCGATCATCCCGGTACGGGCGTCGCGGAACATCTTTTCGACGGGAAATTCCTTAGCCAGACCGAACCCGCCGAAAATCTGGATGGCTTCTCCTGCGACGGTTGTGGCCGTCTCGGTGGAAAGGCATTTGGCGCCTACGGCGTGAGCTACGGAGGGTGTAAAAGTATTTAGCAGATTAAAAACGGCCATCCGCCGCGCATTAGCCCTGGCCGCTTCTACTGCGGTGAACATCTTCATCAGCTTCAATTTCATGACCGCATGCTCGAAGATCGGGACTCCGCCCTGTATCCTCTCCTTCGCATACCGCAAAGCTTCATCGAAGGCCGCCTTGCCAAGACCCGCAAAGACAACCGCCATTCTTCCGTTCACCGCTGCCAGCCCCAGCCCACGGGCAGCGTTGATGATGTCTGGATTCGAAACCACCATATACTTCTTCGGGATCCGAACATCCTCAAAAATAATCGCCCCCTGGTTCAACGGCCGCTGACCCATCTTGTCCAATGGCTTCCCCCTGGAAATACCGGGAAGGTCCAGCGGGATGATCGCCAATCCCTGCCCCTGCATACCTCTGGCCGGGTCAAGTCCAACGTGCAGAAGCGCATGGGTGGCGATTGTCCCATTCGAGACCCAGGCAGACTTCTCGCCGTTCACAACGTACTCATCGCCGTTGAGCACCGCTTTTACGGAAGGACCACACTTCGGGTTGTTCCCGCCGAGGCTCCAGTCAGTGCCGTGATCGGGCTCGGTTATGGCCCAGCAGCCGATCATTTTTCCTTCTTTGTCCTGGCAGAAATCCCTGGCCAGTTGTTGCATTTCGGGTGTCGGGAACCGTGCGGCATAATTGAACGGCATGCACGCCACTCCCATGCTTATCGCCAGTCCGGCGTCCGCATATCCGAGCTGTTCTGAGATGAGCACTTTCGCCATAGGATCCATATCTTCCGCCAGGCCTCCCAGATTTTTTGGAATCTCCAATGTGTGAAGACCCAATTTCCGGAATCCTCTAAATACGTCCCATAAGATGGAGTCCCGCGCGATCACCTCCTCGGGCTTAGGCAGCTTATCGAGCTCGATCCCTGCCGGACGCATGACTTCCATGCTGAACCTCTTCACCTGCTCCACCATGGCTTTGGTCTCGGCAGCCAGATTAATATCGATATCACGGAATGTCATGCACGGCTCCTCTTCTCTATTTCATGTCCCATTTCAGGAAGGCGTATGGCGCAAATTCCATTGGACTGACTTCTGCAACCGTCTTTCCGGGCAACATGGAGTTATCTCCCACGCTGTAGATGGCCCCAAGAGCCTTGACGACCTCCACTTCGGCCCAGGGGTCATAGTCGGAAGGCCTGAGGATTATTTCCGCCTCTCCGATCTGCATTCGTTTAGGTTTTAGCACTGTTTCCTGCCGGACGAGCCGCGGGTTATAATCAAAGCCTCCGCCCTCGGGAGCTGGAAAATTCTTAAAATTGTAAGAGATCCCCTTGCCTTCACCATTCTCAAAGCGGGAGTTCATAACGATCGTTTGGGCCTCCGGCCGATTGAACTTACCGGTTAACTTCGCTCGAATCTCCATGAACCGAACTCCCCGGCGCTCCGTCCATCCGTATGCAATTTCCCGCTCTTTGGCGATATGAATCTCAGCCATTTTTTTCGGAAAACCGAATTTCTCCCGCCCTCCGGCCATGGCGATGTCGTTGGTGACCGGCATGGCCAGGCAGTAGTTGCCTTCCTCGCCGTTGTGCACTGCGCGGAGGAATAGAGCGCTCTCATGGTAGGTCACATCGAAATTGGTTCTTGGATAATGGGCCACAAACGCCATGGCAAGCGGATACTCGGCGGACTTCAGCGGCGGGGGGAGCAGTCTCGCGACAATCTCCGGTTTGGTCTCCCAGAAGACGGCAAGCATTTCTGCGTCATAGAAATCAGCGGTGTCCCTCCTGCTGGCCAAAATTTCATCGAATGATTTTACAAATCCCATGGGTCCCTCCTCCAGTCGAATTTGGTTGCTATGAGCCGGCAAGCCAGCTTCAGAGCATAGGTTATCGAGAGAGCGGTTTCTTTTCCATTTTTGCTCTTAATGTTTCCGATCTTGCTTTTTTCTGTTCCGAAAGGTTCTCGCGGGCAGGGCTCAAGGAGCCCAGCGGGTCTCATCGGGACATGGTTACCGCTTACGAGGGTCTTATAGGAAGGCAAAGATCCACTACATGGCGCCTTAGCGGATATTCTTCAGTGATGTTGTAGATGATTTCATAATAAGGGCGGCTATCAGGCTGATAGCCGCTGGAGAGCAACCAGTGGATAATCAGTCTCATCCAGGCCTCATGATGCCCCTCAGGATCGATTTCACAATGATAGACCGCGAATTTTCCTCCCGGCAGGGACTGAACGTTAATCCTTCCATCACTTCTTACGGATTCCGGAATAGTGATACAAGCATCGTAGATGCATTTGTCCACAGGCGTGACATTGGGATCGTTCCTTAAAACGCCGAGGATGAGGGTCTTTTCATTGATTAGTCCTCTGGGCATCGCCCACTGGAGCAATTGGAGAAAGGCCGGCTCGGCTGTTTCCAAGCAGTAAGGTCCGATAGTCCGGGCATAAGCCACCCGATAGCTGGGCATCTCCGTCACTCTCACAGGCAAAGACGCCCGTTGCTCGACCATGCTTTTTATCAACGGCCCGGAATGCAAAAAACCGTGATCCGTATTCGGCGCACCCGGAGATGGAACAGCTTCCCGATCTTCGCTTTCCGCCTTCGCAAGCATGTTTTTCATGCGGTCCCAATTGTACTCCGTCCTGACATACGTGGGCGTGACGCCGAAATGAGCCTTAAAGGCTTTGGCAAAATTCTGGGAGCTTGAAAACCCGCAATCAAGAGCAATCTCGACGATGCTCTTGTCTTTATCGAGTGTGAGCATCCGGACGGCTCTCTCAAGCCGGACTCGCCGTACATATCGATTTACGGTCTCACCTAGCAAGGTGCGGAATATACGATGAAAATGATACTTTGAAAAACAGGCGACTTTGGCGAGCTTCGCCAAAGTCAAATCTTCCGTAAAATTATCGCGGATGTAGTCCAGGGTTCGATTCAATCGAAACAGATACTCATACTTTAATACTTCATCGTAAAGTAATGTCATAGGGTTCCCGGTGTTACCGAACTCGCCGGACAAGCCCCGTAGGGCGGCGGCTTCCTTCGGATGCCTCAAAGAGATTCGCCTGAGATCGGCATATCATTGAATCCGCTCCCAAGTTAAGACTACACTCTCGAGCTTGCCATCCTTCGAACCAATGGATGGGATCGTGCTCAGGATCAGTCTATTTCCTTCGAACTTGACGATCCGAGCCTGTTCTGTGCCGGTCCAGTTTTCATTCCAGGAAATGTCCACACGGGTTTTAAGGGTTTTCCCATCAAAGGTGTACTTTCCACCGTAGGCTAACATGGTTTTGAATAGATCAATTCGATCCTGATCTGTCACCTTGTCCGGATCAGGGGGTTTAGGCCTTCTGTCGCCAGCCAGTAAAACGAGCATGCGGCCATCCCGTCCAAAGATGATGAAACCGTGTGGTGACTTTCCGAATATGTCCTTCGTCTCACCAGTTGCCGCAAAAGTTCTCTTACAGCTGACAAGTCGCCACGTTCCGTACAATTGCTTAGCTGCTGCAATGCCCGCAGGCGACATCAGCAGCACCAGGGAAAATCCTGCAATAATCGAAATTGCCTCTCCTGAAATCATGATCGTTTCCTCTTTTTAAGCTATTCGTTTGATTTGAACCAATCGGCTTAGAAATTTGACTCCAAAAAATGTATCAACTTGACCACCAACGGACCTCGATTGGCATTTTGAGTTCGTCTATCGTCCTAAAAACTTCCCGGGACGCCTTCAAGGCCGTAGAACCTTCCCATATACGAATAAAAAACGCAAATGTTGTGTCAACGGGACCGGCTTTAGCAGTTTCCGGAGACACACTTCTTTCCGGTTGATAGCTCCTCTGCTCAATGCAGGATCGAGTTCCAGGGGCCAATATTCAAGTTCTTCGATTGATGGGTATTAGAATGAAACGTTGAATCGGGCAAGGGTCGGAAGCCAGGATGAAAGGCTTTGAACGGGATCTACCGGCCACTTCCGGCGACTGTTCAGTAGAAGCTCCACCAGGTATCCCTGCACTGGGGCCAAGGCAGGTACCTGAATCAAACCAGCCAAAGGATCGAAAGAAGGGGCGATTTTTGGTCTTAGAAGGTCGATTTGAACGGTGAAATGGGCATTCTAAGCAGAATTGAGGGATTCCGAATTCAGGGATTAAAACCAATTCCTCAATCCCTAAATCCTTCAATTCCTCAATCAATATCGCAATCGATCCCTTGATGCAAGGGGATGACAAAGCCTAATAATAATTCGACTGATCCGCATAAGAGGCGGACTTTCGGGTTCCGGCCCCATAACAGGCCAACGAACGGTCGCCGCTTGTGCGCTATGTTGCATTTCAGAGAAACCTCAACCCGGCGCGCGAACAGCTTGAACTCCATCCCTGGCCTGCTCGTGAATTGGTGGATATTCCAGTCGTTGAGTGTTACTATGACTAGAAGGGTAGTGGGTTTGCAAAGCCTTATCTGCCCACCAAAATATCAGTTGATCTCGACGCTCTGCGAGGCGGGGCACGCTAAAACTTTACCCACTCTACATGACTTAGATCGGAGATTCACATGAAAATCAGGTCGGTATCTTTCGTTGGCATTTTACTTGTCTTAATGCTCAGCGGTTCTTTTGTGAGCTACGCTGCAGATCCTTCGACCATTCAGCTTCCCAATCCTCAAAAGGAGGGCGGAAAGCCCCTGATGTCAGCGTTAAATGACAGGATGTCTACGAAGTCATTCAGCGGGGAAAAGCTCCCGATGCAAACCCTGTCGAACCTTCTTTGGGCTGCTTTTGGAATAAACCGGCCGGATGGCAGGCGAACCGCTCCCTCGGCAAAAAATTGGCAGGAAACAGACATTTATGTGGCAACCGCTGATGGCGTCTATCTCTACGATGCCAAGAAAAACGCCCTGGACAAGATTGCGACCGGGGACATCAGGGCGATGACGGGTGCACAGGCATATGTAAAAGACGCACCAGTCGTCCTTATCTACGTGTCTGATTACTCAAAGGTCAACGCGGGCGATCTTGACAGGCAAATTCTCGTAGGCGCAGACACTGGCCTGATCGCTGAAAATGTCTATCTGTTCTGCGCCTCGGAGGGCTTGGCGACAGTCGTGCGAGCGCTCATAGACAGAGATGCGCTGGCTAAAGAATTGAAGCTGAGGCCGGATCAAAAGATCATCCTCGACCAGTGCGTGGGATATCCTAAGAAACAGTGATGAGTGAGTAGTGAAGAGTGAGCAGAAAAAAATAGTTCCTTTTGGTTCTATCGCTTCGCGAGGAACAGTGAAGAGTGAAGAGTGAACAGAAAAGCGACCTTATTTATCAAAAATCCACCCCGGGCTGCGGCTCTATGCCTTTGCGGTAGGAATGGACGATCTCCCTGACCTCGCTCACCGTATCGGCCAGCGAGATAACCTCCGGGGCTGCGTCGCGGCCTGTCAGAACGAGGTGCAGAAGGGGGGGCTTGCTGCGAAGCAGGTCGATCGCCTGTTCCAGGTCCACCAGCTTGAGATGGACGGCGTTATTGATCTCATCGAGGACGATCAGGTCATATTTTCCTGAAGTGATCCGTTCTTTTGCCATCAGGAGGGCGCGTTGGGCAGCTTCGCGGTGCTGGGCGTGCGAATAAGGGTTTCCCTGGATTCCGCAAAACCCCATGCCCGTAACGACCAGTTCCACGTCGCAGTCCATTTTCTTTATTGCTTCCCATTCCCCCGTGAAGATGTCGCCTTTCATGAACTGGAGCATGCAGACCTTCATGCCGTGCCCGCAGGCGCGGACGACCATGCCCAGGGCCGAGGAAGTCTTGCCTTTTCCATACCCGGTAAGAACGACCACTAGGCCGACTCTTTTCTCAGGTTCAAGAGTGGTGATTGCGAACTGAGGATTCAATCGGGTCAGTTTTCCCTCCTCATCATGCGGCATCAGGTTTGTCCTCCGTTCCGGATATTGGATAAGCGTTCCGCGCTCGGCGCTGTCGCATCCAATATCTAATGTCCATTTTTTGGCAAGCGGGTATCTAATTAAAAGATATGCTCGGGTGGGGACGAAATAAACATCGGTCGGTGGAAAGAATGTAAACACCGGTAAAGATAAGGCCTCCCGCTCCCGCCCCGTCTCGCGGGTGGGTGGGCTGTCGATAATGAGCGGTCGGCCTCCGCGCTACGCTATCAGGACTGAACTACGCTTCGCTCCCTGAGGACTGAGGACTGAGAGTGAAACCCTGACACCATTGTCACTTCACTTCTCGGAAGCGCCTCATATTTGGATTGCCTTCAAACGTACCACGTTTAATGTCTGTGCGTTCTGCATGGCTGCGCGCACGGTCGCCGCTCTTATCATGTCAGGCGGCGGCTAAACATCCACACGGCCACGGAAAGAGAGCAAACGGCGATAAGGGCGAGCGGCCACAGGTCCGGGAAGATCTCCCGGAAAGAGGCGGCCTCCAGGAACACCCGATGGATAATCGATATGATATAGCGCAGCGGGTTTATCAGCGTAATATATTGTACATTGCGCGGCATGTTGCTGATAGGCGTGTTCAAGCCCGAGAGCATGGCGAAGGGCATGATGGTGAGAAAGCTGCCCATCAGGGCCTGCTGCATGGTGGCGGCAACCGAGGAGACCATCAGGCCGATCCCCACAGCCGCGAGGAGGAAAAGGAGGATCCCAAAATAGAGGGTGAACAGCGACCCCTGGAACGGTATTTTAAACCAGAAAAGGGCCAGCGTCAGGACCATTGTCACCTGTACCAGGCCGATGAGAATGCTTGGGACGGATTTACCGATCATGATCTCGATGGGCCGGAACGGAGTTACCAGCAGTTGGTCGAATGTCCCCTGTTCCCGTTCGCGCGCTACGGACATGGCGGTTATGACGATCATTTGGACCAGTGTAAGCATCCCGATCATGCCTGGGATCATATACCACCGGGTCTCCAGGTTCGGATTGTACCATGCCCTCGGTACGGCTTGCACGGGCGGCGAAGGACCGCCGTAAGTCTGTCGCCACCATGCGTTGAAGGCGTCGGCGATAGTTCCGATATAGTTCAGCGCGGTCCCTGCCGTGTTGGAATTGCGCCCATCTGCTATGACTTGCACGTCGGCCGGTTGACCTAAAAGCAAACGCCGCTCGAAATCCTGTCCGATCTGCACCACGATGAGAACACTTTTGCTGTCGATCAACCGCCCGATCTCCCTTTGGTCCCGCAGGTTGGCGACGCGCCTGAAGGTGCCTGAGCCATCCAGGCCGGCCAGAAACTGCCTCGAGGCTTCGCTGTGGTCCTGGTCATAAACCGCGTAGCGAACGTGGTTCAGATCGTACGTCGCGGCATAGCCGAAAATCATGGCCTGGATCACGGGTGGGCCAAGCACGGTAAATCGGCTCCTTGGGTCCTTCAAAATGGCCAGAAGCTCCTTTCGGATCAGCGCCAGAATCCTTCGTATCGATTCCATCGTTTAGTTCAGCCTCTTTTTGGTTTTGCGCAGAGTGAGCGCAAAAAGAATCAGGAACATTACCAGCATAACGGCAGAGTTAGGGACGATAACGCTCCACACGTTTCCTGCCAGAAAGATGGTTTGCAGGAGCGACACGTAGTACCTTGCCGGGAGCAGATAGCTGATGAATCGAACCGCCCTGGGAACGCTGGTAAGATCGAAGATGAAGCCGGAGAGGAAAACCGCAGGCAGGAACGTCGCGATTAGCGTGATCTGGCCGGCGACGAACTGATTTCGAGTTGCCGAAGATATGAGCAATCCGAATCCCAGAGCCACCAGCAGGTAGAGCGCGGAGACCGCAGCTAAAATGAGCGTCGAGCCATTGAGCGGGACATGGAACAGGAAACGCCCGGCCGACGCCGTCAGGAGCAGGCCGGTCATCCCCAGCAGGAAATAGGGCAGGGTCTTGCCGATCAGAATCTCGCCCGCTCGGACTGGTGTGACAAAAAGCGCCTCCAGGGTGCCCTGTTCCCATTCGCGCGCCATAACAAGGGCGGTGAGCAGTGCTCCGGTGAGCGTCATAATGAGTACGACCAATCCGGGCACCAGAAAATAATGGCTGTCCACAGCCTCATTGAACCACATCCGGGATTGGAGCCGGACCGATCCCACGGATGGGGCGGCCTCACTGATCGCTCTTTGATTAGTCCACTGTTCGAGTGCGCCGTGGGCATAACCCTGGATGAAGCGGGCACGGTTGGCGTCGACGCCTCGGACGATCAACTGGACGGAGGAGCCACCCTTAGCCAGTTGCCGGTCGAAGTCCTGCGACAGGCGCACGATGCCGTCCACCTTTTTGTCCCTGATCAGTCGCACGGCCTCCTGCATTGAAGTGACTTCGCATACTTTGAAGTAGTCGGACAGCTTGAACGCTCCGGCCACACTGGTTGAGTCCGGGGTAGGGTTCTCCAGAACCACCGCCACCGGGACCTCCTTGGCGTCCAGTGACAAACCATATCCGATGAGCAGGATGAGAAACACGGGCAAGACGAGAGCGATAGCGATGCTGCTGGGATCGCGGATTATCTGGACGAATTCCTTGTGAATCAGCGCGCGGATGCGGCGTTGGCTCATCTTCGAGGAATCGCTTCCTGGTTGGTCGGCAAAGCGGGTTTCCATACCTTGCTCCCTAAGTCACTGCACTCATCCGGTGGTCTTCGACAATAGCAATAAAGGCGTCCTCAATAGTCGGTTCCCTGTCTTCGGAGGGACGCGCGCGGTCGCGAACATCCGCCGGCGTTCCCGTGGCCAGGATCTGACCGTCCACCATGATAACCATCTGGTCGCAGTATTCGGCCTCCTCCAGAAAATGGGTCGTGACTATCACGGTGACCCCGCGATCGGCCAGAGTGCTGATCCGGCGCCAGAACTCCCGGCGCGCTAACGGGTCCACACCTGAGGTGGGTTCGTCGAGGAAGAGGATTTCGGGCTCGTGCATCAGCGCGCAGGCCATTGCCAGGCGCTGCTTGTAGCCGCTTGGGAGTTGGCCGCTGGCCAGGTCGGATTGCGAGCGCAAGTCAAACTGATCGAGCGCCCAGTCTATACGTTGTGATCTGTGCGAGCCCCTAAGTCCGTAAGCGCCGGTGAAAAATTTGAGGTTTTCCATGACGGTGAGTTGCCCGTAGAGGGAAAACTTCTGGGCAACATAGCCGATGCGCTGTCTCGCCGATGCGCGGGTGTGCCGCAAGTCCATGCCGGCCACACTTAGGGTCCCGCTGCTTGCAGGGAGCAAACCGCAAAGCATGCGGAATGTGGTGCTCTTCCCAGCGCCATTGGGGCCGAGCAGTCCAAATATTTCACCCCTGTGGACCTTGAAGGTGGCGTTGTCAACAGCAGTGAAGGTCCCGAATTTCCTGGTCAGATTATGGACCTCCACAACGACTTCTTCTTTCCGCAGGTTCTCAGGCGCCCTCGAAGACCCAAACGGCACAAAGGGCGCCTCGTGGCTGTGCCCTGCGGCACGGCGCACAAGGGTCATGAACCCGTCTTCGAACCGAGGGGTAACCGGGTTGACGGTCAGTCCCTCAAAAAGAGCGCTCTCAGGAGCCTCATCGCTTGATGTGACAACCCGGACGCGCTTGCCCTCAAGGGTGGCGTCGACGATACCGCCCGCACTCGCCAGGGTGGCCTGCAACTGGCGGGGTTTCATGGATTCAGGAGTATCGATTCTAAAGGACCTGCCACTCGCTATGGAACTGATTTGGGAAGGGGGCCCCGACGCCAGGACCCTGCCTCGCAGGAGCAGCACCGCCATATCGCACCGCTCTGCCTCCTCGAGATAAGAGGTGCTGAGCAGGACTGTCAAACCCTGTTCCCGCACCAGGCTATACACTATTTGCCAGAGTTCCCGCCGTGACAGGGGATCTACCCCCACCGTCGGTTCATCGAGGAGAAGCAGATCGGGGGTGCTCACCAGGGTGCAGGCCAGGCCGAGCTTCTGCTTCATCCCACCGGAAAGTTGCCTCGCCAGGCGCCGATTGAAGGGCCCGAGGCCGGTCATGTGCATTAACTGAGGATAGCGCTCGGACCTGGTTTCGGGCGTGATCCCGTGCAGGTCCGCGTAAAGGTTCAGGTTCTCCTCGACTGTCAGGTCTTCGTAAAGCCCAAATCTCTGCGGCATGTAGCCGACCCTTGACTGCACGGCCTGGGGATTGGCCGTGACGTCGATGCCCAGCACGCGAATGGAGCCCGCTTCGGGGGCGAAAAGACCCGTTGCAATGCGAATCAGGGTCGTCTTGCCGGCGCCGTCGGGACCAATCAGGCCGGTGACGGCCCCACGGGCGACACGGAGCGTCACGCCGTCAAGGGCTTTGACCTTCTCATGCGGACCGTGTATGAACTCCTTGGTTAAGCCCTGGCAGCTCAGTACGTCCGTTTCACGATTATGGTCCGGCATCAGCCGCCCCTGTTCTCAGTAGCGCCTCCACCATTATGCGAGTCTCCCCCGGTCAGCGCAATTTGCACCGTGGCGGGCATCCCCAACCGCAGTTGGTCGGCTGGGTCCTTTACGAAGATGCGGACTTCGTAGACGAGCGATGTACGCAGATCGGCCGTTTCGACCGTTTTGGGGGTAAAAGAGGCAACCGGGGAGATGAATCCCACCCAGCCGTCGTATTTTTTGCCGGGGAAACTGTCGGTTGTCACCGTGGCTGTCATTCCCATGCGGATTTTTCCAAGGTCCGGCTCTCCCGCATAGACGCGGACCCACTTGGGATCGGTAATGGCAATGCTCAGTACCGCTCGTTGCGGCGAAGCCATTTCTCCAGGCTCGAGTATCCGGTTCTGTACAACCCCGTTTGTAGGGCTGACAAGAGTGGCGTAGACAAGGTTCTGCTTCGACACCGCAAGGTCGGCCTTGTTGGCTAGAAGTGTTGCGCGCGCTTCGGCAATGTCCTCTTTCCTCGGACCGATCACCGCAAGGTCCAGCGCTTTCTGATTTACGCGAAGCTTCGCTTCGGCGACCTCGAAAGCCGCCTTGGCTGCATCCAGGTCCTGCTGGCTTGTAGCACCGCCGCCGGTAGATTTTTTCAACCTCTCATAGTTGAGGCGGGTGTTCGTGAGGTCGGCCTGAGCGGCGTTCAGATTCGCACGGGCCTGGTCGATCTCTTCGGGCCGCGTCCCGTTTTCGAGGCGCTCGACCACATGCCGCTGTGCCTCAGCCCTGGCTTCAGCTTGCGCTACAGTTGCCTTGAGCCTCTCCATTTCCAGCGTGCCTACGACCTGTTCCTTCTCCACCCGGTCCCCTTCTTGCACCAGGACGGTTTCTATCCTTTCGTTCCCGTTGAACGCCAGGTTGACCTGGCGGAGGTCCAGGTTCCCATACAACACGAGTTCGCCGGGGGAGGTCCCGGCGGAGTGGTGGACCCACCAGTAGATGACGGCTCCCCCGATCACTGCGGCAAGCATTATGAGCATAATGGTCTTTTTCATTGTCTGGTTTCCTCCGGTCAAGCAATATAGCGGCAATAGGTGAGGGGTGTCAAACTAAAAGTTAAACTTTAAATTTATATTTGACAACAACCTTCCTCCGGTGATATATCTTGACGCCATGATTGAGAATGACACAGACCTGAGGAGTATCGAAATTTTCAATACCCCGGACCATCGGACCCGCAGCCGCCTTCTCGAAGCTGCCGGCCTCGTATTCTCCGAAAAGGGTTTCGAACATGCGACGGCGCGGGAGATTTGCGATTTTGCCAGGGTCAACTCCGCCGCTGTCAATTATTATTTTGGCGGTAAGCGATCCCTCTACGTGGAAGTATTGCGGGAGGCCCACCGCCGCCTGGTGAACTTCGGCGCACTCAAGGCCGTGGCCGAAGACATACGTGCCTCAGAAGAGACGTTGGAGCGGTTTTTCACCGGTCTTCTTCATTCGGTGCTCGATCCATCGCCGGGCGGATGGGTCGTCAGGGTGATTATGCGCGAGATGGTTTCGCACACTGATGCGCTCGCTGAACTGGTTGAGCTTCAGATCCGCCCCACCGCGAGGCTGTTTCGCACTATTATCGCAAGGTTGATGGACCTGCCGGTGGACCACGAGGCTGTAGTCCGTGGGACTTTGAGTACGGTTGCTCAATTTATATTTATCTTTCAGAACAGGCACGTCATCGAACTGAACTATCCCGATCTCGATCTGAGGGGCGAAGGCATTGACAGGATGGCGCGGCATATCTGGCGTTTTACCGTAGCGGGGCTCCGGGCCGTGGCGCGCCATATCGAGCAGGGAGGCAGCGCATGAGGGGTCCTCTGGCGAGCATTACGAGGTGTGTTTGGCCGCTGATTATAGCTGAGCTGATTTACGGCTGCATGGTTGGACCTGATTACAGCCGCCCGCCTGTCCCGCAGCAGAACGGCTGGCAGGCAGTAAAAGGCGCTGCCGCACAGCCGGCGGAGGATGTTCGGTGGTGGCGTGACCTCAAGGACCCGCAGCTCGTAAACTGCATTGAGAAAGGAGTATCCGGAAATCAGAATATAAAGGAGGCTGAGGCCAGGGTTCGCGAGGCGAGGGCGCTTCGTGGAGTTGCGGCGGCAAGCCTGCTGCCGCAGGTGGATGGCAGCGCCCTCTACAACAGATCGATGACAAGCAGTACCGCAGGCATCATCAGCCAGTTACCCAAGAATTTGATAAGTCAGGTAAACTTTGAGCAGGACCTTTACCAGGTGGGTTTTGACGCCAGTTGGGAATTGGACATATTCGGCGGAAGGCGGCGGGAGGTGCAGGCCGCTTCGGCTCGCGCCCAGTCGAGCATCGAGAACTATCGCGATGTAATGATCTCGGTGATCGCCGAAATTGCCCGAAATTACGTGGAACTGCGGGGTGCACAGCGCCAATTGGCAATAGCGGAAAAAAACAGCGACATTCAGGAGAAAACGCTCTCTCTTGTAAAGGTCAGGCAGGACGCAAAAATAACCTCCGACCTCGAGGTGGAGCAGGCCAAAGCGCAGCTCGAGCGCACACGAGGGAGCATTCCGCCCCTGCAGGCCTCGATTCGTGGAAGCGCCTACCGGCTGGCGGTCCTCACCGGGCAACCTCCAAACGCGCTCCTGGACGATCTTCTGGCGACGTCCCCCATCCCCAATCCTCCTGACATCGTACCCGTGGGGCTGCCTTCGGACCTGCTGTTGCGAAGGCCGGACCTCAGGCGGGCGGAAAACGATCTACGCGCCGCCACTTCAGACATCGGCGCATCGACGGCGGACCTCTACCCGCGCTTTTATCTCACGGGATATGCGGAGCCGCAAAGCTCGAAATTCGTTGATCTCTTTACCGCCAACAGTTTTGCCTGGTCTGTGGGGCCGGCCGTCTCGTGGCCGGTCTTTCAGGGGGGCAGGATACGGTCCAACATCGCCGCCACGAAAGCCAGGCGGGATGAAGCGCTGGCCCGGTATCGGCAAGCGGTGCTGACGGCTTTTCAAGAGGTTGAGACCTCGCTTGTGGGCTATGCCGAACATCAGGTTGAAAGGGAGCGGCTCGCACTGTCGGTTGAGTCGCAGTCGCGGGCAGTGGAATTGGCCAGGGAGCGGTTCGAGCTGGGCATCAAGGATTTCCAGACCGTTCTCGATGCCGAGAGGCAACTGAGGGATGTCGAAAACAGCCTTGCCCTGAGCGAAACTCAAGTGCTCGTAAACCTGGTCAGCCTCTACAAGGCTTTAGGCGGGGGCTGGCAACAAACTGATGTTTCCCCGCATCGCGGTGATGATCGATCGTAGGGGCTTTTTTGCTCGCGTGCGCTTAATACCAACTTACCTACAAAATAACTTTATTTTGATGCTTCGCGGGTGAGGCGGGCATCATGGAAAATTGCGTTGCGTTCAAGAAAGTATCAAGTGATGTTTTTCAAAAGCGCGGGGAGCTACGCCCCCCACACCCCCTCGCCGCTACGCGGCTCACGATCTCGACGCTCCGCGAGGCGGGCCTGCGGCTAGCCGCCGATAGCGCCGAGCGCTCGGCCACACGCGCTTGCGCGTGTGCGCCGAAATCCTGGCGGGCGCGGGGGAAACTTTCCCCCGCTTAGTTTGGGGTTATTAGGGGCTCTATGAATGCAACTTGGTATAAGCCTTTGACATCTCCTTTTTCAGGGCTTCCAACTAATTCTTTGCTTCCCATGAAAGAAACACTGCCGGAGTTCGACGCCAGCCTCAACTGTGCAGGACACACCGGCGGCGGATGCGCTCATTGAGAAGCAGGGAGCAGAGATCCCGGTTTCCGAGACTGTGTTGCAAACGTAGTATTTTTTGTATTTCCCCCCTTTGCTAAAGGGGGGCAGTTCGTATTCCCCCCTTTTCTAAAGGGGGGCAGGGGGGATTGTGATTCTCCGATACTACATAGGCACTTGAAATCCCCCTTGATCCCCGTTACAAAAGGGGGAAGCAAAACCTGGTCCCGTGGGATTTTACCCGTGTATTACTGAATTACGGCACAGTCTCTTCCGCCGGGGTGACGTCATCCCGACGAAAGTTGGGAAGGAAGCAGGAATCAACGTTACCACAATGCCGGGAGTATCCTTTCTCGCTTCACGCTCCCCGCTTCCTGCTTCGTAAATGTGCGCACGAAATAATGGACATGAGGGTATAGACATGAAAGAGTACATTATTTACCCCCTGGTGATCGGAGCCAACGAGACCGATCAGGGGGTCATGACCTATCTTCGCGGGTACGGCAAACGCATCTGGATACCGATTTATGCTTTCCTGATAAAGGGGGCCGACGAGGTTATTCTGGTGGATACGGGGCTCGAGCAGTTTGTCGTGCCCGAGCATGTAGGGCGTGAACATGGCTTGAAGATCCAGGAATTTGAAGAGGCTCTCGAAGACCATGGACTGCGCCCTGAAGACATAGACCTCATAATTCACACTCATTTGCATAATGATCACTGCGAGAACGATCCAAAATGCCCGCAGGCGAAGGTCGTCGTGCAAAAAGCCGAATACGATTTTTTCCTAAACCCCCACCCCATAGACCATCGCTACTATCCCGACCTCCTGGATGGTTTGCATGTTGAGCTGGTAGAAGGGGATGTAAGCTTGAGGGATGGAATAGACCTTATCTTCACGCCGGGCCATACGCCGGGAGGCCAGTCAGTCGCCGTCCGCACCTCCGGTGGGAGGGCAATCATCACCGGATTTTGCTGCAACGCTTTGAACTTTCCCGCCAATGCCCCCGTCGTTGCTCCGGGAGTTCACACCGATGCAATTGCAGCCTTCGATAGCGCCTTGAAAATCCGCGAGATGGCCGATATCCTGATACCGTTGCATGATATTTCCATAGGAAAGCTCGGACGAATCCCGGGAGTTTAGGAGGAAAGAAGGGAGCAAACGCCTTCTTCACGCTCCCCGCTTCCTGCTTCGTAAATATCCGCACGAAATAAGTGTTAGCCGGACCAAATAACCCGAGATACAGGAGGCGAAACAATGGAATGCAGAATCACGGTTCTTTGTGAGAACACGGTCCAGGGCCTGGGCTTCCTTGGAGAGCACGGATTCTCCGCATTTATTGAAACCCCCGGGCAAAACATTCTTTTCGATACCGGCCAGGGCTTTAGCCTCATTCAGAACTCCCTGCGGCTCCAAAAAGATCTGAGGCAGGTTTCAAAGGTTGTATTGAGTCACGGCCATGTGGATCACGTAGGAGGACTCCTGGCTTTCCTGGGAGTGAAAGGCGCCTGCCCTGTAGCCGCTCACCCCGATATTTTCACTGAAAGGTTCTGGCTCATGCCGGTGGCCGGCGGAGAGGAAAAACCCGTATCTATCGGCATGCCATGGCCTCAGGCATATCTTACGACCCGGGGCGCGCAATTCGAATGGCGCCGGGATTTTATGGAAGTCGCGCCGGGCGTTTTCATAACGGGCGAAGTACCCAGGAAAACGCTTTTCGAACTGGGATCTCCAAAATGGGTAGTTGCTCGGGACGGCGGCTGGACCCCGGATCCTTTTCTCGATGATTTTTCGATGGTTTTGAAGACCTCGCGAGGGTTGGTGATCGTGCTGGGGTGTGCGCACGCCGGAATCGTGAATATTCTCAACCATGCGATAGACCGGACAGGAGAAAACCGCATTTACGCAGTTCTTGGCGGCACTCATCTTGGTCTTTCCCCTGAGCCGCAGTTCGACCCGACCATTGAGGCGCTTAAAGAATTCGACATCCGGATGCTTGCGGTCAGCCACTGCACCGGCCAGGGCCCGGTTGCACGGCTGGCATCCGAATTTGGCGACAAGTTCGCCTTCGGGCGTGTAGGCTTCGTACTCGAGGTTTAATGAACATTTCATCGAGGAAGCAAGAAGCGTAAGCAGGAAGCAAAGGCCCATGCTGCCGCAGTTCCGGGAGTATTTATTCCCGCTCCCCGCTCCCTGCTTCCCGCTTCGCTTTTATCTACCCTTTCAGGACAACATAGCGGCTGCCCTGTGCGTTCTTCACCAGAAGGAGCAAAGCATCGCCGCCTTCGGCTCCGGCGATCTTTTCTTTTAGATCGTTCACCGATTTCACCGCCTGGCGGTTTACTTCCAGGATCACATCACCCGGTTTGATAAATGCTCGATAGGCTGGGCTTGCAGGCTGCACCCCGGCGACCACGACACCGTGGTCGGCCTTGAGCCCGAATTGCCGCGCTGTCTCAGCATTTAAGTCCTGCAGTTGAAGACCCCATTTCCCCTGAGCAGGCATTCCGCTCTCCGCGAGTTTAGTACCGCCGGACTCAAGCTTTGCAATGACGGCGGCGATCTTAATCTCTTTGCCGTTCCGGATAAGGGTGATGGGGACCTCCCTGCCAATCGCCGTCGCAGCTACCATCGCGGGCAAATCGTGGCTGTCATGTACGGGTTTGCCATCGAATGAGACGATTACGTCACCGGCCTTTATTCCTGCCTTATCAGCCGGTCCGCCCGGCACAACTTCGGCAATCAGGGCGCCCTTGCTCTGTTCCACTTTAAGGGCCTTGGACAGATCAGGGGTAATTGACTGAATGTTTGCCCCCAGATAGCCGCGGGTAACTTCCCCATTTGCCTCCAACTGAGGAATGAGAGGTTTTGCCGTGTTGACAGGTATTGCGAATCCTATTCCCTGACCGTCAGAGATGATGGCGGTGTTGATCCCAATTACTTCTCCTTTCATGTTGAAAAGAGGGCCGCCCGAGTTGCCGGGATTGATGGAAGCATCTGTCTGAATAAAATCATCATACGGGCCGGCGCCGATCACACGCCCTTTGGCGCTGACAATCCCCGAGGTGACTGTGTCGCCCAGTCCGAAGGGATTTCCAATGGCGAGCACCCAATCGCCCACTTTGATTTGATCGGAGTCGCCGATGTCTGCCGCCGGCAGATTTTCCCCTGCGTCAATCTTAACTATCGCGAGGTCTGTTTTAGGGTCTTCTCCTACGATCTGCGCCTTGAATTCCCCCTTGTCAGCCATGGTGACTGTGAGTTCTTTGGCGCCTTCCACTACATGGTTGTTGGTTAGTATGTAGCCGTCCTTGGAAATGATTACGCCCGATCCTGCCCCCTGAACGGTTCGATCTTGCGGCGCCCGGGGATTATTGAAAAAATCTCCAAACGGCCCTCCCGGAATTTGCATCTCTCCAAAGCCGGCTTTCTCAACTTTGGTTACTTTGACATTTACAACCGAGGGGGTGCACTTCTCGGCCAGGGCAGTAAAAGGGCTGATGATCACCGGCTGCTCTGAGCCGGTCTGGGAGTGAATGACGCCCGGCTCGGCTGCAGCCCGGCCAATGCTGTCGAACATTCCGGATGCGAAAAGGCCGGCCAAAGCACAAGCCAAGCCTACTGCCATGATTGTTTTTATCCCAAAGCGTTTGTTAAACCGGTTACTGATTCTCTTAAACATTGCCGTTTCTCCTTAATGTTGAGTAAAACCTGTTTATGACTGGCTCCGCTGTACAGACAGAAGATATATAAACAGAGAAAGTTAAGGTGAGATTAAAGGTAGATTAGAATATTCTAATGTGGGGTAGTATATAAGGTGTAATACCGAATAGCCTCATCGAACTCAATATCGGCTGGGGATAGAAATCGAACCTTCAACGTTCATACCTTTTTCTGATCTCTTCCCAATCTATGGCGTCGAGTTCTCCGCGTTTGTGAGCCTGATACCGAGCTTCGGATTCGGCGGCCCAACTCCGTTCGATGTCATGATCAGGCTTGTCAAGGCTATGCAGTATTGCCTCGACCAACCGGATCCGCTCAACAGGTTCGAGTTCGATAGCTTTCTTAGCAAGCTGGCTTACTGATTCCATATTATTCTCCAACTCCAACTTTTTTAGAAACGCCCGATCCGGAGGCATAAGATTCACCTGTCAATTGTCGCATATTATTGCTCCCAAGAGCAAGCATGCGATTAACCGAATGGCTCTCAGGCATTAAAAGATTATACCAGGGGCGAGGGATAAGGGGGAGTGCTGAAAATAAAAGTAAAAAGGCAAAAGAGACAGTGCGGATATCTGAAAGCAGTTAGAAAAAATCAGGCCGAATGGTCTCATGAGCTTGCTGACTTCACTATCTTGCCGAATGTGTGGCGATCCACTCTGTAGAATTGCCCTTCCCTGAGAGCGGACCCAATAGTCCAGTGTTCTCGCCAGGGTAAGAAAAGAAGCCGGAAGCGGCGTAGGGCAATCTTAACAGCTTGCCAATTTCGAAAGAGTCTGATTTGGGTCGATTCGGTAAAGAAATGATTCGAAAACGGCGAATATTTTGGCGCCTTCATTTCTCAAGAGCAAGGAGAGATATCTGAAATCAGCCGGTTGCAGCCCCTACCACTCGATACAAAACAGATATCACCAGTCTCAGTTCATACTTTTGGGAGGTGCAGGTCATGCCGGACGGTAAAGCTCCTTCCTGACAGCCAGTCCCAGTTTTTCCAACACATAGGGTTTTTTCACGTAAGTCCCCGCGCCCAATTCCTGAGCTATACTCACCCGTTCCGTTTCGGAAAAACCACTGACGATGATCGCTCTCTGATGGACATTGATTTCAAGTATTTTGGCATAAGTGTCGAGGCCATCCATGCCAGGGTCCATGATCATATCTAAAACGACCAAATCTACCGCGTTTTGCTTGAGATACTCTACCGCTTCTTCACCACTGGAAACACTGACGACCTTGTAATTCAGCTTCGTGAGCATCGCGCCGGCAAGTTCTCGCTGCTCTTTAACGTCATCCACGATCAGGATGGCCTCACCGTTCCCCATATATTCGGCAGCGAATGTGGAAACCTGATCCGGGGATATTTCTTCTCTTACCACAGGAAAATAAAGGGTGAAAATGGTTCCTTTGCCTTCTTGACTGTCCACATTGATATATCCCAGATGATCCTTGACCGTCCCCCAAATCACAGCCAATCCCAGACCTGTCCCGCTACGACCCATGACTTTTTTCGTATAGAAAGGCTCGAATATGCGTTTCATATCGCTGGCTGGTATTCCTTGACCCGTGTCCGATACGGATAGAACGACATAATCCCCCTCCCGGACCTCATCATATCCGGAAACGGGTTTATCCAAATACTGATTCACGGTTTTGATGGTGATTACGCCGCCCTGAGGCATGGCTTCGGCGGCATTAGACACCAGATTCATCAGTGATTTGCTGAGATGAACGGCGGAGCCCGCTATGTTAAGAAGGTTCGCCTCCAAATCGGTCTTGATCCGGACGTTGGGATGATATGAAGAGATCCCGGCGAACTCGGGGGAGTTCAGACATTCCAGGACAATGTTATTAAAATTCAACACCTTTCTGTTGGAGACCCCCCTCCTCGCCAGAGTCAGAAGATCCTGAACAATCGCTGCTGCCCTCAGTCCACCCTTCATAATCTCGTTGGCGTGTGACATTGCCGAACCGTGCTCACCCAAATTATTCAGAAGCAGTTCAGAATAGCCCACGACAACACCTAGAACATTGTTGAGATCATGGGCCACTCCACCAGCCAAAGTACCCAGAGCCTCCATCTTCTCTGCACGCTGTAAACGATCTTCAAGCCTCCTTCGTTCGTCCTCTCCTCGCTTGCGCTCGTTGATGTCGCGTGCAATCGCGAGAATACCAATCGCCTTACCTGTTGAATTGCGCAAGAAACAAAAATTCGCTTCGACCGGGACGGTATTTCCATCCTTGCGGACCAGCTCCAGTTCAAGCATCCGTGACCGAGTAGGATCAGCGTTTCCTGCACTTTCAATCGCCATTTCTTCGGTGAAAATCTGTATAGCTTTCTCAAATGACGCTGGAGCGTACACTTGGTGCATTGTTCGCGCCATTGCCTCTTCCACCGTAAAGCCTAAGAGCCTCGTCACGGAGGGACTGATGTAGGTCAGTTGCGTGTCCATACCTGCTGTCCAGATGACGTCCGTCGCGTTATCTGCAAGGAGGCGATAGGGGGTTTCACTGTCTCGAAGCGCCTCCTCGGCCCGCTTGCGCTCCGTCTTGTCCTTCTCCGATTCGGCAACGCGTTGGCGCAATGCTTTCAACTCGGTTATGAGTTGCTCTTTGGACTTGTCTTCGTCCTGCATATTCGACTCCTCGGGAGATCGATGTGCGGGTTCGGATGCATGCGATGCAAAGTGCATCCTATTTGCTGACCCCGCAAAGATTTGTCAGCTAATATTCGGACTCTCATAACGAGAAATTCAAGATACTTGCCACTGTTAAACCACCATTTTCTCGCCATATCGCAATATGTGCAAGTCTAAGGTCAAGGCCGACAGAGATAAATCGGCGGGCAGAGGTGATGTGATTCACTGCAGCGCATCGGATGTTTTTCCCAAAAGCGTACCGGACAGCCCACCACCTCACCTTTGGACTCGCGCTTTAAGAGGTGATCGGTATCAGGACCCTGAAACTGCTCCCCCGGCCAGGGGAGCTTTCTACCTGGATAGTTCCGCCGTGAGCGGCAGCAATTGATTGGGCGATAGATAGCCCGAGGCCGGTTCCCCGTTCTGCCGGGGAGCGGGCCTCCGAAGTGCGGTAAAAGGCTTGAAAAATAAGCTTCTGCTCTTCAACGGCAATCCCGCTTCCAGTATCTGAAACCAGAATGGATGCACATCTGCTGTCGTGCTGCAAGCCGAGGGTGACACGGCCTTTTGCCCCGGTGTATTTTATGGCATTGTCCACGAGGTTGGATGTCATGCGCTCCAGGCGTTCGCGATCTCCTTGAATGCTGAGCGGTTCTATTGCACCGAGCCGAAGTTCTATGCTGCGGGAGTCTGCCAGAGGCTTTAATCGGATGTAAACCTCTTCGAGCAACTGCCCCAGGTCTACCTCCTGCCGGTCCATTTTCAGTACCCCCGCTTCGGCGCGAGCCAAAAGCAGGAGCCCTTCCACCAGGTGGGCGGTCCTGTCGACCTCTTCCAGGGCGCTCTCAAGGGTTGCACGGTATTCCTCCGCTGTTCTTGCCGAACGCAGAGCAACTTCCAGTTCACCTTTCAAAATGGTGAGGGGAGTCTGAAGTTCATGGGAGGCATCGGCACTGAACCGGCGGATCTGGCTGAATGCAGCATCCAGACGGGTGAGCATCTGGTTCAAGGTTTTGGCCAGATTGTCCAGTTCATCGCCTGTTCCTGTCTCCTCCACACGTTGGCTAAGGTGTTCGGCGCTTATCCGGCGGGCAGCGGCCGTCATCCGGTCTACGGGCTTCAACGCCCGATGAGCCAGAAGCCATCCGCCGGATGCCGCCAGCACCAGGCCAAGAGGGAGCACCCCTGCCATGATCAAAAGAAACCGAAGATAGGTTTCATCGATACTCTTCAGGGACATCCCAACCTGGATCATGTTGATCACCCGGTTGGATTCCATTACGGGCATGGTCAGCAACCGCACTGGATACTCTCCGAGACCTTCCACTGTCTCAAAAGAAGATAGTCCCCGAATTGCATTATTGAGGGCCTTGCTGCTTAGAGGCAACTTGCCGGTGGAAGGCAAAGACCGGTGTTCATCACCTTTGCCGGATGGATCGCGCATCTGAAAATAATGGTCCCATGGCGAAAAGCCGAAAAAACGGCGGAAAGCCTGATCGATTTCGGAGGGAGGAAAAGTAGTGGCTCTGCTTTGATCCCGTTCGATCAATGCTCTGGCGACACTGTCGAGTGCGCTGTCCATCTCGTGGGAGAGGCTGTACGATAAAAGTACGAATGCCGCCCCTCCCACAATGAGCAGGGTAACGGTCAAAAGGCATGTGTACCAGATTGTGAGACGTGTCCGGATAGACTTGATATACAAGGATTACTCCTCTTTTAGCACATAGCCCACTCCACGAACCGTGTGAATGAGTTTATGCTCGCGATCTGAGTCGATCTTCCTGCGAAGGTAGTTCACGTACACGTCGATGATGTTGGTCATCGGGTCGAAGTTGTAGTCCCACACATGCTCGACGATCATGGTCCTGGTGAGTACTCGCCCTGGATTTCGGATGAAATAATCAAGGAGAGCATACTCCTTTGCAGTCAGGTCAATCTTCCTGGCGCCTCGCAGGACCACGCGGCGAGCGGGGTCCAGAGTGAGATCGGCAAACCGGAGCACCGGAAGTTTTTCCTCTGTTTGCCGTCTGAGCAGCGCCCGAATCCTGGCGACAAGCTCCTGGAATGCGAATGGTTTGGTCAGATAGTCGTCAGCGCCTGCATCCAGACCCAGGACCTTGTCTTCGATATTCGCTCTTACAGTGAGCAGCAGCACCGGGGTTGACACTCTTGCCGTGCGCAACTGGTGCAGAAGGCTCAGGCCGTCCATTCCCGGCAGATGAATATCGAGCACGATCAGATCGTGAATCCGGTCCATGGCCATTTGAAGGCCGGTTTTTCCGTCGAAGGCCACATCGACCGCATAGCCTTCTTCCTGCAGGCCCTTCTTGATAAAGCCCGACACCTTTTTTTCATCTTCCACAACCAGAATCCGCATCGGTTTTTTCTCACTGCACAATATTCGTTGAAATTAATTCCGTTTCCTCTCGATGGACCATTTCAGCAGGGGAGGAGTCATTAGAACCGTCAGCAACACCACGACGATAATGACCGAAAACAGGGCATCATCAAGTACGCCAAGCGATTTTCCCATGCTGGCGACTATCAGCGCTACCTCGACTCTTGGAAGCATGCCTGCCCCGACGATCAGCCTGCTGGCTCCGTTCCTTACCACTAGTGAGGACGCCAGCTTACCGGCTACCGCAACGGCGGTAATTATTAGTCCCGTCAGCATGGTCTTAACGTTTGCAAGCGTGGTGAGGTTCACCTGTAAACCGACCAGGACGAAGAAGATCGGAGCAAGAATCCCCTCAAAGGGCGCCAGGATCGATTCTACATTCTGGCAAGGGTCCAGTCCGGGGCCAATACCCGAAAAGGACTCCTCCTTAATGATCACCCCGGCCGCGAAAGCCCCGATAATGGCAGCCAGTCCAATTTTGTCGGCAAGCCACGCCAGGAGCATGAGGAGTACAAAAGGGTACAGCAGCTTTATGTTGCCCAGGTCCAATCTTACAAGGAATTGAACCGTTTTTTCGATAAACCGGGTCCCGAAAACTACCACTGCTCCAAGAAATAGGGCCGTCTTCAGCAGGGTCAGGAACAGATGCCCGATTCCAATGGCGCCATGAGTGGCAACCGCCATAACCATCGCTAGCACTATGAGCCCCAGGACATCATCCATGATGGCCGCACCAAGCACAATCCTGGCTTCCTTCATCTCGGTCTGCTTCATGTCCCTGAAAATTCTGGCTGCAATCCCGACACTGGAAGCGCACAGGGCTGCGCCCACAAATAATGAAGGCATTAATCCGGAGGTTTTTGGCAGCAGAAGCAATGTCGTGATACAAGTCAGACTGAAAGTTAAACCTACTCCTGTCAGGGCAACCGCCGACGCGCCGGCTCCAATTGCCTTTAATTCTTTCAGGCTGACCTCCAACCCCACCATGAACAGGAGCATTGCGACTCCAAAGCTTGCGAAGAGCTGGATCGATTTGGCCAGTAAAAGGTACGAGGGGAAATCACTTCTCAGGAGTACACGCTCGACTCTTTGGGCAACCTCTTTGGGCAGGCCCGCCTGCTCCAGCGTGGATCGAACTGTGGTTTCCCAGTTTTTGCCTTCACTCAGGGCTCTGTGATATGTCTGCTGAATCAGCTCGGAATGCCGGATGATAATGACCGTCGGGCTGCCTAGTTGATAGACAATGGCGCCAACTATGATCCCTGCCGCCAATTCGCCCAGAACCGGTGATTGTTTCAGTTTCCTCGCACCAAAGCGTCCGATGGCTGCACAGCATACGATCAGTGCAAGGACCCCGAAAACCCGGGCAGAAGGGTCACCGTACGCGGTTAAGTGAGACTCTGCTGAGTCCATGGCGCTTGCGCCGGCAGGGATTTCCTTGGTGGACTGCGCAAAAACTGCGTACCCTGTTCCAGGAAGGCAGAAAGAAAAAAGCAGGCCAAACGTGCAGTAGATAATTGAAAAGCCTATCAGGCGTTTTATAGTCAAATGCGTCACCGGGTCCTCTGCGTACTATCAGGGAGAGTAGCAAAATGCAGCGGCATCCAAGAGTAGACTTCCTGTGTCAACCGTACTGCTCGAACTGAGAACGACATGGGGCCGGCCCGGTGTCCGGTTTCAGATTTCGATTGAAAGAACCCGGTAAAAACGGGTTCCGGAAGGCGTGTAGACCAGGACTTCGTCGCCCTCGCGATGCCCCATTACGCCCTTGCCGACCGGCGAATCTATCGAAAGCTTGCCACCGGATACGTCGGACTCCCACGGCCCAACTATCTGGAACCGGTTGATCTCACCGGACTGAAGGTTCTTGATGGTTATTACGGTCCCGAAACCCACCTGTTTGAAAAAGAACTTGCGGCCAACGAATATTTCACAACCGGCCAGCTTTTCTTCCAGATCGTTTATCTTCTTTTGGAGGATGGCATGCCGTTCGCGCGCCACCAGATACTGCTGGTTCTCAATTTTTACCCCATAACCCCTGGCCTCGCGCAATTCATCCAGCACCTCCGGACGCACGATCCTCCTGAGGTGGGAAAGCTCTCTTATCAGCCTTCGATAGCCGTTTCGTGTTATAGGGACCTTGGGCTTCATCGCAGATCACACAAAAAAATTATCCGGGATTTCTCCTCGTTCCATTTTGGCCCGGAAAAGAGATACGGCAATGACCGTTTTACCGTCACGAATCCTGCCTGACATAATCATATCATGAACCTGGTCGAGTTTTACCATTTCCACCCCGGATATTTCGTCCTGGTCCTCCTTGTCCGAAGTCCTCTCCAGGCCCGAAGCCATAAAAATTCTAATGAGTTCATTGGCATACCCGATGGCAGGATAATAGCTGAAGATTTCGAGCAGCCGCGATGCCCTTTGTCCGGTTTCCTCCGTGAGTTCCCGGCCGGCGCACACTTCCGCAGATTCACCGGGGTCCACCTTGCCTGCCGGTATCTCGAGAGTTTCACCGCCTATCGCATACCGCCATTGACGGACCATGAGGATGTGGTCCCTGTCCGGAAACGCCAGAATTGCAGCGGCTTCCGGATGGTCTATCTTGATTCGCTCCGTCTCCCTGCCGGTCCGGAGTCTCACGGTATCGAGTCTCGCGCTGAAATGCCTTGCCTTGAGAATGCCCAGTGTTCTGATCGTTTCTTCCATTAAGATTTGACTCCCCGCCTAAAGTGTCGGTTTATTGCATCGAAAGTTATAATAATAGTTCAGAAAGATGGGAAAACTCAACAGTTTGAGGTCCTGTTACACTGAGGTCCGGCTGCTCTTGCTTTTAGGTCTTGCTCATGATAAGGAGGATAGCTCCATCGGGGCGTAGCGCAGCCTGGTAGCGCACCTGCCTTGGGAGCAGGGGGCCGGAGGTTCAAATCCTCTCGCCCCGATTGAAACATCTTATGTTTTAGGGTAGTTACAGGTGAAGTGGTCCGCTGCCGGTAGTTCTATGGTGGCTTGCTGCACTCTGCTGTTTCGGCGCCTTCGATTGCTTACGGCCTAAATTGCCGCAGCCGGTATTGCCTCATGCCGGGGAGTAAAATATGACCATGCCGCCGAGCGAGCCGCCTATGTCCGAATCCGAGTTTCCCAAGGAGGGCATCCTATGGCGAAGCTACGACGCTACGATCGACCTTTTGAATGAGAGGACTCGCCCTGTCCTTGCGTTCGTTATAGACTACGACGGGACACGCTGGCCGTTTCTTCGGGAGATATTCAGGGCTATGCCCAAAAACGAGAAGCTGCGGGGCCTCCTGAATGGGCCGTGTGTCGCCATGCTGCTCGAGGCCGACTCTATGCCCGAGTACATGGACGACCTGGGTGCGGGCAGCGACTACCATATCGCCATTCTTTCGCCCGCAGGTTTGACTGCGATGAGGATCTTCAACTATGTTACCGGCGAACCTGAAATGCTTGTCGAAACGATAGCCGGCGCCATGGAAGCCATTGCGCCCATCTGGGCATAGCCGCCACGGACACCAGGCTGCAGCCTGCGAGGGAGTTCTCCCCAATTGCTTGCCGGGACGCAAGAGAAAAACCCGCGGCGGTTGGAAGTTTGTATTTGTCATGGTTTCCAGGAAGGGTTTATAGGTCTAAACTTGGGGGCTTCCGCCAAAAACCTCGGATCGTCTTTCCATTTTTCGTAAGTACTGTAAAGTCCGGGTACTAACCGGGTCCACCTGGGGTAGCGCGCAAAGAAACAGGCGCTGTCGAAATCACCCTCCTTCTCCTCACTCCAGGGACTGGGGAGTGCCTCAGCCTTCACTCTTATGTCTTCGATCCGTTCCGAGCCGGGGGAAAGAATGCTTCCAGCCGGCCCCAGCTTGTCTTCTAACTCGATCAATATCGCCCTGACTCTTCGGTCCTCTTCTGCGGCGAGATTGTGATACTCCATCGAAAAGCGTTTGTTGCCGATCTCATACCACTCATCTCCCTTGACGCGATATTTTCGGGAAAGATACTCATGGGTCTGCAACGATTTGAGCAGAGAGGCAATCTCCTGAGCCTCCTGGGCATTCATCTCCGTGCTCATGTCTGAAGGTGCGGAGAATTCGCCTTTTAAGACGTCCTTGAAGACAAGCGGAATGGAAGTATAGAGACCCAGGATCGATTCGCCCTCTTCATCGAAGTGCTTGCTTATTTTAGCGAAAGGGAAAACGGCGTTGTTGTCGTCGAATGAGATGCCCCACCTGCCCTCCGTCTGCCTCCAAACGCCTCCGTAACGATGCCGGATGCACTCACCGAAAAAAGAGCCGAGAACATCTATCAGTTTATCCGTGACGACCCTGGAAAGATCGGCGCGGATTCGTACAATGTAGTCATCGAGCCACGCGACCGATTTTTCATCATAAGAGAGCGTCACTCCAAGCAGGTCTTTCATCTGTTTGATGACCAGCTCTGCATTACGCCTGATTGTTTCTTCCATGACCAACCTGTATCCCGAATACTGTTGCCTGTTTCCGGTTTAGTGACTTAGCACAACGGGATGGGGCTAGCCAAGCTAAATATTCTAAATTACCCGGAAAACTTTCGAAATGGCCGGCTCTGAAAAAAAGCAAAGTCCCCGCGCGTGCGGGGACTTTGTCAGAAATCCTAAGCAGGTGAAGCCTGGTATTTTATCTGAGAAAAGCGGAGATTGCCGGATTATAAAAGACTGTCAGGACATTCCCTGATTGTCGCATCCTCCCGTGAGAAGGTCGGCGATTTCATCAGGGGTCAATTCCAGTTCCTTTTCCTGTTCATCTTCATTTTTCCTGATTGTTTTGCGGGCCATGATGGATCTCCTTTTCTTGAGAACTCTGCTTCGTTTAAAGCCGTTCTCTTTTAGCGCGCAAAATAACCATTCGCCTCACTATGTCAATTGAACCCCATCGGTCATCCGGTACTAAATCATGTCCCGGACTTCCTGATTGCAAATCCGGATTTTGAGCCGAAGCGAGCAACCACCCTTGAGGCATCCGATAGAAATCCGGCTTTATTTAGTGTATGTTAACCACGAAGGGCTTTTTCAGCCCGGCACAGAAGAATGGCACGCGAAAGGCGGCCCAAAAAATGCCTGCCGCAACGGAGTCTAAACCGAGAATCTTTAAAATCGACCCTGCGGAAATAAGTGCGGAGGCGATTTGCGATGCTGCCTGCATCTTAAGGTCGGGGGGGCTTGTTCTGTACCCGACCGAGACATTTTATGCGCTGGGGGCGATACCGGGGATTGCAGAAGCAGTGGAGAGGGTTTTCGAAATAAAAGGCAGGGACCTTGGCAAACCTCTGCCGCTTATCGCGTCGGACCTTCAGGCCGTCCTGGGCGCCGCATCCGAATGGCCCGAATCGGCCGAGGCGCTGGCGCGCTTGTTCTGGCCCGGTCCATTGAGTATGGTCATTCCCGCCGCTGCGTCTCTGGCTGCCGTCCTGCACGCAAAAACCGGCAAAATCGCCATCCGCATCTCTTCTCATCCGGTCGCCACGATGCTGGCTCAGGCCTCGGGAGGACTTATCGTTTCAACCAGCGCAAACAAAGCGGGAGAGCCTCCTCCAAAAAGCCCCGGCGGTATCTCCACTGAGTTGATCCTATCGGTTGAGGCGTTACTGGATGCGGGGAATTTGCCTGGCGGTTTGCCTTCGGCTATAGTAGATATAACTGTTCAGCCGGCCGCGCTGATAAGGGCGGGCAAAATAGACTGGAAAGATATTCGACGGGCGATTGAACGGAAATCGGAGATCGGAAACAAGGAAACCAAAAAAGACCAATATCCACGCTGCGTGTGGTGTGAAGATTGACATCCGATATGCCGCAGAGTTCGAGAAGAATCGATAAGTGCACATACTGATTGGATTTTCGGTAATATTTTTGATCCTGACAGGCGCTTTTGCAGCCTCTCGCCGCTGGAAAAGGCTGGGGGGCGCCCATACCCGTGTTGTGCTCACCGGCGGAGGAACGGGCGGCCATGTCAACCCGGCGCTGGCCATCGCAGAGGGCATAAAATCACGTGAGCCCGAAACGCGCTTTCTTTACATCGGTGTAAAAAACAAAGCCGAAAGTGTAATCGTTAACAAAGCGGGATATGAGCTTCGTTTTGTCTACTCCGAGGGATATCCGGGCATTGGTCCGTCTTTTCGAACTTTGCGGTTTCTCTTTAAGCTCGGCCTGGGAATCGCTCAATCCATCATTATTCTGATTGAGTTTGCTCCAAAGTGGATAATTGCTACCGGCGGCTATGTGAGCGCGCCCGTCATTATCGCTGCAATTTTATTGAAAAAGCTGAAAATTGCGCCCGTACGAATTTTTCTGCACGAGCAGAACAGCATTCCCGGCCAATTGAACGCCTTAATGGGAAGGTGGGCTGACAAGGTGCTGCTTACCTTTCCCCAGACCCTTTGTTTTTTCCCCAACGCAACGGTTGCAGGCTATCCTATACGCCACTCGATAGTTGCTATCCCACCGGAGCAGGCCAGAAAAAGGCTTTCCTTTGAAATCCCGCAGGGCCGGGATGTGATATTCGCGTTTGGAGGGTCCCAGGGAGCGCGTACGATAAATCGTGCAATAGTCGATGCGCTTCCTTTCCTTCTCGAGTACAGGGACCGGCTGTTTATAATACACGGCAGCGGACTTGCCAGCTCTGTCGAATACGATGCGGCGGCGGACACCGAACGGCGGATCGAAAAAACTCTATCCCCGGAACAAAGGGCTTTGCTGGGGGAGCTATATTACCGGCAAGACTATTTTCACGATATCGCCGAGATTTACTCGGTAAGCTCGCTAATCGTTTGCAGAAGCGGTGCGGGCAGCCTAAACGAGATTTCACGCATTGGGAAACCCGCTCTGCTGATCCCGAAAGTCAATCTGCCGGGCGATCACCAGGTGATGAACGCCCGAGCCATGAAAAGCTTCGGGGCCGCCGAGGTGCTGTTCGAAGACACGGTTATGGAGAACGGAGAACTGCTTGAGAAGCTCGATGGGCGAGTTCTGGCGCAAAAGATTTTATCCCTGCTCGAAAACCCGGCGCTGCTGCGGTCGATGGGTGAAAAGAGCAGGGATTTTCTGAGGCGAAAGGCCATCGAGCGGATATTGAGCGAAATCTATGGAGATATGCGCTTCATGGATGGCAACGGCCATCAGGTGACAGCTTTCAGAGATCTGGCGGGAAACGCCCAGCTCCTGCAAATGCTCTCCACTGCGTATAGCCTTTTGGGGCGCGATTTCGACCCCGCTTCGGTGGTGGACGACCCTGACGACCTTGCCTATTACCGTCACAGGGCGGCGGGGCTGCTGAGCCGCAAAGGCTGGCAGGACCGCAACCTGGGTATCAAACTGATTGGTCTTACAAGGTACAGGGAAAAAATCCCGACGCTGCTTAAAATGCTCTCCGACAGGACCCCGGTAAGCAAAATAAAAAAATTTTTCGGAGGAGATTTCGAGCAAGTCGGGTTTATCCGAAGAAACATCGTCCAGGCACTTCAAGTTATGGACCACTTCGACTCTGATGTTGAAAAACATTTGCTTGCCGCCCTTAAGGACCCTTATTTCGAAGTGCGAGTCCAGGCTTGCCGCAGCGCCGCTCATTTCGGCCCATTTTTGGCGGGAAACAAGTCATGGATAAATGGGATTGCCGAACGCCTTGAAGATGATTGTTTCGAGGTTGTAATCGAGGCAGCCAGGGCTCTGGGCGAGATAGGAACAGACCGGGAAGCCGCAGAGGCGCTCTTTTCCATGAATGAATCGCACTACTGGCAGGTACGCAACGCCGCTTTGTGCGGACTGAAGAAAATGATCGAACGGGGGGTGGTGGAAGCCTCTGAGGAGCTGCTCTCCAGGACCTCGTCTTTCATCCTGACCTCGACTGATTTCAGGCCGCATTTCGAGATAAAGGAAACATACGCGGCAGTCCGGAAGTGCGCAGAAGAGTCTAAATCCGAGCACCATTTGCCTGGTCAAGCCGCTTTATCAGACCATGTCTCCAGGAAAATCCAATGATTTACGAAATCTGCAATTTTCTCCTCCCGCTTTCCGAGAGTTTTTCATTCTGCCGGCTGGTGAACTACATAAGCTTCAGGGCCATAATGTCTGCGCTAACGGCAGTCATAATCATTTTCCTTTTCAGCAGGCATTTTATTCTATTTATCCATAGGCTCTGTTTTCTGGAACAGGTCCGCGAAACCGGCGTTCATTCAGCATTCGACAAAAGAGGCACTCCGACCATGGGCGGAGTGCTCATAATCGGGGCCGTACTCGTTTCGATGGCTATCTGGGGCAACTGGCGCAGCCCCTTTATGCTCTGCTCCGTTGCGGGGATGGTCTGGTTCGGGCTGCTCGGCCTTTGGGACGACGTGTACAAGGTGCGGTTGAAAAGCGGGGACAGGGGACTTTCAGAACGCAGCAAGCTTTTTCTGCAGGGGTTTTTCAGCCTTGTTTTCGCCTGGATTTGCGTCGGACCTTACGCGCCCCTTGGAAGCGCGCTTGCCACCAAAGTGTTCGTTCCATTTTACAAATACCCGCTCGCCGACATCGGACCATGGCTCTACGGCCTGTTCATATTCCTGTTCGTTATCTTTGTTTGCAATGCAGTGAACATAACCGACGGTCTCGATGGTCTTGCCATTACGCCCTCGATTTTCGTAGTGGCCGTTTTGGGCATCTTCGCCTACGTTGAGGGCAACCGGATTTACTCGAGTTATCTGTACTACCCGTATTTGCGCGGGGCCGGCGAGCTGACGATCTTCGGGGCAGCATTCGTAGGCGCCGGGCTGGGGTTTTTGTGGTATAATGCTTACCCTGCCCAGATCTTTATGGGAGACACGGGTTCGCTCGCCATCGGAGGCACAATGGCTGTCATGTCGGTCCTGTTGAAACAGGAAATGCTTTTCCCCCTGTTGGGCGCCCTGTTCATCGCCGAAGCCATCAGCAGCCAGGTGCAGGATAAAATAGGCGTAAAGTGGATCGGTCGCCGGATTTTTTTCCGCGCCCCTCTGCACCATAACCTGCAGCACAAGGGTTTGGCCGAAACCAAGGTCGTGATACGTCTTTGGATCGTTGCAGGCATTCTTGCTCTCATTTCTCTTGCCACTCTTAAACTGCGGTAATTTCTCCTTTTTCGCTTTATATTTTTTGGGGCTGCGTATAATAGTTGTCATCAGCCGAGATGATATAAGCAGGTCAAGGGTGGAACAACAGGGGAGACAATGAACGTTCTTATCGTCGGTGCGGGAGCGCTTGGCAGTTTGATCGGGGCACGGCTATCGAAGACGCACGCATCCATTTCGCTTTTCAGCACAAACCGCGAGCACATGGAGGCTATTCGGCAGGGCGGACTCGATATCGAGGAACTTGACGGAACCGTACGCAACTATCCGCTCACGACCTATTTCGAGGTTGACAAACTCCCCCGCAACCCTGAGCTCGCGCTTGTCCTGGTAAAGACATATGCGACGCAAAGGGCCGTATCGCTCGTGCAAGGGGTCTGTTCGCCCTCCACTGTTTTTTTAACCCTCCAGAACGGAATAGGAAACTGGGAGCGGATAGCCGAAATCACAGGCAAAGAGGCCGTCCTTGCAGGCAGCACCGCTCAGGGATCGACTCTGCTCGGACCGGGCTTAATACGTCACGGAGGCAACGGGCCCACCTATATCGGCGAACCTGACGGGTCCACATCCGAAAGGGTCAGACGATCGGTAGAGTTATTCCGGGAAGCCGGGCTGGCAGCGGAACCGAGCGAGGAGGTGGAGAGGCTCATCTGGGAAAAGCTCGTCATAAACGTCGGGATAAACGCGATCACAGGCCTGACCGGCATACGAAACGGCTTCATAGCGGAGATGCAGGAGGCGGGCGACCTGTGCCGCTTAGCGGTCGAGGAAGCAATAATGGTGGCCGGGTCGAAAGGTTTTCCTATCGGCATGGAGATGGTCCAACGGGTAATCGCAGTCGCCAGGGCTACTGCCCGCAACCGCTCGTCGATGGGTCAGGACGTAGATAAGAAAAAGAAAACCGAGATCGATGCAATAAACGGGGCAGTGGTGCGCTTCGGGAAGGAGGCGGGAATTCCGACCCCGGTCAACCGGACGCTCACATTACTGATGAAGGTGCTCGAAGCCCAATACACCGGCCCAAGGACGCCGTAGTGGGCTCGGGGAGCCGCCACAGGCGCGATTGGCAGACGCCGCGAGCCGGGATATGACATGAAATGACATGGAATGGCAGGGATTAAGACTCCTCGTATGACAGACTTATATAATACCCTGCTCGAAAAAAATGCGCCTGTCATGATAAGAGCGGCGACCGTGCGTGCAGCCATGCAGAACGCACAGACATTAAATGTGGTGCGTTTGAAGGCAAGCCAAATGTTAAACGCTTCCAAAAAGTGAAGTGTCTCCAGTGTATAGATCACGCTTCGCGAGCTTCGCATTGCTTCACAAAGTGAAGCAATACTTGCTGGCCTCCCTTAGCGAAGTGCTAGCGCGTAGCGCGGAGGCCGACCGCTCATTCTCGACAGCCCACCCACCCGCGAGACGGGGCGGGAGCGGGAGGCCTTATTATATATAGTCCCATCAATCTTGGGGGGACTGATTCGGCTTTTGGCCGGAGTTTTCAGGCATCAACCAACCGGGCAGGCGCCATGCCGCTCGAGTAAAAAAGGAGAGAGCCAAATGAGCAAAAGAGTGACCGTTCCCGAGATCATTGCTGCCAAAGGCAAGCGTAAACTGACCGAGCTTACCGCATACGATTACCCTACCGCGTTATGGGCGGATAAGAGCGGAGTCGATATGCTGCTTGTCGGCGACTCGCTTGCGATGGTCGTTTTGGGCCAGCAGGACACACTTTCAGTCGGAATGACTGAAATGCTCCATCACACCCTGGCGGTCAGCAGGGGGGCAAACCGGGCCTTAGTAATCGGCGATATGCCTTTCATGTCTTATCAGGCGAGCGTGGAACAAGCCCTCATAAATGCCGGCCGTTTTATGAAGGAAGCCAGGGCGAGCGCTGTAAAACTCGAAGGGGGAGCAAGGGTGATCCCGCAGGTCAGGGCAATGGTGGAAGCCGGAATTCCGGTGCAGGGCCATCTTGGTCTGACGCCCCAGAGCGCAGCCCAATTCGGAGGTTTCAAGGTACAGGGAAAATCCGCCGAAGCCGCCAGGGTGCTGATCGAAGACGCCCAGGCTCTGGCTGAGGCCGGATGCTTCAGCATAGTCCTCGAGGCCATTCCTTCCTCAATCGCAGAGATGATCTCCGAGGCCGTGCCGGTACCCACTATCGGTATCGGGGCGGGGCCGTCCTGCGATGGGCAGGTGCTCGTTATTCATGATGTGTTGGGGCTTTTCGACAGGTTCGTACCTCGGTTCGTAAAAAAATACGCAAAGCTTGACGATGTGATTATAGCAGCCCTGGTCAAATACAGGGAAGAGGTGGAGCAGGGCATTTTCCCCGGACCCGAGCATGGGTTCATGATCGACGAACAGGAAGTAAAGAAGCTGGAAAAAACCTAGAGATGTACAAGGGGCGGGAGTTTTCCGGTTCCGATATATGGAATTTGAACTCCCCGCCCCGTTCAAAAAACACAATTAATAAATACAGTTCTTTCCCTCCGGGAGTACCGTCTATACCTGATTTAAAAAACCGAATCCCCGGGTTAGATTATTGCCCGGTTGTCCTCGGCCTAAAACCCCGTTTTCCTTTTTGTGATCCTCAACTTGGGAGCCGGGCCCCGCTACTTGTCTCTTTTCTTGTGGCGTTTGGCCGGACCGGTGATGCAAGCGTTCACCACAGCATCTCATGTCCCACTGGGACACCCTAAACTATGAAACGATCGGTAGGTGGGGTGCCGGGCGTAAGCGGAGCGCAGCCCGTCACGCCTTTTCGAGACAGACGCAGAGAAAAGCTTTGTTAGGCAGGATTTACAGGATTTACAGAAATGGCTATTTCTAAGGCCTGAGAATAAGGTGGAAATAGCTTCTGCGTTACGGTTGATCTTGTTGAGTGTTGGTATCTCGAAGCTCCGCGAGGGACCTCTGCGGTGAACGGGTACGACACACCACTGTCAACGATTACCTCAAGATCCGAAAGGAGACCTCATGAAGGTCCTTGTCACAATTATTGTCTTTGTGGTTTTGACCGCCGGGGCCGGGGCCGCATTGGTCTGGTTCGGGTTCTTTAATGTCTCCGCCCGTGTCCCGCACTGGGACATCACGGTTGAAGCCATTGAGGTTTTGCGCGACCGGTCGATTATCGTCCACAGCCGGGATGTCAAAACACCTCCCCTGGCGGACCCATCGCTGGCGCCGAAAGGGGCGGCCTTATATAACGAAGCTTGCCTTTATTGCCACGGGGCCCCGGGGATTTCGGCTCGTCGCTTTTCCCAGGGCCTTTACCCCGCCCCGGCAGACCTGCTTTCGGGATCTACACAGAACGAATGGGAGGACGCACAACTGTACTGGATTGTGGACAATGGCCTCAAACTAACCGGAATGCCCGCTTTCGGCTCGATTTACGAGAAAGACCAAATAGCAGCCGTGATCGCTTTCGTCAGGCGGCTCCCCAAAATATCTCCCGGTGAGTACGAGCGGATGGCCGGACCAAGTGAAGGTCGATAACACCATCAGCCTTAGATCCAGCCATATTCGGATTCTTTTTAAGCGACCGGTGATCCGCCGGCGCCGGCTACTTTTCCCGTTTGACGCTCTCGATAACCACGGGTTTTACAGGCACATCCTGGTTTGAAGTCGCAACGCTCTTTATCTTGTCCACGACGTCCATCCCGTCAATAACCTTGCCGAAAACCGCATAGCCGAAACCGGCGCCTGAATTGTCCCTGTGGTTAAGAGATACATTGTCCACGACATTTATGAAGAATTGGGCAGTCGCGCTGTCAACGACGTTTGTTCTGGCCATTGCAATGGTCCCGCGGTCGTTCTTGAGCTCTGCGCCAGCCTCATTCTTGACAGGGGCATGGGTTGGCTTCTGTTTCATATCCGGCGTAAACCCGCCTCCCTGGATCATGAAATTGCCTATAACCCGATGGAAGATGGTGCCGTCGTAGAATCCCTCATCCACGTACTGCAAAAAATTTTTCACTGTTTCAGGGGCTTTGCCAGGCCAGAGTTCGATCCTGATCGGGCCCAGGGACGTCTTCATCAAGACGACCGGATTTGCGGGCTGTGCATTTTCTTCGGGGCCGGCCGCCGAGGAAAAGCTTTGTAATATCATCGAGCAGCTAGAGATGAGGACCAGCAACAATGTGTACTTCAAATAAGCCATTTTCCACTCCTTTGGATAAATGTTAAACATTAAACTTCTGACAAAGAATATAGGGCTGCTGGAATCGAGTTGAGGAAATGTAATGACAAAAAAGCGGAGTACAAGGGGCATGGCTTCCGATTATGTCAGGGCAGCGGCCGAGCAGTTCGACTCAGCAGAGCAAATTGCCGAAATCAGCAAATTTGGGACCGGAAACATAAACGATACATATCTTGTGTCCACCAGATCGAATCGAGAAAAATATTTCATTCTTCAGCGCATAAACCGACGTGTATTTAGCAGGCCCGAATTAATAATGCAAAACCTTCGCGCCTTCTCCGAGCACGTTTCAGAGCGCCTGAGGCGCATTCCGGCGGCCGGCCGGCGCTGGGAAATGCCGCGCCTCCTGCCGACAGCCTATTGCCAGGACCACTGGATCGACCCTGGCGGTCATTTCTGGCGCGCGATCAGCTTCATAGAGAACTCGGAATCATTCGATTCGGTCATCAACCTTGATCATGCAGCCGAGGTCGGGTTCGCGATAGGGTTTTTCCACACCCTTGTTAACGATCTGCCTGCAAACAGGCTAAAGGACACGCTGGAAGGCTTTCACATCACCCCGATTTATTTAGGGCGCTATCTGGCGGTGCTGGAAAAACGCTGCGCGCCTGCATCCCCCGATGCGGCTTATTGCATGGATTTCATAGACCGGCGCAAAGAGATCGCGCCCATTCTGGAAAAGGCCAAAGCGGACGGGAGATTGGCACTGCGGATAATTCACGGCGACCCTAAAGTGAGCAATATAATGATCGATACCGGGACAGGGCTGGCCGTGAGCATCGTGGACCTGGATACCGTCAAGCCCGGCCTGGTTCATTATGATATCGGCGACTGCCTGCGTTCATGCTGCAATCCGCTTGGAGAAGACCCCGGCAAGCCCGATGAAGTCCGTTTCGAACCTGAACTCTGCCGGTCGCTGCTCAGGGGATATTTTTCGGTGGCCAAAGGCTTTCTCACCGAATACGACCGTGAGTTCATCTACGATTCTATCCGCCTGCTGGCCTATGAGCTGGGAGTGAGGTTTTTTTGCGACTACCTGGAGGGGAATGTTTATTTCAAGGCAAAGGACCGCCGGCAGAACCTGCGAAGAGCGCTGGTCCAGTTCCGCCTTGTCGAAAGTATCGAGTCGCAGGCTCAAGCCCTGCGCGCGATTATCAGGGAGGCAAAATGAGCGGCGTAAGGCGTGGTCTCACGATCTCGGATTTAATTGATTCCAGGGGGCCTTGTCCGGATTTTGCCCTGCTTCGCAGCTCAAATAGCACATCGTGCAGCTCCGGTGCCCGCATTAATTCGTTAATTTCAGTAGCTATAGTGTTTAAAGTGTGTCAAAAGGGGAGTATAATTTAAAGTTTCGAAGACGATTTAATTCGCCGTCGATTGCCGTCACACCAAACCCGTAATGCCTTATTGGGGCTATCCGGCAAGCATCCTTTCACCATTGAGGTCGAGCAAGGATCTATCGGATTTAGCTGAAAGGGCATTCATTTGAAAAGGAAAAACATGAACATCTTTGTAGGGAGCCTCTCATTTAAGACAACAGAAGAGGAGTTGCAAAAGGAGTTTGAGACATTTGGCGAGGTAGGTTCTGTTAAAATCATTGTGGACCACGAGACTTTCAAATCGCGGGGCTTTGCTTTCGTTACAATGCCGAACCAGGATCAGGCGACGGCTGCAATCGCCGCCTTAAACGGCAAAGAGATAAACGGCTTCGCTCTTAAGGTAAACGAAGCAAGACCCAGGGAACCCGGGGGAGGTCCAGGCCGTGAGCGTAGCGGGGGCGGTTATGCGAACAGTAACAGAACCGGGTCCGGTTATGGCTCAGGGGGCGGCTCGACAGGCGGCGGCTACAACAGAGATCGGACAAGTGGTACATTTGATGCCAAAGACCTTGATATCTACGACAGTAAAGGCGGTCGGAGCGGAACGCACGGCAGGAAGGGCCGAGGTGGCGGCGGCCGTGGTTCAGGTGGCAAGTCAGGCGGGGGCAGATCTTCGTACTAACCCCCGTGTTAATAGTGACTACAGGTGAAAATCAGGCTGCATTCGCCCTGGATAGCGCCAGGCGCTGCGTCAGCGCCGTGGTCTTTGTCCAGGGGTTCAACTGGTTGACGTGGCCGCCCGGAAATCGATCCTGTGCAGCGGATGGTCCATAATGCGGTCTTAAGGTTCGTGTTTTTTGAGCAAAACCCCAAGGCGGAGCCTGTTTGACTCCGCCTTTAAGTTTGCGATTACTCGGAGCAGAAATTAAATTACTATCCCGCCCCCATGTTCTGAACACTCACAGATTTTTCAAGCCGTTTTTGTTTCCGGCGCCGATTTTCGCAGGGCCGCTGTGCGTGAAGAGTGAAGAGCGAGGATAATCTGGTCCTTTCTCTACGCTCCGCGAGGCGTTTAGCCGGAAGTTCACCCTTCTAACTTCACTGTTCTAACTTCAGCGGCCTTCTCGCCGCGCATCCCGAAAAACCTATACACCCATATCTGGTAGGCAATTACTATGGGCACGAATACCAGGGCTACACCGAGCATGATTTTCAACGTCAGGGGACTCGATGATGAGTTGAATGCGGTCAGGCTGAATGCCGGATCGATGCTGGATATGAGCAGATTGGGGTACATTCCCCCGACTCCGAAAAGCGTAACCATGACAATGAAAACCGCTGAGGAGAACCAGGCTTTCAGCCATTTCCCCTGCCGGATAAAGAGCAGTATCCCGATCAGCGCGCATACAGCCGCAAGCGGAATAACGAATAGGACTGGAACTTTCATGTAATTGTCATACAGACGCGTTGAGATATAAGTGGCCCCCAGGAACACCACCGCCGCAACGGCAAGAGCAAACCACAGATTGCCCGCAAGCTGTCCGGCGCGTTTTTTGAGCGCCCCCTCGGACTTGATCGCGAGCCAAAGAGACCCGTGCACCGTGAAGATCAGGGTGAAGAGGACCCCTCCCATAAGCCCGTAGGGGTTGAGCAGCGACAAAAGAGACCCATGATAAATTCCACCTTTATCAATTAAAATACCGCGAAACAGATTGGCGAAAGCCACGCCGAACAGCAAGGCCGGACCGAAGTTTCCTATCCACAGTAGGGCGTCCCAGAAGCTTTTCCAGCCCCCTGAAGCAAATTTGGACCTGAACTCCATTGCGACTCCGCGCACTATAAGGCAAAACAGGATCAGCAGAAGGGCCGAATAGAGGCTGCTGAACATTACTGCGTAAGTTTTCGGGAATGCGGCGAACGTAACCCCGCCTGCGGTTATCAGCCAGACCTCGTTGCCGTTCCAGTAAGGCGCCATGCTGTTGTAGACGGTGCGCTTCTCGCTTTCGTTTTTTGCAATGAACGGGGCCAAAGTTCCGACCCCGAAATCGAAGCCGTCCAGGACGAAATAGACGGCCCACAGAATTGCCCAGAGAGCAAACCAGATTGTCTCAAGCATATCCCACCTCCTCATCGTCCACTTCGAGCAGGGCTGTTTCATCTACCGGCCCTTTCCGCGCATGGCTCCACATAAGGTAGTAAGCCACAATTCCCAGGAAGGTGTAGACAAGCACGAACGCCCCAAAAGAGATCGCCACCTGGGATGGGGCAATCGGAGATACAGCATTCGAGGTCTTCATCATCCCGTATACCACCCAGGGCTGCCTCCCCACTTCGGCGAGCATCCAACCGAACTCACTAGCCAAATAGGGCAGGGGAATAGAATAGAGGAACACCTTGAGCAGCTTGGGCCGTTCCTCGACCGTGTTACGCCTGAGCCAGCCGATGATTGCCATTACAAGGAAAAAAAACCCGAGCATCATCATCAGGCGGAAGGAGATAAAGGTAAAGGTTACCGGAGGCCTTTCCGAGGGCGCAAAAGCTTTAAGACCCTTCACTTCCGCCGAGAAATCATGGTATGCCAGCATGCTCAAAGCGCCGGGAATGGCTCCGAATTGGACCAGATTGCGATCGTGATCCGGATCGGGAATAACGAACAAGTACTGCGGGGCCGATTTTTTTGTCTCCCAGAGCGACTCCATGGCAGCGAGCTTTGCGGGCTGTATTTTGGCTACCTCACCGCCGTGCATATGGCCCTGCACAACCTCAACGATCGTAAAGATCAGGGCGAGTGAAACGGCCAGCCGAAACGATTTCTTAAAAAAAGAAATGTGCTGCTTGCGTAGTAAATGCCAGGCGCTGACGCCCATAACGAAAAAGGCTGAAAGGATATAGGCGGCTGAGACTGTGTGGACTATAGTATGCCATGCAAACGGCTGCGTAATAACAGCAATCAGATCGTCAAGCTCTGCCCGGCCGTTTCGAATGACGAAACCTACCGGATGCTGCATCCACGAGTTGGCTATCAGAATCCATAGCGCCGAAAGGTTCGAGGAGAGCGCCACCAGCCAGATGACTACAGCGTGCGCCTTCGGTGAGAGCCGCTTCCATCCGAAAGCCCATACCGCGATAAAAGTGGATTCCAAAAAGAAAGCCACTGTCGCTTCAATTGCCAGGAGTGAACCGAAAATATCGCCAACGTACTCCGAGTAGCGTGACCAGTTTGTCCCGAACTGGAACTCGAGCGTTATGCCGGTAACCACCCCGATGGCGAAATTTATCAGGAAAATCTTGCCCCAAAACCGGGCCATGTTTCTGTATTCTTCGTTTCCCGTCCGGACGTAGGCCGTCTCCATTATCGCCAGCAGGATCGAAAGCCCGAGCGTAAGCGGCACGAACAGGAAATGGAAGAATGTCGCCGCCGCAAACTGCAGTCTGGATAGCATAAGGGTGTCCATATGCTGTCTCCTTTTGATGTGAGAGTTCTATAATGCACCGCGGATAGACGTCAGGGTCAAAATGCTCATTCACTATGAGATGTGCAACATTTCCAACGCTTGTTTTTGCGCTCAAAGGAGGCAGGGGGATTTTACTCATATGAGCGCAGTTTCGTGTTAGTGCAGCGTCAACTAAGTTCCTATAGGTAATGACCGTCAGCCCGTCATTCCGGCGAAGGCCGGAATCGAGCGTCTTTTCAGTTGGTTAACAGCACTGGACCCCGGCCTTCGCCGGGGTGACGATTCCTTGCAACATGTAATAACTTTGTTGACAACGTACTAGTCCGTCTTCGAGAAAAAGCTCGTTGCCGAACCGCAAACCGGGCAGGCGCCGGGCGGTCCATCTGCGCAGGTGTACCCGCAAACCGAACAGACGTAATAATCAGTCTCTTTGGGGGCCTCCATCATCTGATCGAGGGCCTGTTGATAAAGCGCCGCATGCTGAATCTCTACGGAATTGGCATACGTGAAGCTTCTTCGGGCCGCAGCATGCCCTTCTTCCTCCGCTTTTTTGATCATTGGAGGATACATCTCCGTGAATTCGAATGTCTCACCCGCAATGGCCGCTTTGAGGTTTTCCTCCGTGGTCCCGATTTTCCCCAAAGCCCGGAGATGCGCGAGGGCATGAACGGTTTCGGCCACGGCGGCAGCCCTGAAAAGCCTAGCAGCCTGGAGGTATCCTTCCTTTTCCGCCTGCTTTGCGAAGGCCAGATATTTTCGGTTCGCCTGCGATTCGCCCGCAAAGGCCTGCAGTAAATTCATTTCTGTTTGAGTGGTGTCTTTGGATTGCATTGTGATCTCCTTAGTTCATCCGCATCTGTCTGTGGTTCTCTCCGACATCCGCCATCCTCGTATGATAGACTTATATATATCGCTTAAATAGCTTCACATCGCGGAGCGCGGAAGGCGACCGCTCATTCCCGACGCTTTCCATGACCTGTCTATGACCAGAGACGGGGCGGGCGGGGATGCCTTCTTCGGTATGGCAATCTTGGCCTTGACGGACTTCTTTTCTTCCGGCCACAGGCCTCTGCTGATGTGGTTTTCCTTCTCCTGCCCGGCAACCTTTCTGATTTTGTATGCCGAGTCCCTCAGGAGTCCGTAGAGGACCCCGCAGCCGACATCTTTCCTGGCGCCGTCACCCATGTCGGCCAGTTCGATCATCATGTCGGTCAACTGGAGTGTCCTTCCAAGTATTTCATTGCATGTCTTCATCGTTATCCATCGAAAGCCGGGTTCGCATCCTCTAAGTGGCAACAAGCGCGCCAAGTGGGCGCGCATGCGGATAATTAACAAATACTGTGTGATTTCAGTTAATTGTTCGGTATGGAAATTTTGCCGGGTGGGGGTCTGCATTAAAAACGAGACACTTTTGAGACAGCCGGAAGAAGGGACTATTAAAAAGAATCGACAAAATACATGGAAATAAGCTGTTGGCGGGGTAATGCGAATGTCTCAAGATACAGCCTGAGACACTTTTGTATCATGAGACAAGTTTTTGGGAATCGAGGAATTGAGGAATTGGGGAATTGGGGAATTCCCTAAATCCCTAAATCCTTAAAGTTGCTTTTCGAGGAACCGGTAAAGGGTGGCGCGGCCTATTCCGAGCAGCTTCGCCGCTTTGGACCTGTTTCCGCCGGCCTTTTCAACGGCTGATGCAACGGCCTCGGAGGTGAGCCGGGGCTTTGGCCCGGGCTTGAAGGTCGTGCAGGTCATCTGCCGGATTTCGAGTGGAAGGTGTTCGGCTTCGATAGTGGGTCCGCGTGACTTAACCAGGGCGAAATGAATCGTGTTTTGCAACTCACGCACGTTTCCCGGCCAACCATAATCCATCATAAGCGACAGGGCCTCTTCGGAAAGCCGGGGGGCCTTCCGGCCATGTTCAGCGGCCAGCTTCAGGAAATGGAAGGCAAGGAGCGGAATGTCGTTTCTGCGCTCGCGAAGGGGTGGGATGCGGATGGGGACTACGCTCAGACGGTAATAGAGGTCTTCGCGGAAATTCTGCCGTTCCATCTCCCGCTTCAGGTCCCTGTTGGTCGCGCTGATTATGCGGACGTTTACGGAAATCGTCTTCTCGGCGCCAACCCGCTCGAAGCTACCCTTCTGAAGTACGCGCAGGAGCTTCACCTGCATGTGCCTGGGGAGCTCTGAGACCTCATCAAGGAAAAGGGTCCCTCCATCAGCCAGCTCGAATCGGCCTTTCTTGTCCCGAATCGCCCCTGAAAATGCCCCTTTAACATGGCCGAAAAGCTCGCTCTCCAGCAGCCCTTCAGGGAGGGCGCCGCAGTTTACCGGCACGAAAGGCCCGCCCGCTCTCGCGCTTTCATTGTGAATAGCAGCGGCTACCAGCTCTTTTCCAGTCCCGGTCTCGCCGGTTATGTGAACGGGATAATCCGCTGCGGCAAGATTTCTGATCTGCTCGTATACATCGAGCATCCTGCCGTCCCTGCCGACAATACCTGAAAAACCCGTAAGTTCACCAAGCCTGAGCTGAAGATTGATGATCTCGGTCAGGTCGCGGAAAGCGGCGAGAACGCCGACGAAGGCGCCCTCCTCATCGTACATGCCTGTCACCGACATTTCGATCCGGCGTGTATCGCCCGACCGGGTAGCGGCATTTATCGTGTAAGTGTGGTGTCCAAGCGACTCAGGGGACTGTCCGCAAAAGGAACATTTGTTCCCGCAGAAAGGAGATCCGAATACCAGGTGGCAATCCCGTCCGAGTACATCCTCGCGCGAATACCCGGTGATCTTTTCAGCCGCCCGGTTAAAAAACAGGATTTGCCGATTGAGGTCATGGGCAATTATGCCCTCCATCATGTTATCGAGAACATTTTGAAGGTTCTTTTGCCGAGCGATCAGGTTTTCGAGGGTTAGGACCGTCATGAGACTCCCCTGGTTTCCGTCCGGAAAGGACCCTTTCCGGATCGCAAACTGCTAATACCCATGAATGTTTTTAGAATATGGACTACAACACTGTACGTAATAAAGGCGAGTTTTTCTAGTGGTTATAAGGTCTTAGTGAGAGTCTGCGTTTAACTATTGTATTCATCATATCTGTCTGATTTTTCATCTCTGCAGACTCTTTTTTCCTTTCTCACCAATCAGTATATCTGATCCGAATCTTTCTGTGCTAGAATTATTCTTGCCAGCCCGGAGGATAGGGCAACGCTGGTGACTACATTTTTGGTTAAACCATGTCCTCCTCTATCCCGATTGTCTACTTGTAAACGCAGAGAATTACTCAACGAAAAAATCTCTCGTTGAAGTGCCGTCAATTCGGTCTGCCGTGAGTGAGAAGCGATGAGGCTGTTCAGGAATATCTTTCCCGGCCATTTGAGTGCGGATGCCCCACGGAAAGCCGTATTGTTAAATAACGTGAGCATCCTGGTTATCGTCATTGTGCTTTGTTTTGGGGCTGTGGCCCTGGCCAGACACCGGTATCTGCTGTCTATCGTGGACCTCTCAGTCTGTCTGCTTCTGCTGGGCAATATTGTCTATATGCGCATCAGAGGCGACGTTGTTCTCGCATCCGAGATCACGGTTGGCTTGGCAGGGGTTCTATTACTTTACCTCTTCGTTACAGGCGGCGTACACAGCACGGGGCACGTATGGCTGTTTGTCTTCCCTCTCATCTCCGCCTTTCTGCTTGGTGATAAAAAAGGCCTGATAACCAGCGCTATTCTCATCACCATTTCAATAGTTATCGTGCTGTACTTGAGGAAATTATCCCCACTGGTGACCGCCTATCCAGTCGATTTCCTTCCTCGCTTCGCAACGTCGTTCATTCTTGTGACCATCTTTTCCTTTCTGTACGAGCGCACGATGGACAAAGTACACCGTGAACTGTCCGCGCGGAACGATGAATTGACTGCAACCTTCACCAAGCTCAACGTAAAGGAGTCGGCCCTTGAGGAAAGTGAGGAAAAATACCGCCATTTGGTCGAACGAGCCAATGACGGTATAGTCCTGATTCAGGATGCAGTCATACAGTATGCAAATCCCCGGATGGCTGAAATCCTGGGGCTGGATGTCGAGAAAATAACCGAATATCCATTCGTCAAGTTTCTGGACCCATCCCTGGTATCTTTGCTCGAAGATCGCTACAACAGGAGAATCCGCGGGGAGAATATCCCCTCGACGTGCGAATATCACCTGGGGCTTTCAAATGGCTCAACAATATACATAGAGTTGAATGCAGGACTCTCCACATTTCATGGGAAAGTGTCCGATCTCGTGTTCATACGAGATATAACGGAGCGCAAGAATTATGAATTGCAATTGAAGCAGGCGAAAGAAACGGCTGAAGCAGCAAGCCTGGCCAAATCTCAGTTTCTTGCGAATATGAGCCATGAGATCCGCACTCCAATGAATGGCGTGCTTGGCATGACGGAATTGCTGCTGGCGACAGATCTCGATGAAAAGCAGCAGAATATTGCCAGAACTGTGCTCCACTCCGGTGAATCGCTCCTGGGAGTGTTGAATGACATCCTCGACTACTCAAAAATTGAAGCGGGCAAACTGGAGCTCGAAAGCATCGACTTTGACCTGCGAGAGTCCGTTGAAGAGGTCATGCAACTCTTCGCGGAACGCGCTCATCAGAAGGGCCTCGAACTGTTGTGCCAATTGGATGAGGATGTTCCCATCGCCTTGCAGGGTGACCCCGGGCGATTGCGCCAGATACTGGTAAACCTCCTTGGCAATGCCGTCAAGTTCACTGAGCGTGGAGAGATTCTCGTCCGCGTGAGCGCTTTAGAAAGAGAACAAGATTATGGCCGCCTGTGCTTTGAAGTCCATGACACTGGGATTGGGATCGCCCCGGAAATCCGGGAGCATATCTTTGACGCCTTTTCGCAGGCAGACGGCACCACCACGCGAAGATACGGCGGCACAGGTCTGGGTCTTGCTATAACCAAACAGTTGTGCGAGATGCAGGGCGGAGGAATCACGGTTGAGAGCACGCTTGGGAAGGGCAGTACTTTCCGCTTCACGGTGCGGGTCAAGATCAGTCCCCTTCCCTTGCAGCCAAAAGTTGCGAGCTATGTTGATCTCAAACGTATACGTGTTCTCATCGTCGATGACAATGAGAATAACCGGAACATCCTGCATCATCAGCTCCTCTCCTGGGGCATGCGCAACGGGCGTGCTGAAAACGGTCAAAATGCCCTGGAAGTGCTCAAAAAGGCAGCTGCGGTGCGAGATCCCTATGAGTTGGCGCTACTGGATATGATGATGCCAGGGATGAGCGGTCTGGAACTGGCCCGCGCGATCAAGGCGGATTCCGCTATCGCTTCTGTTCAACTCATTCTGCTCACTTCTATAAGTCAGGACTACGACACAGAAACGATGCACAGGCACGGCATTTCTGCTCATCTGACCAAGCCCGTACGGCAGTCCCGGCTTTATGATTGCATCGCCTCTACATTAGCATCTCAATCTGGGAAAAAGCCGCAACCGATATCCGGGTCCATTGACAGTGACAAAGCCAGCGCCTTCCTTGGGGCACGGGTGCTCCTTGCCGAGGACCAGCCTGTAAACCAGGAAGTAGCGCGAGGTATGGTGGAAAGTTTTGGCTGCCGTGTCGAAGTTGTGTCCAATGGGCAAGAAGCTCTCGATGCTCTCTCAAAGACTCCCTATGACCTTGTGCTCATGGACTGCCAGATGCCGGAACTGGATGGCTACGCAGCCACACGGATCTTCAGGCAAAGAGAGGCGCAAAATGCAAAGAATCAATCCGGCCGGGCACAGGCAATTCGCCGCACCCCTATTATTGCAATGACTGCCCATGCAATGCAGGGAGACCGTGAGCTATGTCTTGCCGCCGGGATGGACGATTACATCAGCAAACCCTTCAATTTGGACCGGTTGTTCGCCCTATTGAAACGGTGGCTGCCATCTGAATCAACCGTCCCCGACGAAATAGTCTGAAACAGCAGGGAGGTAATGCACACGGGAATTCAGGTTACCCAGGGGGTGCCGGCTTTGAAGTTATCGAGTTAATAGTTGAAATAGATGATAGTCACCTATTTTCATCATTCTCTTAATTATTCACCACCGTCCCTGACTCACTGAAATCAGGTGATACTGATCTTAATCTCATGGATGCCCTTGGCCCCGTCCGGGTAGGAGCGGGCCAGCAAGCTTCCTGATTCCTGGATGTTCCTTTTTTTATCCGTCGCCCGCACCCGGAGCCTGAAGTTGCCCTTCTCATTCGCTGTCCATTCATAACGCCAAATCACCCAGGCGAAATCAGATAAAGGGGACTTCAGTTCCACCGGGTTCCAGGTTTTTCCGCCATCAAGAGAGAGTTCCACCTTGGCGACTCCCCGCCGGCCGGCATAGGCAATTCCCCCTACCACATGAGTCCCGGTTTGCATTTTTTGACCGGTCATTGGCATCAGGATCTGTGACAGCGTCAGGATCTCTGCGGTATCCGACCATCCTTTCCCTTCCCAATACCCCTTGTAGTCGTGGTCCACCAGTTCGACCTTCTGCAACCACTTCACATTCTTCATTCCATAGATCCCGGGCACAACGGCACGAAGCGGGAAGCCATGCTCTCGAGGTAGGGGAACCCCATTCATCCGGTACGCGAGGAAAACAGTCCCGTCCATGACAAGATCGAAAGGGATGCTATCCGTGTAGCCTTCCCCCCCGTAGAAGACCACCTTCTTGATTCCCGATTTGGGACCTGCGAGTTTCAGAACATTTTTCAGCGTCACTCCCTCCCAGATTGCATTCCCAATAGAATCACCCCCTACCGGATTGCCGATGCAGGAGAGTGTTACGGCTTCCGTCTTATCCATCAACTTCATCAGGTCGTCCAGCTTGAGGGCCATCGGCTTCTCCACCAGTCCTTCGATCCTGAGCTGCCAGGTATCCAGGGAGAGATCAGCAGTACCATCGTAGGTGGTTTGATAGAACATCTCATTAGGGGTGATCTCGGAAATCCGGACCCCTTTGAAGTCCTTTGTGCCCTGCATGAGTAGCTGATGGGCCATCTCCTTGTCCGCTTCCTCAGCCATGGCATATCCGCGTGTAAAGATGGAGACGCCAAAGCCCAGGCCGACGGTTCCCAAGCTAAGAAGCTGGAGGAAGTTGCGACGGCACAAATCGCCCGAGGTGTTCGGTTGAGTGGATTCATGTTTCATAGATGCTCTCCTTGGATTGCAAGGCATTTTCCAGCCGCTGAGACGATTCTTTCTCCTGATGATAAGTCGGCTTGTAAAGGCTGGAGCCGGGGTGGTCTACCATAACTCGCTGGACGTGGGGCATTTCAATGCCGCCTCAATTCAAAAGAGTACTTACAATCGCTTGGACTCGATCCGTACTGCGAGTCCGAGGATTGAATCAAACGGCGTCCTGCCTCGTTCTCATTCCGGTAGGGTTTCCTCGAGCTCTTGAATCGATTTTACTTCGATTATCTCCCCTTTGTTGCTCTCGGTTATGATTCCGGTTACCTCGACCAGTTTGCCGACGAATTTCGAGACGTCCTTTCCCTTCACGATATAATCTCCATCGTCGGCTTCGATCACAAAACCGTTCCCTCGCTTTACTACGGCCCCCAGAAGGATCTCTTCCTGGGCGGCTGTAACAACTCCCGTAATACAGTTTGAAAAAAGAAATGCGAGAAAAACTGCGAAAACAAAAATTCTGATGATGCGTTTAGTCATAAGCCTCTCCTGCGGTCCATACACCGGGCAGGCCCTTAAAAACGGGAATGCTCTGATAGGAAGTCCATAAGTTCCATCCCATTCTCAACACAGGAGAATGCTACAATTGCTCCGCTTTCCGCAAAGGCATTGGAGGCCGGCATGCAGTCTTCCGGCATGTCCGGGCAGCTGGAGTCAGTTTTTCGAACGGGGAAAACCGGGCAATCAGGTAGAAGACGAGGGCGCCTGTCACGAGTCCTCTCGGGATAGAGGTAAAGGCGGGGTGTATTGGGCTGGGATAACCGAGGGAAGTGAGGATTCGATAGAGCATGCTCAGCATTCTGTTGCCCCCATGTGTCCGGCTATAAATCTGTGATCAAAGCCGATTCCGATCGGGTTCCTGCCAAAAGCTAAAGTCCGCTGTGACGTAAGTCAAGCGCGCCTTACATGACAGCGTAGCGGCGGTGTTATGACGAACGATGCCTGTCGACGAACGCATAGTCTACGCCGGGAATAGAGGTTTACACCTATTTTATTGCTCTTATATTCCGAATAGAGACTCTTTGCCAGTGTCCTGAGTCATTAATTAGTTCCCGAATTAAGGGTAGGGTGGGCAAAAGCAGAGCGTTGCCCACCACTGATTGGTGGGCACATAAAACGTGCCCACCCTACGAAATTTATGCAATGAACTTGTGACTCAGGACTCTAGATTCGAGGAGAGACGATGCAAGACAAAGCTGAAGCGATGGTCCTGGCTTCCTTTGCGGCTGATTCACTGGCCCTGGGAGCACATTGGGTTTACGATATCGGCGAAATTGATCGCAAGTTTGGAAGAGTTGAGGGCCTGCGCAAACCCCTTGAGAGCTCCTATCATGCCACAAAGGATTTGGGCGAGTTCACCCACTATGGAGACCAAACGCTTGTGCTTTTGGAATCCGTTGCCGCATCTTCGGGCTTTGATATCGATGATTTTGCCCGAAGGTGGAAAAAACTCTTTGAAACCTACAACGGCTATGTCGATAAGGCGACCAAGGCGACCCTTGCTAACTTCGCTTCCGGAAAAAACCCCAAAGAATCCGGGTCCTCTTCCTCCGACTTGGCTGGCGCTGCTCGCATTGCCCCACTGGTCTACCGCTACCGGAATGATCTCGGAGAACTCCTTTCAAGTGCTAAAACTCAAACGGCAATGACACACGACAACCCTTCGGTAATCGACGCTTCTGACTTTTTTGCCAGGGTCACCTTGAAGGTACTTGAGGGAGAAACACCCCTGTCTACCATACGGGAGGTAAGGGAGGAGCACTTCAGGGAATCCGTTCTCGGACAATGGACGGCGGAAGGCATCGAAAGTGCGCGAAGCGACACACGGAGTGCCATTCTCAAGTTTGGCCAAAGTTGTGATATCGAGCGTGCCTTCCCATCGGTTGTGCATCTTATCGGCAAATATGAAGGAAATCTGAGAGAGGCCCTCGTGGAAAACGTCATGGCCGGAGGAGATTCCGCCGCACGGGGATTGGTGGTGGGAATGATTCTGGGGGCTCACCTCGGCTTTGAGGCCATTCCGGGTGAGTGGCTTTCAGGATTGAAACGTTACCGGCATATTGTAGATCTCCTGGAAAGAATTCGTAAGGCGCACAACCCATAATAGATGCCGTTCCTTACAACTGGTACCTGTAACCCTCGTGGCTTCGAATAGCACCGCTCCTGTCGGGTGGGCACGGTCTTATGTGCCCACCAACGTGGGCTATCAGCTTTTCAGTAAGCCGGATAAGTCTCTCCTCCATACACTCTGTCCCCAAAGCGAGATTATCTTCCTGAATTATGCGCGAACATATATATATTAAATATACTTTCTCAAATCGTGAATCTCTTATCCCGGCTCTTCGTCGGTTTCGATCATACTCTTCGATGGCGATCTTGCACTTGCGTTTTTGACTCGTATATGGGAGGCTCTATGGCCTTGAAAGTGTCCTGGAAGGGTCTTGGACGAACCCAAAATGCCCTTCGAGATTCGTTGGCAAGAACAAACTTGGCTCCATTGGTATCCCTCTGCCTTACACGGGAGCCGGGATCGTTGACAAAGAGGAAGGTGGACGGCTGCCTGACATGCAAGATTTTCTTAGACCAACATCGATCATAGACAGCGACAACGCCGTCGTTCGCGACTATGCACATCAGGTGGCGGGAAGCCTTCACAATCCCGTGGAAAAAGCCGTTCAGCTTTATCTCGCGGTTCGTGATGGAATTCTTTACGATCCTTATACTCCCTTCTATCGTCCGGAACACTACCGGGCCAGCTACGTCATGGCTCGCGGGAAAAGCTTCTGCATCCCCAAGGCCTCTCTGCTTTGCGCCCTCGGACGGGCATGCGGAATCCCTTCCAGGATTGGCCTTGCCAATGTACGAAACCATCTGGCCACCAAGCAGTTCCTCGAGTTCCTCGGATCCGACCTCTTCGTTTGCCATGGATTTGTTGAATTCTACCTGGAAGGTAAATGGGTCAAGGCAACACCGGCCTTTAACAGGGAACTATGTCACAGGCACAGGGTTTCGCCGCTCGAATTCAATGGTCTGGAAGATTCAATTTTTCATGCCTACAATCTGGACAATCAAAAATTCATGGAATACCTGGAAGATCTGGGGAGCTACCCCGACGTTCCCGTAGCCCTGATCCTTCAGGCGTGGAAGAAAACTTACGGTGAGGATCGCGTCAATATGTGGATTGCTGCTCTTGAGGCTCTGGCCGGGGAGAGTGGACGAGACTTCCACACCGAAGACCCGATTGGCGAATAGGCCTATGACTGCTTGCCTGGGCGCCTTCGCGCCGATCACATGGAGTTCCGAAACCCCCATGGTTTAGGTAAGTGCCCGGAGTCAATCCCATCTATCAAGATCATAGCCGGTGCGGTTACCGTTTCCGTCCGTGACAATCAGCCTGACAGACTGCCAGGTTTTCTGTTCCTTTGCTAATCTCAAGCCACAGGCAGAAGCCTCTTCTCTTCCTTCGATCCTGGCGCTCCGGGAATATGCCTCGATAGTGGAACGAATCCCGTGAAAATCGGCCTTGAGCGTTTCAGGGAAGATAGCGTTCCCTGATTCTCTTTGATCTACTGCACCATTCAGAATCAGGATGATGCTCTCACCCTGATGCCTGGCCTTCTCAGGGGAAAACCACATGGAGGGTTGAAGACAGATAGCCGTCACGTCCACCGGCCCCGGAGTGAGGTTCCAGTAGGCCGGCATTGACATACCTATATAGACATACCACGAGAAGGGATTACGCTGCTCTTTGTTATCCCACTGAAGGATGGGCGGCGCATCCTCGTTGACTGCCGTTAAAATGGCCGAATAACTCATCCGTTCATGCGGGACCGCGAATTCGAGCCTGACTGCATCTGGCAGCACCGTTCTCTGGAACTTGTCCCACGTCATAGTGATTGCGGGGACATCAAGATTTCGAATTTCGTGCGCGGGCCTCTTGGGTTTAAGGTGTGAGAAAACGCCTCCAGCCTGCGGCTTGTCAGTCTTAGGAATTGTTGACGCTCGCCAAATCGCTTGGATTTCCTTTACCCGTGCGAATCTTCGGGCCAGCGAACCTGCCGCCTTCATTTCTTCGATCAGTTTTTCCGCCTGCGCAATATTTTCGGCCGATGGAGGCGCTTGCGGCCTCTGGTATTGGAGTGGGTGCATTTTCGCAGCGAACCGGGAACTGATATCGTCAAAATCCATGCCGGAAATGATATCGTCCAGCAATGTCCCGATCATGGTGCTTCTGACATGGCAAAAGCCGGGAGGTGCTGAAGCTGCGGCACGCCACACGAGGTTATCCTGGAGCTGCTTGTTTCTAATCTCCGCCAGCTTCTTATGCAGAGCGGCCAACCATTCGGCCACGCCAAGGCATTTTTCTGAGCGGTAGAGTGCGTCCAACCGGAGCACTTTCAATGCCTGTTCGACTGCGGAAAGCGGAAACTCTCTCAGGCAGGCTTTGAGCATGATAAATTCTTCCTTGCACTCGGCCATCCTTTGAAATGGTGTTTGGAGTCCTTTCTTGAAAACAAGACCGTTTACCGGCGTAACAGCCATGTGATGCCACGGCCCAGTTACAGGAAAGCCCCACACATTCTTTGATGTCAGGAAAACACCCGTCACATTGGCTTTGGAGATTGCCTTGCGAACGGCGGATACGGGAGCCATGAAGGGCGCCGGGATAGCCTCTTCGGCAGGCCACACAGCAGAAATCGCGAGTCCGTCATCGCAGATGCTAACGAGTCCGCCGTACAGACCGGTGAACCGCTTGCACACATGGCAGGTAAAATTCTGGCGGATAGCGCCTGCGGGAAATTCATTAAGAAAGATATCAAACAGGTCTTTGGCGTCTGTGGTGAAAAGCAGTGGTCCGTTCGTGTCGATCGTATCATGAAACCGCTTGCGCATGGCTGCGAGGAACCTTTCATACTCGCTATCATCAGGTATCAATGTGTCCAAAGCTATAGCCTTGCTCATTTGATACTCCTTTCATCCTTTTGCCGGCCGCCTCTTCGTCTCAGGACGCTGTTGCGGGCGGAGGCAAGTGGATAGGGGTCAGCCCTTGAAAATGGAAATTGGCAATGAAATTAGAATGAAATACGGGCAACCCCAAAATACTCTGGCAGGATACTCAAGGGCTGACCCTTTAATTTATCATTTGGCCCGACCCCGTTCGAATCTTGGCAATCTCCTTCAAGCCGCAGAAAGGGCGCTTAAGTCGATACCATCGAACTCCCGTGGCGGGAAATTGGTGGTTTTCCAATCGTATACACGCCCCTCAGGCATCCGGCCCGCTTGCAACGCCGCCAAGTTACTAGCAGCCTGGTCCTTGAAGAAGCTGAGGGCATCCTGCGGCTTCCCGATCAGTTCCATCGCCTCCTCGACCGAAACCTTCTGCAAGTGTTCCGACCAAAGCTGTGCTACCCAATTCTTTATTAGGGCGGTGTCCATGAAGGCGATATTCATTTCCGAGTGGAACCACATGCTCGTGAAGGCGATGTTGGCCGATCCGCCCGTCATTACCGCCCAATCCTGACCGAACACGGCCATATTCTTCGAGTGAATATAGGTTTCGCTGTTGATGATTGTCCCCGAAGGGCGAGGGTCGGGCCTGTTGTTGCCCAGGGTGAATAGCGCCACATTGCTGTGTCCGGCGACTAACTCAAGCTCCTCATGATAATTGGCTATCTCCTCAAGTACTGTTTCCGCTTTTCCCGTCAGCGTTCCTTCGTCTGGTTTCGATGTCAAGATTGCAATAATTTTGGCCCCTCGTTTGGCAGCCTCATGAATCTCGGAAATAATCCCATGGTCGAAAAAGTATTGGTTTTCAATATAAACCAAACTTCCTTCCTCTGCGGCCATCAACGCGTTCAGATAGAGTTCTCTGATCCCCCTGTCTCCATTCCGTGTCGCGGGGTAAGTGTCCGGCGCGATGGTCCGCAGCACCTGAACCTCTATCCCGTCGGACAATGGCGGAATCTGGTCTGCAGTGACCGGGGGTACCGCATCCGATGTTACGTCTGCATGGCGAATGCTCGCGCCATTGTAGCGTTCGATGAAATTAGCAAGAACGTCGGCAACTGCGGGTCCCTTGATCCGGTAGAAAATGTCATGGAGTGGGGGCGTTTTCTCAAGTCCCTTGAGCCGATCTTGCCCTTGCTCAACGCGTCGAAAATCCAACGAGTCGTGTTTCGGGGTATCCCAGTAGGCCTGAACCGGATTGATACCGCCAACGAACGCTACCCAGCCGTTTCCGCCGTCGTCCATGATGTACGTCTTTTGATGATGGCATCCCAATGCCGCAGGAAAATCCAAAGGGAAAGGCTCGAAATGATTATGAGGCGACCGATACCAGCCGTGATAACCTTTCGCTATATCCCAGCGGGCTTGAATGCTTCCAGGTCCTTCATTGACCCCTGAAATTCCGGGTGGGGCAGGGTCAGGAATCGTGTCCTGGGTGTTTTTGTCTGCGGGCTGCCACACAACCATACGGACGTCAACTGCGCTCTTTTGGCGAGACCTCAGAATATCGAACAGTGTTTCGCCGCTTTCCGGAACCATCAGGAAATCCTGATCGGCAAAGGAAAGTGTTAAATAGATGAATTTCTTCGCGGTGTTAAAAGCGGTTGAGACCTCCCTGTAGGCTGCCTGTCCGTCAATGAGAACCTCAACCTCGTTGCCCGGTCGCGGCGGATAGGTCCCATCTTGAGCCCAGAGTGTGGGAGAAGCCATCTTATCCTCCATTGGGTTATTATCGCTCAGAGCTACTGTCAGCGGCACGGCGGCAGGATCACCAACCTACCTAAGGCCTCAGCAGCACACCAACGGACATCCGAGTCTTCATCGCTCAGAGCTACAATCAGGGCAGGCACGGCAGCAGGATCAACAATCTTGCCCAAGGCCTCTGCAGCGCTCTGACTGACACCTCGATCTAGCGAACTTAATGCTTTGATTAGATTCTGTGTCTCTGGTGGAATTGGCCGAATTACCTCCAGGATGCGCTGTATCCCGATATCCCAATTCTCATATAGGGGTACCCAAGTAATATCCCGGAGTGTTTCACCACCGCCAATCTTGCGAGCCGGTACATCACATTCCGATAAGAGTACGGGGATAAACCATACCCGCTCCGTGGAAAACTGCCTTAACTCCTCGATCGCTAAGGTAAGCTCCTCATTCATGTAATTTTTATTACGAGATTCATATTCTTTTGAGAAGCAGGCAATAAAGAAATTGCCCTCCCGGATGGCGTTCCGGATCGCATCTTTCCACCTGACACCAGGTTGTATTTTGTTTCAATCCAGCCAAACATGCACGCCACGTTTGATTAGCTCATCACAGAACTTATCAACTTCTTTTTTGTTTTCTCTTACATAGGAGATAAAAACATGTTTTTGCAGGTCATCAGCCACTCCATCACCTCAGCCAAGAATATCCACTTACAAACATTTGTGTGCGCAAGAAAATACCGTGTGCTATTTAGCTAATTCTTAGCGTCCTGCCGCCGGGGGTTAATGCAAAGCGTTTGCAGGCAAGTCGTGTGATGGAGGGGCAGGGCGATGAGCCTTCCTAATCCACACGCGAATATGTAGCTCCGTCTCAAAGTCTTCCTGCGCTTTGATAATAATCGGCTTAAAACATCCACGAAAAACAAAGAATTGTGCCCGTAGTGTACCGTCTAATTGGGCGGACTACAACGCATTCATGCGCTAGCCGGGCGAGGAATCTCGCGAGCGCGAAGGATCGAGCGGTTCCGGATCCGGGTCCCGCTCCGTTTTAAACACTGGGCAATTTAATTCCAATCGTCCAGGATAATAGGAAAAAACGGCGCGCTTCACATTCTCCCGCTTTGTGATAAACTGAAGCCATGAAAACATCTGATCCTATCCTTACTAAATTCCGCGCAGCGCTCGACGAGATTTACGGCAACCGCATAGATCGCGTGGTGCTGTTTGGCTCGCATGCGCGCGGGGACGAGCACCCGGATTCCCATTACGATATTGCCGTCTTCTTGAAATCGCTGCCGGATAGGTGGGCCGAATTGGACAGACTTGCCGATCTGCGTGTCAGCTTCCTTGATGAGACCGGGGTTTTCTTCGATGCAAAGCCGTACCCTGCCACGGCTTACCGGGAAAGAACGCCCCTCATGCATGAAATCAGAGAGGAAGGGCTTGACCTGTGACACCGGAAGGGGCGCGTTTTCTGGAAAAGGCCCGAACGCTTCTCGATCATGCTGACATCATGCTCAGCGTAAAACTGAACGATGATGCCGGGCGCAATGCCTATCTTGCGGGTTTCACGCTGCACAAGCTTTCATCTTCGAACACATGGGAAAAGCACTCAAGACACACAAAGGCGTCCAGACAGAATTCCTGCGCCTGACCAAAGACGATCCGCGCTTTTCGCTCAAGCTTCGTGGTTTCTTATCTCAGTCCTACAACCTCAAGGCCATTGCCGATTACGAGACTGGCCCCGGCTCCGAAGTTTCTGCGGAGCGCGCCACGGCAGCGGTTGAAGCGGGGAAGCAATTTGTAGCTCATATTGCTGGTCTGTTATCCGCTCCCGCCCCCTCGCCGAAGAGCAATCCCAGCGCCTGGCAGTAAGAAAATCGGGCGCCAAACCCTCAGCGATTTCGCTTGCCTTGCTTGCGCAAGCCTGACTGGAGTTCATCCGGAAATCTGGTGTAGCTCCATGGCGAATGGGTTTGAAGTCCCCCTTTTCTTAGTGCGGAACGGATGACCAATCCAGCCTCCACGAACCCCAGGCTTCTTACATCAATAATTTCGAGGCTAAAGATGGCCTTCAAAGCACAAAGAACGCCTATTTCTGGAAAATTAACCTCTAAGTAGCAAGATGTTACCTTGGCCCGCCCCCGTTCGAGAATTTCGCAAATCCACAACATCACCGCCCGTTCCATTGCGCGCGCGATCCCTTACCCGGCTTGCCCATGAATGTCTTGTAGTCTCGTCAAATAGGCGTTACACTACGGGCACAATTCTTTGTGAATATGGCAGTTATGCAATAAAAGTGATTTCAGGGTATCAGTCAATAAATTCACCATCCTGCCTTAAAAAAGAAGAAAGTCAGTGGACGACAATAAGGTCTCTGGCCTTTGGGATACGGCCCAAAGCTGGTTGGTCCGCCGTTTCGGTGTTCTTGGCCTTGTAGCACTCGCTCTTCTTTCTGCTGCTGGATACGTCTTCACGCATTGGGATACAGTGAACAAGTGGCCAGGTGTTGCGTCCGTCGTCACTTATTTATTACGCGAGCCGGTTCCACCGGCTGACCCGAACCGGTTTACCATCCTCGTCGCCCATCTGGAAAACGATACAAACCGCGAACATGAGCGACAGATTATCCATGCAATGGTGGATTTCAAAGAGATTAAGGTCTTGCAGCTAGATCGGACCATTACCCTGGAAGGTTCGGACCTTGAAAAGCAGGAAAAGCTAGGACATGAAAGCGCACAGAAGTATCTAAAGGAAAGCGGAGCCTCCGTGCTCATTTGGGGAATTGTCCTTAGCCGTAATGGCAAAACCGGACCAATACTGTATTGGACAGCATCCCAAGGAAGCGAGGTGAAGTCAAAGCTTTATGATGCAACCTCCGCGGAATCTTCCTTTCGCCTGCCACCAGTGTTCTGGTCTGATCTAACGTACATCTTGCAGTTGCTTATAGCTTCACATGATGCCGAGTTCAGGGCCAAGGAGGGCAGCTATGTGGCAGATCGATTGTCTCCCTTCATTGCCCGCGTGCGCAGCTTGCTTGATGCAAGCCCCAACCGTCCCGGTTGGGATTCTGATGCAAGAGGCTCAACCCGTATGGTCCTGGGCTATGCCCTTGATGTGCTTGGTGAGCAGAGCGGCAGGAAAGAACCTCTCGAAGAGGCCGTTGCCGTCTACAAGGCCGCCCTCGAAGAGAGGACCCGCGAACGGGTACCCCTGAAGTGGGCCTCGACTCAGAACAACCTCGGCACCGCACTCACGGCCCTTGGTGAGCGCGAGAGCGGCACACAGCGCCTCAAAGAGGCCGTTGCCGCCTACAAGACCGCCCTCGAAGAGAGGACCCGCGAACGGGTACCCCTGGATTGGGCCATGACCCAGAACAACCTCGGCGCCGCACTCA
>JBEKTT010000017.1:0-85480 GCA_049515795.1 Syntrophobacteraceae bacterium
CTACGCGCTCATACGTCGCAAAGGGAGGCCGGCAAGCATGCTTCACTTTGTGAAGCAATGCGAAGCTCGCGAAGCGTGATCTATACACCGGAGGCACTTCACTTTTGGGAAGCGCCTCACATTTGGCTTGCCTCCAACCGCACCACATTTAGTGGCTGCGCGGAAAGAGCCGATTCTTTTTTGAGCAGGGTATTATATAAGTCTATCATGCGAGGGAAAAGATTGAAAAATACCCCTGTCCTCTTCACTACAGTGAGCACTGGGCTTTTATGAAACAAATCGGGCTCGAACTTTGTGACTCAAGCCGGGTGCAGGCTCGGATGGCGGAGGTCAGATTTCGGATGGCGGATGTCGAAGTTCGGAACTAACAGTTCTTGATGGGAGGACGTTCGATGGGAAATGGGAAAGACTCGGACTTGGGAATCCAAAAGGAATCGCCTCTTGAGAGGTTCGGCCTGGGGCTGGCGGCCTGGAGCGAGAAATGGTTTCCGGACGCATGGGTATTCGCCCTGCTCGGGATCGTCTTTGTCTTCTTTTTCGGGATCATCATTGGAGAAAAACCGCAGGCTCTTGCCATGGCCGGCGGCAAACAGTTCTGGGTATTGATACCATTTACGATGCAGATGGCCATGATCATCATCGGGGGCTATGTGGTTGCTTCGACTCCGGCCGTGTACTGGATCATCCGCAAAGTTGCCCTGATCCCAAAGAACGGAAAGACGGCAGTTGCCTGGATTGCTTTTTTCTCAATGTTGACGTCCCTGATATCCTGGGGGCTCAGCCTTATTTTCAGCGGTCTTTTGGTCCGCGAGATGACGCGCCGCCTCGACGATATGGACTACCGGGCGGCCGGCGCTGCGGCCTACCTTGGGCTGGGCGCAGTATGGGCCATGGGGCTTTCCTCATCAGCCGCGCTGATGATGGCCACTAAGAGCGCCATTCCGACCAAGCTATTTGAAATCAGCGGCCTTATCCCTCTGACCCAGACACTGTTCATCTGGGGGACCTTCTGCACCATAGTGGCGTTGATCATCGTGTCGGTTCTGATCGCCTACTTTTCGGCGCCGAAACCCAATCGAGCTAAGAATGCAAAGGTTTTCGGCCTTTCCTTCACAGAGCTCGATGTGAGTGTTGAACCAAGACAAAAACCGGGTGAATGGCTCGAATACAGCCCCCTTCTGATCATCATCGTGGGGGCCATCCTTGTCTACTATCTGATAGACGTATTCCGGACTTCACCTACCGGGGCGCTGGCGGCACTCGATCTGAATACTTATAACCTGATTTTTATCACGGTCGGCATGATTCTGCACTGGCGGCCGAAGAGGTTTCTTAACGCTGTTGCCCAGTCGGTGCCTGCCACCGGCGGCGTATTGATTCAATTCCCTTTCTACGCGGTTATCTTCGGGATGATAGTCGGCACAGGCATAAATGGATGGCTGACCGATCTGTTCTACAAAATAACTACGCATGGCACTTACCCGCTCCTCGTGGCTGCTTACTCGACCGTACTCGGGGTATTCATTCCATCGGGCGGATCGAAATGGGTCGTGGAGGCCCCTTATGTTCTTCAGGCCGCCAATCTTCACCAAGTAAACCTCGGATGGGTCACCCAGATTTATAATGCTGCCGAGGCGCTGCCCAACCTGTTGAATCCTTTCTGGATGCTGCCGCTCCTGGGTCTGCTGCACGTAAAGGCAAGGGACCTGGTAGGCTATTCGGTTTTGCAGTTGTTCATTCACATTCCGCTCGTTTTCTTTTTATGCTGGCTATTTGCCCAACTCATACCCTATGTCCCTCCCCTGAAATAGCACCTGTCGGGGCGGGCATGTGGCGAGTGGCGAGGAAAAACAAAAACACCTGTTACCGTCACTCGTCACCCGGCTCAGATCGGGGGGTTAAGTATTCATAGCTCTACAACGTCTTCCATTGGGAGCGACGACGCTTTCCCAGATGCCGGCTTTGGGCCGGAGACGGCGAGCAACCCCTTGAGCGGGGTGACGAGAGCCGGTTGAAATCCGATTTACCATTTTGCGAATGGAAGGAAAACCCTGATGCCTGCGCACAAGCACACCATCGTGGAGCAATACGATGGAATGGTGGCCTTCGGGCTTTCACGGGAAGTGGATGAAAAATCGCTGATGTACTACCTACAGAAGTTTTCGGATGATGACCTGCTGAGGGTCCTGACGCCCCGTCTTTCAGATGAGGAAATAGACCGGTTGTTCACACTGATTTCGGAGCTCATGCGAAACCACCTGAGCAACAGCGAGTATCACGGGTTATTTCTCAAGGACTAAGATGATGAATTGTGATCTGGGCTGCCAAATCCGGGATTGGAGAATAAGAAACATCGTTCAGAGTGCACGTTGCACTGCTGCGATCAACCTGTCGTTTTGATCTTCCAGACGCACCGCCACCCTAAAATACCAGTCGTCAAGCCCTTCGAAGGACCCGCAGTCGCGAATGAGAATGCGATCGCGTTCGAAAATATCCCATTTCAGGCGGGAGGCCGGCGGAAGCCTGCGGTCCATCCGGACGAGCAGGTAATTGGCCTGTGCCGGAAAAACTTTCAGGCCGGCAATAGCTGAAAGCTCCCCGGCAAGCCTTTGGCGTTGTTTTGCAATAAGATCCAGGGTCTTGTGCCTGTATTCGTCCTGCGCAAAGCAATAGGCGCCCGCAGCCTGGGCCAGGGTGTTTACCGACCAGGGTGGAAGATGGCTCCTTACCTGCGCGGCAACCTGCGGCGGGGCGAGCAGGTAGCCGATCCGCAAGCCGGGCGCACCATAGAACTTGGTGAAAGATCTTATGATCGCGAGGTTCTGAGACCGGTCCAGGAAACGCTTCAGGGAAGCCTGCTCGCAAAAATCGATGAAAACCTCGTCAATGAGAAAGAAAGGGCGCCTGGATTTACTGCTGTTTTCGGCAATCCAGCTAATTGTCTCGCTGTCAAGGAGTGACCCGGAGGGGCTTGCCGGGTGCGTGAGCAAAACAGCCTCAAAAGCATCCTTTTGGAGTGCGGCTTCCAATTGTCTAACTGTTGGCTGAAAGCGATCTTCCGGGGTCGAAAACAGTTTTTGCCGCCTCGTTCCCTGGAGATCGAAAGCTTTGGCGTATTCGCCAAAGGTGGGTAATACCACCAGCGCTTTGCTTACAGCAAGCGCGCGTGGCAACCAATAGATCAGTTCAGTCGAGCCGTTTCCGACCGCAATGTATTCAGGGTCGATATCGTGGAATTTTGAAATGGCCTCGATCAGGAGTTTGTTATGTATATCGGGGTAGCTTGCCAGACGGTGAAAGCAGCCGGAAAGAATCTGCGCCAGGCCGGGAGGCGGACCGAGCGGGTTTATGCTTGCGCTGAAATCCAGAATGTCATCGGGAGAGCATCCGGCACGCGCCGAAAGCTCGTAGATATTTCCGCCGTGAACAACACTCATGCTTTAAGCCCTCGTATGACATACTGAGTAAAACACTAAGCAGAAGAATATCATTTCTATTTCGCACCCCTTAGCGATAATCTGGTCATTCAATTTGCCGCCTTTAGGCGGAAGGTATCCCGCGTAGCGCGGAAGGCGCCCCGCTCATTCTCGACAGCCCGCCCACCCACCCGCGAGACGGGGCTGTCAGCGGGGCGCCTTCATTACAGTGAAATAACGAACCTGATACACGCGGCCATAAAGAAAGCCAGCCCGGAGCTCAAATACATAAGACGGATCATCCGGCCGTAGGTTTCCAGTGTTATGTGATTAATCGGCTCACCCAGCAGGGGTTTTTCGACAAGCTGCCCAAAATAGAAGCCGCCGCCGCCGAGCTGGACCCCGAGCGCCCCTGCCGCTGCGGCTTCCGGATACCCCGCATTGGGGCTTTTCATCTTTGGCGCATCCCTCATCATGATGTTTGCGGCAGCCCGCCAGTCCATTCCCATGCAGGCCGAGGCGCCCACCAGCAGCCATCCGCTGATCCTTGCCGGGACCCAGTTTGCCAGGTCGTCGGCCCGGGCTGCAAAAGAGCCGAAGTAGCGGTAGCGCTTGTTTTTATACCCAAGCATGGAATCCATGGTGTTTATGGCTTTGTATACGAGAGCGCCAACCGGTCCGAAGAACCCCAGGCAAAGAAGCGGCGCCACTATTGCGTCGCAGATGTTTTCAGAAACTGTTTCCACCAGGGCGCGCAGGACGCCGTCCCGGTCAAGTTGCAAAGTTTCGCGGCTTACGATGAGTGAGAGGCGCGCGCGGGCCAGGGCGAGGTCACCTGTGCGAAGGGCTTCTGCGACATGGGATGATTCCTTATGGAGACTGCGGGTGGCAAGACTGGAGTATGCAAGCCATATCAGAGCGAGATTGCCGAAAATCGAGCCTGTAAGGCTGGATATTGCGATGAACACCTTTGCCGCGCACAGCACAACTACAATCACGATGACCCAAAGAGCGAATCCCGAAACCCGCATGAGAACGGGGGGGGCCGACTCCGCATAGAGCACATCTTCGGTCCCTGCGATAAGGCGGCCGATCCATCGGACCGGGTGAGGCAGCCGGCGAGGATCGCCCGCCGCAAGGTCGAGAAGGTAAGCCGAAACAAGATGCCAGGGGAGAAATATCATTTGACTCCTTGACGGAGGTAAGAGGTAAGAGGTAGGAGGTAGGAAGTTCCGTCCTCCGTCTTCCGCCTTCCGTCCTCCGTCTTCCGTCCTCCGTCCTCCGTCTTCCGTCCTCCGTCCTCCGTCTTCCGTCCTCCGTCCTCCGTCTTCCGTCCTCCGTCTTCCGCCTTCCGCCTTCCGTCCTCCGTCCTCCGCCCTCCGTCTTCCCTAAGTCTATCTTAGAAGGATATCGAGAATCCGGGCCACATCGACGTGCTTGCGCACAAGTTCGGCAAGCTTGTCGTACTGCTCCTCTTTCCAGAGCCGGAAAGAAAAAGAACCTGAAACCGGGGCCACAATCTTGCCGGACCTTCTTCCAACATCTTCGAGGAACATGTTCCGGAACCCGTCGTTGTCGAAGATACCGTGAATGTATGTGCCCCATGCTCTTCCGTCGGGCTGTGCTAGCCCATCCTCCATGTCGACAGCCTTGCCCTCCCGCCGCACGATCCTGAAGAGCGCTTTTGCCTCCCCGCGCGAGATGCTCCGGCCCATGTGGATTTCATATCCCGAAAGCATTTCCCTGCGCCCCGGAAAGGGCAGCGATTCGGAGATAACGCTGGCCTCGACCTGCGAGGTTATTTTTTCGGGATACATTTCGGTTTCCATATCCAGAAGGCCCAGACCAGGGATGACATCTATCGAGCTTTCAATTCCAAGCGGGTCGCGCACTATGGAGCCCATCATCTGATATCCGCCGCAAAGCCCGACTACGGTGCCGCCCGATTTATGGAAGGCGCACAGCGCATCGGCCATGCCATTTTTGCGCATTGCCGCAAGGTCTTCAATAGTGTTCTTGCTTCCTGGAATGATCACTGCGTCGAACCCGAAAATTTGGGCCGGCCTGTCGAAATAAACCAGATCGATCCTCGGGTCGTTCTCGAAGGGGTCGGCGTCCGTGTAGTTGGAAATGAAGGGCAGACGGACGATGCCGATGCGAATGGCGCAGGGAGCGGTTTTGGTGTGCGCATTGGCCATTCGCCGCCCGAGCGCCACGGAGTCTTCTTCGGGCAGCGAGATGTTTTCGAAGTAAGGCACAACCCCGAATACCGGAACACCGGAGCGCGATTGCAGTATTTGAACCCCGTCTTCAAACAGGCGCGGGTCTCCCCTGAATTTGTTTACGATAAACCCGATAATCCGGTCCCGCTCTCCGGCTTCCAGCAGTGAGAAGCTTCCGAGCAGGGCCGCAAATATCCCTCCCCGGTCGATGTCTCCCACCAGGATGCATTTGGCGCCGGCCATTTCGGCCATAGCCATATTCACCAGGTCGTGTTCCTTTAGATTAAGCTCGACCGCACTCCCCGCCCCTTCTATGACTATTAAGTCGTTTTGGGCGCAAAGCCTTTCAAATGCGCCCCGGACAATTGGGACAAGTTCTTTTTTGTATTCGTAATAGTCTTTTGCCGAAAAATTCCCGATCACACGTCCGAGCACGATCACCTGAGAGCCCATTTGCGAAGTGGGTTTAAGAAGGACGGGGTTCATGTCCACATGAGGCTCGATTCCCGATGCCTCGGCCTGGACAACTTGGGCGCGCCCCATTTCCCCGCCTTGTGGAGTGATGAAGGAGTTCAAGGCCATGTTTTGTGCCTTGAAGGGCGCCACGCGATATCCCTCGTTTTTAAAGATGCGGCAGAAAGCAGCAGCCAGGACGCTTTTGCCCACATCTGAGCCGGTCCCCAGGAACATGAGTGACTTGGCGCTGGACATTTTAAATCGGTTTACCTCCCCTTTGCCCACTCGGCACAGTGGCTGACGAATTGGCCGGCAGCCTCGGGGGCGCTGCCCCAGTGCAGGTGGATATAGCTGGCAAGCACAGAACCTGCCTGGTAGCCCTCGGTACGGGCGGCCTCGTGTTTACGCCCGCGCAGGTCATAGGCGAACTCAAGCTTTGAGTTTTCGGAGTAGTAGACTTCATCCCTTCCTGCTTCCCGCTTCACGCTTCCTGCTTCAGGCTTCTGTCCGACTATCTCGGAGTAGTGGAATTCATGGCCCCTGATGACCCTGCCGGGACCTCCAAGCAGACATTGCCGGCGCAGGACGACCTCGGTATATCCAAGCGCCTTGCGCCGGGGCAGCATTCTGGTCCCGAATGGCAGTATCCCTGCCATATTGTACTTTTCCCCTTCAATAGTATCTATAAAGCGGCCAAGGGTCATCAGGCCGCCGCATTCGGCATAGATCGGCATCCTCAGCCCGGCGCGCTCGCGAAGAGAGTTAAGAAAACCAGCATTCTCGGATATGGCCTTCGCAAAAAGCTCCGGGTATCCACCGCCCAGATATGCTCCCGAGCATGTCTCCGGGAGGGTCTCGCCGCACACCGGAGAAAAAAAGCGAAGCCGCGCCCCGGCCTTCTCCAGAAGCTCCAGGTTATCGGGATAATAGAAGCAGAAAGCCGCGTCGCGCGCCACTGCAATCTCAGGCGGCGAGGCGCCGCAGCCTGTATCTCCACGCTCCGCGAGGCGGAGGCCTGGAAGGCCGGTCGTGAGATCCGAAGTCAGAGGGCGAGGCTCCGTTTGCATGGAATATCGGGTTTTTTCCAGGAGCAGGTCAATGTCGAGGCGCTTTTCCATAAGCTTGGCCAACGTCTTCTGCCACCCGGCGTCCAGCCTCATTTCGTCAGCGGTTACAAGCCCCAGATGCCTCTCGGGTATTCGGACCCGGTCTTCCCTGGGAATGCCGCCCAAAACAGCGACTTCCGGACATGCCGAAGCCACAGCCTCCTTCAGGTACTTCAAGTGCCCCTCTCCGCCGATCTGGTTGAAAATAACCCCGGCAAAATTCAGCGCCGGATCAAATCGCTTAAATCCGTATATCAGGGCCGCTACGCTCCTGGCCATGCTCCGAGCGTCCACAACCAGCACGGCGGGGACATCGAGCCATTTGGCCATCTCAGCGCTGCTGCCCGATTCCGACTGGCCCTCGTAGCCGTCGAAAAGGCCCATTACGCCTTCGATCAAACCAACATCGGATCCTTTCAGAAGGCGCCGGAAAAGCTCCTCGTTCCAACGGCGGCTGAGCATCCATCCGTCCAGGTTGCGGCTTTGCTTACCGGCTATCAAGGTGTGAAGCCCGGGGTCTATAAAGTCCGGTCCCACCTTGAAAGGCTGCACACTGAGGCCTCTGGCCCTCAATGCGGCGAGCAGCCCGAGCGTAACGGTCGTCTTGCCGCACCCACTGTGCGTTCCACATACCAGAAAGGCCTGTCTTTGCCGCGGGCTGCCCGCCATCTTTTCTTTCAAATTTCCTTTCGTGTTATTCCAAACTGGTACCCCGTAACCCTTGCAGCTTCAAATAGCACCGCTCCTGTAGGGTGAGCACAGTCCTATGTGCCCACCAAGGTGGGCTAATCGCAGCTATCCTAATTTTAGATCGGCTTTTTGGAAATAGAAAAACGTATCTTCTCCGCTCATGATCGAGTTCCGGCGGGCTTTGGAAAAATCTTACTCGAATTTCTGTTGGTTAGCGATAATTGTCGGCACATTTTCGCGCCGGTGAGCCGTTCTCTTCATGCTTGAATGGATCCGGCGATTTCGGCTGGAGTTTTCGCAGGAGCCCGGCTGATACTAAGTTGCGTTCAAGTGAGTACCAAAAGAAGCTGAAAAGCTCGGGGGATGGGGGGACATTTGCCCCCCGAACCCCCTCGCAGCTCTCCATGCCCGGACCATGATCCTGCTATTTAAGAATGGCGCTGCAGCGGGCGCCCAGCAAGTGCTGGGCAACCGCCGCCGGCGCCGAGCTCTTGGCCGCGCGCGCAAACGCGCGCGGCCAAATCTTGCGGAGTGCGGGGAACCCTCATTACGATCGGGTTCGCGTTTAACATACAAACCGGTGTTCGACGCTTATAGTTCGGCGTCCGATCTTTTTGTGAGGACGCAGTCACTTCCCCGCTCTTTTCGATTACTTCAATCTTGAACGCAAACTGGTATGATTGAGCCGGCGCCATTCTAACGCCTGCGTACCCAATCGCAGGAGAGACAGACTGGATACTTACTGTAGTCGAGCTTTCTAAAGTTGTTTCTAACCCCGGACAGCACCGGTCCATTCCACACTTCCTGAACACTGTGGGAGTTGAGATCTCCCAGAACCTGAACACCATTAGAATCCATACAGCAGGTGCCGACCCTGCCATCCCAGAGCACTGACATGGATGTCCAAGGGAAATAACACACGGACACGATCTCCTTCCCCAGGCGGTTGTAGGCTCTCCTGCCTCCATAGTTATGCAAAGAGCTGACATTCAAACAATCACCAACACTTGGATCAATTAAAGGGCCCCACAGAGATCTAAACTCCCCTGTCCTGGCATTGTTTGTTTCGTAGGGAAGATATTGAAGTATCAACCGGGGGTTTTCCCTCTTCATTTCTTTCCGAATCCTCAAAAAATCCTTAATATTCTGGAACGTAGCCTTGAAATTCAACCTTTTCATGGTGTTGTTATACGATACTTCGTCGGTGCCATAAAAACTGATCTTCATCTTGTCCAATCCCGCGCTGATGATCTTCCTCGATGTCTCAGGAAAAAGTAATGAAGCGTTCGTTACGATATAGGTACGCTTTATTCCGCAAGTCTTTGCGAGCTGGATTCTGTCGGCTAACAATCTATCCAGCAGCGGCTCGCCAAACCCGTGCAAATGCGTGACGGGTTTGCGCCTCACGCTGGACACTTCTTTAATGATCTTCTCGAATAACCCAAAGTCCATGAAGCCGCGTTTTCTTGATAGCGTATCGCGAGGGCACATGAGACACTCTGCGTTGCACTGATTCGTATTTTCGATCATCAGCACGGATGGCAGCGGAAGATGATACTTGTAGTGCGGATAAAAAAGCAGGGGGGTCTTGGCCAACGACAAAAGCAGCTTGGTTTTCTTGTCTCCGATATTGAAAATCATCTTGCCGGCCCCCTCGCCTATGCCTAACCGTGAACCGGTCCAGCCTGGCCCAGCAGGTGATGAAAAAGGGTTCTCTGGTGGGAGAAACACCTGAAAATTGCTAATGATTTCGTCATTCCGGCGGAAGCCGGAATCCAGGCTTTTTCCCAACTAATTGATTTTAAAGCACAAGACACTGGACCCCGGCTTTCGCCGGGGTGACGTGTATAGGGTTTTTCGCCCTGATATGGGAATTCCAATCCTTTTTCATCACCCTGCCAGGTATTTATGTCATTGTATCACGGGGAATGGTGGGAAGCTCGTGCAAATTGGTCCCTGGACACCTTCCCCTGCTTCCGGAGGACTTGCCGGAGAATCTTTGCAGCTAAAGGTGTGGACTTTCCCTGAACCAGGGCAGGCAGCCGCTTCAAAGGTTTATTACGTACGGTTGGCAAGCAGGTATGACCGGCGAGCTCATTGACTCCGCATAGAGAAAACTCGCCTTTGCGGTTCCGCAGGCCGCACTTCGCCTTTTAGAAGTCCAATAGGTTATGGTATTTTTTTTCAATCTATAATTTGTATAAGTTGCTTCTGCCGTCCATGCTCCATTCGGATAAACAAGAATCAGAGGTTGTGATGACATCGACTCTCGATCCGAAATCTCCCAAGAGAAGATTTTTACAAGGTCTCCAAGGCGAGCTCATCCTGCTCCTTTGCAACCCTGCTCATCCCCACCCTTCTCATACAAGTTTTACACTCAGGAGAAGACGACATGGAAGATAAACCTGTTCATCTTACTGAGAAGACAAATCAGCGGAGTCTCTATGCGCTTGATGGCCTCAATTTCTTTCTTGCTGATGTTCGTGGAGGCGTCGGACCATTTCTGGTGATTTATCTACTAGCCGTTCTCCACTGGAACCCTGCTAAAATTGGGGTAGTCATGTCCGTGATGGGAATTGCCAATCTCCTTGCAGACGCCCCATGCGGGGCATTGGTCGATGCCGTCAAAAAGAAGCGCCTCCTGATCGTTGCCGCCGCCTTGTTAATGGGCGTTAGCTGCATTTCTATAACCATTTTCCCAAAGTTTTATTATATCAGTGCGGCGCAGGTCGTCAACGGGGTCGTATCGGCTCTTTTTGGCCCTGCTATAGCCGCTATCACGTTGGGCATCGTTGGTCACCGAATGTTCGCAATCCGGGTCGGGCGCAACGAAGTCTTCAATCATGCGGGAAATGTTGCCACTGCTCTATTGGCCGGTATAGTCGGATATCTCCTGGGACAAGAGTGGATTTTCTACCTGGTCGCGATTATTGCGGTCGCCAGTGCTGTGTCCGTACTTTTGATTAGAAACGATGACATCGATTACCTCCGGTCGCGAGGGGGGGCCATAAAAATAACACCCGACGGGGTGGTTGCTTTGGGTATAAGAGCTTTGTTCACTGACCGGAAGATCTTGATCTTTGCCGTCGCCGTGACTTTGTTTCATTTCGCTAATGCGGCAATGCTCCCTTTGGCAGGACAATTGCTCACACGGAATCACGAAACCTTTGCTTCCCTCAATATGTCGGCATGCATCGTAGCCGCTCAACTGGTTATGATTCCCGTGGCTTTCTTAGCCGGCAAATGGGGTGACACGTGGGGCAGAAAACCCGTTTTTTTGATAGGTTTTGCAATCCTGCCTATCCGGGGCTTTCTCTATATCCTGAGTGACAACCCCATCTTCATTGTTTGCGTGCAACTGCTTGATGGGATCGGGGCAGGGATTTTCGGAGTGTTGGCACTCGTTGTGGTAGCCGATCTCACCCAGGGGACAGGCCGATACAATCTCGTGTTGGGAGCGATTGCCACTGCTCTCAGCATCGGGGCCTCACTCAGCGAAGTGGTGTCAGGCTATATTGTGAATGCCTGGGGCTACAATGCAGGCTTTTTGTTCCTCGCCTCTGTCGCCGCAGTGGCCCTAACAATCTACGGCTTGATGATGCCTGAGACCAAGGGGCTTCAGCCGATTTCAGCGGCATCCGTTATGGAAAAGACAAAGAAGAATTCAGCTTAGTTTCTTCGAACCTTGCTCCATCAAGCTTTCGTTGTCAGCTCGTAATGGCTGCCGGACAATAGGGCGGTGGATTTAAAGGAGGGCGAAAATGAGCCTTGTGATAATCGCAGCCGTCATCTTTTTTATGACATACACCGGGATTGCATTGGGGAGCATCCCGGGATTAGCGATAGATAGGACAGGAATTGCGGTGCTCGGAGCTATAGCCATGCTGGCAACGGGAACTCTCAGCGAAAATGAGGCATGGAAAGCAATAGATGCCCCTACAATATTGCTGCTCTATTCACTCATGGTTTTGTCCGCCCAATTCACCTTGGGCGGATTCTATACGAAAGTTGCCTTGAGCATAGTAAGATTTGTGACAAGACCGGAAGTGTTCCTCTTTGCGCTCGTTTTCTCTTCGGCCCTTCTCTCGGCAGTGGTCGCCAATGATATAGTCTGCCTCGCCTTCACTCCCGTAATCTGTGTGGCCGCAGTCAGAGCGTCCTTGAATCCGATCCCTTTTGTGCTCGCGCTTTCCTGTTCGAGCAACATTGGCTCTGCGGCAACCATCATGGGCAACCCTCAAAATATGCTGATAGGACAGGTTGGGGGGCTTCATTTCCGCGAATTTGTGTTGTGGTGCCTGCCGCCAACCATAATCTCGCTTGTGGTGCTCTATTTCATAATATTGATCATGTATCGTGGCAAATGGCGGGACGGGTCGATCGTGTTAGGCGAGAATGCCGAAGGATGGCCTAAGTACGATTCCCACCAATCAGCCAAGGCGCTGGTACTCTCAACGGTGCTGATCGTGCTGTTCTTTACCGGTATTCCACGAGAAGTCTCGGCACTGACCGTGGCAGGCATAATCCTGTGCAGCAGGAAAATGACGACCCGGTCCATTCTCGGCCTTGTGGACTGGCATCTCATCACTTTGTTCTGCGCTCTCTTCATTGTCGTTCAAGGGGTCGTCAAGTATGGAATTCCACAATCAGGGGTTCAGTTCCTTGGGACTTTGGGGTATGACATCAACCATCCTCTCGTGCTCTCCTCCGTTACATTGTTTCTCAGCAATGTGGTGAGCAACGTACCGGCGGTAATGCTTCTGCTCAAAAACATTGACCTCGAACAGACGAAAAACCTCTATCTGCTCGCACTGGTGAGCACCTATGCCGGTAACCTATTTATAATAGGCAGCATTGCCAACCTCATCATGATCGAGCAGGCCAGGAGCCACAACATTTCCGTCAGCTTTTGGTCACATGCAAGAGTCGGAATCCCGGTTACTGTGGCTTCCATTCTTGTGGCTCTTGGGTGGGCTTTTCTCGCTGGATAGAATCGTTTTCGTCTGATCAGGTTTCCCAGTGTCTCTGGAAACGAACTGGAAGAGATCCGCACTAAATTCGGCTCTCCAGCGGATTACGGAGAGGATGACTTCACCGATATAACCGATTGGGTGAAGGGATGAGATGAGAGTCAGATTCCGCATCGACAAAGAAGATGATGTCCTTATGGCCGTTTTTTAAAACGAACATTTTGCTGGGCCGATGGTGAACCGGGGGCCTGGAGTGCCCATTTTACGGTTAAAATTGGCCTTCTAAGGCCGAAAATCGCCCCTTGTTTCAATTCTTTGACTGCTTATTTGGAATTGGCTTGGCCCGACCCCCGTCCCAGCAAAAGCGCGGCTGGGTGTTAACGAGGATAGACGCAAAGCCCGGCTCGTGGTGGACGAACGGTTCCGGACTCTGCAAAAGCTATCCACAATCGCTCTTATGCCCCGCCAGCAGCTTACCGATTTTCAAAATCGCCTGGCAGGATTGAAGAGCTGCTTTGCCTTAACAGAACAGGAACTCGATACCTCGCCCAATATGTCCGCACTGCAACTTTAAGCCCGGCGCAGAGCCGCCAGCAGCGCCAGCGGCGATGCTGCTTGACTCTTTGGATGACGAGCTTGATCAACTGGTCAGGAATTGGACTCAGACGCTGCTTGCGAACCTCGAAGATCCGACTACCAGGGACAGCTTGAGCCTGCTTAAGTTCGAGCAAAGGAAACTGGTAGACGATTTCACTACGAAGCGGGTGCTTCCGGACGATTTGGAACACGATTTTATTTATGCTCTGAAAGAAGTGCTCTCCGGGCTTTCCAAGGTGCCTTTGAAGATAGCCGAACTGCGCGAAGCGCTGCTTGCAGGAGGGACGCCTATTACACCTGCGGTGATGAAGAAGCGTTTCGAGGAATACCTGGATAGGATCACTAAGGGCAAAGAGCCGGGCAAAGTGCGGATTGTTTTAGAGTAGGAACCGCGAGGTGGAGGAGCGGAGCAGGTTGAATAAACACGAATGGGATTTTGGAAAGCTGGTCGGTTTTATTCGGCACGCGCATGAAGAACTGGCAGCCCAAGCTGGACGAGCTGTGAACCTTAGCCTGACGATGCGCAATTGGCTGATCGGCGCCTATATCGCTGAATATGAACTGTCTGGAGCGGATCGGGCCAGCTATGGGGACTCCCTGCTAACCGAACTTGCCAAACGCCTCACTGAACTCAATATCAGCAACTGCAACCGTCGCCAGCTTTATCGCTATCTCCGCTTCTATCGTCTTTACCCTGAAATTGTGGGGACACTGTCCGCACAATTGAAAAAGCTGGTACAGGAAAAACATGATGTCCGAGGGAGACAATCCGCCTATCGGCATCCTTCTATGCACGCAGCGCGACCGAACGCTGGTGGAATATGCACTGGCCGGTATGGACAACGGCCTTTTCGTTTCCAAGTACCAGCTTGAACTGCCGAAGAAGGAGGATATGGAGCGGTTCATTGAGGAGCAGGTGCGGGAAACAAAGTCATGATGCAGCTAACGGGATCATAAACGGCCACTATGAACCCGAGAGTGACCAAGTCATCGCACAAGTCAGGTATGCCCATGAACGAACTTGGTCAGTGCACAAGCGACCAAGATTCATGACATGTTTGACCAGGGGGCGCAATGGATGAGCAAGCAGGATCAAATACATTATCAGCAGACCCTATCGGAAGCAGACCAACGCGTGACCCGCCCCCCATTCCGCCCCTACTCCGGCCAATAAGGCTTCGCATCTGTCCCGCGGTAACTCAATCGGCAAAACCCCGACACCTGACATTATGTTCAACCGAAACGAAGAGACGGCCAAGCATTTCTGTCTGGCCCCGCTCCATTTTGGCTCATCAGAACGGACCAAATTGGGCAATAGGAAGAATGAATCAGCATCTTAGAAAATTCGTTATTTCTGTTTCCTTTCAGTTGCAACAGATTTGAAATCAGTTGGAGGAGATTGGCGTTTTTCTAAGAGAGCAAATCAAAACACACCAAGTACAAATCCTCTCGACTCAATTGGCGCCGCAACTCAGTACCCTCGCGCTTCTCCTCAGAGACTTCACCAAAAAAAGTCTTCATTTCCTCAATACTTGCAATGAATGCCTGAAAATCTTTCCCTTTTTGAAACTCCGAGTAGACTGCTTTGAGCCGTTTTGCCTGAGTCTTTGTCACAGGGTTTTTCAGGAAAAACAGAAGATCACGGATTTGATTGCGGTCTACTCCAGGCCCGTTTAATCTGGACATCAGAGCAGTAGCCACTGTATTCTGAATTGGATCGATGTTTTTGGGGACTGCTTCAAGGGACCTTTGCTGTTTTTCCCCCTGGAGGATGTCTTCAATTACCCCCTCCATGATCGCAAAGATATCGTAATCAGAAACAACGCGCGGCGTTTCTTTTTGACAGGCGATAAGACCTCCGATATCAAGACGATTATCAATTATAGTCTGAGTCTTGAGATCATAGTACTTCCAGATATGAAGGTCAGTTGCTCCCTCTCGGGGCGGCGGACCTTTGAAATACCAGAATATCCCCTTTGCTCCAGGTTTATGCAGACCAGAATGAATTCCATCGGGCAGCCGTTTTACTTCTTCCTCAAGACCTGCTTGGATTGCCTCCTGGAGTTTCTGAAGCATGAATTCATTAGTGGCCAACTCGGATAACTCTTCTTCTTCCTCTATTACGGAAGCATCCTCACTTTCGATTCGCTTAAGAGTATTGAAAGTCTTCGGATTAATCGCCTCACCGAGTATGCTTGCGTCGAGGCCAATCGTATCGTCTATCTGGCCTATTTTCCGTGTAAGCCGCTCGACCAAGCCCAGCAGTTTCTCAAGGCCTGCATCCGGAAAAATATTGTAAATATACAGCAAATCGAAATTAGTACCTATCCGATCAATTCGCCCGGCGCGCTGCACCATTCTTGTCGGGTTCCAATGGAGGTCGTAATTTATCATGCGCGCACAGTCCTGCAGGTTTTGGCCCTCGGACAGCACATCCGTGGAAACAAGGATCTGGATTTCGTCTTTAGTCCCAGCAATGCTTTCAACGCGATTTGATTTCGGAGCAAACTGCTGAACAATGCTCTTTCGATCTCTCGAGTCGTTGTCGCTGTCGATAATTCGAATTTTAGGATTTCCTAATTCTTGCAGGAAAGTCTCATCTTCAACGAGATTTCGTCTGAGGTATTTTGCGGTGTCCTTGAAGTAAGTAAAAATGAGCACCTTCTGACCTCTTAAACCAAAATGGCCCCCCTGGTCCTGCTCGGTTGACGGTAGCCGCAGTAAGTTCTTGACACGCTGGAGCTTGCTGTCCTGTTCCGGTTTTATTTCAGCCAGCCTGTCATAGATGAACTCCATAATGGTGATGTCCTGGGTCATGGCCTTCATGATTTCTTTGAGCCGGTAACCGCTTAGATCCATTTTATTCAAACTGTCCAGGTATGCGCGCGCTTCCAGACAGGATTTTATATCTTCAGCTCTGCTGTTAAATTTTTCCTTCGATGCATCTTCCGAGGCAGTTCCTTCATCCTCCTCATCGAGACCTTTCTTTACCAGGCTCATCATCTTGCGGAAATCATCGGACCGAATTGCTATACCTTCGTCTAGAAGTGTCTGGTAGGTTTTGAGGAACTCCAGCATGCGCGCAAGCGAAATCCTGAAAGCTTCAACGCTGGATTCAAACCGCTTCAGGTAGAGGCATTTGAAAAGACCTACCAAGGCTTGCCCTCTGCCTATTCGCCACGCAAGTGCGGCATCATCGCTTGCCGATCCCTCTTTTAAATAAAAATCCATATTAAAGGGTACGAGGTTCAGGCTTTCAATGCCACTAACTATTTTCCCATAAATTCCGCGATAAATATTTTCGAGATCATACCGGATGGTCCCCAGTTTTCTTTCAGGAAAGCGAATGATCTTGTCCCTGATTTTGGCTTCAGGGTATGTCTTTTTGATAAATTGCCTCGTCCTCCGAATCACGATTTCTTCGAGAAGATTAAAGATTACTCGCGTATTTCCGGAGCTTTTCTGTTCCTGAGTAAGCCTGCGCGCCCTGAGAAAATATTTCCTGAGATTTCCAATTCCAGCGGCCGCGAAAGTGCTATCATCTCCACCGGTTATGAGATTGATCTGGTAGTAGAGGTCGAGGAGGTCATTGTTTATTGGTGTTGCGGTCAAGAGCACAACTTTTTTGCGGCTGCCGGACCTTCCTCTCCGGCCATTTAGACTCAGAAGATTTTCCAGATTTTGATACCGTTGTGAATCTTTGTTCCGGAAGTTATGGGATTCGTCTATAAGGACCAGATCGGCGTCAGCCCAGGGAGTCCCGTCAAAATCAGCCTGCCCGAAAGCTTCCATCGAGCAAATCTGGGCAGGAATATTATCCTCGGCAAGTTCATTGCTCCAGACAGTATCTCTTAACTGAGCGGGGCAGATTACAAGACACTTCTGGCGGGCGTGGTAGGCATAGTCCAGCAGGATCTGCTTGCCGATCCAAGTTTTACCTAATCCGACCGAATCAGCGATCATGACACCATCGTAGCGGGCTATTATTTTTCGTGCCTTCTTCACAGCATCGAACTGGAATTCAGCCAAATCGAGCTGGAAGATTCCCGCCTTCGTATCCTCCGTTCTGAGATCGTCCTGAAAGTATTCCCAGAGGGCCTTAAGATAAATCTGATAGGGGCTATATTCGACCGTTCCAAACTTGCTCTCATCTAAAATCTCTATGAGACCGTCCTTAAAGTCGCGGCCCCTTTCCCATACCCCTTCAAACCACTGGGCCAGCTCGTAAATAGCCCGTGCGCCCACTTCAGACTTCAATCCACGCCGTATTTCCCTTTCAACTGGAGCCGAATTTAAATCGGAAAAGCTCATTTGCAGGGGGCTTTCATCCAACCCCCTGGAGGAGAGAAGATGGCGCGCTTTTCGATAGTCGGGAAGCAAATCTTTGTCCAAATTATGAGAAGCCATTTCAGCGGCAAGTGGGTCGTCCACTTCCTCCTCTTCAATGACGCCTTTGTGTATAAGATTGAGCTCCTTATTGTGAATTAGCCCAGCCCCGGTGAAGTTACTGCTTCCCACCATACCCACGAGTGGTTTGAGGCGATCCCACTCCATTCCGTGAATACGGTCCACATAAAACAGGTAAGCTTTTGCATGGAGGAAACCTTTCTCAAATAAGCGAACAGCCACATGCTCGCTCCGCAAAAAACGAATGAGATCTTCAACTAGCTCAAGTGTGGCTTCGCTAAATGGAGCTTTGTTTAGGCTATCTTTCAAGGAGATCTGGAAAGCAGCAGCGTTGGGGACTAGCCCTACATCCTTTCCGGGTGTAGATTCAGCTCCTAGGAGAAGGCGAAAACTGGATAGTCTCTGTAGACCTTCTCGGAGAGCTTTGTATCCCCAGATGTTGAAATAAGCACTCGTGAAGTCGGCCGCAAGTTCGGTGCGTCGAGACAATATCTCATTTAGGACATCGGCGGCCTTGTTCTTCTCATTATCGATAACATACGGAAGGCGCATTGTTTAGCTCCAAAACACTTCTCGGCAAAGCTTATACCTACATGCTAAAGCATCTCTTTAAGGCGCGTAGCAATATATTCTCCCTCTTCCTCACTCAAGCCATAGCATCGAAACAGAAGAGAATCTATTACATCTTGTATCTCCTGGCTTTCAGGTGATAGACTCGACCTCTCAGACCGATTATTGAGTTTACGTGCCGACTCTGATTTGCTAATTTGGCGGCTCATCTCGATAAGAGCGTATGCTACTACATTGGGCATGGAACCAGGTTTAGTGCAGGCATTAAGAGCAAAACTTTTGAGCTTGTACCAATGTTTTAAGTTAATCATATTATCTACAACTTCGCATCTTTCGGTATTTTTTATATATGGTATAGGCAATCTTAAAATCTGGTAATGACTCACTGCGGCACTAGTACTAGATAACCTAAAAAGCCAATCGCTTATTTTACTATTCAGTATTGCAAGTAAAAGGTCTAAATTAAGAGAAGAATCGCCTTCCGGAATGTAGTTGATTTTATGATTGCAGAACATGTCCCGAGGTATTTTGGCAGCAATAATTCGTCGAAAATTATTCTGAGCGGAACTCTCTTGCCATCCTATACGATTCTGTAGGTGATGTTGAGCTTTTATACTATCCGGTTTTCCGTTTAAATACTCTTCCTTTCTTAGGTATATTGGTTCTCCTTGGGATGCCTCTCTGAGAATATAAAGGCAAATATTCGATCCACGAAGAATATGAGGCCCATCTTGATGGTTCCGGGACACATATCCTTTCTTGCCATCTGCTGTCTCGTTAATTTCTCCCTGAGAAGCTTGGCAGTAATCTGAAATCTTCTTCATGCTATTATCACTGAAAATGCTTATAAGAATTTCCAAGTCGCGTTGGGTACACGATGGTATCACAGCACCTTTTTCATCAAGCTTAATTATGATTTCTGGCGTTAAAAAAGCCGCATCAGAACCTTCTTCGATGAATCGGCCTTTATGAGTTCTGACTAGAATGGGCGATATTGATTCTTGTTTTCGTGTTACGAAAATTACAGTTGGCAATTTTGCCTCAAGGAATACTCTATTTTTTTCGTCATCTTTTTGAGGAAAGACTTCGATACTCACTAACCCTGATGAATTCAATAGCAAATGGCGTACGCCTGCTGTTTGATCATCCCCAAGGAGACCCATTGGAACGATAAATGAGAATGTACCTTTAGCCCTAGTAAGGTATAGGGCAATGGAGATAAACAATTTATAAAGATTTAATTTGCCCTTTATAGCTGGACTGTATATTTGTGCCGCTCTGAAGTACGCAAATTCTTGAGAAAGATCGTAGCCCAATTCCTGCTCAGCTAAGACATCATATGGGGGATTACCGATTACCGCATCAAATCCAGCGTTAGCCGCTCTCTCGATTTGTTGCATGGTTCCTGGCCGTGGCGCATAAAACACCTCGGGAAATTCCAAGTCCCAGTGGAAAAACCGCTTCTCCTGAGAAGCTTTAACGACCTTTTCCGCTATTTCTCGGAAAGCTGGCCTAACTTCTTCAGTGCTCTTTTTCCCGTATATCCATGCTTCTCCCTCTTTATCGTTCAGAAAATCCAGAGTCGGTTCAGGGATTTTCCCTTTCTTCTTCACAGGCTCATTTCCAAACCATCGTGAAGTGTACACGTCGAGCATACGCCTGAATGGCTCCAGATGATCGGATGCCTTGCGATATTGCGTTAGGGATTCTTTTGCTTGGGACGGCGTTGCGTCAGGGAGGAACCCCACGTTCAGCATCCCTTGGAGTGCCTGAAGCGATCCGGTCCAGTAGGATCCAAATATCGTGAGCTGTTTATTTGTGTATGTGGAGATGGCTTCCCTAACAGTTTCAACGTCCGAACTGATGAGAGAATTTCCACATTTTAGGTGGTGATCTAAAAAGGAAAGAGGTGCTCCAATGGTGAAACAGTCTAGCCATAAAGACACTTTGGCAAGTGCCACCGCCATTGGGTTCAGGTCTACCCCATAGATACAGCGTTTTAAAATGTGCCTTTTTAAGAGGTTTATCGGATCGAGCCTTCTTTCACTGATCGTGATATTTTGGCTGTCCATCTGGTTGAGAATATCCCGGCGTGTCCGCTCCAAATGAGCGGAGACAGGGTTCCATGGAGCAAAACCATCCAGAAATACCACTATCCGGTCAGTAATATAATCGACGCACTCAACGAGAAAATGCCCGGAACCCATTGCAGGGTCGAGACATCGGATATTGAACAGATCATCGACAACATGTCGAGTTTTTAGATAAGCCTGATTTTCGGGGTCGTCGGCTTTTATGCCCGATGCCGCCAGCCCTTTAGACTTCTTCTGTTCTGCATGATATACCTTCTGCGCCTCGCGAATTGCCGAGGTCATCTCCTTGAATTTTGAATCCAAGACCGGCCCGACCGCATGGCGGACAATATATTTGACGATATGATCCGGAGTGTAATAGGACCCAGTTGCCTTCCGTTCGTGTTTATCGTTCTCGAGATATACCGTCCCACAAGAAAGAGTTCGCTCCTCTGCTTGAGATCCATGGCCGATTTTGAGTACTTTGATATCTTTATTTTTCTTCGCCTGGGCATAGGGCAGCAGAATTTCTGTTTTCTTGCCTTGGCAGAAGGCCATTTTTTCAGTTGCCATACGGACCTTGAATTCCAGAAGCCCCTCGTAAATACTCCCCAACTGGCGTACCCCTAAGGACTTGTAGTCTATGAAAACCACCCTGGACGTTTTCTCGTCCTCATCACGAGCCAGATGATCAATTGCACAGGCCAGGTGGTAATCCGGAACATGATTCTCTTGGAAAAAAGGATTCAAACTCGAATCAAAAAGCCCACCATCATATTGTGGAAGATTTCGATCCGGATCGCCTTTCCCGATAAGATCGAACAGGCTGTTCAAGTATTTATAGAGTCTGTTATCATCCGTTCCGCTCCCGTACTTTCGTTTTAGCTTATTCTCGACCTCTTCGAATTCGTCCCCGGCTGCTGAAGCAATCTCTTCTTTCAGTTTTTTAAGGCCACACGCTCCATAGCCTATTTCCTCCCTTACCGGGAGGAGGTCTCTCGATTCCGCATAGAGGATGAATAAGAGCCGATAGAGCAAAGTCAGGGTTGCCGGGAAAACCTCTTTAAGGCAGCCGGGAGCGAGGGATTCCATTTGGTAAGGGGGAATATCTTTCTGCTTTGAGTAATTCGAAATAAACCCGTCTGCTAAATAAGGAAATATTTTCTCATAGATCCTATCTTTCAAGCGATCTTCCAACTGTTTGGCGTAATCGGAAGATTCCTCTCGAATCAGCTCAAGAAAGGTTTTCCCTTGCTGATCGGGAACAAAGGCGCTTAGGCGAAAGAAGAGATAAAAGTAGCGGAACATCTCAGGGTCTTGTTCCCTGATTACTTCTTCCAAATCAATTTCGTAATAATTCGTGGCCCTGGAGTGAGCTTTTTTAGAAAAAAGCCTCCATTCCTTTCCGTTGGTGAGGATGGCCCAATCCACTTGGTCCTGTTCGAGGAGCGACACAATCCGTGCAGTTGGATTCTCAGCAGCCCTGGGGAGAGTTATATCGGCTTCTTGGCGATCTAATGGGCGATTGTAACGATATACTTGGCAATATGCGACTGGACTAGAGGCATCACCGTCTGCGGTCAGCACAAAATCCGGAGTGTATTCTCCATGCTTTTCGAACGATCCCTTTTTGACCCCAAACCCCAGGGCGAAAAGCAAAGGCTGAATGATCTTCTCTGCAAATACGCTCTCCTCGGCGCTGGTGTATTTTTCCCTCGCCTCATCAATGATCCGAGTGATTGCCTGAAGGGGCTTCTCGATTCGCTCCCGGAAAGCCGGATTGTCCGGGAGTCTTTCTTTGAGATAGTAATCGCTGAAAAGCGCTCGGTTATTAAATTCGTCTTCAGACCACTCTGCAATTGAAAAAGCGGAAAGGAGCTTTTCGTATTGGGCAAATTCGTCTTTTTCGGTATTAGCAAACCGGCTTAGGACTCTCAGGTCAACTCGGGATGGTTTCCGGCGAATTACTGAAAGAACACGAGGATGTATGGTGGCTTGCTTGCTGGGCAGGTGTGCGGGTCTCCTTAAGTTCTCTTCTGGCAGCACACGTTCACAAAGAACAAAATCAATGCGCTCGTAGTCACTGGTGAGGATAAGAAGGTAATTCCCCGGCCGGTTGACAAAGGCCCTGACGATTGTGCGCATAGTTACGACTGTAACGGATTTCAACTCGAAGAGATAAACCTGTAGGAGACCCATCTGGTCTGCAATAAGCTGTATCACCTTAATTTGGCCGTGTACAGATTCCGAGATGCCAAGATTTGATGGGGTTTGCTCCACAGCATTGGATGTGTCGTATGCGAGTTGATGGAAGAAAGCTTGCAGCGCATCGAAACTGGCGAGTGACTGAATATGTTTAGCGGAAAGCTCCATGTTAGCGAGGGTGACCTCCTTCTCGGTGCCTTAGCTGGTTTGAGAATGGTCGTACAATCCTACCCCTTCCAAGCCGCAAAAAAAGCTTAATCGGCAATAATTTGATCGCAAAAGCACGGGTCTGTGCATGGAGAGTGAAGAGGATTTTTGGCATTATAGTCCGTGGCGAATGAAGCGCAACGAAGAAGTGGAGGCTATTTTTAGCGGGGGCTGGAGCATTCTATTGTGGACAGGTGATCCGTAAGCGCCCAGCCAACAACATCTTCCCGAAGCCTTTCGACCATGGCGTTACGGTTTCCAGTGTGCTTCCGGACGCTCGAACGGGGGTCTGGCCCAATGCAGCTAACTTAAGGGTCTTTAGTTTTTAGTTAACATTCAAAACCAACATTCATGGCAAAACGGCTCTGAATTGCTCAGCGTTTTCTCCCCTCTGCTGCCAAAAGTTTGGTGATCGAGGAATTGAGGAATTGAGGGACTTAAGAATTTCATCCATTCACCTATTCATCGGTACTTAGGGTCCATCCGTGGTTCTGGCCCGCGGTGGCCCCCCAGCTTTCGCGTCTTTGTATGAAACCAGGCTTTGCGCTGGCTTCAATACCTAAATTCCTAAATTCGCAATTTCTAAATTCGCACACCTTTTTGCCGCTTCTATTGCCGTTTCTATTGCCGCCTCTGGTTACCGTTTCTGGTTGCCGTTTGGCAAGGCGAAATCACACTGTAGTACAATATTGCGGGATCAAAACAAATTGAGGAATTTAGGGATTAAGGACAAGAGCGAATTTAGGGATTGAGGAATTGAGGAATTTGAGAATTTCACCCCTCACCGCTTATTCACCACTGAGGCGGGGCACAGTCCGGTCGTGGAAAGAAAAGCAAGGACCGACAGCGTCATGGCGGGAATGTTTTGTCCCCGTGTCTCCGTGTCAGTCCTTCCCTCCCCGCTCCCTGCTTCCTGCTCCCTGCTTCCCGCTTCCTGTTTCCTGTTTCCTGCTTCCTGTTTCCCGCTGTTATCACAGGAAATAAAATCAAAACTGTCAATAGAATCAGTGGGTTGTTGGATCAGTGCCTGCATTTCCCCTGTATTTACAGGAATAAGCTCTATTTAGCACTGAAATCAATTGGTTATGCGAAGACCCCTGAAGACTGAAGGAAACTGATCGCGTCTTTGGACCGGGAGGCGGGTAAAGCGTCCGAATTCTGCGGGAGTCGGAATCAGATGGCCAATCCCCCTTCAATAACAGTGAACTCGTTGCCAAACAATCGGTAGTGGGTCATTTTGAAGTGTCGCCTAAAAGTTTCATCTTCCGCCATCATTGAACCGTCTTGTTTTTCGTCCATTTTAGGAATATTCTTTCTCGTAGTAAAGTTCGAAACCTCTCAAGCGAATCAACCGCTCTGCCGATAAAAACCATACGGGGCGGGGTAGTTTTCGATTGACTCCTGAGTTATTTTAGGGTTTAGTAAAAATTCACGTCAGCGATGGCAGTTAATTGCCAGTCGAAAAGGGATCACCTGTTATGACTAATTTCCTCTACGCGATACCCAACTTCTGGAGTGGCGTTGCCCGGGTTTTAGACTTGGGGGCAACCCTTAATGTCTATAATGAGACTTTCTCGCCGCCTTTAGCCGACTACTACGCTATCAAGGCCGATTGGTTGGCCGTCGGCGAGGATATGCGGTTGGCAGTAGAACAGTTTGCACAAGAATATGTCGCGCCAAAAAGATAAACGGAACGTCGTTCCACAACAATCCGGACAAAAGGGCGTAGTCAAAGTTGAGGCTGCTGGTTTTTCTGGCCCGATCCCACCACCCGAGATCCTTGCAAAGTACGACGTAGTTCACCCTGGAGCCGCCAAAATAATCATCGACTCATTCCAGAATCAAGGACAACATCGGCAGAGCCTTGAATCCATTGTGATCAAACAAGGATCAAGGGATAGTCTTCTCGGTCTAATTTTCGCCTTTATTATCGGGATGTCAGCGATCTGTGGGGGAACCTATTGCGTAAGCAATGGCCATGAGATATCTGGAGCCTTCCTTGGCGGTTCTGGACTTACTGGGTTGGTTGGGACTTTTATTTATGGAAGCCGCGAACGCAGACAGGAAAGGGAATCGAGGGCAAGAGCCCTGCTTAGTGCTCGCTGATCCCTTTATTAGATCTGTTAATCCGCCAACCTCGCAACATCCTCCAAAGTCCAGAGATGATCGGCGATTCCTGCCTCCATTGCCGGAGTAACCCGCAAGCTCTGGTGAATCCTGACGAAGTTGTAATACATGAAGTGGAGCCATACCGCATGTGCTAAGTTCTCAACCTTCTTTGAGAGCCCATTGGTCAGGCGAGTAAAACGGCGCATCCCCATCCTCATTGTGAGATTCTGGCGCTCAACATAGGAAGTGGAAATGTGTTCAGGGTCTGGATTACCCTTAATGGCTTGCTTGGTACTACTTACATATTTGGCGGGGCTGTACCGTTTTTCAACTTTTTGCTCCCGACTTTCTCCATACATTTTAACCAGCATTGCATAATCCACATCAATTCCGAACCCTTGCTCTACCGCATCTAAATAAACCGTATGGCCGTCTGTCGTAAGTTGCACTTTGTGATTTAGACGATCAGCAAGATCGAGCATGAAAGCCTGTGCGGAAGGCGCATCCCTTCTGCCAACAAACCAGGAAACCATCACCAAACGATCCAGGTATTCATAAAAGTGCCGTATTTCTGATATACTTCGAAAGATTGAGGAATTGAGGGATCGAGGGATTGTTTCTTCGTGACGCTTCGTGCCTCGTATGACAGACTTATATACGACCCTCCACGATGTACTTAACACTTTGCGATGTATTTCGCGGAGCGCGGAAGGCCGACCGTTCATTCTCGACGCTTTCCATGGCCTGTCTATGACCAGAGACGGGGCATTCGCGGGAGGCCTTCTTCGCGTTCTTCGTGACCCATGGTTCCGGCTTGTCAGGGTTAGGGATTGAGGGAGCGTGGGGATACACCCTGCAGCGGCGATACTGAGAAAAATATGCTCTGGAAATTGAAACGCCGGCAACAAAAACAGTTGGAAGGCGAAAAGGGGACCGTCTTCAAGGACTGGGGAGGCAAAATACGCATCGCCTTGGCCTTTCCGAACCGCTATGGCGTGGGGATGTCCAATCTCGGGTTCCAGTTCGTATATGACGCTCTAAACCGGTTTGAAACCGTAGTGTGCGAGCGTGTATTTTACCCGGAGCCGGAAGATCTCGCCATGGTCAGACAATTTCCCGGAGGCCTGCTGTCGGTCGAATCTCAAAGGCCGCTTGCCGATTTTCACCTGGCGGCCTTCTCCGTTGCTTATGAAAACGATTACACAAACCTTATCGAAATGCTTCGGCTTGCTGCAATTCCCGCTCGGGCGCAAGACCGGACCGCAGCGCACCCCCTGGTGGCGGGAGGCGGAGTGGCGCTTTTCCTAAATCCCGAGCCGCTTGCCTCCTTTTTGGATTTTATATTCATTGGAGAGGCGGAATCTCTGCTGCCCGACTTTATCGACTTTTGGAAACAATTCGAAGGCAGCTCCATTGGACGTTCTGAGATTTTAAGAAAGATGGGCAAATCGGTGGAAGGAATCTATGTTCCCTCTTTTTATGAGCCTCTGTTCAATTCGGACGGGACCCTGGATTCTATTCACCCCCTGGATGGCAGCGGCCTTCCGGAAAGGGTTGCATGCAGGCGGGCCGATTTTTCAAAAAGTCCTCCCTGCAGGACTTCCGTACTCACGGCCGATACCGAATTCAGCAATGTAGTCCTGCTGGAGATTGGAAGGGGATGTGGACGGGGATGCCGGTTTTGCGCTGCCGGGTTCGTCTATCGGCCGGTCCGCTATCACGGCTTGCATGAGCTGATGCAGGCCGCCAGTACCGCAAACTCCGGGACAAAAAGGATCGGCCTCGTGAGCGCTGCGGTATCCGATCACCCGGAGATAGTCCACCTGTGTTCTTCACTGCTCGATCAGGGCGCCTCCCTTTCCTTTTCTTCGCTCCGGGCAGATACGCTTAACGCCCAAATCCTTTCATCGCTGGAATCCAGCGGGCACCAGGCAGTAGCCATCGCCCCCGAGGCCGGGTCGGAGAGGCTCAGGAGGGTTATCAACAAGAATTTGTCGGAAGCTCAGATATACAACGCAGTCGAAATCCTGGCCCAAAAGGGGATCCTCAATATCAAGCTCTACTTTATGATAGGGCTTCCGACCGAAACCGGAGAAGACCTGGAGGCAATAGTTGAGATTGCAAAAGGGATCCGCCATCATGTTCTGAGCGCAAGCCGAGGTAAAACACGGCTTGCAACCATTACGCTAAGCGTAAATTCCTTTGTTCCGAAGCCTTTTACGCCGTTTCAGTGGACGGCTTTCGCAGGGGTGGGGGAGCTTAAGGGAAAAGCCAAACGGATTCAGAAAGCCCTGGGGAAAGTACCGAACATCCGGGTCCATTTCGACATGCCGAAGTGGGCATACGTTCAGGCGCTTCTGTCCAGGGGAGACCGCAGGGTTTGCTTTTTTTTGGAAAAAGTCGCGCTGGATGGGCTTAGCTGGAGCCAGGCGATGCGCAGTTCGCCTTTAAACCCTGACTTCTGGGTTATGAGGGAGCGGGAGCGGGAGGAAAAATTCGCCTGGGAGGTGATAGACCACGGGATCGAGCGTAAATTCCTGTGGGAGGAATACCAGCGTGCTCTTCAGGAAAAGGACAGCCCCGAATGCAGGCCGGAACTAAATTGCAGAAGATGCGGGGTTTGCGGGCCGTAGAACATTGTCAATAAAATTATTACATGTTGCAAGGAATCGTCACCCCGGCGAAGGCCGGGGTCCAGTGCTGTTAACCAACTGAAAAGACGCTGGATTCCCACCTGCGCCGGAATGACGGATTGTAGGTCATTACCTATAGGAACTTAGTTGACAATACACTAGTACCGGATGCTGAATGCCGGATGTTGTGGCTGAAAAAATCACTCGAACCTATCCCATGGGCAGGGGCGAGGTCGCTCGGCCTTGGGTGCGGTTTTGTTCTATCAGTTCTGTTGACTTTCGTGATAAACAAACAGTCTTTCGGATGGACTTTCATCTATTCCTTTGATTGGCTTACCCTTGCGGTCTCTTTCCCGCTCGTGTGCGCAGCCGCGCTGCCTGCCGCAGTCCCGGCGGCGCAACCGGTGTTCCGGAGCCCGCCTGCGACGGTATTGAGATGAGGTAGTTTCCGGATGGAGATGAGGTAAAATGAAATCCCGCCTCAGCAGATACTTTTTCAGATGCACGCGCCTGCTTCTCGGGGCTATTTTCATCGCCGCGAGCATCGACAAGATAGCCCATCCAGCGGAATTTGCCAAAGTAGTCTCTAATTACCAAATCCTTCCGGGCCACCTGGTAAATATTATGGCTATCGTGCTCCCATGGCTGGAAGCGGTCCTGGGGTTATTTATCCTGTGCGGTTGGTGTTTGCCCGGCGCCGCCATCCTGGCCAATTTGCTTCTGGTTACCTTCTTGGGGGCGCTCTCTTTTACTGTTGCGCGTGGAATCGACATCAACTGCGGATGCTTCAGCGTCAAAGCCGCAGCGCCTCAGCACGCTGTATGGCCTCTCGCCCGGGACTTGCTTTTCTTGCTGCTTGGGGCTACCGTAATGATCCAGGTCTTTCGGGCGCGATCAGCCGGGATTCGGAAGCCGATATAAATTGAAGCTCCCCGGTGGAAACTGCCGGAGTGTTTCCGGATCACCACTGAAAGATCATCCGTTAAATCAGGAGGCCTCCCGCTCCCCCCCCCGTCTCGCGGGTGGGTGGGCGGGCTGTCGAGAATGAACGGTCGGCCTCCGCGCTACGCGCTCGCACGTCGCGAAGGGAGCCCGAGCAAGCCGAGCTCACAAAGCGGTAGCGCCGCCTTCCACGGCGGCGAAAAGGGCTTGCCTCCAACCGCACCACATTTAGTGTCTGCGCTGTCTACATGGCTGCGCGGAAAGAGCCGATTCTTTTTTTTGAGCAGGTATTATATAAGTCTATCATAGGAGCGAAAAATGAATGAGAAAATAAGGAATGCGTTGAACGGGCAGATAAATGCGGAGCTTTATTCCTCTTACCTCTATCTTTCAATGGCCTCTTATTTTAAGCGGCTGAGTTTAGACGGGTTCGCCAGGTGGATGGAAGTACAGGCGCTCGAGGAATTGACTCATGCCATGAAGTTTTTCAACTTCGTAAACGAACGGGGCGGCAAGGTTGACCTGAAGGCAATCGAAGGTCCTCAGACCTCATGGGATTCTCCGCTTTCCGCTTTCGAAGCGGTTTACGGGCATGAAGTCAAGGTGACAGGCCTGATTTACGACCTGGTGAACCTCGCAACTGAACAAAAAGACCATGCGACAAGCAATTTCCTCCAGTGGTTCATAACGGAACAGGTCGAGGAAGAAACCAGCGCAGACAGTATCGTGCAGAAACTGAAGATGATTGGAAGCGAGGGTGGGGGTCTCTATCTGCTGGACCAGGAACTAGCACAAAGAGTTTTCACCCCTTTACCCGGAACCACCATCCTGGCTGGCGCCGGCAAAGGCGGGGCGTGATCCGATCCGGACCCCAATCGCTATGGCAAAGCGGGGGCGGGGGTAACCCCGGTCCCTGCTCCTGCCATTAAATGGACACTGGTTAAGCCGACCCCCTGATCCAGAAATAGCATAATATCGCAGAAAAAATCACGTTCCCAGCCCATACCCCCAGAAAAGGCGGCAGAGAACCAGCGAAGGCGAGCGAGCTTCCGACGTTTGATATGGCAATGAAAACGAAAGCTATAATCAGCGAAATGCCTACACCGGCTGCGATTCCTTCGTGGAGCCCCTGCCTCAGAGCTACAAGTGTCCCCAGCAAAGTCATGATAAGTGTGCAAAAAGGCGATGCAATCCGCAACTGTAGGTCAACTCTGTAAGGGGTCGCGCTGAATCCCTCCCCCTCTATTTTTCCCACGTAGCGGTTCAACTCTGTCCAGCTAAGGTACCGCGGAACGGCTTCGCCTGCCTTGAAGTCACTTGGTGTAACTTTCAAATCGAGCTGTTTTCGCTCGAACCACTGCTGGTCCTTATTTCCGTCGCGGAAGCTTATGATGAGGCCGTTCTCGGCAAGCCACCCTGGATTAGTCCAGGATATACGCTGCGCGTCTATCCTCTGGATCAAGTGGAAGCCGGGATCCAGAAAAAATATAGACGTTAACTGCATGACATTTTTCCCCGGGTCGTAGGTCCGGATCTGGTAAATGGTATTCTCATTGCGTAACCAAATGTTTTCCGTGTTCATCCAGAGCGACGGCTTTCGGTGTTCTACTCTGACTGTCCAGATTTCTTCCACTCTCTGGGTGAGGGGACGCGCGGCGAGTTCCGCTACGCAAAAATGGATTACCGAAAGCCCGAGCGCCGCAATTGCGATCGGCCCGACATAATAAAAGGGATTGATGCCGGCGGTCTCCATGGCAATCAGCTCGCGGTTCCGCTTCAGCGTCCCAAGTGCGATGATCGCTGAAAGGAGGGCCGCCATCGGGATGCCCTGGGTTAAGATCAGGGGAATTTTGAATAAAAAGTAGGTGTAAATCTCCCTGAACGTGAGGTGACTATCGACCAGACGGTCCACCCGCTCGAAAAAATCCACGACGAGGTAAATCCCTGTGAAGCCGACAGTGGTCAGCGCGAAGATGGGCAGAAGATGTTTCAGGACATATTTGGGGATTATTTTCAATGCGCGACTGCCCCATGTTTGCGGGCACTGAAGCCGGCCCGCCAGAGAAGTGCAAGGGGCCGCCCGAGCAATGATAAGTAAAATGGCGTCTCCCTATGAATTTTTGCCCACAGATAGACAGCCAGGACAAGGCTTAGCAGGTTAGGAGTCCAGACGGCAAAGAAAGGCGAGATCACGTTACTTTCGCCTAATGTCCTGCCGGCGGATAGCAAAACGTAATAAGCGAGGAAAATTCCCACCCCGATCGTAATGCCCGTCATTCGGCCCCTCTGGCGGAACAAGGAGCCAAGCGGAGGTCCAAGCAATCCGAGAAGCAGGCAGGCCGAAGGGAAAGCGATCCGCTGGTGCAGCTCAAAACTCCAGAGTTGGTACGATGCTTTGTCTACAGATTTTTTCATCCGATTGTAGAGCTCGACCGGGCGCATCTGACTTCTATCCCTTTCTGCAGTATCTGCCGCCCCCATGATTTCGTCCATCGAGAGGATAAAATCGTAGTTTTTGAACGCTACGGCCTGCGCGTCTTTCAAGTCATTGGCGGCGCGGGTTATCATGCCGTTTGTAAGCCTGAAATTGATGGCGTGGGAGTCCGGCGGAATATCGACCTGGGCGCTCTCGGCCGATATTGTTACTTTTTCATTCGGTTGTCTCTGATCCTGGATGAAGATTCCCTTGATCGTATAGTCCGAGCGATCGACCGATCTTAAAAAGAGGACCAGTTTGGGAATAGCAGAAACAAAGACGCCCTCTTCCAGGAGAGCCGGGATGGAGGAGCGGCCAAGCGACCTCAACTTCATCTCGAATGCACGGTTTGCCTCAGGGAGGACCCAAAAGGTGTTTATGAATGCGAGAATGGTTACAAGGACAAGGACTCCCAGCACCGGCGGCAGAAATCCGAGAAAACCGGTTCCCGCCGTCCGGAAGGCAACCAGTTCATTATCGCTGTTCAGGCGCACGAAAGCAAGCATAACCCCCAGCAGGGCCGCCATCGGGGCCGCATACATAATGAGCCTCGGCATGGCGAAAAGGACTAACTCGGTGATGTCTTTCAGGCTGCACGAGGAGGCGAAAAGAATACGCATGAGCTTGATAAGCTGCCCCGTAATGAGCACGAAGATGGTCCCGGCCATGCAAATGAGCACCGGGGGATACTGCTCGCGCAGAACATAGGTGTAGAGAGTCTTTTTCATGATGGTGTAATCTATCCAATGAAGGTAGATAAGGTCAATTGCAAAGATGAGGCTGGGATGGAATACCTGCGCTTGCGCCTTGAGGCCTCCCGCGAACGCACAACGCGATTGACTTCCGCCTAAAGGCGGTAAATTGATCTTCCGCCTAAAGGCGGTAAAAGGAATGACCAGATTAAGACCAGATTATCGCTGAGGGGTGCCCGCAATCGTTATGGCATTTTCTTGCCCAGTGTTGTTCCTAGGTCTGTCTTACGAGGACAAGGGAAGATACTCCTGAAAAAACCGTAAAGGTTTACCGCCGATGAGACGATATTCTAAGCACATTGTAAAATTGCTCTATTAGAGAGAGGCCTTCTCAATTTTTCAAAAAACCGACACTTTTCCAGGAGAGTTCAGATGGTCCAAACACAAGCATCCAACATTTATCACCGAACAGCCATTGAAACCGCTGAGCCTATCCAACTGATCATTCTGTGCTATGATGCGGCGATAAATGACCTCAAGCGAGCCGCAGAGCTTCACGAAAGGCGCGAAATGAATGAGGCCTACCGGAAAATCAGGCACGCCCAGGACATAATCACGGAACTCCTGGTGGACCTCGACTACGAAAGGGGTGGAGATATAGCTCGGAGCCTTAATCGGCTATATAATTTCATTCTCAGGCAGTTGATCGGCATAAACAGCCGCGAGGATACCTCCATCTATGATCATCTGGTCAGAATTCTTTCCGAACTCAGGGACGGTTGGGAAGCGATCAGGCTGAGCCCAAGCCAGACTCCGGTGAAGGTGGGACTTCTTCCTCGAAACTGGCAGGCTTCCGCATAGGATTCAGTAATGGAAAGCAACGAATCGTGCTGGATGGATCAGGCTGAATCCATTCTGGACCAGCTCCTGAAATTTACTGCGCAGCTTGCGGAATTCGAAAACGATCCGCAGGTGGACGCTAAAGCACTTTCCAATGCATGCATAAGGCGTCTCGAGGATCTAAAGCAACTTATGCCGCAGCAACGGGGAAACTCGCGGGCGGCCAGCAGCGAAGTGCTTGAAAAGATGCGGGACCTTTATACCCGCACGCAAGTTTGCCTTGAGATTCTGGAAAGGAAAAACAACCGGGTGGCCGCCAAGCTTCAAAGTCTGTCCAAGACCAAGCGGGCCATCGGCGCTTACAACTCCCGGCGGGATCGCAATCGGTGAATAGGCGGGCAGATCAACAGGTGGCTCAATTGTTTCTTCGGTACATCGGGATAGATTTGGTTTTACCCGCTCACCGATTCACCCATGCTTTTACCGGTTCTCCCCCCAGGTGAAAAACCTGTTTGACAGATAGTTCCAACTCATCCCCACCCATATGCCAAGGACGCTTGCATAAAACCAGGGGACGGTTTTTTCGACCAGATACCAGCCAATCGCAAGATTAAGTGCGCTTCCCAGCATGCATGCCAGATTGAATTTGGCAAGTCCTTTCCACCATAGCAATCCGAGAAACCGATGTTCCTTGAAGGTCCACTGGTTATTCAAGATGTAGTTGGAAACCGTTGCCGTTTCGATGGCGAAGACAAGAGAGACGGGATATACTAAGCCCATCACGACATGCAGCAGATAGAGGGTGAACAAATGTATCACAACCCCCGATGCCCCAACCACCCCATACCGGATGAATTGAAAGTTGAACCGGGAAGGAATGGCCCGCGAAATCAGAAGGTCGGCAAAATCGAAAATCACTGCGGCCGTGAGTTTGCTGGTCCCGTACAATCGAGCCTTGAAATTGTAAGGCAACTCCTTTACCTTCAAGTCGGGACGCCTGATCAGTATATCGAACAGGATCTTGTAACCCTGTTCGAAGAGCTGTGGGGCTATTTCCAGTATGATTTTGCGGCGGATCATAAAAAAGCCGCTCATAGGGTCGGAGATCTCTTGTTTCAGAAGCTTTTGAGCCATAATGGTCCCGGCCCTGCTGAGTCTGGATCTCCACGAGTCCCAGCCGGGCACCGATTTTTGGTTCATGTACCTTGAGCCTATCACGACGTCACAGTCGCCTATTTCGTCGAGCATAGCGGCTATGAGTCTGTGATCGTGCTGAAGGTCGGCATCGAGGACGGCAACATATTTGCCTTTGCCCAGAAGGAAACCTTCGGTTACCGCCGAACTCAGCCCCTTTCTATTGATCCGGCGAATCACTCTGATATTGCGATACCGCTTGGAAAACTCTTCTGCAACCTGCCAGGTGCCGTCTTCGGAGTCGTCATCCACTATAACGATCTCGAAGCGGCGGCCCCCCATTACTTCCTGAAGCTTTTCAATTAGGACGGGAAGGTTTTCTCGCTCGTTACGGGTAGGAATAATTATCGAGACATCAAGGTCAGTTTGGCTGGGGACATCCAGCGAAGGAAAGACCAAGACGGGATTCACACCGGTTTTCATACTATAACCACCTCCAAAGGGTGATCATCTTATATGCCGGAGTGCCCGTCCTGTTCAAGCGAAATCCGGTATATCCGTGAACATGTGAAGCCGAGAGCAGGTGAATTGACCTGCTCACCCGTTGTTCTTCAGTTTCCGATTGGACCACCGTTTGAGAAAACCAGTCACTTTCGAGCCAGGGGGTTCCTCAACTATCCTGAGCTTTCCTCGTCGGACCATCACTTTCTGGAGACAGGCTCTCAGGTAAGAACATGGGAGGCACCCTCTCTGAGGCTGCATTATCCCCTCTTCATCAACAGGACACACTTTGTCCCCATCGCCGAAACACTTTGGAGGATCCACAGCTCCCGGTTGGCAATAACTCGATGGTATTTCTTTCATGCACGCCCTCCGGCGCACTGCTATTATTCGAGAATTTCCAGCACAGCGCGTTTTTTCAGTTTCGTAGCGGCCGCGTTCATGATCGTTCGCATTGCATGAGCATTTCGGCCTTCCTTACCGATTATTTTTCCAAGGTCCTCTTTGGCTGCCCGCAATTCCAGCACGGATATCTGGTGCCCGGTAATTTCTTTAACTACAACCTGTTCGGGAAATTCCGCAAGACAACGCGCAATGTATTCAACCAGCTCTTTGATTTGAATGTCTTCCATAAACGCAGGCTCCTGTAACTTCCGTCTGCCAAAAGTCAGGGAATCCGAGGGATTCCTGTAAAATGAATCGGTCCGCCAGTCAGGCAGGAAATACGGTGGAAAAGCGGGTTGATCGATCGCTGGAGCAAAAAGAACAGAACCTGACAGCCAACAGTTGTCCAATTGATTGTGAAATTATGCAAAATCGGTTATGGTGTCAACTGATTTTCGTGTGTAAATAAGAAGTTAAGAAAATGAACTTTATCACAAACTCCACGACTTGCCCTCACCTCTTTCACGATTGGTAATAACCTGTTCGGGAACGTAAAGAAAGGCAAGTTCTTGAAGAAATTGACTTAGCAAACGTATAACATTTCTTCTCGTGCATCGTTTCAACGAAAAAGAAATTAGCACAAAATGGGGAAAAAGGTTTCACAAAAGGATTTTGATGTCCCGGTCGAGCTCGAAAATCAGGCTCTGATTGAATCAATCGCGGTTGATCTGCCTGCGCCAAGCCTGAACGACAATACCGCAGACCTTGACAGGCTCGCCCGAACTCTTGGTCAGTTGGGGTATTCCCCGGTTCAAATCGCGCCCGGTAAAATGGATGAGTTAGTCAGGAAAATGCGCGGGAACGATCTGTGCTTCCGTGCGGTAGTGGGATACACCGGTACACATTGGGAGGTCCTGGACGTGGTGGCCCGGTCGCCCGATTCGTCCGTTTTCGGCTTTGCACTGGACCTGGGCACCTCCAGCCTGGTTTTCCGGCTGATCGACATCGCCCGCAAAAAGATCATACGCGAGGTCTCGGTAAAAAATCCCCAGGTGGCCTGGGGGGAAGATATCCTCAGCCGCATCATATTCGCCCGAGGTCAAGAAGGCTTAGCTGTCCTTCGGGACTCGCTGGTGGAAGCCTGTTCGGATGCGATGCTCAAAATGCTCGAAGACTCGGGGATCTCTGCTCATTGCATTTACGCCGTATCCTGCGCAGGAAATACGGCGATGAGCCATTTTTTCTGGGGCCTTGACCCGTCAAACCTATGCCGTGAACCATACATTCCCGCGGCAAACACTTTTCCGATAGTCCGCGCAACAGAGCTTGGATTCGATTTTTTCCCTAACGCGCTGCTCTATCTTTTCCCCAATGTCGGCTCATACGTTGGGGGCGATATCATTTCAGGGGTGATCGCAGCGGGTCTGAACAGATCGACGGGCATCCACATGCTCATAGACGTCGGAACAAATGCCGAGGTCGTGCTGGGGAACTGCGAGTGGCTGCTGGCATGCGCGGGTGCTGCGGGTCCAGCCCTTGAAGGCGGGGTTGTGGAGTGCGGAATGCAGGCTGTTGACGGGGCAATCGACAAGGTGAGGATCAACAGGAAGACACTGGATCCAGATTTCCGGGTAATCGGCGGCGGGAAAGCCTCGGGCATCTGCGGTTCCGGCCTGATAGAACTTGTGGCCGAGATGTTTTCGTCGAAAATCCTGAACATCCAGGGCAAATTCAGCACAGGACTCCTCTGCTCGCGCTTAAGAAACACACCGGATGGCCCGGCTTATGCGCTGGCTCTTTCTTCTAAGACCAGCGACGGACGCGAGATGCTCATATCTGAGATCGACATCGGAGTTTTTTTGAAGTCAAAAGCGGCGATGTACACTATACTGTCTGTCATCTGCCGAAAGGTAGGACTCAATTTCCATGATTTAAAAAATATTTATATAGCGGGAAACTTCGGCAATCATATAGATCCGGAGATGGCGGTTCGAATCGGCATGATTCCGGATTTGCCGCTGGAAACATACCATGGGATCGGGAACTCAAGCATCCTGGGGGCCTGCATGCTCATGTGCGACCGAACACTTTTGGCTGAAGCCGAAAAAGTTCGAGACATGATCACCTACGTTGAGCTCAACGTCAATATCGAGCTAATGAATGAGTTTCGAGGGGCGCTTTTCATTCCCCACACCGATCCGAAGCTTTTCCCATCCGTGCGGATACCGCAGACTGGCCCTCAAGCGCCCAACACCGGGGTTTGACAATGAGCCGACCGACACACACCAACAGGTACCAGCAAAACGAGGTGAAGCCCAGATTCAGCGTCAAGGGTGTCTATATCGTCAGGCTTCTGGTTGGCATTCTACTGGGTCTCAACATCGTTTTCATCCTCACGATCCTGTTTTCCTCCAGCGGACTTCCCGGCTACAGGAAACAAGACCAACAGGTAAAAGAACTGGATGAAAAGGTCCTCAAGCTAAAGATTGAAAACCAGAAACTCTTCGAAATGATTCACTCCCTAAAGGCCAGCTCTAAAGCGCAGGAAAAATTCGTTCGCCAGCAACTTGGCTGGATCCGTGAAAACGAGATTATCCTCGAATCCGCAGAGAAGGAAGACGAAGGGGGCGAAAAAGCGGTTGGACCGATCAAGCCTTTCAGCGTTCCGAAATAGCCCTGCCCAGCCCCAGGGCCAGCCGAATGTGCTGCTCAGGCTAAGGCGCCATGCACCAGTCGTTCAAAGACCTTCTTTGTCCCCTCACGGCCAAACATCTTAGTGAGTACCGAGCATTAAAGCCTGCCATGGATCTGTCGAAGGGGGCGAAAACGTACTTTCCCAAGAGGCTCCTTTCGTGTCTCATTTTAGGGGCTTGCATTACTGCATGCCGATGCACAGTATTGGGGCTGAGAAGTATGCTTTCTTTATCCGCTGCGGCTAACTATTCGCCCTTGGCTGCCGGATTCTTTCGTCTATCCATAACTATCCGTGGTTCTGATTACCGGAGACTCAGGTCATGATTGAACACCTCGACCCGGTCCTGCTCTCACGCATTCAGTTCGCATTCACTCTTTCTTTTCACATCTTTTTCCCGGCCTTCACAATTGGTCTGGCGAGTTGGCTGGCCGTGCTCGAATGGCGATGGCTGAAAACAGGCAACACGGTCTATGCAGCCATATACCGCATGTGGGTCAAGATATTTGCCGTCACGTTCGGCATGGGCGTCGTATCGGGCGTGGTCATGTCATTCCAGTTCGGGACGAACTGGTCCGCATTCTCGGACAAAGCCGGAAACATTCTCGGGCCTTTGCTCGGCTACGAGGTGCTGACCGCATTCTTTCTGGAGGCCTCATTTCTTGGGGTCATGTTGTTTGGCTGGAACCGGGTCAGCCGCGGGATGCATTTTGCTGCAACAGTGATTGTGGCAGTGGGGACCCTGATTTCCGCATTCTGGATCCTGTCTGCCAATAGCTGGATGCAGACGCCGCAGGGATTCCGGATTGCTGAAAACGGCCTGTTGTATCCCACAAACTGGCTGCAGATTGTTTTCAGCCCGTCTTTTCCCTACCGCTTCGTCCATATGATCACCGCCGCCTACCTGACCACAGCTTTTGTTGCCGGAGGCATCGGCGCATTTTACCTGTGGGGCGGCCGCCATATAAGGGAGGCACGCGTGATGTTGGGGATGGCCATGATAATGGCGATTTTCGTAGCCCCCATGCAACTGCTGTTCGGCGATAGGCACGGTCTCAACACGTTTATACACCAGCCGGCCAAGGTGGCCGCCATAGAAGGACTGTGGGAGACCCAGCGCGGCGCGCCGTTGAATCTCTTTGGGTGGCCGGACCAGAAGGAGGAAACCACTAAACATGCGGTCGAAATTCCCAAGCTGTCGAGCCTGATTCTTACCCATGACCTCAACGGCGAGGTCAAGGGCTTAAAGGCCTGGCCTAAAGACCAACGCCCGCCGGTGCTGTGGGTTTTCTGGTCTTTCCGTGTCATGGTGGGCATTGGCATTTTGATGATCCTGACCGGTGTGACGGCCCTTGTTCTTTTTTTCAAGAAGCGGTTATTTGAGACAAAATGGTTTCAGTACTGGTGCGCGGCCATGACCCCGGCCGGATTTGCCGCCGTGCTGGCGGGATGGTTTGTTACGGAAATCGGCAGGCAACCCTATATAATCCAGGGTGTCATGCGGACCGCAGAGGCCGTCTCTCCGGTGCAGGGCATTCCCATCGCCATATCCATTGGCGCTTTTGTCATCACCTATTCGGTCGTGTTCGGCGCCGGGGGCTATTACATTATAAAGCTGGTCAGAATAGGTCCCGAGACCGAGGCGGATGTTTATGGTTCGCACGGCGTCAAAGGGCCTGCTCTAATCACCGACCTGGTTTCAGAAGAGGAGGGACAGCATGTTTAGCCTCGAGGGCTCCCTGGATCTTCCGCTCATATGGTTTGGCCTGCTCGTCACGGCACTTTTCCTGTATGTCCTTCTGGATGGCTTCGACCTGGGGGTGGGCATTCTGTTTCCCTTTGCGCCATCGGATGAATGCAGGGACCGCATGATGAACTCCATCGCGCCCTTCTGGGACGGCAACGAGACCTGGCTGGTGCTGAGCGGCGGGGGGCTTTTTGCGGCGTTTCCGCTTGCTTATGCGATCCTGATGCCTGCGCTCTACATGCCTGTCATCCTGATGCTTTTGGGTCTAATCTTTCGCGGTGTGGCATTCGAGTTTCGCTTCAAGGCTGTCAAATCCCGCTTTGTCTGGGACTACGCTTTCCACTTTGGATCGATAGTGGCTGCCTTCATGCAGGGAATGATCCTGGGGGCCTTTGTCAAAGGGGTGCAGGTCGAGGGGCGAAGCTTTGCGGGCCACCCTTTTGACTGGCTCAATGCATACAGCTTCATGACGGGGGTGGCCCTGCTGTTCGGTTATGCACTGCTGGGAGCCACCTGGCTGGTGATGAAAACCAACGGAATCACCCAGGACTGGGCGCGAAAATGCGCCTCTTATGTCCTTGGCTATGTGGGAGTGTTCATGGGGATCGTGAGTATCAGCATGCCGATAATGAACTCGGGTGTAAGAGATTTGTGGTTCACTCTTCCCAATTTTTGCTACCTTCTGCCAGTACCCCTGGTGACCGTAGCTCTTTTTATCTTTATATGGCGAGATTTGCACAAGGGTGTAGAGAATCGTCCGTTTTTCCTTAGCATCGGCGTTTTTCTCATGGGCTACCTGGGTCTGGGCATCAGCCTCTGGCCATGGCTGGTTCCCTTTGCAGTGACCTTCCGCCAGGCGGCAGCAGCGGCTTCCTCACAGTCATTTTTGCTCGTCGGAACCCTCGTCATCCTGCCGGTTATTCTGATCTATACCGCCTTTTGCTATTATGTGTTCAGAGGCAAAGCATCGCATGAAGGCTACTACTGAATCCCGCTGGAGAAACGCACAACGCCGCTCCTTGCCTGGCCTAAGCGCGGGAACTTTCCTCGTACGATAAACTTATACAATACCTTGCTCGAAAAAAAATGCGCCTGACATGGTAAGAGCGGCGACCGTGCGCGCAGCCATGCGGAACGCACAGACATTAAACGTGGTGCGTTTGAAGGCAAGCCAAATGTTAAGCGCATCAGAAAATGAAGCTGCAATGGTGTAAAGGTCTCGCTCTCAGTCCTCAGCACTCAGGGAGCGAAGCGTAGTTCAGTCCTGATAGCGAAGTGTGAGCGCGCAGCGCGGACGCCGACCGCTCATTCTCGACAGGCCGCCCGCCCGCGAGACGGGGCGAGAGCGGGAGGCCTTCTAAAATCCAGCTTAGAGACCCAGCTCTTTAGCCCTTTTTCTGATCTCCTTTTTGTCCAGCTTGCCCACACTGGTCTTTGGAATGGATTCGACTACTACGATCCTGTCGGGAATGCTCCACTTCGAAATGACGTCCCGGGCTACAAAACCTTGTAAAAAGGCTTTCAAGTCCTCTTCCGAAACTTTTCCCTTGTGCTCTTCTTTTATCGTCACAATGGCGTAGGGCCGCTCACCCCAAGTTTCATCGGGCACTCCGATAACCGCCGCTTCGCTCACCGCCTGGTGTTGGCTCAGGGTATCCTCGATAAGCAGCGAAGAGATCCATTCTCCCCCGCTCTTTATCACGTCCTTCAAGCGGTCGGTCAACTGGAGATAACCCTCTGGGTCGACGAAGCCTGCATCGCCGGTTCGCATATAGCCGCCAGCCCAGAGGTCCTCGGACCCATTGGGGTCCTTTAAATAGCCCATTGTCAGCCACGGGGCCCTCACAACGACCTCTCCGACACTGGCGCCATCATGCGGAAGTTCCCGCCCGTCGAGATCGACTACCCGAAGGTCGACGAGAGGAACGGGAAGCCCGGTCCGGCAGCGAATGTCCGTTTGCTCTTCCGCGTTCCATCCCACCATGTGTGGCTTCAGGTGAGCAACTGTGAGGACCGGACATGTCTCGGACATCCCATAGCCGGCAATAATATTCATGCCCCGTTGCATGGCCGCCTGGCACAATCCCCTGGGGAGGGCGGAGCCGCCTATAGTCATCTTGAATCCGGAAAAGTCCACGGCGGCGGAAGCCGGGCTAGCGAGCAGCATCTGAAGAATGGTCGGAACGCTGTGGGAAAATGTTACGCCTTCCTTTGCGATAAGCCCCAAGATCGTCTCGGGTATGTAGCGTCCCGGATAGACCTGTTTCAGGCCGAGCAGAGAAGCCAGGTAAGGCATTCCCCACGCGTGGACGTGAAACATTGGGGTAAGGGGCATGTAGACATCCTTTGAACACATGCCACCCTGGGAAGCCCGGGCCTGAAAAGCCCCCACCCCCAGAGTGTGGAGCACCAGTTGGCGGTGGCTGAAGTAGACACCCTTGGGCGCGCCCGTGGTTCCCGTGGTGTAAAATGTGGTAGCCTTGGAGTTTTCGTTGAAATCCGGAAAATCATAATCCACCGGGCTTTTCTCCAGAAGCGCCTCGTATTCCCCCGCCACTTCGAAACTCGTTTCGGGGGCCGGCCCATGGTCGGCCAGAACGATAATAGTCTTTACGGTTTTCATCGCACCCCGCAGTTTTTCCACTATGGGTAGAAAATCAGAGTGAACGAGGAGCGCGTCGTCTTCAGCGTGGTTTATGGTGTAGAGGATCTGCTCGGGAGAAAGCCGGACGTTCACCGTATGAAGGATGGCGCCCATCATGGGGACGGCGAAGAAGCATTCCAGGTACCTGTGGCTGTCCCAGTCCATTACGGCTACGGTATCGCCGGCTTTTACACCCATGTTTTCCAGGACGTTTGCCAGTTGACCGATTCGCTTGTAAAGCGTCACATAGTCGTAGCGTTTAACGTCCGTGTAGACAATTTCCTGCTTAGGAGCGTATGCGAGTGGGGAGCGCAGAATGTACTTGATTAGAAGCGGGAACTCGTAAGCTGACGGGGTCCGATCTATCAGCTTCGTGGCCATAGATGTTACTCCTTTCCAAGGCATTAATGAGCCCGGCTTCCGTTTTTCCTGTGCGACCGGGAGCCGCGCTACGAACCGAAAAAGACCTTCTGGAGTGTCTTCGGAGCCACCCCCGTCAGGTCAAGATACATTGTGAGCCCTCCCATGAAAAAGGGCCAACCTGCTCCCGTGATCATGGCAAGATCGACCTCCCTTGGTCCTGCCACGACCTTTTCCTTCAAAATGAGGTCCGTTTCACGAGCGAGGTTGCTCAGCGCAATCTCACGAATTTCCTCCGCGTGGAAGGTCCTGTTTTGCTCCTTTACCCAGAGCCGTTCCACCGCACTATCAACCTTCCTGCTCTTGCCGCCTTGCGCATAGATTCTCGTCTGCCCGGCTTCGATCAGCCTCTTGAAATTCTGACTCAACGGAAACCGCTCGGGCCCGAAAGCACGGCACAAGGTCTCGTTTACATGAAAGGCGACCGGGAGACCGACCATTTCCAGCAATTCGAACGGCGCCATCGGCAATCCCAATTCAATCATGGCGTCATCCACCTGTTCGAAGCTTGCACCCTTGTCGACCATGGCGATGCAGTCGCAAAGGTTGCGCGAAAGAACGCGATTGACCAAAAACCCCGGGGAATCCTTCACCAAAATACCCGTTTTCCTCAGCTTTTTCGCCAGATCGAACGCGGTGGACAGGGCCAGGTCGCCTGTTTTCTCAGCTTTTATTACCTCAACCAGGGGCATGACCGCAACAGGATTGAAAAAGTGAAATCCAACTAGGCGCCCCGGATTTTTCAGGTCCGAGGCCATTTCGGTCACGCTCAGCGATGAGGTGTTGGTTGCAAGAATGGCGTCCGCCTTCATGACGGACTCCGCTTCGGCAAAGACCTTTTTCTTGACCGCCATCTCTTCGAAGACTGCCTCGATTACGAAATCGCAGTCGGCAAAATCTCCCATGTCCAGCGTTCCTTGAACCAGTCCGCCCAGATAGCTCGCGCGGGTGTCCGAGATCCTGCCTTTCTGCGCGCTTTGTTCAAATTGCTTGCGAACGTAGGCAACGCCCTTGTCCACCAAATCCTGCCGCACATCCTTCATTACGACCGGCAAGCCGAGACGGTGGATAAAAAAATGTGCGAGCTGTGAAGCCATAAGGCCGGCGCCGATTACGCCAACCGTGCCGATTGGCCGGGGCTTCGCCGCAGGAACACCTATGGGCTTTTTTGCGTGCCTGTTCACGAGGTCGAAAGAGTAGATCGAAGCCTTGCATTGGCGGGTCTTTATGAGATCCCCGAGCGCCCTGTTTTCTTCCTCAAAACCGCGCTCGACATCCCAGGAACATGCGCCCTGGATCAGCTCCAAAGCACGGTACGGAGCCGGAGAGGCCCCGTGCACCTTCCCGTCCACAAAAGCCCGCGCCTTGCTTATTAGTGCGCCGACTTGTTCGGTCGAAACAGGCGCCCGTTCCACCTCCGCCTCGCCAGCCACGATGCTCAAAAGGAAGCTCAGGGATTCGTCCAAAAACTCGGCGCCGTCGAACATCCGGTCAGCAAGTCCCAGCTCGAAAGCTTCGGGACCGCTCAACATCCGGTTCTGGTTCAAGGCGTTGAATATTATGAGCTGGAGGGCCTTTTGCGGTCCGATCAGCTTTGGGGTCAGCGTGCAGCCTCCCCAGCCGGGCAATAGCCCGAGAAAACACTCGGGAAACCCGATCGCAGTCACGCTCCGGGCAACCGTGCGGTACTTGCAATAGAGCGCAATCTCCAGGCCTCCACCTACCGCCACCCCATTGATGGCGGCCAGGGTCGGAAACTCGAGGTCCATGATCCGCTTCATTACCGTGTGACCTGCCTTGCCGCTGTCGTACCCCTGATCGAAGGTAGTGATGAAGGGAAAAGCGCCAAGATCGGCACCGGCCGCAAAAATGTAAGGTTTTCCGGTCAGCATCAGGCCCCTCACCTCTTCTTCGGCCACTACACGGTCGAGCGCCTCATTAAGAGAGGCCAGCGCGCCTTCGCTGAACGTGTTCGGTTTCTTATAGTCTTGAGCATTGTCCATCGTCAGGATGGCGATCTTTCCCACCGGTGAATCGTAGAATCGCGTATGGAAAATGGTAATCGGTTCAGCCATGGTAGTTCCCTCTATTTTGAGCGTAACTAATGTTAATTGCCGGACCTATTTGTCTGCATATTTTCCCAAATGGCCGTCGCCCCCTGCCCGAGACCCACACAAAGGCTCGTAATCCCGTAGCGGACGTCCGGACGTTCGGAGAATGTGCTCAGAAGATGCATGACCAGCCGGGGTCCCGAGCCTGCAAGAGGATGGCCGAAAGCTATGGCTCCTCCCAGCGGATTGAGCCGTTCGTCATCGGGAAACTTCAACCCGAATTCCTTCATGAATACGATGCACTGGACAGCGAAAGCCTCGTTGAGCTCTATTGTCCCGATGTCATCCATGGTGAGTCCGGTTATTGCCAAGGCCTTCCGGGTAGAGGGAATGGGCCCGTAGCCCATGATCTCAGGCTTCACACCCGCATAGGCGTAACCCTTGAGGCGCATGCGCGGGACCGCTCCGATTTCGGCGGCCTTATCGGCGCTCATCAGAAGAACTCCGGCCGCACCGTCATTGAGACCCGAAGAATTGCCAGGCGTCACTTTCCCATGTACCCGAAAAGGCGTCTTGAGGTCTCTTAGCCCTTCCATGCTCGTGTCCGGGCGCGGCTGCTGGTCCCGGTCGGCAACTATCCAGCCTTCCTTGGTATAGACGGTCATTGGAACTATCATCTTCTGAATCTTGCGTTCCGCATTAGCCCTGGCGGTTTTCTTCTGTGAAAACAGGGCGTACTCGTCTGACATCTCCCTGGTGATATCGGGGTACATGTCGTGCAGGTTTTCCGCTGTCTTGCCCATCACCAGAGCGTCTTCGGATACGAGCCGTTCGGTGAGAAACCGGGGATTGGGGTCACTAGTCGCCCCCATGGGATGGTGTCCCATGTGTTCGACGCCCCCAGCAATGACAACGTCGCATGCTCCCAGGGCAATTTCGGAAGCAGCGGTCGTAATAGCGGTCAGTCCCCCTGCGCACATTCTGTCCACCGAAAATCCGGCACAGCTTTCCGGCAAACCGGAAAGAATTGCGCTCGTGCGCCCAAGGGTCAACCCCTGGTCGCCTTCCTGGGTCGTTGCGCCCCAGACATTTTCTTCGACCATCTCGGGCCTGACCTTTGGATTACGGCGGAGCAGTTCCCGAATCACCTTCACCACCATGTCGTCGGCCCGTGTCTGCCAGAAATAACCTTTGTCTCCGGCACGTCCGAAGGCGGTCCTTATTCCATCAACCACCACAACGTCTCTGGCTTTCATTAGCCCGTTCTCCTTTTCTATCGCATTAGAGCCGTTCCACCGCACAGGGCGCGAAGACCTCGGAAATACGCATTAAAATGTCCGCAATCTGCGCCTCACGAGCATTCAAATCTTCACTTTAGCCCAGCGCGAATCCCTCCTCCGGGATCTCGAGTGGAGATTTGTCATTGTTCATTATTCCTCGCGCCTTTCCGGAAGCCTGGGTGAGGACCTGGTTTGCGAAAAAGCGGGCCGAGGCGATTTTGCCGAAATAAAAGGCGGCGCTGCGATTTTCGCTGAGGAGCTTCTTTCGGGAGGCTTCATCCTTCGCCCCGTGGTCCTGGTAGATTTCTTCCAGCCGGCGGTCGGCCAGATGTGCCTGCCAAATGAGCAGAAATCCCATAATTACCTCACCAAAAAGGTCCAGGTAAGGTTTGGCGTAGAGAATCGGCACGTGAAACTCGTCGGTGATGAACTTTAGTCCGAAAAATTTCGTGAGCTGAATCAGGCTTTCCTGCGCTTCGTCGTAAGTCCGGACAAGATCGCGCAGGCGGAAATTCTTCCTGACCTTGGACAGGATTTCATCGGCGGCCTTTGATGCGTTCTTGAACAACTGTCCCTGCTTGATGGTCAGTTTGCGGCCCACGAGGTCGAGCGCCTGGATCCCGTTTGTTCCCTCGTAGAGCGATGCGATCTTGCAGTCCCGCATAAACTGTTCGACAGGGTAGTCACTGCTATATCCGTAACCTCCGTAGACCTGGATCGCCGTCTCGCACACCCTGAATCCCAAATCGCTTCCTACCGATTTGCAAATTGGGATCATCAGGTCCACATACCCATCGAAAAGATCCTTCTCCTCCTGTGTTTCGGCGGTCCGGACCCGGTCTAAGCAGTAAGCGGTAAGGTACAGGAGCGCCCGCATCCCCTCGGTGCTGCTCTTCATGAACATCAGCATGCGTCTTACATCCGGGTGCTCGATAATGCGCACTCGGGGCGCATTGGCGTCCTTCATTTTTTCGATCGGGGCGCCCTGGACGCGTTCCTTGGCGTACTGCAACGCGTGCAGGTAGGCGCTGCTGGCATGAGACAACCCCTGCATTCCGGTGTTGAGCCGGGCTTGGTTCATCATCTCGAACATGATTTGCATGCCCTTGTTCTCTTCGCCCATCAGGTAACCTATGCATCGGTCGTTCTCACCGAAGTTGAGCGCGCAGGTGGCCGATCCGTGAATGCCCATCTTGTGCTCGATCCCGGCGCAGGCCACGTCGTTATCGACCAGTTCGCCGCTCTCGTTTATGAGCAGCCTGGGCACGAGAAAAATGGAAATCCCCCGGGTGCCTTTGGGTGCTCCATCGATCCGGGCGAGCACCATATGAATGATGTTTTCGGTGAGATCGTGCATCCCGGAGGAGATGAAAATCTTCTGACCGCTGATTTTGAAAGTTCCGTCCGTCTGCCGTTGCGCCCTGGTCCTGAGATTTCCAACGTCGCTCCCGGCGCCGGGCTCGGTAAGGCACATAGTCCCAGACCAATCGCCTGAGAAAAGATTTTGCATGTAAAGCTCCTGAAGCTCCGGCGTCCCGAACTTCTGGAGAAGATGCGCAGCCCCGTGTGTCAGCCCCGAGTACATGAGGAGCGACCAGTTGGCCGCGCCAAGCATTTCGATGCAGGCGTAGGTCAATACAACCGGCAAGCCCTGGCCGCCCACTTCGGGCGAGTCGGACATTGCCAGCCACCCCCCTTCCCTATAAAGCCGGTAGGGTTCGTGGAATGAGTCCGGGACCTTGACCTGCCCGTTCTCGAAACGGCAGCCCTGTTCGTCCCCTTTTTTGTTCGAAGGATAGAAAGCCTTCTCGGCCAGTTTTGCGGCCTGCTCCAGGACGAGATCGAATGTTTCCTGTGAAAAATCGGCGTAAATAGGGGACTTACACAGCTCCTCGATTCGCAACTGTTCATAGAGTACAAACTTCATGTCCCTTTCATCAACAAGCAGTTTCATTCATGTCTCCTTAACGTCGGCAGCCCCGACATAATAATTTGTTCGGTTCGTCCCCCAACCGGACCATCCAGTGCAAGAGCGCTCACACCCTGACCGATGCCGTTGGTAAAAAGGTCCACCAGCGACCCCGTAAGGGAGATCAGGTTATATGCCATGCCGGACATCACCCAGGTTGAAACCACCTCATCCAGGGTCCCGAAAATAAGATGGGTAACCAGCCTTACCGGAAGCTCATTTCGAAACGACCCGTCACGCCGGCCGTGCTCGACGATTTCCCTGATCAAATCCAAATATTGCTGAAGTTCGCCTTTGACGTTTTCACGCATGAAACGGCTGCTCTGACGCAACTCGACCTGGAAGCAGGCAGCCATGTCCGGCTGCCTCTGGAACCCCGTCAGGTGCATGCGTACCAGACATTCAAGGCGCGATCTGCCATCTTGCTTTTCAAGGATGGCCGCGCGAAACTTCGAATTGATATCCTGCATCCTCACCTCGAAAATCGAAATGAGAAGGTCTTCCTTATTCTTGAAGTACAGGTATACCGTTCCGGGCGCAACTCCAGCCTCACTGGCTATTTGGGAGACCTTGGCCTTAAAGAAGCCCTCATGCGCAAACACCTTGACGGCTGAGTCGAGGATCCTGAGGCGTTTATCGCCTTTTTTCAAGCGCATGGTAAATCCCTTGGAAATGGTTTCAAAAGTCACAACGGGCCGATCAATTTTGAATGCAAGGCGCAGTGGATCTTTGACCGGCAGATGAGAAAAAGAGCTACCACAATCGAGAGAAGGGGACTGGAACCGGCCGTTTGGAGTTGAGCCAAAGCGACTATGGCGCCATCCCAATTCTATAATGAATGAACCGTCATTCATTATAGAATACAACGTATACCGCCTTTTGTCCAATTGTCAAGAAGAATTTTGAGAAGAGAATTTTAGGAACACGGAAGGAACAGTTTCATCCTTCCGGCCTCCGCCTGCCAGGTTATCATGAGTTGACTCAAATCAGCCATCCTACTGAGATAGACTTATTGAAAATAAGGCTATCTCAGTACGCCTCGCCTCATTCATCGGCGTGCATTCGCACCAACCGAAATGTACCTGTGCGCATTACAAAACTTTACCCTATCCGCCCCATCCCACAGTACAAATCATTCTCGTATGATAGATTTATATAATACCCTGCTCGAAAAAAAATGCGCCTGACATGATAAGAGCGGCGACCGTGCGCTCGGCCATGCAGAACGCACAGACATTAAACGTGGTGCGTTTGAAGGCAATCCAAACGTTAAGCGCATCAGAAAGTGAAGTTACAATGGTGTAAAGGTCTCGCTTCGCAGGGCTTCGCCCTACTGCACTTTGTGAAGTGGGCTTGCCAGCCCTCCCATAACGACATGTGAGCGCGTAGCGCGGAGGCCGACCGCTCATTCTCGACGGCCCGCCCACCCACCCGCGAGACGGGGCGTTCGCGGGATGCCTTCTCATTTAGCGTCGCAAAATTGGGCGCCACGCTTCGCGCTGGACTCTACCTGTGCGCGCGTCGGCAGTGTGAGTCAATGCAACCATAAGGGCGCAGGATTTGAGGTGATAGATGCGCACAGGAAAGTCTGAAAGGCGCCGTGCGGCTCCTGGATCAGTGCTCATCCACCCCGCTGAGCCCCTTCATCCGTGGTCTATCATTTGCGGTGGGCTGTTGCGGGGCGCCTTTTGCTTACATTATCGAGACCAAAGTGAATAGCACTCTCTACATGTAGAGCGTTCTATACATACACTGATAACCTTGGGTAATCTCAGTAATTATTGAGAGGCGCGCTCAAGTTGGGGTAGCGCTTTCTATGCGCACGGCCGGGTCGTTAAAATAGACTATACACTACATACATTACACAATGCTTCAAAAAGTAAAGAAAGTGACAATAGCTAAGGTCAGGGGATAACCACTTCGCGCCCTTAGTGCAAGCACTTCGTGCGCTTCGTGGTAAAACCCGCGCCAGCCCACATTGGACCGCGTCTTTCAGACGCGGTGGGATGGACTGCGGGTGGCCTCCCTCAAGGGGCAATCACTGGTCCAAAGGCCCACGGGACTCAATGCACTGCCGTTTACGGGCATATGAGCCCCAATCGGGCAAAAATCCTGGCAGGGTAATTGCTAATTTAAGCGCATGCAACCAAAAGGAAGATTACAGGGTGTGCCGGATTAATATGAGACCTGGAGGAGAAATAGTGATGGGCGTACAAAAAGTGATGGTTGTCGGGGCGGGATTGATGGGCAGCGGGATCGCTCAGGCCTGTGCCCAGGCGGGTATTGAGGTCCTGATAACCGATGCGGCCGAACAAGCGCTCGGTAAGGCGATGCAAAACATCACATGGTCTGTGGGCAAGCTGGTTGAGAGGGGGAAACTGTCCGAGGACGCGGACACTATCGTGAAGCGAATCAGGGTGGCAAGGGGCTTTGAGGACGCAGTGGGAGCGGACATCGTTATCGAGGCTGTTTTCGAGAAAATCGAGGTGAAGCAGGATATCTTCAAAAAGCTCGATGAGACCTGCCGGAGTGATGCCCTGATTGCGAGCAACACTTCCGCCATTCCCATCACGGAACTGGCGTCCGTAACCCAGCGCCCGGAACGAGTCCTTGGCATTCATTTTTTTAGCCCGGTGCCGATGATGCAGGCAGTCGAGGTGATACGGGGGATTTGCACCAGCGATGAAACAATGCAGAAAGGCAGGGCGTTCGTTTTACAAATCGGCAAGGAGCCAATTACCGTAAACCGTGACGTCGCCGGATTCGTTATCAATCGTATAAATATGCCATCGAATATCGAGGCCATGAGGCTGGTTGAAGAGGGCGTGGCAACCCCGGAAGATATCGATAAGGGACTGCGTTTGGCATCGGGCCGGAAGATGGGCATTTTTGAAACGGGCGATATGGTGGGATTGGACGTGTCATACGGGGCCATGATGGCATGCTACAGGGAAACAGGTGACCCGCGCTTCTATCCTCCACTTTTGCTTCGAAGGAAGGTCAAGGCCGGCCATCTCGGGCGAAAAACCGGTAAAGGCTGGTACGAGTACAATGAAGACGGGACGAAAAAAACGGTGCAGTAATCCAGCACGTAGGCATGGCACAGCTTCATCGCGCCCGCCATCTGCGGATTTTTGTCCGCGACCTTAGACTTTGTATAAGGAGATTGCACGACTATGTCACACTACAAGGTAAACCCGAGGGATATTTTTTTCATTTTAAAGGAGCAGATCGGCTACGGGAAACTTTGCGAGATCGAGCGTTACCGCGAACTCGACGAAGCAACCCTTGATATGCTGGTCAACCAAGCCCTGAAGTTCGCCAGGACTGAAATTTCTCCCCTGCAGGAAATCGGCGAGAAATGGGGCGCCATTTATGAAAACGGACAGGTCAGGTGCGCGCCCGAGTTCAAGAAAGCTTTTGAAGTTTGCGCCGAAAATGGTTGGGTGGCGCCGTCGGAGGACCCCGAATACGGCGGACAGGGATTTCCGCGCATGATGAGCGTCGTTATCAATGATTTCATGTACGGGGCGTGCCAGGCTTTCAATATGGCCCCGAGCCTTACCCATGGCGCAGGACACCTAATCGAAAGCTTCGGGACGGAGGAACTCAAGCAACTATACGTCGCCAACATGTATTCCGGCAAATGGGCCGGGACCATGGCCCTTACCGAGCCGAACGCCGGGTCCAACCTTGCCGCCCTGAAGACCACGGCTTACAGGGAGGGGGACCATTTCAAGATCAAGGGCAACAAAATATTCATCTCCTGGGGCGATCACGATCTCACCGAGAACATCATTCACCTTGTATTGGCCCGGATCGATGGCGCACCTGAGGGGGTACGGGGGATTTCACTCTTTGTCATCCCCAAAATCAGGGTCCTGCCCGATGGGTCGTTGGGGGAGCCAAACGATGTGCTTTGCGGGGGTGTCGAGAAAAAACTCGGTTTGCATGCCTCTCCCACCGCCCAGCTCATCTTCGGTGATAATGGCGCATGCATCGGATATCTTTGCGGCGAGGAAAACAAAGGCCTGGCCTGTATGTTTCAGATGATGAACTCCGCCCGCATCAATACAGGCGTCAGCGGTATGACCCTGGCCAGCACGGCCTACCAGAACGCGTTGCAGTACACCACCGAACGCATCCAGGGCGGAGCCCTGGATAGAAAGAAGCCCGGGTCTGTGCCTATTATAGACCATCCCGACGTCCGGCGCATGCTGCTCTGGATGAAGGCCATGGTGGACGGCATGCGCTCCTTGCTCTATACATGCGCCTATTGGGTGGAGCTTTCCTCAGGGCTTCCTGACGGTAAGGAGAAGGTGCATTACCAGAATCTTGTTGATTTCATGACCCCTATAGCTAAGGCTTACTGCTCGGATATGGGCTTCCGCGTATGTGAGACAGCCATACAGTGCCTGGGTGGATATGGCTTTTGCAGTGATTATCCCCTGGAGCAGTACCTCAGAGATGCAAAAATCATGTCTCTCTATGAGGGTACAAATGGGATCCAGTCCATGGACCTGATGGGACGCAAGATGAAGATGGATGGCGGAGCCGCGTTTAACGCATTCAAAAGTGAGATTGAACAATTCTGCCTGCGGAATCGTGAACATCCCGCATTGGGAGACAGGGTCCGCGCGATCGCAGGAGTTGCCGGCCGCCTCTGGGAAGCTGCCGGGGAACTGACCAAAAGGATGGATACTGATCCTTTACACTGGGCATCCTACACTTATCCGGCCCTGCTGGCGTTTAGCGAGGTGACCATGGCCTGGAGGCTAATCGATTTGGCGATTATTGCTCATGAACCCTCCCAAAAGCAGGGAGAGGAAAATGACTTCTACCGAGGGAAAGTTTTACAGGCTACCTACTTCGTCGACATGACATTGCCCCATACTCTTGCGACCATCGAGTCATGCCTCCGACATGGACGGGAAGTGCTGGAGATGCCCGAAAAGGGTTTTTAGCCTCCGCAGATGCAAAACGGTGGGCGCGATAATTCCGCGCCCGCCCTGCTGCCGTTGGCCGCTTCAAATCACAATACGTCACGGAATTTGTGGTGTGGACTACCGAGGGTGATGAATTATGGGAAGAGAGCTTAAAGAGGTTGTCGTTATAGATGCGCTTCGAACCCCATTTGGCAAGGCCGGGGAAAAGGGCATGTTTTGGAAAACTCGCGCAGAGGACCTCTGTATTCCCCTGCTCAAGGCCCTTATCGACCGAAATCCGCCGGTACAGCCCGCCCTGGTCGAAGATGTAATCTGGGGCGTTACCAACCAGATGAAAGAGCAAGGCGGGACCTTGGGGCGGATGCTCCCAATGCTGGCGGACTGGGGATGGGGAGTTCCGGGCTGTTCGGTTGACCGGATGTGTGCAGGCGGGCTGACGGCAGTTAATTTCGGTGTAAACTTCATTGCCGCAGGGGCAGCCGACTGTGTTATCGCAGGCGGCGTCGAACACATGGGGCACCTGCCCATGGGCTTCATGAGAGACCCGCATCCGCGCTCGATAGAGGTCATGGGCGACGAATCGGCTTTCAGCATGGGAATGACAGCCGAAAATATTCATGACCGCTATCCTGGAATCACCAGGGAAATGGCTGATGTCTATGCCGTTTTCTGCCAGAAGAAGGCCGACCATGCCATCAAGTCGGGCAAGATGAAGGAGATGATTATACCCATCGAGGTTGAGCTTGCCGACGGCGCGAGAATAATGGCCGATAAAGACGAGCAACCGCGGCCCGGAACAACCATGGAAGGGCTGGCATCCCTTAAGACGCCTTTTAGAGAAAACGGCCGGGTAACCCCGGGGAATGCCTCAGGGCTCAATGACGGCGCCGCCGGAGTACTGCTCATGAGCATGGACAAAGCCCTGGAACTTGGGCTGGCCGGTAAAATGAGATGGGTGACAAGTGCCGTTTCAGGAGTCGATCCAAGGGTTATGGGAACCGCCCCGGTGCCGGCGGTCAAAAAGGCGCTGGCAAAGGCCGAATTGAGAATGGAAGATATCGATATAATCGAGCTCAACGAAGCATTTGCCGTCCAGGCCCTGCACAACCTGCTCAACCTGGGACTTCGGCCCGATGACCCCCGTGTCAACATCTGGGGTGGATCGATCGCCTATGGGCACCCGCTTGCCTCGTCGGGACCGCGCCTCGTGGCTTTCCTGCTTGGACTCTTCAAGGAAAACCCCCGGGCGCGGTATGGGCTGAGTGCCATGTGTGTTGGGAGAGGCCAGGGATATGCGATGATCTGGGAAAACCTGTTGTGGAAATGACTCTAAAATAGTTATAAAAGTTCCTTATGGCGCGCTCGACGCAGAGCGGCGCCTGCCGGCATCCGCATTCAAAGATATGAGAAACAGGGCGCAAATCGAAAGGATCGAAGTCCCAGTCCCATTCCCACGGGGAAGCACGAACTGCTACTACATCCCCGGTTCGACCCCTACCATGGTCGATACCGGGGTCAATACCCCTTACGCAATTGAAAGTCTTCATGCGGTGATGAGAAAGCTGGGAACCAGGATCTCCGGCATTCGAAGAATCATCCTGACTCACGGCCACACCGACCACGCGGGATTGGCTGGAGCTGTAGCGGCCATTAGCAAAGCCTCCGTGTTTGTCCACCACAGGGATAAGCGCAAGGCGCTTGCGCACTCCGGGGAAAAAAGCAGAGAAAATGAGGTGCTTTTTCGTGGTTTTTTTGATGAAGCAGGTGTTCCGATAGAGATCGCCCAAAAAACCACTAAGGCCATTTTGAACCGATTCAGGAAGCACTTAAGCCCATTATCGGACGTGGAATTGCTGGAAGGCGGGGAGATATTTTCGTTTGATCTTTTCAAGCTCAGGGTCTTTCATACGCCCGGACATACTGCCGGTTCCATTTGCCTGTTCGACGACACGAACGGTGTGCTTCTGTCAGGAGACTGTCTTATCGAGGACGTTATCCCGTACACCTTCGCTGAGCTTGAGAATCATGGAGACCTCCCCCGCTATTACGGGCTCGAGCAGTACGAAAGGTCGCTGGAATTACTGGGCGCCCTGCCGGTGAGATCGGTCCTGCCCGGTCATGGGACGCCTTTTGCCGGCCACGGGGAATTGATCGAACGAGTGAAGCATAACTGGGCGCAACGGCGGAGAAAGATTCTCGATATTTTGGCGGCCGAAAAGGAAGGCAATGGCGGCGCACCCGGGATTAGCCTATATGAGGCAACCATGCGTCTACTACCGAACGCCTCCAGGGAAGCATGGCTCTATATGAGTTTATCAGAGGTCCTCGGCTATTTGGAGATCCTGGAAAAAGAGGGTTTGGTTAGGGCCACACTTAGCGGTGGGCAACGGCTATACCATCTCAAGTGAGTGAATCAATCGGAGGAAGAGGTAACATGAGCAGCCAAAACATAATTCTTGAAGAAGAAGGCCATATTGCAACCATAATCATAAACCATCCTCCGGCCAATACCTGGGACTTGGCCACTGTGAGGGAATTCGAACAATCTTTGAACCGGGTCGAGGCCGATGACCAGATTCGTGTGGTCATAATCACCGGAGCGGGAGAAAAGATGTTCTCCGGCGGATTCGATGTAAAGGATGCCGCCAACGCCGGCACAATCAGCCCCATGGCGCGAGAGATCTGGAGGCGAATCGATCTTTTTCCAAAACCGGTGATCGCCGCCATCAACGGTTTCGCACTGGGCGGAGGGCTCGAGTTGGCAATGGCATGTCATTTCAGGATTATGACCGACGATCCCAATGCCAGGATAGGACTGACTGAGCTCAACCTGGGAATCATTCCCGGGTGGGGTGGAACCCAGCGGCTGCCGCGGCTGGTGGGAAGGTCGAAGGCCCTCGACATGATTCTTTTCAGCAAGAGGCTCTCGGCCACAGAGGCCCTTGAGTCCGGTTTGGTGAACAGGTTATCGGCCCCCGAAACTTTGAGGCGCGACGTTCTCGCATTTGCCGGGGAGCTTGCCCAACGGCCTCCAATCGCTGTTCGCTGCGTTCTCAAGGCGATGGCGGCAGGACTGTACGAGGGATTGGACGAAGGATTGAAGGTGGAAGCCGAGGGCAGTTCGGCCGTCGGCCAAACCGAGGACCGCAAAGAAGGGTTTGCTGCTTTCCTGGAAAAGCGCAAGCCTGTCTTCAAAGGGAAATGACAATTTTCCGATCGGAACTTCTTACACCCATGAAAAGTCATCGATCCAATCAAATGCAGCAGGACCTGGAATGAACACCTTTTTTTGGCGGAAAGGGAGCTTTTAGGGATGACTAAGAATTATGTCGGTGAGTACAGACAAAAACTTGTGTCGGCTGAGGAAGCAGTTACATTGGTTGGTTCCGGGGATTGGGTGGCATACGGCCATTTCGCCATGGCTCCCCGGTTCCTCGATGAGGCCCTTGCGAAAAGAAAAGATGAGCTTCGGGATGTCAAGATAAGATGCGTCTGCCCGATGCAAATAGTGGAGGTCGCAAAAGTAGACCCCAAGTATGAGCACTTCATATATCACAGCGGATTTCTCAGTCCTTACGACAGGCACTTGGGCGACCGGTGCATGCACATCTCCGGACTGTACCACAATGGCCCGGCAACCATTCGTAACGGGCATGCAGCGCATCCTCGGGTATTTTTTCTGAAGACTGCCCCCATGGATAACCATGGCTTCTTTAATTTCGGCACTTCCTGTTCCTATCACAGGGCTTTGTGCGACGTGGCAGACCATATTGTAGTGGAAGTGAACAATAAGGCGCCGGTCTGCCTGGGAGGAGAGCAGGAAAGTGTCCACATATCGGAAGTCACCCATGTCGTGGAAACGGATAACTACGACATGCCCGTTTTACCCCATGACATACCCGCAACCGACGTTCAAAAAAGCATAGCCTCACACATTGTAGAGGAACTGGAAGACGGCTGCACACTCCAGCTGGGGATTGGGGGACTGCCTAATTACGTTGGCAAGATCCTGGCAGAATCCGATCTCAAAGATCTTGGGGTCCATAGCGAAATGATGTGCGACGCCTTCGTCGATCTCTTCGAAAAGGGGAAAATTACCGGACGCTGCAAGACGAGGCACAAATACAAGATGGTCTATACCTTTGCCCTGGGTTCCCAACGTCTTTATGATTTTCTCGACCATAATCCTGCATGCGGCATTTATCCGGTGGACATTTGCAACAACCCCGAAGAAATCGGCCAAAATTATAAACAGGTTGCAATAAACAATGCAATAATGGTCGACATTTACGGACAGGTAAGCTCCGAATCGGCCGACTTTCGACAGATCTCCGGAACGGGCGGCCAGTTGGATTTCACATATGGAGCATGGTTGTCTGAGGGGGGCAAATCCTTTATTTGCATGCCATCGACGAACCGATTGAAAGATGGGCGTACCGTGTCAAGGATTGTTCCCTTTATAACCCCGGGGAACATCGTTACAGCGCCCCGAACGATTCCCATGTTTATCGTTACTGAATACGGCAAAGCCAATATCATAGGAAAGTCCGTCTGGCAGCGTGCGGAAATGCTTATAAATATAGCTCACCCGGACTTTAGGGATGAACTCATAAAAGATGCTCAAAAGCAGAAAATATGGACCAGGACCAATAAGATAGAATAGCCGGCTTCAGTATTTGCCATTGGCGATGACGTAAATAAGTGACTGTGATACTAAGCGGCCAGCGGTTGTGAGGTGGGCACAACAGCCCCTGGATCGTGCCCACCATTTTGTGACCGCCGATTGCTGTCCGGAGGGCTACAGTTCCGGGCTCGGGACCGTGGAGGCCAGCTTTTTGACCGGCTTGACAGGCGCCCTGATAACCACGCAGGCTGCCACGGCCACTACCAGAACCGCACCTGACATGTAGAAAGCATAGTCGAGGCTGCCGGTAGCGTCCTTGATAAAAGCGCCGATTTCCGGCATAAGGAAGCTGATCCCGCCTCCAAGGAAGACCATGCCGTAATTGAAGCCCAGGTTTTTCTGCCCAAAGTAGTCTGCGGTAATAGCCGGCATCAGGGATAAAGTGCCGCCGTACTGCCAGTAGGCTATACCCACAACCAGGAAAAGGAGTAGAACATTTCCGGATTTCATGATGTAGGGCATGAGGAAAAGACAGACGGCAGCGAATATGCCGTTGAGGATGTAGGCATTCTTCCTGCCGATCTTATCCGAATAGAAGCCTGTTCCGACACGGCCGGTAAGATTGACAATGCCTCCATAAGAAGCGAGCATCCATGCATGGACGGCAAAAAAGACAAGGTGGGATGCAGTTTTGTACAGCATGGGGGTGGCATTTACAATGACCAGCAAGCCGGCCTGCGCGCTGCCGCCGATCATTATGACCAGGGCGATGAACTGCCAGGTCTTCACCATCTCCCGGGTTTCCCAGTCCGATGAAGTAATGGAATGCCTTTTGGAGATCCTGGACTTCACGGGAGCGGCCGGCGGTGCGTATCCCTCCGGAGTTGAATAGAGAAGTCTGCCCGCAATGATGACTATTACAGCGAACATGATCCCCATAATGAAGAAGCTGTTGCTGATTCCGTAGGATTTAATGAGCCAGCCGGCCAGCGCCGATATATATATTGCCGCTCCCCCAAATCCGCCCACGACCAGCCCCACGACCAGGCCTCGCTTATGTGGTCCGAACCATTTAACCGCCGCAGGGGTTGGGGCGGCATAGCCTATTCCCATGCCGATGCCGCCAAAGACACCGAATCCGATAATCAAACCTGCATAAGTGCGCATATAGCCGGCTATGATACATCCGAGCGCCAGAGACAGCCCGCCGACGGTGACGCTCACCCTGGGGCCGAGCTTGTCTTGAATGCGCCCACCCGGGACCATAAACGAAGCAAACACCAAGCCGCATATGGAATAAGCCCATGTGGCCTGGGCATCGGTCATGTATGTCCAGCCGGCGTTTACCCCTTGCATGACCGATCCGGCAACATGGTCTTTATTTGCCAACAATGCAGCTTTCCACACACTCCAGGCATAGAGTATTCCAAGACATAAATTTACAGACATACCCGCAAAGGTGGTAATCCATCCTTTAGCCGGTACTTTCTTCCACGGGACTGCTCTTGTACTGCCCACCAGGTTTTCTGACGACTCGTGCAGCATCATTCCTCCTCGGATCGGCCAATTTTTACCAGGCGCATTGAAATTGGTTTCTTTGACACGTAACTTCTCAGTGCACTTTTGCTTAAACATTTACGCAAAGATGGGATGGTACACAGTCGAATGTGGGAATTTGGACGGTCCAATCCTCAACCAGCAGCATCGCGGTACAGGTCAACGATCAGCAGAATCAGCTCAAAATGAAGAATGCCTTCAGGGACAGGCTATAGAAGAGTTTGATTACACGGGTCCTTCAAATGCCTGCCAATAAGCTGCCGATGTATAATCACTCCATCAGCAAGGTTGCACCAGATTGCAAAAGCTTTGCCAATGGGCCTGGACGGTTTCTATGACTCACAACTGCCGCCCAGCGCAGCGTATCAGCCGCCAATAAAGAACATTTAGTCTGTCGGGGCGGGGCAGAGATGCATAAAAAACGCTACGGGAGCATCTGACATTGTTGGACAACTTCAAGTATTTATTACTATTTTTTCGCTTATGCATAAAATAATCTACATGTAACGATTCCTATACATGCAGGCCCTCTATTCACTATACATGGATGCTTTATGAATGCAAGCCGGCATAAAGAGGCTTGGAATACGACGCTTTTATGCATTGCGTAGTAAGAAGTTCTTTCATTTTGAAAGAGAGTTTAATCGATTTTGTATTTTTTCATCTTCTGATACAAGCCGGTCCGGTGAATTCCTAGAATCTTAGCGGTCTTGGCCCTATTGTTACCCGACTTTTGCAGGGTGTCGACAATTGCACGGCGCTCGGTCCCCTCCAACAAGTCCTTCAACGAGGATATCGGCTCTTCTGTTTGCCTTTGAGGGCAAGCCGATGAAATGCGCAGCGCCAGTGGCAGGTCTCCAGGTTCAATCACGCCGCCCCCCGGTAATATCATGGCGCGCTCGGCAATATTTCTTAGCTCACGAACGTTGCCCGGCCAGGCATAGTTTTTCAACAACTCCACCGCTTCAGGTGCGACGGTGGGGACGCTGCGATTCCTGTCGCGGCTCAGTTCCTCAAGAAAATGAACGAAAATCGGCGGGATGTCCTCTTTTAATTCACGCAAGGCGGGCAATTTAATGTTGATAACATTGATCCTATAGTAAAGATCGAGGCGAAACCCACCATTGCTTATCATTTTTTCCAAGTCGCGATTCGTGGCGCAGATGATTCTAAAATCTACCTGCCGAGGTCTGCTGCTGCCTATCCGGTCAATTTCCTTCTCCTGGAGAACGCGCATCAGTTTGACTTGCATACTGTGGGGCATCTCACCGATTTCGTCCAGAAATATGGTGCCCTTGTCGGCAAGTTCAAATTTTCCGGGCTTGCCGGCTTTGCGGGCGCCGGTAAAAGAGCCCCCTTCATACCCGAACAATTCTGCTTCGAACAGGTCCCCTGGGATGGAAGAGCAATTGACCTTTATAAAGCTGCTGTCCCTGCGCCGGCTGGCCTGATGAATTGCATGGGCAAACAGTTCCTTTCCAGTCCCGGATTCCCCGGTAATCACTACCGGCGAATCGGCTTCCGCCGCCTGCCGGGCCAGATCGATCGTCTGTTTGATTAGATCCGACTTGCCGACGATTGTGTCGAAACTGTACCGGACCCCACACCTGTGATTTAACTCTTCCTTGAAATAATCAAGGTGTTTTTCCAGCGTATCGATGCGATCGTATAGTTCCTTGAGCTTCTTGGGCGTCCAGAACATCAGCTTTCCAAACGCTCCGATCACCCGGCCGTCCCTGATTAGCGGAATACGCGCAATCACCCGGTTACTTTCTTTGAGCATCATGGCCCTGCCTATTTCGGCCTTACCCGTCTCAAGGATTCTGAGGAGCTTGCTTTCAGGGCTCACTTCACTGATATGGCGGCCAACGGCATCCCTGTGCGGAACTGGATATACACCTTCGGTTGCACTGCTCATAAACCGAACGATGCCGTCGGCATCCACCAGTATCAGACTTTCGTAAGGGTTATCCAAAAGCGAGACCAGGAGTCCCTGGGGTATGTTGTGCAAAATGCTCTCTTCTTCTTGTCCTTTTTGCAAGTAATCCATAATTCCCCGGTCTTTCCGCTTCTTAGAGATTAACAGAGCGATAAAAGAAGATACTTCCTTTTCCAGATATCTGACATCCGATTTGCACTGCCTGTTCAGTCACTTACCTTGACAGAATCTATCCGCACGACTTGAGAGGATATCTCAGCACGAAGCCTTTAGCTTGCGCACTTTTTCTGTAAAGGCCGGGACAAATTTGAACACGTATAACATAGTTCTAAGCCTCTTTCACGCCCCTGCCGCCCGTGACAGTGACCTCGCTTCGGTCAGTTCCACCTTCCCGGAAACATCTAAATCATATTTCACGACACGGGCCAGCGGAGTCGGGACCTGTACTTCAATCTTCTCTAACCATGAATTGTTCAACAACGGTGGTTTTGACCCCGCCGCATTCTGAGACGACGCGCATGCCCGGATTTCACATAAGCCCAGGGCGACCTCATGGTGAGCGCGTCTATAAGGTCCAGCTCAGGTTATTGACAGAGCCGGCCCTGACTTTACTCAAGGTTTTGCCTCAGAAATTGAATTGCAGCAGGCCACGCTTGCCGTGAGGCTTCAAGATTCGCCCCGTTGCGCTCCCCTTGCGCCCTGAGAAAACCATGCCCTGCATCCTTGTAAATATGCGTGATATAGATCTTCCCAAGCTCTTTCATCTTCTCTTCTGCAGGTCTAACTGTACTAACCACTCGGGCATCGTCCTCTCCGTAAAGGCCAAGCACCGGCGCACTTGTAGCCCTCAGCGCCTCAAGCGGAGGGGACAAGCCGTAAAAGACCACTGCTGCGCCAAGTTTGGGCTGAACAGTTGCGTAATGGAAGCTCTGGCCACCACCCCAGCAGAAACCAACCGTTGCGAACTTTTGGGTTGCTGCCGGCAAGCTTATTGCGTGGTCTTTTACTGCATCCAACATGGTCACAACCTGAAGCGATGAAAGACCACTTACAGCCTTAACGACATCATCGCGGCCCGCAAAAGTCTCGGTGCCTCCGCCGCCCGGCCCGCGGCCCGAGAGCAAGTCCGGCGCAATAGCGATAAAGCCCTCTGCGGCCAAACTGTCAGTGACGGCTCGGAGCCAGTCGGTCAGACCGTATATTTCCATGATGACAATAATTACCGGCGCCTTATCCTTACGTTCCGGGTAAACTATGAAAGAACTCAACTTAGTCTGCGATCCCGGAACGGGGATGTTCACCCATTCGTGATGCCTCGGGGATTTTTCCAGCGCAGCTTTGGCTTCGGCCTCACCGGCCGGGATGGGACTGACGTCTGACCGGCAAAGAGGTACTATAAACATGTTCATGACAGCCGCACAGATTAGTGTTAAGATGCACTTCCTGACCATAGTGAATTTCCTCCCGGATATTCGAGTTTTCTGACATTCCATTCTCTAGAGATAATTTAACTCGGATTTGGCAATATTCATCATTTGTACAAACTTGATCTCAAGCATGGAGTTGCACCCGCTTGCAGTTCACAAAGTGGGCGGCAATATCCAGCGTTGCCCTGCTTGACTCGATGTCCGTCACGACCCCTATTGCTGCACAAACCCCCGATGACCCGGCCCGCGAAATTGAGGCGTCGATATCTTTTAAATAAATTTTTCATTCCCTTCGCGTGTTCTCCGGAGCTATCCCTAATGTCCTCAATTGCTCAATTGCCCGCCGGATATAATCGTGTATTCCCTCGACATCGTCGGCGTCAAAAGATCGAAACTCGCTGTCGCCCCGAAACCAGGTGATCTGCCGTTTGGCGTAATGCCGGGTATCGCGCTTTATCTGAGAGACAGCCTCATGGATCGAAATGGCGCCCGCAATGTGAGCGGCCATCTGCCTGTATCCGAGCGACTGCATCGATTTAAGCTCCGCTGGGTAACCCATGGCAAGGAGCCCTTCCACTTCATCTTTGAGGCCTGATTCAATCATCCGGTCGACCCTGCGGTTTATCCGTTCGTAGAGCACCTCCCGCTCCCGGCTGATGAAGACCTTTATCGTGGGGAGAAGCTGCTCCTTGAAACCGTGGCCCTTCTGTAAGGTGGATAATGGAACTGCTCCCTGATAAAAGACCTCGAGCGCCCGAATAATTCGCTGCCGGTCGTTAGGGTGAATTCTTGCCGCCGATTCGGGGTCGATCCGCAAAAGATCGCAATATAGCTGCCCCAGGCCTTTAGACTTCTCATCGGCAATCAGCCTTCTTTTCACTTCGGGGTCCGAGGGAGGCCCCGGGCATAGTCCCAGGGTCAGGACCTTCATATACAAGCCTGAGCCTCCCACGACCAGGGGGAGCTTGCCGCGTTTTTGTATATCTTCTATTACCGGGCCGGCAAAGCATAGGTACCGTGCCGCATCGAAAGGCTCATCGGGGTTGACTACGTCTATCAGGTGGTGGGGGACAATGCGGCGCTGTTCAAGGGTTGGTTTTGCGGTCCCGATTTCCATGCGGCGGTAAACCTGCATTGAATCGGCGTTTACTATTTCGGCTGAAATCCGGGCAGAGAGTTCGATCGAAAGCGAAGTCTTGCCCGCTGCGGTGGGCCCGGCAAGTAGAACCAGCGGGATAGTGCCCCCCTGTTCAGCTCCTTTTGAAAAGTCGGAAAATCTGCTCATATGTCAAGGTGTATGAAAGCGGCCGGCCGTGCGGGCATGTAAAAGGAGTGTCAATCGAATCGAGCAATTCGAGCAGGTGCTTTATTTCTTCTGTTTTAAGCCTGCGGCCTGCCCTCACCGATCCGTGGCAGGAGGCAACCCTGGCAAGGCCAAGCAGGATTTCGCCCTCATCTGCCGGACACTCTTCTTCGGCATACCGGAGATAGTCGCGCAGTATTTGTTCGGGTTTAAACTCAGATAGACTGGCCGGGACTGCATGTATGGCGAAACTGCTTCCTCCGAAAGGCTCGATTTCAAATCCAAGTTCGCGCAGGGAGGGGACCAGGCTCTTGAGCATCACGGCTTCTTTTGGCAAAAGGTCCACGATGGCGGGCCGGGCAAGAAGCTGAGCGGCCTTTGTCTTCTTTTTGCTCAGGCCGTTGAAGACGATCCTTTCATGAGCCGCGTGCTGGTCTATCAGAACAAGGCCGTCCGGGGCTTCAAGCAGGATGAAAGAGTTTGCAAGCTGCCCAAGAAGATTGAGGTTCGAATAGGCAAATGCCCCCGCATCCATCTCTCCTTGGACCGCTGGACAAGGCGGCCCTTCAGTCAAGATTCCCTGGCCGGGCGCCCCTCCGGATACATCGCGAATTGTGGACATACCGGAAGCTGGATGTCGAAGGGATTTAGCAGGTCCAATAAATCCAGTTGGACCCCGAATCAAAGCCTGCCCCGGACTTGATCCGGGGTCCGAGCCGGGGTCTATGTTCTTTTGAGACCAGCTTCCGGAACCGAAGGGCGCCTGACCTTCGGACGCCATTCCCACATGAGTTGCCCCTTGCCTTCTTTCGAAAATTCCGCCTTCCTGCCGCGAAAATCCGTATGACTTCGGCCGAATCGCTGAAAGCGCCTCAAAGAGGGCAGCCCTCACAATCGATATTACTTCGCCGGGGTTTCTAAACCGGATTTCTCTTTTTGCGGGATGAACGTTTACGTCCACCTGCGCAGTCGAAATTCCTACAAAAATAACGGCGACCGGATATTTTCCACGGGGGATCAGGGCTTCATAAGCCGTCAGAACAGCCCTCTGAAGAAGCCTGTCCCAGACAGCTCTGCCGTTTACATAAACAAAAAGGCTCTGGCTGTTCGTTCTCTGGACGTCGGGAGGCGCAAGAAAACCCGAAACGCTTATGCCGTTTTTTTCAAAATCGATCGAAGTAAGCGACCTTGCAATGTCAGGTCCCAGCACCTGTGTGGCCCTGTGGAGCAAGCCGTCGCACCTCAGGTGATCGCACAACAACTTTTCCTGGCTTTGCAGTTGCAGGTGGATCTGAGGGTTTGCCAGTGAAATGCGCAAAAACAGGTCTGTAATGTAAGCAAGCTCGGTTTCGGCTCTACGCAGGAACTTGCGCCTTGCAGGAACACAGTAAAAAAGGTCGCGCACGAGCACCTGAGTACCGGGAGGACACCCCTTGTCGCGAACCTCTTTTATTACGCCTCCTTCAACTCTAATGGACGTTCCACAAAGGGCTTCATGTTCTCGAGTGGTCAGCTCAAAGCGGCTTACGGCCGCAATCGACGGAATAGCCTCTCCGCGAAATCCGAGCGATGATATTGAATTCAAGTCCTGCGCAGACCTGATCTTGCTCGTCGCATGCCTCTCCAGCGACATTAACGCGTCTTCGGCGCTCATCGCGCACCCGTTGTCCACTACCCGAATTTCCCGCCTTCCTCCATCGATCAGGCTTACTGAAATCCTGGAGCTCTGAGCATCGATGCTATTTTCAATGAGCTCTTTTACCACCGCCGCAGGGCGTTCGACGACTTCGCCGGCGGAGATCTGGTTGCACAGAATATCCGGTAATATCGCAATTTTGCTCACCCGTTTCTCCAGCAACTCAACCCTATTGACAGAAAACCTTCATTACATTACTAAAAAGACACTTCTAGACTCAATTGTATCATACCGGAAAATCTCCAGGCAAAAACAGTATCCGGGGTTTTTGTTTTACCGCTTTAAAAGAATTCTTTTGGTGCAAGCGAGCTGCGGCGAACGAAAATCTTCCCCTAGGAGCCCTTAGAATCGAGCAAACGTATGGATTCCAACCCCTATCAGCCGCTGGTAAATCTTCTGTCCAATATCCTCGAAGCTTATACCACAGCTTTTTTTATTTTCGATGAAAGAAACCGCCAGCTAAATCTTGCCGCAATGCTGAGCTTGAGCAAGTTCATTCCCGCCCAGATTTCGCTTCCTCTGGAAGGCAGCGGGATACTTGCCCAAGTGCAAAAAGCAGGGCAAACAATTCACCTCGATAAGCTCCATGAGGTGACCTCATCCATACCCCATACACTTCCTTTCTACCGGGAAGGCGAATCGCACATAAAGGGGCTCTATGCTGTTCCGGTTGCCGGCGGAGCGGGGATTCTCTACGTCGATACGAAATATGGCTGGGGATTTAACCACAAGCAGCAAAAATGGATAAAAGAGTTCGCCGAACTTCTCGGAGAGCTTTTGAAAAACCGGGTAGCCGAAGAGCAGCAGGAAAACTACGCCAGGATATTCGAGGTGTTAAACCGGCTCGACGAAGTCGCCTTCAAGGGCTACGCCCTTGATAACTATTGCGGGCTGTTCGCTACCGAGTGGTCGCATATACTTGGCATGGATTACGGCTTTCTGGTCCTAAGAGATCCCGAGAAGAAAAGTTATCGCATCCTGGGCTGCACGGCAAATACGCCAAGAAGCTTGGTGACTCAGAGTTTTTCTGCACAGCATGGGCTGATCGGCTGGGTCCTGGAGAACCAGAAAAATCTGCTCATCATACGCCTCAATCCCTCCACATCCGATCACTACCTGTTTTCTCCGGGCGAGAACCTTCCTCACCAGGGCACGGTCTGGGGAATGCGCGCTCAGACCTCGCTCGGATATGAACTTGCCCTTGTTTTCCTGTCGCGGCAGGTGGTCGACTGGAACGCCGATTCGGAGCGCGCCGTAGCGCACGGCCTTCATTTTCTTTTGCTCCTGCTCGAGCAGATATATTACAAGGAAGAAAACGAGGCCCTGCAATCATACGATATCTGCACGGGTCTGTTTAGCGCCCCGGCCTTCGAATCAAGAGTCGAAGGTCTCTTTCACGCCTCCATGCAGTCCAACGCTCCATTTACCCTCGGGCTCATTCAGTTCGAACCCTGGCAGATACTTACCACCAAAGTCCTGCCCAAAAGGATCAGGCAGCTTCAGCGCGAGCTGGCCTCATCTCTTTGCGACGCTCTGCCTCCGGGGGTCCTGGTCGGGCAGCTTGCGCAAAACCGCTTTGGCGTATTGTTTGCCGAAACGACCGTCCAGGAGGCCGAAAGCCAGCTTGCCGAGCTTGCGGGCTACGGAAAAATCGCACTCAAAGGAATCAGGGGAATCAAACTCCACCCCTATATCTCTGCAGCCGGTTTCCCACAGGATGCGGTAAAAATCGAGGACCTTTGGCCCCTTGTCAACCAGCGGCTCTTTTCGGCATTTGGATTAAAACCCGAAAAACCCAACTCATAAACAGTTGACCGGCTGATTCATTATCTATAGACTCTGCGAAAGAGGCAGCGGTACACCGCGGAGAGCAGAACGCAATGTCAACTCTCCGCGTGGTGTACTGAGATGAGCGGTTACGCAAAAAAGATCAAATAGAAGGATCATATATTATGCTTGGATGGCTTCTGTCCTATTTATCAAAAGACCTGGCGATGGATCTTGGGACGGCAAACACCCTCATCTACATGCGGGGCAAAGGGGTCGTACTTAACGAACCATCGGTTGTGGCCATAACTCACGATACCCACAAGGTTATAGCGGTAGGGCATGAAGCAAGAAACATGATAGGAAGACACAGCCACAGAATCGTAATCATTCGCCCACTTAAAGACGGTGTCATTGCCGACTTCGAGGTAACGGCAGTGATGATCAAGTATTTTCTGGCAAAGGTTTTGAGCAAGCGCTACCTCTTTCGCCCCAGGCTTGTCGTCGCGGTCCCCACCGGGGTCACTTCGGTTGAGAAAAGGGCCGTAATCGAGGCCGCCGAACAAGCCGGCGCCAGATACATACACCTGGTCGAAGAACCGATGGCTGCCGCTATCGGAGCCGGACTTCCCGTTGACCAGCCCCGTGGAAACATGGTGGTGGACATCGGGGGCGGGACCACCGAGGTCGCTGTAATCTCCATGTTCACCGTAGCCTACAGCGAATCGGTGCGGGTGGCGGGCGATGAGGCAAACGAAGCGATTCTGCGCTACATCCAGCGCGAGCGCCAGATGATAATAAGCGAGATGCTGGCCGAATCGGTGAAGGTGAGGATAGGTTCGGCAATGGCTCTGGAAAAACCTGAGCTGATCGAGATCACCGGGAAAGAAATTCTGTCGGGCATCCCTAAGACCTTTACAGTCAGTGACGCAGAAATCCGCGAAGCGATAAAGGAACCGGTAGATGCAATCGTTGATGCCGTGAGGCGGGCGCTTGAGAAAACCCCGCCCGACCTTGCCTCCGACATTCACGAAACCGGGTTCTGGCTTGCTGGTGGAGGAGCGCTCTTAAAGGGCCTCGATAGACTTCTCTCTGAAAACACCATGCTCAAAGTCAACATCGCCGAAGACCCTCTTACCGCCGTAGCCAGAGGCGCCGGTTCGGTAATCGAACATGTGGATTTCTACAGGAGCGTTTTTATAAATTAGCGCTCGACCCGGCCCCCTGCGGCGCGTGCCTTGCCAGGCAGAAGTCCGGGCGCCTCGCGTGGAGCGTCCAAATCGGGCTTCTTCAATCTCGATGAGTTCCGTCTCTTTTTGAGCGTGCGGGAAGAGAATGGCAGATATCATCGATCTATCTTCAAGATTTAAACCGGGACACAACCTTATCGCGATGTCTCCGATCGAGTTTCGCAAAGGCCAATGGCTATCGGGAAGCGCTATTTTGTGCACGCGGGAAGAATCTGCAAAGCTGGAAGCGCAGCGCCGGAAGGCAACTCCGGACAGGCCCCCTATAACGCTTGTTCCAAACCATATTACCCTGGACGGCGGGTATCACTACACAAGCCTGTGGCTTTTCAGGTTTCGGGAAGATGAAAAACGCATGCGCCGCCTCTACCGGCTGGCGGGGCTCATGGAGTGCGTTACCAAGGCGCCATCCCCCGTTTTGCGCACCGACCTGGTGAGAAGGTTTTTCAAAATCATAAACGCGGAGCGCGAACAACTGAACGTCTCATGGAAGGGAAACGTCCGAAATTTTCTGCTTCCGCTTCACGCCGAGCATTATAAACCCGGCGTCTTTATCGATACCATCAGCGGCGCTCCGTCTCTAAAGGACCTTTTGGCCGGGATAGAGAAGGAGACAGACTTCCAGTTTGACATTCTCGCAGACAGTTACGTCTTCTATGTGCCCGAAACGTTTTTGTCCACATAACCAAACAGTCCAAGGGCAGGCCTCTCCCCCGCAGGCGCCCGCCTCGCGGAGCGTCGAGATCCTGGCAGGGGGTCCCGGTTCCCAAGCCCCGCCGCCAGGCGACAAATAACCGGATCATGAAAAAAATCGAAAAGATCGCCTATATCGGAGCAGACCTCGGGGGGACGAACCTCAGGACGGCCCTGGTGAACCATGCCGGGAAAATACTCGAGTTTCGGACTGCGCCGGTACCCGTAGAGCAAGGGGCCGAATCGGTTTCGAAAAAATTGCTGGCCCAGTGCAGGGATCTTGTTCATTCAGCAGCCAAGCTGGGGCTGAAGGTAGCCTCGATTGGGCTTGGGGTCGCAGGAAAAATCGACCGTTCCACTGGCTCGGTGATTTTTTCTCCGAACCTTCCGGTGCTTGATGGATACCCCCTGGGGCAGGAACTTGTGCGGAATCTGCAAATCCCGGTTTGCATGGAAAACGACGCAAACGTTTTCGGCCTGGGTGAGAGCTGGGCGGGCGCCGCCAGGGGAGTCCGAAACTGGGTCGGGATAGTAGTGGGCACTGGTACGGGAGGCTGCCTCTTTCTCAATGGAAAACTGTGGGAAGGAGACGGCCTGGGGTTTTCGGCGGAGGTCGGCCACATGATCGTGGAACCCGGCGGGCCGGCTTGCCCCTGCGGGTCGAAAGGGTGCCTGGAGTCGTTCGCCTCGGCGCGTGCGCTCATATCAGGCGCAAAAAAAGCTGTTTGCGACCAAAGGTTAAAAGAGGGCCCGCTTCATGCGCTCGACAGGGAGGGAAAACTCAGCGCGCACACGATTTATGCCTGTGCGAAACAAGGAGACCCCGCCGCGATGGCCCTGTTCGATAAGATGGGCTGGGCGCTGGGGATTTGTCTGGCAAACATCTTCTCGGCCCTCGCGATCAGGCACGCGGTCATAGGAGGGGGAGTCAGCTCAGCCTGGGACCTCTTCATTGGTTCGTTGGAAAAAACCCTGGCTCAAAACTCTTCGATGCTCGATCCCGGTGCTGCGGTCATTTTGCGAAGCCGTCTCGGCAATGACGCGGCCCTGATAGGAGCAACGCGTCTCAGCCGCAAGTGCACGCAAGTGAAATACACTATTTGATAATATTGTTTTGCTCTAAGAAATGTCCGATGCGATAACCGCGCACGAATCCTCGGCAAAAGGAAAAAGGCAGCTTGTATCAAGGCGCCCGATATAGCTTTTTATGCCTGTAATTCCCTCCACCTTGAGAAAGCGCTCTATTCCCTCGATTATTTCGACTGCGGCAACGGGATTTATGAAATTGGCGGTCCCCACCTGGACGGCGCCCGCCCCGATCAGCAAAAACTCCAGGGCGTCCGTTGCGTTGGTGATCCCCCCGATTCCTATTACGGGACATTGGACCGCTCGGGTGACCTCATAGACGCACCGAAGAGCAATGGGTTTTACGGCCGGTCCTGAAAGCCCTCCCAAAACATTGGCCAGCCGCGGCCTTCTGGAAAAAATATCCACGGACATGGCCGCCACGGTGTTTATGCACGAGATGATATCGCTTCCAGCGTCCTGGGCGGCTTTGGCGATCTCCGAGATGCTCGTTACGTTCGGCGTGAGCTTTGTGATAACCGGAAGACGCGTGGCGCCTCTGACAGCTTCAACCACCCTGGAGGTCATCGCCGGATCGGTCCCGAAGACCATCCCACCTTGTTTCACGTTCGGACAGCTTACGTTGATTTCCAGGGCGGCGATTCCTGGCGCCCCGTCGAGCCGGGCGGCAAGTTCGCCGTATTCCTCGATCGTGTTGCCGAAGATGTTTACGATCACCGGAACGCCCAGATCGTGCAAAAAAGGGAGCTTTACGGACAAAAACCTTTCGGCCCCGACATTTTCCAGACCTATGGCGTTTATCATCCCTGCCGATGTTTCGGCCAGCCGGGGAGGAGGGTTCCCGGCGCGGGGCTTAAGCGAAATCCCCTTTACCACAATCGCACCGAGACGTCTGAGGTCAAAGAAGCTCGAGTATTCCTCACCGTAGCCGAACGTGCCGGAGGCGCTCATAACCGGGTTTTTCAGGCTTAGAGGACCTAGCTGAACAGCAAGGTCGGGGGAGGCGTCTGCTGGACTAGGATTTTGTTCCATTTGATAGATCCTGCCGAAAAGATTGGACCATCTTCGCACACGTGGACGAAGCCTTCGGATTCCGGGTCGCCGGGTGTGGCAGCGGGGAGCGCGCACCCAAGACAGGCCCCGATCCCGCAGGCCATGATCGATTCCATCGAAAGCTGGGCTAGCGTATCGTTTGAGAGCGCCCAACCGGCCACGTGATACTGCATGGCGAGCGGTCCGCATGAATACAGCTCGAAGGGCCGGAAGTCTCCCGCCGCCATGAATTCTTCAAACATTTGAGTAATGCGGCCTTTGTAGCCGAAGCTGCCGTCGTCGGTTGCAAAGTGGACGCTGATGCCCTGGCCTCGGAGAAAGTCTTCGGGCAAAAGCTCAATTGCTGTGCGGGCGCCGTAAAAAAGCCGCAGTTTCTCCGCGCCCTTTGCCCCGCGATCTGAAATCACCTGTGCGATCAGCTCCAAAAGAGGCGCTATACCGATCCCGCCGGCGATGAAGGCCAGGGGAACGGTCCTGTCGATCGGAAGCTCAAATCCGTTTCCGAGAGGGCCGATAAGGCTTGAGGCCGATCCCGGGTCAAGCCGGGACATGAGCCACGTGCCGCGGCCGATAACCCTGTAGAGGATTTCGAAGTCTCCGTCTTCGGGATATATCCGGCTGAAAGAAAAAGGGCGGCGCAGCAGGGGGTCGGCCCCCTCACCGACGCGAATCATCACGAACTGCCCGCAGCGGGCTGCGCCGGCGATTCGAGGCGAATGCAACCGGAGCCGGAATATCTGCCCGGAAATTCTCTCCTGGCTAATTATGCGGGCCTCTTCGATTATCTTACCCAAGATTAGCTCCGATGTTTCTACGGTTTGGGGTCCTGCTATTTCCACCCGATTACAGAGGCCATGCGCCCTGTCGGGCCTTCGGCCCGGTACGAAAAAAACTCCTTCTTCCCGCACACGGTGCATCTTGCCGCAAACTCGATATTCCGATCGCCAATCCCGGCCGTTCTCAGTTGGTCCCGGGTGATCGCCCAGAAGTCGAAGTATTCGGGGCGAACCTGAAAGGACCACCACTCTTCGGGAATCTCCTTTCGGTAGTTCACAAACTGGGCGCAGCAGGGGCCAAGGGAAGGCGATACGGCGGCAAAGGTCTCTGCCGGATTTAGCCCGAACCGGTCCTTGAGGAATCGGACGGTCTTTCCGGCGATGTTTTGGACGCTTCCTCGCCATCCGCTATGGATATTGGCAATGATGCGGCTTTGCGGATCGACCAGGAAAATGGACTGGCAATCCGCGATCTTTATAACAAGACCAAGGCCGCTAAGATTGGTCGCGAGCGCGTCTGCGGGCGGCGCGATAAGCGCTGGCGGCCGCTCCTCGAGCCCCCAAACGGACTCTTTGCCGATGAAATTTACCGAATCGCCATGGAACTGGCGGCTGGAAACGAGCCTTTCAAGTCCAGACGCATTCTTTATACGGGTAAGGTTTTCCAATACGGCCTCTGGTGAATCGCCGTTGCTCCAGGACACGTTAAGGCTCTCGTAAGGGGGCAGGCTTACTCCGCCGTGCCTTGTGAATACTCCATGCACCAGCCCCGGTACGCCGGACAGGTTCCCGAAGGTAAGGCAGGGGAGGCTTTGAATCGTAAGATCGCACTTCATGGTTTCCAGCGCTCTTAGCCTTTGGCGTTTATAAAGTGGAGAAACCTTAGCGGCCTCATAGAAGCAACTCCAAGCTGTTGACCGCAACCAGGGTTTTAAGCAGAAAAGCGTCCGACAGTAAACAGAAAATGTCCCCTTTTCGCCGGTCAACGGTTAAAATCGGTGAGAGGTGAGAGGTGAAGAGTGAACAGAAAAAGCAAAATAAAATAATTCCTTAAATTTTCACCGCGGAGACGCAGAGGGCTCAGAGATATTCTCAACGCTGTTCCGAAAAAACTTGGTGGGCTGCGCTGCGCTTAGCCCACCCTACATACGCCCGGCACCCCACCTACAGGTCTCTCAGCGCAGAGGCCCCTCGCGGAGCGTCGAGATACCAAAATTCAACAAGATCAACAGGAGCGTAGAAGTATTTCTATCTTATTCTCAGGACTTGGAAATAGCCATTTCTGTTAATCCTGTAAATCCTGTTCCGTCCTCCGTCTTCCGTCCTCCGTCTTCCGCAGCCCAATTCCCGTCTCATTGACAAAGACCGGCGCCTGTGGTACGCAGGCAAACGGGTCCGGGGGATATCCCGGCCGGATCTTATAGAAACACCATCCGCATTTTTCAAGCCTGATCGAGGGCGACTAGCTCAGGGGATAGAGCGTTGGTCTCCGGAACCAAAGGTCGCGGGTTCGATCCCCGCGTCGCCCTCCAAGTAAAATCAATGAGTTACAATGAATATCGAGTCCTGTTGAATCTCTCTTTTTCGCTGTCCCCAACATTATCCCCAACATCACAGACTGTTTCCGCCTTCTCAGGACCGTTTCCTTGGAGGACATTGTGGCAAAAATCTACCCGAAATCGTCCAATTTGCTTCTCACGGCCGTAAAGAGTTTTGCAACGGCCTCTGTTGCCCGCTAATAATATTATGTTGTTGTTTGCAACACTTTTTGATATGGGTAATCCTAAAATTGAGGCGTCTTGGCGGGAAAATATCATATCGATTTAGGAAGGCAATGTCATGCATGGACACTTTGAAGGTCATGAAATCACCGGTCTGATATTCGATAGTCTGTCAAGAACGGGGGTAACGATTGTCACGGATTCGGAAGATAGGATTGTAGCCATAAGCGACCACTACGTCAAGATATTGAACCGCAAGAAGAAAGATATCATTGGCCAGCCTGTTTTCAAGATCATCCCTAATACGATCATGCCTATGATCAGGAAAGCGGGGCAACCGGATTGCAAGTTATTTACACTGGCCAATGGCGAAACCGTGATCGCACATTATGTCCCGCTCATCAAAGGCAATAATATCCTTGGGGTATTCGCTTACACCTCCATGAATACGATTAAGTATATGAGCACCATTTCCACTTTGGATCTGGTGCGGCGTTTAAATGATGAGTTGAATCAATTCAAGAATGAATTGCAGAAATTGAGAGGGGCAAAATACTCTGTAAACAACATCATTGGCTCTTCAGCATCGATAACGGAGGCAAAGGAACTTGCAAGGAAAGTGGCGCAAACGAAATCGACGGTCCTGATTACAGGGGAAACGGGAACAGGGAAAGAATTGTTTGCACATGCAATCCATCAGGCGAGTCCCCGCAGGCATCAGCCGTTCATTGCCTTGAATTGCGCCGCAATTCCCAAAGATCTGATCGAGTCGGAGTTGTTCGGCTATGATGAGGGTGCGTTCAGCGGCGCCCGAAAGGGTGGCAAGCTCGGAAAATTTGAGATGGCGCACCAAGGGACATTGTATCTTGATGAGATCGATCAACTTCCGCTCCCGCTGCAATCAAAGTTATTGAGAGCTATTCAAGAAAAAGAGATTGAAAGAATAGGAGGGACAAGAACCATTTATACGGACATCCGCTTGGTCTGCACCTCGAACAGAAATTTAAGGGAACTTGTCGAAAAAGGCGAATTCCGCGAGGATTTATACTACCGCGTTCATGTGGTATCGCTCCAAGTTCCTCCGCTCCGGGAGCGGCTGGACGACATTGCCGAGCTAGTCAATCATTTCATTGCGAAAATAAACAATGGATTGGGCCTCAATATCCAGGGCGTGCACAAGGACGTGCTGAAATCATTTGCCCGATATCATTGGCCCGGTAACGTTCGGGAACTGGAACACCTTCTGGAGAGGGCCGCAAATATCGCCCTTTCAGGACATCTGAACGTTTATCATTTTGAACGGTTTGTACCGAGATTGCTTGATGGAACTGCCAACAAGCCTATCGAAAAATTCGCCAATTTAAACGACCTGAGAATTAAGCTGGAAAAAGACGCGATCATCAGCATTCTACAGATGACCAGGGGAAATAAAAAACGGGCCGCCGAAATATTGCAGATCGACAGAAGCGTGCTCTATAAGAAAATGAGCCGGTACAAGATCAATGAGAAAGGGAAACAGGCGAGCGAGATAGTGTAGCCAATATCTACGCCTATTATTGTAGATGTTCACTACACCGGTCGAGGATCAATCTGCCATATTGTTGGAAACATTGAGCATTTTTTATTGGCATGTAATGTGCGAAACCATCACTTCGGCAGGGCCTTGTTTTTCTTCATTCATCCTGAAAGGAAGGGAGGAATTTAAATGGACTGGAGTGTAATTGGAATTGTTCTGTCGTTAGCGTTCATTGTCGTTCTGGCGCTCAGGGGTTGGCATATTATCATCATCGCACCCCTGGCCGTCGTCGTCTTATGCATTTTTTCCCAAATGAATATCATGGAAACGATAGCTGGAACTCCGAAGGAGCTGGGACCTTATATGAAAGGGTTCATAAATTACGCCGGGAAATTTTACCTGATCTTTCTGGCTGGTTCGGTGTTCGGCAAATTCATGGAAGACGGGCAAGCGGCGCGCTCCATCGCCAACGGTATTTTGAGAGTGATCGGAAAAGAGAGTCCCCTGCGGGTGATGCTGGCTATTTCGATCGTCTCCATGTGTCTCACCTACGGCGGTGTGAGCCTGTTCGTCGTCATATTCACGGTTATTCCGATCGCGCGGCCCCTCTTCAAGGAGGCGAATCTCTCCTGGCATCTCTTCATGGCGGCGTTCATATTCGGAGCGGCATCGCTGACGATGACCATGCTCCCGGGAACTCCTCAGATCCAAAACATCATGCCCACAAAATACATGGCCTCAACGACGACTTCGGCCCCGCTGGTCGGTCTTTTGGGAGCGGTCGTTGTAGCCACCTTTAACATCCTGTATTTCCGCTACATACTGAAAAAGTCCAAGGCGAGAGGTGAAGTGTACGAGGAACCTGCAGCCGGCGTCCTCGGAGCAGGAGCCCCGGCTTCGGGTCCCATGCCCAACGTATGGTTAAGCCTGGTTCCGATGGTGATCGTTCTCCTGCTGCTCAACATCGACCTTCCCTATGTCAAAAGAGATGCCGTTGTCGCTTTGACAGGCGGTGTGGTGGCCTGCATCATCCTGTTCTGGAAATACTATGTCAAGAAGCTGGATACTTTGAACAAGGGCGCCTTGAACACGGTCGTTCCCATCGTGAACACCTGCGCCGACGTCGGCTACGGTATGGCCGTGGCGGCTACAACGGGATTCGCGGCGGTCTCCTCCTGGCTTCTGACGCTTCCCATGCACCCGATCATTTCTCTTGCGGTCGCTACGAACATCATGGCAGCCATCACAGGGTCCGCATCCGGAGGCCTCGGAATTATCCTGACGACCCTGGCTCCCAAGTATCTTGCCCTCGGCCTGAGTCCGGACCTGATCCACAGGATTGCCTGCATGTCCTCCGGCGCTTTTGACGCCATGCCCCATAACGGGGTCGTCATCACCGTTCTTGCGGTTTCCGGGCTCACCCACGTCAACGCATACAAACACATTTTCTTTGGGCACGTTGTTGCGACAACCATAGCCCTTTTCTTCGCGATCCCGCTGGGGATCTGGCTTTATGGTTAATCGGAGTCCTATTTTCTGAAATGAAGAAGAGAGGTCTAAAATGAGCTGGAAAGAAGCATACAAGAAAAAGTTGGTCTCTGTCGATGATGCGGCCGCTGTCATAAAATCGAATGATCGCATCTGGTATAGTCCTGTCTGCAGCGCACCTGTGGATGTGATCAATGCCATCTGTAAGAGAAAGGATGAATTGAAGAATGTGAGTATGTTTTCGGCCCTAGTCTTAAATCCATTTGAGTATTTCAAGGCTGAATACAAGGGACACATCAGTCACACGTCGTTATTCCAGGGGCCGATAGAGAGAAAAATGTTCGATCAGGGCAACATCGAGGTTCTCTCCTACCAGTTTGCTCATTCAGACTGGGTCACAAAAAATATCATGAAGCCCACTGTGTTCATCATGGACGCCGCACCCCCCGACGAGAACGGAAATTTCAGCTTTGGAGCGGTTGGAGTCTTTAACGGCCACACCGCCGCCCATTGCGCCGACACGGTTATCCTGCAGGTGAACAACGAACAGCCTTTCGTTTATGGATCGAAGGAAGCTTTCATCAACATCGAGGACGTTGATTATATCTGCGAGCAAGACCATAAGATCGCCGAACTGCCCAAGATCCCTATTACGGATATGGAAAAAACCATTGCGAATAAAATCGTTTCTTTCATTGAGGACGGCTCCACGTTTCAGATCGGCGTTGGCGGCCTGAGCAATGCCATCGGTTTTTTCCTGGAACACCACAAAGACCTGGGAATCCACACGGAAATGCTGGTCGATTCAATGGTCACCCTGGTGGAGAAGGGCATTGTGACGGGCAACAAAAAGACCCTCTATCCGGGTGAGATCACATGCAGTTTCGGTATCGGCGCTCGCAAGCTTTACGATTTCATGCATAAAAATAAATCTCTTAAGGCATACCCTATTTCCTATATTGCCGATGAGAATGTTATTGCCAGGAACAGCCAGTTCGTCGCCATTAACAACGCCATCATGTGCGATCTGTCGGGGCAGGTCTGCTCTGAGTCCATCGGCTTCTCGCAGTTCAGTTGCACCGGCGGGCAAGTGAACTTTGTCCGCGGGGCAAGAATGGCTCCGGGCGGGAAATCCTTTCTCGTTCTCGAATCGACGACGAAAAAGGCCGACGGCGCCATGATATCGAAAATAGTGACAGCCTTTCCGCCGGGCGCAGTCGTTACAACGCCTCGATCCGACGTGGATTACATCGTCACAGAATACGGCGCCGCCCACCTGAGGGGCAAGACGATACCGGCAAGAGTCAAGGAAATGATCAACATTGCCCATCCCGACTTCAGAGAACAACTCATGAAAGAGGCAAAAGAGAAAAAATTATTGATAGATTAAAAGACTTGTCCGGTCTGAATGTCATCCCCTGCTTACGGGGAGCCGTTTTTATCCCGCTCTGTGTCGGGTCTTCAGGCAAATGAGTACCTGTGATCGGGGTTTTTGCCTCGAAGGGGGTGCATAAATTGTAAGTGTTCACCACGAAGAACGGAGCATAGTCCGGTCAAGGATAGAGCACGAAGATCAAATTTGATGGGCTGTCGTACAGAGTGATCGGGTGCGCAATCCAAGTTCATCGTGACTTGGGCCCCGGATTGCTGGGGTCTGCCTATAACAGCAGAATTCCTTGAGAATCCCATCCATTGCATCTTTTACACCGTCGTAGTACTTACATCCCTCCCTGGAGATAAATGGAGTAAGATAGCTCGTGGGAACGATGTCTTGGCGAGGGAAAATGGATCGGTAAAATGGCCGATTTGCCACTTTTGAGGCCAAGCATCAATCCAGGATTCGGGAATGGGAGGCAAGCACGTTATGATGTTTCCCCATTCATCTTCAGTAGCCATGCCTTGATCTGACAGAGCTTCGGCAGAAGCGTTCGATTTCTCCGGACAGGGACTTTCTGTCAGTAGGATTCAGGAAACCACCCACATGGGCTACTGCTCACATATGATCTGGGAATGAGAATATTTTAGACGACACCCTTCCGATCGAAAAAGGAGAGGAATGTTATTTCGGATGTTATGGCAACGGGGTCAAACAGGAAACGCCGGGGGCAACCCGGCGTTCCTTGAATCAATGCCAACTGTTTTAATAAAGTCTTTACAACGATTCTCCGAGAGGATTGGAGCCTAACAGAACACCGCCATCAATCACAATCTCCGCACCCGTTGTGTAGGCGGAGGCGTCCGAAGCAAAGTAGATGGCAGCACCGGCAATATCGTCGGGAATGCCCATACGACCCATCGGCACCCGTTTTTCCAGTTGTTCCTTTGCTTTTTTGGCTTCCTCGGGGCTGAGATGGAACCAGTGAGAATTCATCATCTTGGTGACTATGGGGCCGGGAGCGATGGCGTTCACCTGGATGTTGAAGGGCGCCAGTTCGGCGGCAAAGGCCTTTGTAATCATACGCACACCCGCCTTGGAGATCGAATATACACTGACCTTCGGCTCCGGCTTGTGACCATCGATAGATGCGATATTGATGATTTTACCGCCGCCCTGTTGTTTCATAATTTTGGCCACCGCCTGGCTCACAAAGTAAACACCCCTCAGGTTCAGATTCATAATGGTTTCCCAGAGGCGTTCATCCGATTCGAGAACAGTCCCCATGGACGGGCTGGCGCCGGCATTGTTGACTAGGATGTCAATTCTGCCGTATTTTTCTATGACTGCATCGATGACTCTCTGAATTTCATCCATCTTGCCGAGATGACCGGGGATGACAAAAGCTTCACCACCGAAAGCTCTGATTTCTTCCGCGGTGGCTTCAAGGTCCGGGGCCTTGCGGCTGGTGATAACAACGTTGGCGCCGGCTTTGGCAAAGCCAAAGGCGATGCCCTGACCGATGCCGCGCCCCCCGCCGGTAATAAGAGCAACTTTGTCTTTTAAGGCGAAATTTGACATTTCAAACATAATTTTCAACCTCTTTGTGAATCAGACTGTTAGCATCAAATTAAATTACAGTTCTCAATCGCTAAACATTACTCTAATGCGACACAACTTGGTTTAAGGTTCGTATGTGCTAGATATATACCGGAATAATGCATCAACTTCTGCGTTCCGCACCCAAATTGGATGCCGGAATCGAATTTTTGCCCGAAAAACCTCTGATGCATTCCGGAACTCTCAAAAGTATACAATTCTCACAATAGAATACGCAAGTTAAACGTGAGTGGGACTGGTTTTTGCGATTTTCCGACACACCTCCTCCCACAGTTGGTTAATTTGTCCTCGTCGCGCCAGGTGGCAGGCTCAGGAGAATAGAATGCCGTAATGTCGGCCCAATGGGAAAGCCGACGCAAACATGGACATGCCACCTCCCCTCAAGCAAAGTGACTGGACCAGACATCCACCAGCCGACGAAATGATGCTTCCTCCCTACATATATGAATACATGCAATAATCCAATCCACCATGTACTTTCAGCCGACTGATCGCAACTCAGATCGCCAACGCAAACGACATTATCCATCAAAAGGGAGGCCAAGCCATGATTATTCAAGATCCACTAATAAAAGCGAAGTGTCCGCCTTGTGGAAGTGAGAATGTCCAATCCAAGGTGTCTTTTACCAACATTGTCGCATGGGTAGGGAGGATTCTAGGAGTCCCGACGGCTAAGATTTGGGAAAAGCGTTGTGAAGAGTGTGGGCAAGAGTTTCAGGTGTTTAGGAGGTAGAGGAGGCGCGTATGATGGCCGAAAGGAGAGAACTTAGCGTGATGACGAAGATTTTCTACATTGACGGTCTGGTAAGCGCAATTGGGCTGGAGTTGATGATTCTGAGCGGGAAGGTGAGTATTGGGGACGCTTTGGGTTTGCAGTATAGATTGTGCCCGTGGTGTATGTAAGCCATGCTGTACGAAATACCTGAAAGATTTCTCTAAATGTTCTCCACATCAGCCTCTGCGGCTTACCCCTTTCACTCCTGGCGATACCTGCTCAAAACTTTTGTGATCACATATGATTCTAAAAATGAAAAGATTTTCGTGACTCCATCCACACCAGTTCATATGCACTGCTGCCATTTGGTCAGAAATTCCCACTCCTGGTCGGAATTCCCTGTGAAAAGAAAACTGCACAGGCTTTGCGCGAAATTTAACCGTATGCGCGGATAGAAACTGTCGGGTTTATCAGTGGCCTTCGTGAAATGGTGCTCATGAGGCTGCGCACCTAATTTTTTGATGTTTAGCAATAGCCACAGGAGCAAAACCGCATGCTTCTCGTCGGGATGCACCTCTTTGCGCGAACGAACTATATCCAGAATGCTTTCAAGGATGATTTCTCTGATCTGAGCGATATCCCTGGTCTGTGCGATCCGCGCTGCAAAGTTGGTCGGACGATAGCGTTTCAGGCTCAGGTCCTGCTCTTCGTTCGTTTCAGTCTCAATTAGACCCAATTGGCAGCTGATTCTGACGTAGTCGTCGGAGTTCGGCGGTATGCGCAGAATTTCATCGCCGAACAGGTAATCGCGTCCCCACCCTTTGATGCTGATAACTACTTTTTCCAAGAAGATAGGAAGCCGCATCCAAGGTGTATGACCTATCATTGTTCTACTTGCCGCTAGAACATAGTTTCTTATGGGTCTGTCTCGATATCGTATTTGGTCACTGATCTCCATGCTCTCTTCCCTCACTTTATCCTGATCCTCGAATTCCGGGTGTTTTTCTAAGCCTGAATAATGCACCAACTTCAGTGTCAAGCATCCAAACCGCATTTTCGGGTGGGGTCTTTGTCCGAAAAAACCCTATTGTGCCCCTGAACCCCGAAAAACCATACGATTTTCAGATTGGACATGCAAGAGATAAGACTCGCCAGACGAGACATCTTCCGGTCCGCTGAAATGATGCATCCTCCCTACATATATGAATACACGAAGATAATAATTTGATCCACCATGTACTTTCACCCCACTGTTCGCAACTCAAATCGCCAAAACAAACGATATCATCCATCAAAAGGGAGGCCAAGCCATGATTATTCAAAATCCACGAATCAAACCGAAATGCCCGCAGTGTGGAAGCCAGAATGTGAAATCCAAGCTCTCCTTTACCACCATCGTCGCATGGGTAGGGAAATTGCACGGAGTCCCGACTGTGAGGATTTACGATAAGAAATGCGTGGAGTGTGGCAATGAGTTTCAGGTGTTTAGGAGGTAGAGGAGGCGCGTATGATTATCGAATGGAAGGAGCTTAGCAGGATGACGAAGATTTTCTACATTGGCGGCCTGATCAGCTTTATCGGTTTGGCCATTATGATTCTCAGTGGAATGGCCGGCATTGGCGACATTCTTGCCTGGAAATGGGACCTTCTCAAGCGGTGCCCGTGGTGTATGTGACCCCATACGGGGAGGAGGTCTGTCGGAAAATCGAAAAACCAGTCCCACGCACGTTTGAGTTGCGTATTGTGTTGGGGAAATTGTATCCTGTTGGGAGCTCCGGAATACACGAGAGGTTTTTCGGGCAAAAATCCGATCTCAACATGCAGTTTGGATGCGGCGCGGAGAAGTTGATGCATTATTCCGTTTTACACCAAGTTCCTGCTTTGCCCCTTTCCCTTTGATGGCCTCAATTCCAGGAGGCGAAAATGAAAAGAAATGCATTTCTTAAGTGTGCTCTGATTGCGGCCCTCCTTGTAATGATGGTCCCATTCGGAGCGCTTTCACAGCAAGCTCGACCGTCTGCCAACACATTCAGCCAGCAGGAACTGGACCAGATGCTTGAACCGATTGCCTTGTACCCTGATACGTTGCTCGCACAAGTCCTTATCGCGGCAACATATCCGGGTGATGTTGCGGAAGCAGACCGCTGGGTGAAGGAACACCAGGACCTGAGTAAAGATCAGCTGAATGCGGCATTGGATAAAATGGATTGGGACCTGAGCGTGAAGGAGCTGGTGCCTTTTCCGCCGGTGCTCGACATGATGGCTAAGGCGTCGGCCTGGACACAAAGGTTGGGTGAAGCTTTCATGAAGCAGCAAGGCGATGTCACGGCATCCGTTCAGAAACTGCGGGCAAAAGCTTATCCCCAAAGTAATCTCAAATCGGGCCAGAGCAACGTTTCAGCTAAAGCCGATTCGACAGCCACTTCTCCTCCAAGAGTGAAAGAGAGGGGTCACACCTACACTCCTGACAATGGCGGGGCAGTCAGCCTGGTTGCACCAGAGGAGATGAAACAGAGCAAATCTGTTGGAATGCTTGAGAGGGAGCTTGGGGCGTGCAAAGTGTAGGTTTGACCCCTCTCTCATTATTTCAGTAAACATTCTCAATCGTCAGTGACATTTCTGGTTTGGCAAGTTGTATTGAGGCATCCGCTTCCATCTCTTTTTTCTAGCTCTACCGAGTGTCTCCGGAATCCGTACCACCATCCGATAAGTGTGGCTCCGAACCGAGCATCTCCTGATTGACGATATGCCGATATGGTCGTATTATGCTGGATGACTTCTCCGTCGCGAAGCCCACGAAGGCAGGCGGACCTTTTGTACAAACTGAAGCAATCAGTCTGTACATTTTATACGGAATGCATAATCCCTGTTGTGCATTCAACCCAAGGAGCACCCGCCATGATAAAGAGTATCGAGGATATTTATGACAAACTGAGCCAGGGGGTACTTCAAGAATTCCGTACCTCAAACCTCGAACTCAAAAAGGGCTGGTCCCAAGCTGTTGGAAAGAAAATAAGTGCATTCGCAAATAGCATGCTCCAGGGGCCTATTTGGCTGTGCATAGGTATTGACGATTGCGGAATGCTTTGCGGTTGGGATGAATCTTGGGCAAAGAACAGTGAAGAGGCTATTTCACAACATCTCAACCAGTACTTGGACCCGCAGTTGACATGTACTTCTGTTAGTTGTCATTCCAGTGGGAATGGCTGGTTCATCGTCGTACGCTACGAAAATCCAGGAGCCGTTGTTTATTGGGACAAGAAAGCTTACAAAGGGATAGGTACTACAATTCAAGAGATGAGTCCTGCTGACGTGATGAAGCTAACTGTCTCCCTCCCTGGCTTGACCGACTTCACATCCCAAACATGTACTGAAAAAGCAGATTTAAGCGCAGTACAAAGATTTAGCCAGGTTTTGGGTGCTATCGACCGGAACATTCCTATAGTTGATATTCAAGAACTCTGTGCTGACGATATACTTAAAAGATTAGGTATTGAAAACACTCGAACATCCCAAATCCTCTTTGGTTCATGTAAGTACCGTGTTGTATTCTACGATAAGAGAGACAACCCTATCAGGAATGAAACACGCACCGGCCTTTTTCACCTGCTCGATAAACCTTTTCGCGAAGAAATTCAGCATTGGACCAAGGAACAACTACGAATAGTCTCGGTTCCATATCCGGAGAGAGCGTTGGCAGAGGCACTTGCTAATGCAGTGGCTCACGCAGCTTATGTGGAGCGCTCTGGGGATATTATCATTGAGGCTTTTCCAGACAAGATATGCATAAGCAACCTTTGTATGAAGGAATCAACCTTCTTTGCTAATAAATGGTTTTCCCGTGCCCACAACACAATCAACAGAACATTGATGGAAATATTGCGGATTGCGGCATTTGTTGATGAACTCGGTCGTGGGAAGAACCTTATTTTTGCCGAATCTTTGAGGTATGGAAAACGGGCACCCGAGGTTTCGATAGAAAAAGGAGGTAGGTACGATCGATGGCGTTTAATCCTATATGGTGGAGCGCAAGAGCGAAGACAGATTAGGCTACTAAACCGTCTACGAGAAATGTATCCAGATGAACAAAAGGCTCTAATAGCTAATGCGCTTGTCCTGTGGCGAGGCCGTTCGGGTACGGATGTCAAACAATATGTTGACGGAGAGTCTTCTGCAATATTTGCAGAAGTACTAGCTGACATTAGAGGCCCGATCTTTTATTGGGAAGAAAAAGATCAAATTGTTCCAAGGAGGTGGGTCAAGGTTCTCCTTGGCGAAGGAAAGGATTCCAAACAACTGTCGCCCGCTGAGGAGAAGGACCTGCTGGAATTCTCACGAAAGATACAGACGGAATACCATCAGGGCTACATTACTCCAAAACAACTCAGAGAGCTAGCGGACATGGGGCATACGTCTGCCGAGCAGGTTCTTTCCTCTAACCTTTTGAAGAAATGGAGTGTGACCGGTATTGTGCATAAGGTTCGCATAGGATTGTATCAGTTTACGGAACAGCCAAAAGAAACCCGTGCTGCATCTCTACTTAAACTCTTTGAGCAGCTTTCGCCGAAAGCCCTATAAGTTAAGATGTCATAGTTTCGTAGGTGCCCGGGTGGCCCGGATACCTCATGATCCGGGCGTAAAGCATAAGAGTAAAATTTCGTCTCGACTACTTCAGGATACCTCTCCTACATGGCGTTATGACGTACATCTTTCAAAAGGACACGGAAATAAGATCATATGTGTATGCGGTACCCTGGTTTATCTAATCGTATCTCCATATTCGGAGAGAGATCGATAAGGCCGTCTCACCAGAACGGTAAAATGCTTCCTCTTCAGATGCTCTATCGATTCGATCAGAACGTCCGGGGCGAACCCAACCACCTCTATCGCCTGTCGGTACCCTCACGTAGAAGAATCTGCTTTGCCGCCTCCTCGACGAAGCGGTCCCCATGTAAGCATGTCCGACGAGTGCGGGAAAGTGCTTGCAAAATCAGAGAGAAAGCCGCCAGTCAGATGGGTGCTGAAAGTGGACTTCGAAGTAGGAGAAGGGCCGGATGGCTAATCACATCAGCGGCAGACATCTACAGCATTGCGTTCCTCCATCCGCGTCCATCCGTGGTTGAAAAAATCCCAAAACCGGATCAAATCCGGTCATTTCATATCATTTGAGGAGAATCAACGCGCAAGCGTTCACCACGAAGAACGCGAAGGGCACGAAGATGAAATTTGATGGGCTGTCGAACCGAGTGACGGGTGTGCAATCCAAGTTCATGTATCAAACTTGCCGGGATAAAGGTAGGGTTGCTCATTAACTTCAATGTAATAAGGCTGAGGGACGGGATCAGGCGCTTTGTGCTGTAGTATCTCCGTGTCGCGGTGAGAAAATCCCTCTAGGCCGGCAGCCCCGAAGAGCACCAGGACACGAAGAGGAAGCAGGAGACCAGGAGGGCGTGGAGACCAAGGATTTCGCCCCCGGTCTTCTTCGAGGTCTTCGTGCCC
>JBEKTT010000018.1:0-80626 GCA_049515795.1 Syntrophobacteraceae bacterium
CCAGTCAAGCAAGGAAGGCGGGAGCAGCAGCATTTGTTTTCGGTCACAGGATTTGAACGTCTTTTCCATAGTGGGGCGATATTAGCATAAAATAGCTCCCAGTGCTATTTTTCCGACAGGCTCCTAGAACCCGAATGGCTGCAAAGAAGCTCGGAGATTATCGCTTCCTTCGAAAAATTCATGAATCATGCCCCTCCTGATCGATTCAACATTATTTTCCCACCTCCACGTCTGTTCACTCGACAATCTGAGCACTCATCGATCAAGTCTCCCTGGGAGATTTGCACCGAAATCCTCCATTACATTGACCTCTGTATCCTTGCTTCCGGACAGGCAGCATGGTATTTTCCTCCTCGGCCCGCAAACCATTGGGGCCTTTCTTCATGTTCGGGATGGTTCGGGTCCTACATTGTTTGTTAAAATTCACTATGGGCGCGGATCCCAAAGCTGATATTGACGGAGTGAATAGTTACGCGAGAGGTTTTAGATGGAGATCGACGAAATGGGACGGAATTTACCAGGGGACGAAAAAGACAGGCCTCACTACGATGATGATGCGTATGACCGTTTTAGAAGTTACCAAACGCCATGGGGGACGATGGAGGTTGACGGTTGCCGGGTCGAAAAGGACTTTTTCAACGAGATATCCGGTCGCAGGTTTTACAATTATTAGAATTAGGGTTTCCCGGCATTAGAACCCCTTATCTGGGCATACCGTTGCTGAGTTCTTGTGAAACTCCTCTTCAAGCTTTGCATTGCATCCGTTCATCGTCCTTACGACCCTTTCCGCCCAGTTATGAATCCAGAAATTTGCGGGAATGCAATTTCAGCCCTTTTCCGCGCAACGTCATCAGGGTCGAAGTGCCATGAGCGACCGGCTGCCGAGATTCATTATATACAGTTGCTTCGGCATAACTGATTAGATTGCCCGAATGGATTGTGCAGCCTTCCGCTATCAACACGCCGTCTTTGACCGGTTTCAGGTAATTCAGTTTCAGATCGATATTCACCAGGCCCGATTCTTCGGGAATTCTCATGAAAGCCGCCCAGAACGTCGCCGTATCGATCATCGTGGCGAGCACGCCTCCGTGAACATTACCGAAAGGCTGGAGATGGCAACGATCGGTCTTAAGTTCGAGCACGGCTTTGTCCAGCGCGACCTCGGAAAGCCGCATCGACATGTGATCTGGAAAGGGGCTTGCGTTGACGACTTCAATTAATTCACGAATATATTCAGGGTTTGGGTTCAGCAAAGTCGTTCTCCATTTTGACCAATTTGCGAGACAATATCAGATGGTTGGAGGTCTATAATTCTTCTTCATGTCTGACTTACCCAAAATCCCATCGACTGAAAATCCCTCTACCGGGTATAGTCCAAAATAGCCTTCAAAAGTGAAGCACTATGCCCAAGCTGGATATAGGCTTCCTCTTTGGTCAGCATCCGGTTCTCCGCCTCAAGCCGATAACCCAATTTCATGGACAAATTCGCTATCCGTGCTATCTCCCTCACCAAATCATCTTCGGACTTGATCTGTATGGGATAAATTTTGATCCGCTCCAGGTGGTTCAGTACCTCATCTTCCACGATTCCATCCATGGCTGCGTGGTGCTGCCGGTTGAATTCATTGAAAAGGGTATTGTGCAAAGGCATGGAGAGATCGCCGACATAATGAGCACAATAGGCCATATGGTATTCTGCATATTTCCCTTCCGCCTTGGCGGATCTGTAATCTCGAAGGGAAGCGATGATGGCCCCGTAAAGATGCCCGTCCTCATCTGTCGGATCATTGTAACGGTTAACCTGATCGAGAACCATCTTCGGAGTCACAAGGGTATCGGGCGGATTGTTCGAGTAATGGTTATAGCCCTCTTTATCTCCTGCCTTTATTTTGGCGATGTCAGCGCCGGCCGCATTGTACCATTTCTGGTATCCGGCCGCCTTGGCAATGGCCAAGTGGGTTTCGTCGTGCCACGCGAGAGAAATGTTCGGGAAACTGAGGAATAGAAAAGCCGTCAGTGCAACTGTTACGGGGATTCTCTTTTTCGTAGGCATGGTTGTTCCTGGATGTGATCAGGCTACTTCACCTTAATCTGTGAGGGCTCCTTCACAATGATCTCTGGGCGGCCCTGATAGAGCTCTATCATCCCGGTTACGCAGATCGCCTTAGCGTAGTATAGTTCTTCAGGCGGTTTCTCGAACTTGCCCCTGTCAGACCCCCCAATATAAGCAGTGAATACGTGGTTTGGAGATGGTTTATCGAGGTTCAGTAAAGTACACTTACTTTTGGCGTCATAATGAGCACTGGCAACCATGCCGCACACTGTTTTTTGCTGGCCGATGAATTTGGCGGCGTCTTCGGAGGTGATGGTTTCTTGTGCATAGGTTAGGGAAATGAATCCGATTAGCACAGCAATCAAGAGCAGTAATTTCACCCTCTTCATGTTGCCTCCTAAGGTTAAGGGCGTCCGAGGTCGTTGTATTTTCGTCTGCAATGAAACTTTTGTAAGGGACGCAAACCTAACTGCTTTTCCTTGAAAAAAATTGGACAGACTTTCTTGGCTGATTTTCTTACCCCGCTTAAACCCCTTTGGGTCGTCTTGACGGCACTTGCTGCAATCTTCTTCGTTCTTTCCTTGGTCGCACAATAAGCCTCATGGGTACTATCTCCCACTGCTTTGCCAGCTTCGACAACGCGCAATGCAATCCCGCCTGCACTGTTAACGAGAGCTTCCGTTGATTCCTTTGCTCCTTGAGTGGACATATCCCTCAGGGAGCCGCCAACTTTTTGAACCTTTTTCACAGCATAGTCACTGACTTTTTTTAAACCCTCTTTGGTGGTCCCGTAAGCCTCTAAGGTACTTTCTCCGACGGCTCCGGCAGCGTCTGCGATACCTTGCACAGCTACAGCCGCAGTATTGAGGATGGTGCCTGTGGCCTTCTTCGTTCCTTGAGCGGTAATGTCTTTTACAGAGCCGCCTAACGTTTGAACTCCTCTCACAGCACAGGCGCTGGCCTTCTTCAGCCCTTCTTTGGTGGTCCCGTAAGCATCTAAGGTGTTCTCTCCAAAGGCTCTACCCGCATCTGCAACCCCTTGTACAGCAACGCCCGCAGCATTTACAATGCTACCTGTGGCCTTCTTCGCACCCTGAGCGGTAATATCTTTTATCGAGCCGGCCAAGGCCGTAAGAACTTTCTGCACTGACTCGGATGAAATACTATTCAGCATTCGTGTAGCTTCAACGGTGGGACGCAATTGGGCACGATAGTCCACTCGCGTTTTCAACCCCATGTAATTTCTCGCTACTATCCCAACTCTGCAAACTAATCCAGCATTCGCTGATCCAGTAAGAATTGCGTGAGTGAAAACCTTTGTAAACGTCTTCACCACTGGGACATGATCCAATATCGAGTTAGCAAAAAGAGGAGAAATGATACTTCCGATCTGATCGGTCAGGTCCACTTGCTCAATGCCAAATGAAATCATGGAGGTTGTAAGTACATTACAGTAAATTTTCCATAACTCGTAAGGGTAAGGTCTTTGCTCGTAGATTTTGGATATTTTCCAGATCAGTAAGGCAATCTGGTAAAAGACTATAATCGAATCGAGTCTTCCATTCTGGGCAATGGAGGTTGAAACAAACACTCTTCTTGCAACTTGCTTTATTTGATCGTCCGCCAGACTGTCAAGTAAGGTAATAACGCTGGCAACATCATCGGCAGAACGTACCTGTACTCCTTTAGTTACGAGTTCCTTGTTGGAATTTAATCTTTTAATAAGACAGGCTAAATAAAGTTGCTCTTGCTCAGGTGTAGGATTATCAGGAAATACCAAAGGTTGTTGTCTCAAAAAATAGACACCAATGAGATAGAAGCTGCATAAGCACATTAATCCAAGTAGAAACCACAGAGAGATTGCTCCAAGCCAGGGGTTGATGTTACCCAATAGATGTGAGACAGCTACAATATGATTAACTACAAACACCATAATGGAAAGTAGAACTAAAATTGTTGCCAAAATCAGTATCTTGACCCGTAGCTTTTTCATAATGAAATCCTGCCAAATGCGCCCTCACAATGGGTGCTGCGCTTCTCTTAAACGTAATTCCACTTCTTCCCTCACAAAAAGAGTGCTCCTAATTTACAGCCTTTTGCGATGTTTGATTTGCAGCGCCGGCTTTACTACCGCACTCAGGGTCGGATTCTACCACGACTCTACCCACACGCAATTGGAATGTTCCTTTTTGTGCGATTCGAGTTGGATAAAGGCCGGTGGTAAATACTCGGCGACTAAGGGCGGGAAACATTTTCCTTCTTCTGCCCCGTTAAAAAGGGTTATTTTGATTTGGACGATGTTATATATTTGACCCTTTCCTGCTTCAACCACACGTAGGTGACATAGCCTCCTGAAATAAGAAAGAGCAGGAAGAGAAAAGGAATCCATCCCCGAAACAACTCAGGCCACGTCGATCCAATGATTATACCGAGAGAGAGCAGGGCAAGAAGATACCCGCCTGCCACCATTTGAGCGTAAAATCCTTGAATATGTTCATTTGAAACTCCCTTAACGCCTGTTCCCTCCGATTTTCCAGCAACACCTGCGATTTTTTGTGTCGCTTTGTGTTACCAGAAGCTCTGTGAGGGTTGGGGAATTTTAGACGCTCGTGTCTATCTAAAGCGGGGGAATTTTAGGTTATCAAAATCAAGTGAATGCATGTAACTGTTTTGTCAGTTTTCTTCCATCGTCATGCCCTACTCAAAAAAAAGTGACGACTTAAGCACTATGTAACCATGCGGGGAAAATTGTTCATATTTTTGACGGCGGTCTGGGGGCGCTGCTGTCAGGCCGGGAAGAATGCAAAAGGGCACCGTTTGAAATAATTGTCGTTGAACAACGCTGGCACGAACATTGCTTCTTCAAACAGCAGAATAAGTCATTTTGCGACACAATCAGAACAAGGAATGGCTTATAACGCGGGTTATGCCGCGTAGCGGGTTTTTATAGGTTTTTTTATGGTGGGTTAATTACCTAACTTATTCATAGTCTATGTTGTTAAATTACACATCAAGGAGGACTAGTTATGGCAGGCATGGTAGTCAACACAAACATGGACGCCCTTCTGATTCAGAACACTCTCTCGAACACCAATGCGGCCGTATCAGCCTCACTCCAAAAGCTCTCGACAGGTCTGAATATCAACTCGGCCGCAGATGACCCGGCGGGCTTCGCAATCGCCAACTCTTTCAAGGCAAAAGTCTCCGCGATGCAGGTCGCCGCTCAGAACGCAAACCAGGCAACATCGATGCTTCAGACGGCCGACAGCGCATACAGCACGATCAACAACATTCTGGTACAGATGAAATCTCTGGCCGTCGAGGCGGCATCCGGTCAGGAGGGCACGGAAGACCTGACCTCTTTGAATGGTGAATTTGCGGATCTCCAGAGTGAAATCGACCAGATCGCGTCGTCCACGCAGTATGGGTCAATTAACCTTATTGACGGAAATACAACGGCAACGAATGGAATCACTTTTCAAATCGGCGGGACCTACAGCGCTGATAACATGATGGTCGTCCAGTTCAACGGCGCCACCACCGACTGCCTGGGAGTGAGCGGCACGGCAAACAAAATCTCGGTCAGCACACTGGCAAGCGCTCAGGCAGCCATGAACGCCATCGACACCGCCCTTGTCTCGATCAACGCCTACATGGGTACGGTCGGCGGTCTGCAGAACCAGCTCCAGTACTCTCTTAACAACATCACCACAAGTATCCAGAACTTCACGTCTTCAGCATCCACCATCGAGGACGTTAATATGGCGACTGAGGTCAGCAACTTTACCAAGAACCAGATTCTGCAGCAGTCTTCAATGGCGATGCTGGCGCAGGCTAACGCCGAGCCGCAGAACGTACTCAAGCTGCTCCAAAGTATTTAATTCGCAAAAGCCATTCCCCAGTTCGAAAGGCGGCCCTTTGGGCCGCCTTTTTTGTGGGATCGGCAATTTTGCGGCCGTTTGGCGAAGACCGCCCGTTTGCCGCCTTGCTCTCTCAGCCGAATAATGCATCAAGCTGTACACCATGCATCCGAACGGCATTTTCGCGTCGGATTCTGCCCGAAAAAACTTCTTGAACTACCCCAAAGCCCGCAAAACCATTCAATTTTCCAATCGAACATGCAAGTGAAAGGTCAATGATACTGGTTTTGCCATTTCAGGACTCAGCTCTTTCTACGCAGTTGACAGCCTTGTTTCCCGCCCGCCGGCTGGCCTCAGGCGAATAGGATGCGAGATAGCAGCGAGCAAGGGAAAAAACCGGCGCAACATGCGCATGCCACTTCCTGGCATGGTAGACCACCCTGGCCCCAACCTTTACAAGTCGCCTTATTATCGAGTCTATGGATGGAGGATTGGGTGGATCATTAATGCCGGGGTCTATCGGCCCCAATGTGGCTTGTTTCGTCATTACAACTCTATCAGCGCCCAGACAGATGAGCGTGGCCGTACTGTGTGCTTTTGATGGGACTATCACTTCGAACTCATCACAAAAAAGACGGATCATATTCGCGATAGTCAAGCCAGCAAGAATTTCTCCACCCTGACTATAGAGATATAGCGATATTTTCCGTGGGAGGCTGAAGGTATCCAGTGTCCTGAGTCATTAATTAGTTCCCGAATTAAGGGTAGGGTGGGCAAAAGCAGAGCGTTGCCCACCACTGATTGGTGGGCACATAAAACGTGCCCACCCTACGAATTTTATGCAATGAACTTGTGACTCATGACACTATATGATTGGCAAAATAATCCCGTATCCCGGCATGGATCTGGGCTTCGAGTCCAAGTCTGTCTCTGGTGATATAGACAAGCAGCTTCGACCCTCTCAGGTTTTCGAGTTCTTTACAAAGAGCAATCCGGTCGGAATAAATTTCTCCCTCCTGGGAAAAAAATTCCTTCCTTTCATATTGTGGCTACGGAATTGGCTTCGGTGTATACCCTTTTGTTCATCGGCCGTACTAAATATTGCGCAACGGGGTCGGCGCCAAGCTAACATCTCGCTATTTATAAATTTGATCGTAACTACTCTTGACATATCGGTGACACTCAACGGCGTAAAGCGTAAAGAGGGGTCACACCTACACTCTTGACATATCGGTGACACTCAAGGGGAATACGAGGCCGTGAGAGTAAATTAGGAAGTGAGAAGAGGGTCAGGCTATGGCCAGGGCGCTTCGAATTGTGTACCCGGGTGCATTCTATCATGTTGCATCCAGGGGAAATGAACGCAAGAACATATTCCTGAACAAAAGGGACCGGGCTCAGTTCCTTTCCTATCTGGAATCGGCAACGGTCCGCTATGGCGCGCTAATCCAATGTCTACTGCCTTATGTCCAATCACTACCACCTCTTGGTGGAGACTCCTCGCGGGAATTTGCCTCAGATCATGAAACACGTAAACGGCGCCTACACGACATATTTTAACGTGAAACGGCGGCGGGCGGGTCACCTGTTCCAGGGTCGCTACAAAGCCATCCTGGTCGATAAAGACGAATATGCCAGGCAACTCTCTGTGTACATCCACCTCAATCCGGTAAGAGCCAGGATCATTGCAAAGCCCGGCGAGTACGAGTGGTCGAGTTACCGGGCATACGCCGGGTCGGGCTCCACGCCCCAGTGGCTGCACCGGGAGTTCATCCTTTCCTTCTTTGCGTCGGATGAGAAAACGGGTCAGAAGCGGTACCGGGATTTCGTTGAGGGACAAGCCGGGCGGGAGTGCCCAAACCCCTTTGAGCATGTGACGGCATCGACGGTCCTGGGGGGCGAGTCTTTTGTTGAGTGGGTGCGGGAGAAATTCCTAAAGGCGGCGCAGGCGGACCGTGAATTACCCGCAGTTCGTCAACTTGCAGGGAGACCGGGGGTCGAGGCGATCCGTTCCGGGGTGGAGGATCTGTTCATGGATGACCGGCCGAAGGCGCGACGGGTGGGACTGTATCTATGCCGGCACCACACATGGCTCAAGCTTAAAGAGATCTGCGCAGCATACGGGGTGGGAGAGTCGGCGGTTACGCAGGCAAGCAGGCGGGTTGCGGAGGAGATGAAACAGAATGTATCTCTGCGCAAATCTGTTGGAATGCTTGAGAGGGAGCTTGGGTTGTGAAGAGTGTAGGTTTGACCCCCATGCCCCCACTGGTTCACAATCAATCACGCAAACTGGCTCCAAGGCGCCTGGAAACTATTGAGGGGGCCTTGCTCTTTGCTGCTGCTGTTGTGCTCTCATCCTCTCCATCATGTCGGCGCTTACATCACCTCTGGTGATGTAGCCCTTGCCGCTTTTGTCCAAACGTCTGAATTGCTTTTCCTGAAAGGCCATCCATTCGCTTTCGCTGATCCTGCCGTCATGATTGGTATCCATGTTACGGAACATCATATCGATCATCTGCTCCATTTGGGGGTCCCTTTCCCCCGGAGGTCCTCCTCGGTCCGGGGGTGGCGGCTGAGCCTGCGCAAAAAAGAAACCGCCGTAAACCATAACTATGATGCCAACCAAGATAGGGATTGCTTTCCATCGAGCCATCCAACTTTCCTTTCGTCACGCAGGCAAAATTAACCGCATAATTCGGCAGAATTTGCCATAATCGTGTAAAGTCAATTCATTATTATTGCCTATTGCCAAATCATCAGGCCATCGAAGCTGCCCCAGGGAATCTGGCTGCCGCCGACCGGCCGGATGGCACAGTGTATTCCTACCCTCACGGTTCATTGCCGTCATCGAAGAGCTTGAGTCCTTGAAAAACGCCCGGTTTTTCCAGGGGCAGGGTCTTCAATATACCCATCCGGGAGTTCCCGCCCTGGCGTGAGCGTTTTTTCCGCACTAAAAATTTCCCCGGGGCCCGTGAGATGTACAAGCTATCAGCCCCTTTGCGTGGGGCGTTCCACCAGTTCGCAAAGGGTCACGACGACCTCTGACTGCAATGGCCCTTAATCGGGACTGTAACCGCCATTATAATTTGACGGCGCGGAAGAATATCCTCCATCTCCTCCATAATAATCATAAGGGTAGGACGATCCGTAATCAGAGTAGTACCCCCCGTAATCAGGATAATACCCCCCGTAATTCGGGTAGCCCCAGGCGCCCCAGTAGTAGTACGGCCACAGGCCGGCGCCCAACCACCAGCCAGGGCCCCAGCCCCAAGGGCCCCACCAGCCCCAGCCGCCCCAGCCCCAGCCGTAGCGGCCCCAACCGTAGCGGCCCCAACCGTAGCGGCCATAACCGCGGCCGTACCCGCGGCCGTACCCGCGGCCGTACCCGCGGCCGTACCCGCGGGCGCCATACCCGTGACCACCGCCATATCCGTGACCACCGCCATACCCGTGACCGCCGCCATACCCGTGACCGCCATACCCGTGACCACCGCCATACCCGTGACCGCCGCCATACCCGTGACCGCCATACCCGTGACCACCGCCATGACCGCCGCCGCCTCTGGATGCATAACTGGTAGATGCAAGCATCAGGGCGGCAACTACCACCAGGACCACCGAAAAGATCTTAAGTAAGCGCATCATGACTTTCTCCTTGAAACTGGCCTTTTCTCGGCATTCGAGCATAAAGGCCTTATGGTTCTGGACAAGCACGGCAACGGGAGCAAAGACCCCAAACGTTGCCCTTATCATCTCAAAGTATATTAAGTACTGCCTGCATCGAGCGCTTGGCCCCGGGAGGTTTGAACTCCGTGGTGGAGACTGCTCACCCGGCTCAGGCGCTAAACTGCCTTTTCTATTTTCTACAGCCTAAGGACGTATTGCCTGTCACTTTTGTCTACAAAAGGCAGCAAAACATTTTACTGGAGAGCGTCTTGAAACTCAATCTCAATAAACGCGCGTTCAATGCAAGAAATGAAAACCGGCATACCCTGGCATTTGGGAACCGCTTACATCCCAGGGGCTATAATGTGGATTTACTGATGTCCTGTCCGATAATTCTTTGCTGATCGGCTGGAATTTGCCTGCCTTTGATCGGTTTGACTTTCCTTCGGGCAAAACGAGCTCCCAATGGACACTCCTCACTCATCCCGCCCATTCATTCCCATCCGCAAAATATCAGAGCACTTAAATGTCACCACTCTCCCGGATGTCAGCATAATCGGCTCTCCAGTCTGGGGATGCCTGCCCTTACGTGCCTGCTTTTCTTTCACTGCAAATTTCCCAAATCCGCTGATGAGAACCTCTTCACCGTTTTGCAGGGACTGTTTAATCAGCTCGAAAAGGGTGTCGATAATCTGGGCTGACTCGGGTTTGGTGAAAATGTTCTGCGCGAAGAGTGCTTCCGCGATTTGGGATTTGGTGAGAGTCATTGATTGCTCCTGAAACTTGGACGTGGGCAAATTGGGGATGAAGGGATGATACCGCAGCGTCCATTGGGAAGCAAATATGGAGCAGGCAATCACTATGTTGGGGATTAAATGGAGTTGAGCGAGATCAATTCAATTATCGGGTTTAAGACTCCCTGGGAGACTTGCCCCAATGATGGCATGTATCTGAATGTATCCGGAATCCGTCAATGCGGCTGGAAGCTGGAAAAGATTGGGGGTCTCTGTGGGACCGTCTTTTTAATCGAGTAGTTCGTTGGATATGGTAGGCAGACCGTCGTTTTCCCTCTGTGAGAATCTGTGTGAGAATTTTGCGGGAGCGTCAAATTCCACCTGTGTACACGAGATGCACAGAAAGACTAGCAACAATACACGGAGCCTATAAAAGAACAGGGCTAAGGCGAGCAGCGAAAAGGCGAACTTGATTCCTGTGCTTCCCCTGTGCTTCCCCAAGCAAAAAGGGTTACAGCACAAAGCGCTGTAACCCCTTGATTTTATGAATGGGCCGCCAGGGTCTCGAACCCCGAACCTCCTGATTAAGAGTCAGCTGCTCTACCGTTGAGCTAGCGGCCCGGAAACGATGTTTATTGGTACGCCCGGCAGGATTCGAACCTGCGGCCTGCGGATTCGAAGTCCGACGCTCTATCCACCTGAGCTACGGGCGCTTCCAGGGAACCGCTATGATACCAAAGCAGCCTGCCTGAGTCAATCCGGAAAAGATTCGAACTTGCCCTGAGCCTGCCGAAGGAGCTTGCCCTGGGGCTGTCATACCAAGTTGCGTACAAAGAGCGCCTAATAACTCCAGGCTCTGCCAAGTGGGGCAATGTTTCCCCTCGATCTCCAGGCTCCGCCAGGCGTACACGCGCAAGCGCGTGTGGCCGAGCGCTCGGCGCTGTCGGCGGCAAGCCACCGCATGCGCGGGTGCTGAATCATTTTATCCGCCCCGTTACGCTGCTTCATCGGTGTCTAAGATTGAATGCCTGCTCCTTGCTCCCTGCTCCTTGCTTCCCAGGTAGAGTTTTTTCCGTCAACTCTGCCTGCTCCCTCTAACCGCTCCCTTTTTCTGTCTTACCGGCAGCGTAACTATGAAAGTCGATCCCTTACCCGGCGAACTTTTGGCGGTAATACTGCCCGAGTGGCGCTCGACTATTTTCCGGCAGATGGCAAGCCCCATACCTGTTCCGGAGAATTCCGTGCGGCCGTGCAGCCGCTGGAATGGAGAAAAGATACGGTCAAGGTATTTCTCATCAAATCCTATCCCGTTATCCTCGACATAAATGCGGCAAAAAGAATCCTCCCTGTCGCTGTAAATCCTGATGAGGAGCCCTTGCGGGTTTGCGTATTTTACGGCGTTGCTTATCAGGTTCTGGAAAAGCCGGGTCATTTGGCTCGAATCGGCCTCGATGACCGGCATCTCCGATATAATAATTTTGCCGCCTGTTCTTGCAATCCGGTGTTCGAAGACCTCTGCGGCTTCCGTGATGATCGCCTTCATGTCCGCCTGCTGGAAAGGCAAGGGTTGGGAACCAACGCGCGAATAGTTCAATAGGTCTTTGAGGAGTTGCCGCATCCGTTTGGCGGCTTCCTGCATTCTCGTCAGATAATCCTTGCCCTTTTCGTCAAGTTTATCGAGGTTGGACCTCACTATGAGGTCACAAAAGCTCTGGATTTTTCTAAGCGGTTCCTGGAGGTCGTGTGATGCTGCGAAAGCGAACTCCTGGAGCTCCTGGTTGATCCGTTCAAGCCTTGCCACGGCCTCGGCCAGATCGGCAGTGCGTTCCTGTACGCGAGCCTCCAGTTCATCACGCGATTTGCGCAGTTCTTCTTCCATTTGCTTGCGCTCGGTGATGTCGCGGGCGACGTGGACTGTGCCCGTAATTGCGCCGTGTTCGTCGCGCAACGGGGTCGTGCTGACCAGAAAGTGGCCGCCGAGACGTTCCTCATACACTTCGGCAATGTGCTCCCGCCCGTCGCGCACCGTCCGCTGATGCGGACAAATCTCGGGCGCTGCCGGCAGATTATGGACGCATTCATGACAGACCAGGCCGACACACCGTTCGGGCTCCAATCCAATCCGCCGGGCCATCTGGCGGTTGGCTCGGATAATGCGGTGCTGAGGGTCCAGGATGGCGATCAGGTCGGGAACACTGTCGAATGTGCGCTCCCACTCCTGCTTCGCCCGCAGCAATTCGTCCTCCATTTGCTTTCGCTCGGTTATATCTGTCGCGTAGATATTTACATAGTCCTTGTCGAGAACGGGTACGACAGCAAGTGAAAAGACCTTTTTGTCCATCCGGGCGTCCAGCGTGTTTGACGTCCCTCCGGCGAATGCTTCAGCGGCCACCCTGCGCCAGAACGGAGGCACATTCCCGCCTTCCCGCCAACCCTCCCGGCGGGGCATTAAGCGTCGAGCGGCCTCATTTGAATAAAGAAGCCTGCCGTCTGCGGTTATCCGCCACACGGGACTGGGGTTTTCATCAGGGAACCTTGAGAGGGTTTCGATTTGCTCCCTGGATAAAAGCAGTTCCACATTCTGGGCTCGCAATTCCTCTTCCGATGCGCTGAGTTCCTCATTTTGGATTTGCAGTTTGTCCCGGGCCCTCTGCAATTCTTTTTCTATCTCTAACTGCCTCAACTGCTTCAATCCCAGGTTCGCTATCATCTCGGCAAAGGAGGTAAGTAATGATAGGATGGAAGGCAGAACGTCCGGCGCTAGAATGGGTACCTCCGAAAGGGCCTGGAAATAAGCCGATTTGTCGAACCCGAACTCATCCGCCTGACGGCTGAAGAAATCCATGTCGGGTTTTTCGCTCAGAAACTGCCCTATGAAAGCATTGGCGAGGTGCCCTCCTCCGATGACGATCGGAGAAGCTGCATTGGTGAGGCCGGTCAGGCAGCGGTACAGTGAAAAGCTCTTCCCCTGCCGCAGGTCATTGGCAAGTATCGTATCGCTCTCGATGCATCTCTTGCAGGTTGCCGGGTTTACTCTGTGGAAATCGGTGCAGATTCTTTGCCAACGCGTCGCAACAAGGACTTTTCCATCCAGATCGATGATAGCGGCGGGGATCCCCACTGCACCGAGAAAACGCACAAGTATTTCCTGGGTTTTTTCGACGTCGATCAGCTCGGCCAGTTTATGCTGCATGCACTCCACCAAACAATAGGTAATGTGTTTTTGGGGCTGATGTGCTGAACGGTCTAATGATAAGTCGCGTATCTTCCTGGGGCAATGCGGTTTCAGCGATAACGGAAGGCGCAGAATGAGGGATCGGAACTAAACGCAATATGCGCTGAAATGAAAAGCAAAATCGGTTAAAATAAATCTTTCGCAAAATTCCAAAGGGAGAAGCGCTCTTAATCATGGCCTTCGTGGATCAGCAAGTTCGCAGGCTGCTCGGAAAGGGAATCCACCATTACGGGCTTATAGAAAACGGGGACAGAATCGCGGTTGGGGTCTCGGGGGGCAAAGACAGCATGCTCCTTTTGTGGCTGCTTCGCGAAAGGCTTCGACGCGTTCCGATCGGCTATGAACTTATCGCTGTCCACGTCGATCCGGGGTTCGACAGGGAATCGGCGGACCGGCTGGAAGCATTTTTCAAACAAGAGGGGTTCCGGTACGAAATCATCCGCACCGATCACGGTCCAAGGGCGCATGGACCGGAAAATCGTGAAAACCCCTGCTTCCTTTGTGCCCGGCTAAGGCGGTCCGTGCTTTTCAGCAAAGCGTGGGAACTGGGCTGCCCGAAGATCGCACTGGGCCATAACCAGGACGATATTATCGAGACATTCTTCATGAACATCTGCTACGGAGCGCAGGTTGCGGGCATGATGCCCAAGCAGGAGTTTTTCGGTGGTGAAATAACACTGATACGGCCTCTTGCGCTGGTGCCGGCCCAAAGTATACTCAGGGTGTGCAAGAACCTCGGGTTGCCCATCGTTCCGACAAACTGTCCTTCGGCCGCGAAAAGCCGGAGGACGGAAATCCGCAATATGCTCGAGGGCCTTTTCAGGAAAAATGTCAAGGTTCGGGGAAATATTTACCATGCAATGAGCAACATCAACCTCGAATACCTGCCAAAGGGACTACCGGTCAGGGGGAAGAGGAATAGGACTGAGGACTGAGTGGAAAATACCAGGACTGAGGTATGAGTGCTGAGGACTGAGTGGAAAAACACCAGGACTGAGGACTGAGTGCTGAGGACTGAGTTCAAAAACAATAGGACTGAGGACTGAGGGATGGCAAAAGTCGAGAGATTCGAGGATCTGATTGCCTGGCAAAAAGCGCGTGGGCTGGTGCGAGCGATCTATGAGGTGACGCGGAATGGGCACTTTGCTAAGGACTATGGTTTGAGCGGGCAAATTCAGCGGGCTGCTGTTTCGATCATGTCGAATATCGCGGAGGGGTTTGAGCGCGGTGGTCGCGGCGAGTTTCATCAGTTCCTCTCCATTGCCAAGGCGTCATGCGCTGAAGTGCGTTCTCAAGTGTATGTGGCGCTGGATGCGGGTTACCTGGACAAGGCGTCATTCGACCCGCTCATACAGCAAGCTGAGGAAGTGGCCAGGATTGTGGGCGGTTTGCGCTCCTCTTTGCACAGACAGAAAGAAGACGGAGGCAAATGAACGGCATTGTTCCAGTTCTATTCAGGACAACTCAGGGAGCGAAGCGTTGTTCAGTCCTGAGTTCCTACTCAGTTCTGAGTTCCCACTCAGTCCTCAGTCCTCAGCACTCAGTCCTCAGTTCCTACTCAGTTCTGAGTTCCCACTCAGTCCTCAGTCCTCAGCACTCAGTCCTCAGTTCCCACTCAGTTCTGAGTTCCCACTCAGTCCTCAGTCCTCAGCACTCAGTCCTGAGTTCCTACTCAGTTCTGAGTTCCCACTCAGTCCTCAGTCCTCAGCACTCAGTCCTGAGTTCCTACTCAGTTCTGAGTTCCCACTCAGTCCTCAGTCCTCAGCACTCACTCCTGAGTTCCTACTCAGTCCTGAGTTCCCACTCAGCGCTCAGTCCTGAGTCGTTAGGAGGCGAATGAACCAGCAGATAACAAGCGAGGGGAAAACGTTTTTCATAATCGACGGAAGCTCGTATATCTACAGGGCTTTCTATGCGATCCGGAGGCTGACCAATTCCAGGGGAATGGCTACCCAGGCCGTACACGGGTTCGTAACGATGCTTCAGAAGGTGATGCGCGAACGCCGGCCGGAATATATCTGCGTGGTTTTCGACGCGCCCGGTCCAAATTTCAGGCATGAAATGTACGAGGCTTACAAAGCTACTCGCCAGGTCACTCCGGAAGAGCTGATAGCGCAAATCCCTTACATCAAGAAAGCGGTTCGATACTTAGGGGTGCCTCAAATGGAGCTCGAAGGCTATGAAGCCGACGATCTGATAGCCACGCTCACCCACTGGGCTTCGGCACGCGGCCTGGAGATCGTGGTGGTTTCGGGAGACAAAGACCTTCATCAGCTTATCCAGGATCCGGCGGTCAGGCAGTGGGACCCTCAAAACGACCGGGTATTTACCGAATTAGTAGTTCTGGAGCGGTTCGGAGTAGCCCCCGGGCAGATGGTGGACTACCTGGCGCTGGTAGGCGATACAACGGATAATATTCCCGGCGTCAAGGGGGTAGGGGAGAAAACTGCAAGCCAACTGCTAAAGAAATGGGGTTCGCTTGACGGGATTTACACGCACTTAAATGAGATATCCCCCGACTCCTTGAGGCACAAGCTCTCGGCGGGTAACCGGAGCGCCTATCTCTCGCGAGAGTTGGTCTCGCTTCGGTTGGATGTTTTGATAGACAAAGGGTTGGAGGAGTTTGCGCCTGCGCCGCCCATGCGGCAGGAAATGTTCAGACTGTGTGAAGAACTCGAATTGAAAACGATTCTCGATATGCTTAGGCGGCAATGGGCGGAGCCGGATGAAGTAAAGCTCGTTAGCCCCGAGCCGTCCAGGCGGAAAAGGGCAGATCGGATAATTCGGACCCGCGAAGAATTAGTTGAGATGATCAGGATCGCGGAGACAAAATCGCTTATCGCAATAGAAATCGAGACCACCTCTCAGAATGCCATGGACGCCGATCTGGTTTCCATCGCGCTATGCTGGGATGACAGCGGCGCGTGGTACATTCCGGTCGGCCACAATCGCGAATGCGGCATCCAAATGACGGCGGCCGAAGCACTTCACGGGCTTGATCCAATCCTCAGCGCCAGGACGGTAGGCAAGGCTGGGCACGATCTCAAGTTTCAGTGGATGGTGCTCAAAAGGTATGGAATCAATCTGGAGACAATGATTTTCGATACCATGATAGCGAGCTACCTGCTCGACCCGGGAGGACAGACGCATGCTATTGAACGTATTTGCGCCGAGCATTTGGGCGAGGCAATATGCTCGTATGAAGACCTCACCGGCAGGGGCAAGGGCCAGGTAAGTTTTGTCGAAATCGACTTCGAAAAGGCCGTTGATTACGCATGCCGTATCGTCGAGACATGCTGGCGCCTCGTGCCGGTTTTGCGGCGTAAACTTGAAGAAAACAAGCTGAAAGAGCTTTATGAATCAATCGAGCTCCCGCTTACCGAAGTGCTGGCGCGCATGGAGTACACTGGAATCCTGGTCGATTCGGAAAAACTTGAGGAGCTTTCCATCGGGTTCGAGAAAGCGCTCGACCAGAAAGCTGCGCTCATCTACCAGATGGCGGGCGAGGAATTCAACATTCAGTCGCCAAAACAGCTCGGGTACATACTTTTCGATAAACTCGGACTCCGGGCGCTCAAAAAGACAAAAAGCGGTCCTTCGACCGATACGAGTGTTCTGGAGGAGCTTACGCTGGAGCATCCGGTTGCCGAGCAGGTACTGGGCTACCGCACTCTATCAAAGCTTAAAGGTACCTATGCGGACGCTCTTCCCAAGCTGGTTCGCCCGGATACCGGCCGCATTCACACCTCTTTTAACCAGGCAGTAACGGCCACGGGACGTCTGAGCAGCTCGAACCCCAATCTCCAGAACATCCCGATAAGGAGCGACGAGGGCAGACGGATTCGCCAGGCTTTCATATCGGCGCCCGGGAATATGCTCATGTCAGCGGACTATTCGCAGATCGAACTTCGCGTGCTTGCCCATTATAGCGGCGACGAAAGCCTGATGGATTCCTTTAGAAATGATGAGGACGTGCACCGAAGGACCGCCTCTGAAATATTTGGCGTCGCAGTGACGGAAGTCAGCTCCGAGATGCGCAGGCAGGCCAAAATGATAAACTTCGGCATCGCCTACGGCATGAGTCCTTTCGGCCTGTCGCAAAGGCTTCGAATCAGCACCAAGACTGCAAAGGCGGCTATCGACCGGTACTTTGAACGCTACAGCGGGGTCCGGCGCTTCATCGATGAGGTGGTGGGCAAAGCGCGCAACCTGGGGTACGCTGAAACTCTGCTTGGGCGCAGGCGGGCTATACCCGAGCTTCAGAGCCGCAACTTCTCCATACGGCAGTTGGGGGAGCGGCTCGCTATCAACACGCCCATTCAGGGTACATCGGCCGACCTCATAAAGAAGGCGATGGTAGATATCAGTCAGAGGCTCAAAAAGGAGAAGCTCGGAGCTCAAATGCTCCTTCAGGTTCATGACGAACTGCTCTTCGAGGTCCCCAGTGAAAAAAGGCGACCGGTTGAGGAACTCGTCCGGCACGAGATGGAAAATGTCCGGATTCTAGACGTGCCGCTGAGGGTTGAGATCGGTTGGGGGGCCAACTGGACTGAAGCGCACGCCTGATTTATTACGACCGTTATATGATCATTATTGGATGTGTGCGGCCTCTTTTTATCCGGGAACACGGACTTCGCGGCTGGTGCCCATCCGGAAACACCGGATAAGAACTCCACATCGCACGAGAGCCTGCCCCGGACCCGATCCGGGGTCCGGGGCGGCATATGGCAAGTCAATCGAGGTCCCCCTCTAAAGGGGGGCAGGGGGATTTTAGCGCCGAGGCGTACATGGCAATCTCGACGCTCCGCGAGGCGGATCCCACCGCCCGAGGGCGGAAAAGGACTCTTTTAGGACAAAAAATCCGGACGGAAACTAGTGCAGCGTCAACTAAGTTCCTATAGGTAAGGACCTTCAGCCCGTCATCCCGGCGAAAGCCGGAATCCATAGTCTCTTCAGTTGTTTAGAAGCACTGGACCCCGGCTTTCGCCGGGGTGACGATTCTTTGCAACATGTCATAACTTTATTGACAATGTACTAGCTTGTCTTGGTCTTATCCAGTTCGTCTTTTAGTCTTTCGACTTCCTGTTTGTATCTTTCTGCTTCCTCTTTCAGTTTGGCATCGTTTGAGGGTCCCTGGTTTTCCCCGCTTTTCGAGAAGGGGAGCTTATCCTTTACCTCATCGTAGCCAAGATATGCGGCCATCAATCCGCCGAGTAGCAGGATAAGGGGAATCGCGCCTCCGATGACTTGGAAAACTTCATGATGCCAGACCAAGATGCCCAGAAGGCCGAGGAACGCAGCGGCTACTCCACCCACAAAAACCTTCATGTCCTTCCTCCTTCAAATGGTTCGCGATCAGGTATGAAAATTGTTCAGCAGTTTTCGAACATCAGGTCTCCGCCAATGCTGCCGTTTCGGCGGGAAACCGAAAAACTCAAGATAGCAACCCCACTTGGACAATGCAAGCACAAATTGCCGCTTTCAGCGCCAATTCCGCTGTGCGCAAGTCACTCAAGAGGGGTTTCGAAATAGCTGGTTTGCGTACCGGCCTTCAAAAAAGAGTAAAAGGTCCAGCTCTTCTGACTTCACTTTTCCATCTCCGCGCTCAGTGAGGCATCCAGGGTCCAGTGTTCCGGAACCGTCCCGGTTTTTTTCGGATGGACACCAGGGGTCCGCTTTTATGTTGACTCTTCATAGCTCTCATAAGTATAAGTAAAGATTGTAAAATGCTTGCTGCGCCCGTATTATGATTGCGCGAGTTTTTTGCAAGAGGCTCGCAGATCAATTCTATACATGCTCAGCCAATACTCACGAATGCAACTGGTGCGGGCCGAACCAGTTCGCCCGTGAAAAGGATATAGTAGAGAAAATGTTCGATTCGTTTTTGAATGGTGTGGAAAAACCAGGCCGCTATATCGGGCTCGAACTGAATGCTTACCGCAAGAGCTTTGAGGACGCTTCGATCCGCTTCGCCCTTGCATTTCCGGATGTCTACGAGATCGGCTTGAGCCATCTTGGGCTGCAGTTGCTTTACCATCAGTTGAACCAAGCCGAAGGAGTAATGGCGGACAGGGTGTACTCGCCATGGCCCGATTACGAAGAAAAACTAAGGAGTGCGGCTGAGCCGCTTAGAGCCATCGAGAGCGAGCATGCTCTTTTCGAGTTCAACTTCGTTGGGATAAGCCTTCAATACGAACTCAGCTATTCGAACATACTCACTATTCTCGATCTGGCCCAAATACCGCTTTATGCCCGCGAAAGGAACAGCTCTCATCCTTTCGTAATCGGGGGCGGCCCCTGTGCATTCAACCCCGAGCCGCTTGCCGATTTTTTCGATTTTTTCGTCTTGGGCGAGGCGGAAGAGGTCCTGCCCGAGATCATTTATGCGTACAGCGATTGGAAACGGAGCGGCGCCAGGTCGAGGGAAGGTTTTCTCTCAGCGGTCAGACATATTGCCGGAATTTATGTCCCCTCCTTTTTCGATGTTTCCTACAATGAAAGCGGGATCGTATCCGCCGTTGTCCCGCGTTTTGCCGACTACACTGAAGTAAGGAAAAGACTGGTCTCAGACCTGGACCAAACCTGCCCGATTCCTGAAAAACCGCTGGTGCCCCTCATCGATATCGTTCACAACCGCCTTGGGCTCGAAATTGCCAGGGGCTGCACGCGCGGATGCCGCTTTTGCCAGGCGAGCTTCATCTATCGGCCTGTCAGGGAACGCCATCCTTTGTATGTGCTCGATTCGGCAAAAAAGGCGCTGACTTCTAGCGGCTTCGAAGACGTCGCGCTGCTCTCTTTAAGTACCGGGGATTATTGCCAAATACAGGATCTGCTGGGTGAGCTGGTAAAAGAACTCGAACCCCGCAGGGTTGCTGTTTCGTTTCCGTCGATGCGCGTTGGCACGCTCACCCCCGAACTAATGGAGCAGATCAACAAGGTCCGTAAGACCGGCTTTACCCTGGCGCCCGAAGCTGGGAGCGAGCGTCTTCGCCGAGTTATAAACAAGGGAATATGCGACGAGGACCTGCTCAGTACGGCGGAAGCCGCATTCGATATGGGCTGGCGGCTAATAAAACTCTACTTCATGATGGGCCTTCCCGGCGAAACCGACGTGGACCGTGACGCTCTTGTGGACTTGTGCCTCAGGGTCTGGGAAAAGGGAAAGAGGACGAGATCTTCTGTAAATATCTCAATATCCACTTTCGTCCCCAAACCTTTGACCCCGTTCCAGTGGTCCCCTCTAATGCCGAAGGAGCAGATGGAAGACTGCCTGCGAATGTTTAAGGAGCGCCTGAGAAAGCCCGGCCTGAGGCTGAAGTGGAACCTGCCCGGCAGCAGCATGTTTGAAGCGGTATTCGCCCGTGGAAGCCGGCGGTTGGGGGCGGCGCTCAAGCGTGCCTGGGAGTTGGGGGCCAGGTTTGACGGCTGGAGCGACCATTTCAAGGAGGCCATCTGGTATCGCGCTCTTGCGGAAACCGGACTTAGTGCGGCCTTCTATGCCGAGCGCCGCCGGGATCGTGATGAAATTCTTCCGTGGGATCATCTCTCGGCGGGTGTTTCGCGCGAGTATCTTTGGAATGAATATGAAAAAGCAATGAGGGGGGAGTTTACCCACGACTGCCGCCGGGGGCAATGCACGCTGTGCGGAGTCTGCGATCATGACAGAATTCTTCCTCGCATACATCAGGAACCGGTCATGGAGTTCAAATCGGTAAAGCCGCCGGACAGCGATGGTGGGTCTTTCGTAGACAGAGAATTTCTCTACAGGGTGATTTATTCCAGGCTTGGAAAATCGCGCTTTTTTGGGCAACTGGAGATGGCTGCCGCTTTTGAGAGAGCCATCAGGCGGGCTGGTCTCCCGGCTGCTTTCAGCAAAGGCCACCATCCGCATCCGAAGATTTCATTTGGCGAGGCCTTGCCGCTCGGAATGGAGACCATAGTTGCCGAGGCCTACGTAGCGCTGGAGGAAGATATGGAACCTGCGCTGATTCGCGAGCGCCTGGATCGGCAATGCAATGGTGTGATAAAAATCAGCATGGTCAGCCGGGTCGATAAAAAACCAGCCTCCGGTGTTCCGTGCCGTGGCGTTTACCATGTCTCGGGGCTCAATCCCTTCGTTGTGCGTCATTTTCTCGATGCATGGCCGAAGTGCGGTGACAATTTGCTGACCAAGAAGACCAAAAAGGGCCAGGTAACGACTCGCCTTGGCCATATACTTCTCGATATGCGAAAAGCCGGAGAAAGCTCCCTGGAAATGGATATTTACGAAACACCGGTTTTGTGCTTCAGGCCGAAGGCGATTCTTGAAAATCTGGCAGGCACTCAGGCAAGGAGCCTGGAAAACTGCTTGATCTGCAAAATTGCCTCATACCGCATGGAAGTCCTGCAGGGGAACGACAATGTCGGCAGAACTAATCATTAACAGCAATCCATTTGAAACCCGTGTGGCGCTGGTCGAAAACGGGCAAGCCGCCGAACTCTATGTTGAAAGGAGCTCAGACCGGGGGATTGCCGGAAACATTTACAAGGGGCGGGTGGTACGGGTCCTGCCGGGCATGCAGGCAGCCTTTGTGGACATCGGTCTCGAGAAAGCGGCCTTTTTGTATGTTAGCGATATTTATCGGCCAATGGATGAAATAGAACAGCTTTTTATCTCATCGTGCGCAGACGAAGCCGCTGACGCCAAACCAAACGAGGTTATTGAAAATGCCCGGTGCGAATATGGTGAACCGGACTTTCGCCATACCTATGACGGCATTCCCATAGAGGATCGGCTTCAGGAGGGGCAGGAGATTCTCGTGCAAGTGGCCAAGGAGCCCATCGGAAGCAAGGGGGCCAGGATAACGACTCATATAACACTGCCCGGCAGAAATCTCGTTTTCATGCCCACGATGGACCGCGTGGGCGTTTCCCGCAGGATTGAGGACGAAACAGAACGGAAACGCCTCCGCGAGATACTGTGCGAAATAAAACCGCCATACCGCGGTTTTATCGTTCGCACCGCCGCCGATGGCGCCGAAAGAGAAAAGCTCCAATCCGAGTCCGATTTCGTGGTCAAACTTTGGCAAACGATTCAGCACAGGTCCGAAAACGCTTCTGTGCCTTCCCTGATCTATCAGGAGCTGGATATAACCCTTCGTGCGGTTCGCGACCTTTTCACCAAGGAAGTCGACCGGCTCGTCATAGACTCTGAGGCCGAGTACCGAAAAATTCTGAATTTTACCGAGACCTTCATGCCCTCACTTCAAAATGAGGTGGAACTGCACGAAGGCGATGAACCAATTTTCGACGCCTACGGCATTGAAATGGAGATCCAGAGAGCGTTGAGCAAGAAAATCTGGCTCAAATCGGGCGGATACATCGTGATAGAATCTACCGAGGCGCTTGCGGCGATAGACGTAAACACAGGCAGGTATGTAGGTAAACGCAACCTGGAAGAGACAATCCTTAAGACGAACCTGGAAGCCGTAAAAGAGATCGCCTACCAGTTGAGGCTTAGGAACCTTGGCGGGATCATTATCATCGACTTTATCGATATGGAGAAAGAAGCCAACCGGGAGAAGGTCTGGAATGCACTGCGGGACGCCACATACAAGGACAAAAGCAAGTCCAACATCCTGCGAATGTCTGATCTCGGTCTGATCGAGATGACGAGAAAGCGTACCAAGGAAAGCATTGGACAGGTGCTTTGCGAGCCATGCTTTTACTGCGATGGTGAAGGATACCTTAAATCCAAGCAGACCGTATGCTATGAAGTTCTGAGGGACCTGGAGCGGCAGAGAAAGGATTTTTACGGCAGGAAAGTCCTCGTTATGGCGCATCCGGAGGTTGCCGCCATGTTTTACGACGAAGAGCGGGCGGCTCTCGAACGGGTCGAGGAGAGCATGCACGCGCTCGTCTCAGTCAAAGCGGACCTGAACCTCCACCTCGAAAATTACGACATCGCGCTGCTGGACAGTGAATAATCCAATGAATTGGAATATCTCGAACAAACTTTATAGGGAAGCCTGCGAATTGATACCCGGAGGGGTGAACAGTCCGGTTCGCTCCGGCAGGGCGGTGGGCTTCGAACCTCTGTTTATAAAAAAGGCCAACGGGTGCCGGATCACCGACGAAGACGGCAACGTATATATCGACTACGTGGGATCATGGGGACCGCTTATCCTTGGCCATTCGCATCCTGAGGTTGTGTCTGCCCTGAGAGAGGTCCTCGACAGGGGCACCTCCTACGGGATTCCAACTCGACTCGAGATTGAAATGGCCAGGAAAGTGGTGGAGATGGTTCCGGCCATAGAGATGGTCAGGATGGTGAATTCGGGGACCGAGGCGGCCATGAGCGCCGTCAGGCTTGCGCGGGGATATACCGGGCGAAAAAAGATTATAAAGTTCAACGGCTGCTATCACGGGCATGCAGACTCGCTTCTCGTAAAGTCCGGCTCCGGCCTTATGACTTTCGGTATTCCCGGAACTCCCGGGGTTCCCGAGGAAATCGTCCGGCACACGATGTCGCTGCCTTACAATGACCTGGAGGCGGTGCGCCTGGCCATGGAGAGCGTGGGGGAAGAGGTTGCCGCGATTATTGTAGAGCCTGTGGCGGCAAACATGGGGGTCGTGCTCCCCATAGCCGGATATCTCGAGGGGTTGAGACGAATTTGCACCGAGCACGGATCGCTGCTTATTTTTGATGAAGTGATCACCGGTTTCAGGTTAGCTCCCGGCGGCGCGCAACAGCTTTTCGGGGTGATGCCCGATCTGACCTGCCTTGGGAAAATTATTGGCGGCGGGCTTCCGGTTGGCGCATATGGAGGGAAAAAAGAGATAATGGAGCACGTAGCCCCTTTTGGTGTCGTCTACCAGGCTGGAACTCTTTCCGGGAACCCCCTGGCCATGAGCGCGGGGTTGTCGATGCTCAACGTGCTCAGCCGAGGCGGGATTTACGAGCAAATTGAGAAAAGCAATTCTTACCTGTGCGCTGGGCTGCAGGAAGCGGCCGGCTCGGCAGGAGTTCCAATAACACTCAACAGAATTGCCTCGCTTGGGTGCGGATTCTTTACCAAAGGACCGGTTATCGATCTGGAAAGCGCAGCCAAATCCGATACCGAAACTTATGCTGCCTTCTTCCGTGAAATGCTCAAAAGGGGCGTTTACCTTGCCCCCTCCCAGTTCGAAGCCTTCTTTGTCAGCGCGGCTCATGAAAAGGAGGACCTGGACCGCACGATCCAGGCTGCATTCGATGCTCTGAAGGTTGTAGGGCAAAATTGCCCATTGGGTGAATAGAAAAAATAGAAAAAGGTTTGACTGAGAAGGGCTTGTGTGGTAGTACGCCTCGTGAATATTTGCTTGAAAATACAATGAAAAAAGAAGATAAGAAAACGCTCATGCAGGCCGTCATGGCCAGTACTATCGGATATCAGGTGGCCTTTGCGCCCTTTATCGGGATTGCGATTGGAGTTTTCCTGGATTTTAAGCTGGGAACCGGTCCATATCTGACAATTGTATTCTTGATCGTTGGAATAGCCGCCGGGGGCCTGAATTATTACCGTTTCGCAAAGCAGCAGCAAGAAGAGGACAAGGGTCGGAAGAAATAGTGAGGGAAGTTATCGAGAGCGAAGAGCTCCTGCGGCGAATTGAGCTTGCTTCAGCCATTTTGCTGTTGGTATTTACGTCTGCCGCCCTGGTTTGGTTTTCGTGGAAAGCTGCCTCAGGCGTTCTTCTGGGCGGCAGTATCGTCATTGTAAGTTTCCAAGTCCTCAAATGGCAACTCAGGCGCGCCCTTCAGAAACCTGGGAAGCTTCCCAGCAAAGCGGGCCTTTTCGTGAGCTATTACCTTCGTTTTTTGGCGACCCTTGTTCTAGTCTTCTTTGCGCTGTATTTGAGATTGGCCACACCTGTTCCTTTTCTGGTCGGCCTTTCCATTATGGTTTTAAGTATCGTTGTTGTTGGGGTATTTGAATTTTTTATGATGAAAAAGGGAGAGAGTTAAGCTTATGGAACATCCTATCCTTTTCATAAACCTTCTTCTGGAAAAGCTGGGTATCCATGTGCCTGCCCAACCCCATAGTTTTGCAGATAATTTGTTGCAGCCACACGTTACCTACACGTGGGTAATCATATTGTTGCTGGTGTGTTTGAGCGCCCTTGCCGCTCGTAACCTCAAAATGGTTCCCAATGGCGGACAGAATTTCTTCGAAATGGTGATAACGGGGATTGAAGATTTCATGATCGGCGTCACTGGCGAGGAAGGCCGCTTCATGTTTCCGCTCATCGCGAGCCTCGGGTTTTTTATCCTTTGCAGCAACTACCTGGGAGTGATTCCGGGATTTGCTTCGCCTACGGCCAATCTCAATACCACGGCTGCGTGTGCGCTGATTGTCGTCGTAACGACCCACGTGCTGGGTGTCAAATTCCACGGGATCAAGTACATCAAGCATTTTATGGGTCCCGTATGGTGGCTCGTTCCGCTTATCCTGCCCATTGAAATAGTCGGACACATCTCAAGGGTTCTCAGTCTGTCGATCCGTCTTTTCGGAAACATATTTGGTGAAGAACTGGTCCTTAGCATCCTCTTTTTCCTGGCCGGGCTCTACCTTGCGCCCGTGCCGATGATGATTCTGGGGCTTTTTACCGGCTTTATCCAGGCTTTCATTTTCTGCCTGCTCTCGATGATGTACTTTGCCGGCGCAATAGAGCACGCCCACTGAACTGGCGAAAACATTGGTAAGGAAGGCCATGTTCGCATATCCTTTATTTATTCAACCAAAGACAAGGAGGGTTTGTTTCATGAAGAAAGTTATGCTTTTCACTTCAATCTTGGTCCTCGGTCTATCCTGTGCAGCTTTCGCCGCTGACGGGGACCCAAAGTCCTCAGCGGTTCAGTTTTTCCTCTATTCCGCCATCGCAGCCGGCCTGGCAATAGCCATTGCAGCTCACGGATGCGGTATCGGCCAAGGTATGGCGGTTAGAGGCGCTGTTGAGGGTATCGCACGCAATCCCGAAGCATCGGGAAAGGTTACCGTTACCATGTTGATCGGTCTGGCCATGATCGAATCTCTGTCGATTTATGCACTTGTTATCGCACTGATCCTGATCTACGCCAACCCCATATCCTCGGGGATTGCCGCTTTTGTGGGTCTGCCCAAGTAGCTGTTAAGATTCGGATGTTCGCAGAGGGCAGGTGTCAGCAGCAGTTGCCCTCTGCATCATTCCCTGTGGCAGGCCTTTTTTGTGGTTGGTGATGTGAAGAAAATCACATAGTTAACGGCTGCTGCCATTACTTTTTGAGCCCGAGGTTATGAAATGAAATTTGCCAAAATCCCAATGGCGACAATCGTCAGGCTCTCGATCTACATGCGCTTCCTCAAGGGTCTGTTGGATAGTGACGTGGAGGTCATATCCTCGGAGCGCCTGGCAAAGCAGTGCGGAGTAAATCCAGCCCAAATCCGAAAGGATCTGGCCTACTTTGGGGAATTTGGAGTCAGAGGGGTAGGATACAAGGTCAACGACCTTGTAAATCAGATCAAGGGCATTCTCGGGTTAAACCGCCCCTGGAACCTCGCAATGGTGGGACTTGGCAATCTTGGATCGGCGCTGGTGCGTCATGGGAATTTCATTAAGCACGGCTACGTCTTCACGGCGGCTTTCGATGTCGATCCCCAGAAGGTGGGGAAAAGGCTTCCCAATGGGCTTGCGATAAATCATGTCAGCGAACTTGAAGATGTCGTAAAAGAGCGGGAAGTCCACGTGGGAATCATTGCCACTCCGCCCAGCGATGCCCAAAGCGTCGCCAATCAGCTCGTGCTGGCCGGCATAAACGGAATTCTAAATTTCGCTCCTCTACAGATCCAAGTCCCGGATTGCTGTCATGTTGAAAATGTGGACTTTACGATAAAGCTCGATTCAATTGCATATCATCTATCGTTCGGAGATTGACAATACCCGGCTGGGTTCGAATGGGGCGGGATGAACCCGCCCCACATCTCCAAAAGGCATGGACGGTTCTATGCCTTCCCTGACCTCCAAAAGTAATTCGCTCTTGCCTCAGTGGTTCCCGGGGAAGAAAGTGTAGCTCACCCAGACGAGAATGCCGAGCAGTACGATGCCGAGAGCGATACTCCATCCTATGAGCTTCTTTTCCACAGGGAGAAGAGGCTCAAATTGCATTGTTTTCAGTTCATCGGCCAATTTGGATTGTTCATTTGCCATATGTACACCCTTCCTTTCGTTATGCTCGCCGGACACACCTTGCACAACAGGAATTGAAGATTTTTCAATAGCCATATGGATTCCCCTCCTTATCCCGCCAGTGGCGGTTTCACACCGTGGAAAAAGATCCATGAAATGAACAGTCCAATCCAGATGATGAACCCGAAAAGCGAGATCACATACACCGCAGCCAGCTTGCCGATGCCCTCTTCCCATAGTTTCCTGAAATTCGACACCAGACCTATAGTGAAGAAGGTCAATGTGAAGAAGATTCCCCGGAAAACGTTGCCTTGATTGGTGGCGGACTTTGCCCGCGCCATGATGTTCTTGGCTCCGTCAAGCTGGTGGTTCAGGCTCCCGAGCTGCGCTCTATCCATGGCGATCTTGTCTTTGAGGCTCGCGCCGGCAGCCTCGTCCTGGAGCGAGGCAAGCTGAGCCTCCTGGGCCGTAACTTGTTTGGTCAGCGAGGCGACCTGGTCTCCGATGGCAGTTAGGCTCTTGGACGCCGGGACACAGATCCAGAGGATTATGGCGAAAGTCACGACATAACCGATGACAAACTTGGGGAACCTCTCCCATATCTGGCCCGGCCGGAACTTCTCGCCGGGCTTGCATTCGATCACCGAGCACCAGATGATGGCCAGAACAAAGGCCCATATACCTATAAAGATATCAATGAAAACTTTGACCGTCGCTGCGGCGCCCATGATCCAGCCTTCTTTATAGTTTACCCCTTCGACTGCGAGGGCCTTGGCGCGAATGAGCCCCTCCGCGACTGCTCCGGAAGCCACGGCCGCCCCGTCGGTCTTCACCGCCAGTCCCATCCATGCACCGGCCACCATGGGCTCGCGATAGAGGAAGTGCTCCGCGAAGAAGGGAAGGATAAGCAACTCGACAACGGCGAAGATCACAACGAGAGATGAAACCATGATGGGGACCACCGGTCTGGCCTTGATGGCACCACCTGTGGCAATTGCAGCCGAGACGCCGCAGATCGATATGCCCGAAGCGAGGGGCGCAGCCCACTCTCTGCTGAATTTGAAGTATTTCCGGGCGATGAAATAGACGAGCGCCCAGTAAATGAGATATGCCTCTACTATGGCGCAGAGGCCGCGGAACATTACCGCTGATGCGAGTCCGAGTTTTTCGGCGGCGGTGACGCCGAGAAAACCACCCAGTATTACGATGGCGGTCTTAATGTACCACTCGGGGCGGACAGCCTCCTTGATCGCCGCCGCAAAGGAGGGGAAGAAGTTGCCTAAGATCAGGCCGACGAGGAGGGCAACGATGAAGCCTGCCTCCGGCGTCAGTTTCAAAGACCAACTGATGCCGAACTTCTTCAAGTCGGGCGCGGTGGTCACCGCTATGGGGGCCCAACTTCCGATGATCCAACAAATGTAGCTGATCCAGAAAACGACTGTAAAACCGATGATGAATTTCTTGATGTTGGCCTTAAGTGCCGTAGCGCCCACAGTCATGATGGCAGTTAGTACGATATAGGTTACGATGAGTGCGCCCGGTCCGCCGAGGGCTTTATATGCCGTGGACACTGGGTTCAGCGCCTTTGCGAGGCTGGTCCAAATCCCGGTGGTAACGCCCCAGCCCAAGATGTCCCATCCCACAAATACTCCAAGGCTCAGGACAAAAATGGTCAACCCTATCCATACAGCCAGCCAGTCTTCGCTTATTCCACCTTTCTCGGGTTTACATGTCTCAGGGGTATCGCATAAACCCTCAGTCAACTTATTTTCGTCAATTCTTTGCTCAGTCATAGAATCAACTCCTTTTCTATCAGGGTTATGGTTACCGTGAAAAGAGTGTGGCGCAGATTCGAAATGATCACCAGCTTAGTTCATCGTCAGTGTCCTTTCTCCGGGATTGCAACAATGGATCATTTGGCTGGTGGGATAAACGGCTCGTGAGAATAATTTAATGCAATCAAAAGACAAGGCTGAAACATTATCGAAATAGTAGGAAAAACATAACAGTTGTAACTAAGAGCCCGAGAATGTGCTCCCAATTCGTATTGATGCCACTTGACCTTCTATTTCAATGCGTATTGTAAATCATACATCTTAGGGTTTGGACTGAAAAGAGTTTATTTTTCAAAGCCGGTTTTGACCCGGAAAGGACCGGGCCAGTACTGGAAGGGTGTTCGGGTTTCAGGAATGCAGCCTGCCCTCATCCTCGTAAGGCAGACCTATGAACAACACTGGGCAAGAAAATGCCAAATCGATTGCGGGCATCCCTCAGCGATAATCTGGTCCTTCAATTTACCGCCTTTAGGCGGAAGTCAATCGCGTTGGGCGTTCGCGGGGCGCCTGCCTGACCGGGGTCCGGGGAGGTAAGCGAAGTCGCTTGGCGTAAAGCGCCAAGAAACAGCCAACAGTTTCTCTACAAACGGTTTTTGCCGGAATGGCGAAAGAATTGTTGTCAACTGACTTACTGGCGGGGTAATAGTTATCAACTTGTGGAGGCATCGATGGTGAGCAGACTTGACAATGTTAGGGCCGAACTTGGCAAAGAGCCCAAAAAGTGGCTGATCACGGGGGTGGCCGGGTTTATAGGCTCCAATCTCCTCGAAGCGCTGCTCGAGCTCGATCAGCCTGTGTTGGGAATGGACAATTTCATAACCGGCTATGATCGTAACCTCGAGGATGTCAAGAGGACGGTCGGTCCTGAGAAGTGGGGCAAATTCGAATTCATCCGGGGAGATATCCGCAATCCTGAAGACTGCCGCAGGGCGTGCTCGGGGGTCGATTACATACTGCATCAGGCGGCCCTAGGCAGTGTGCCTCGATCTATTGACGATCCGATCACGACAAACATGTGCAACGTGGACGGGTTCCTGCAAATGCTCGTTGCTGGGATTGAGGCGCGTGTAAAAAGGTTCGTGTTCGCTAGCTCATCCTCTGTTTATGGCGACAGCGAAAAACTGCCCAAGGTGGAGGAAGAAACAGGATCGGTGCTTTCCCCTTATGCGGCTTCAAAACTGGTGAATGAGATTTACGCCGGAGTTTTTTCTAAAGTATACGATATTAGCTGGATTGGGCTGAGATATTTCAACGTATTCGGGAAGCGGCAGGACCCGAATGGCGCCTACGCAGCGGTTATTCCCCTCTGGATCAATGCCCTGGCTAATCGGAAAACCCCCGTCATAAATGGTGACGGCGAGACCAGCCGCGATTTCTGCTACGTTAAAGACGTGATACAGGCAAATATCCTGGCTGCCCTGTCCAACGGTGCCGAAGCTCTTAACAAGGTGTACAATATTGCCTGCGGTGATCGCACGACTCTCAACGAGTTGCTGGTGCTTATCAAGAACTCTCTTTCCTCTCATATGCCCGAGGTAGGTGGCATAGTTCCCGAATATGGGCCCTTTCGCAAAGGGGATGTTCGGCACTCTCTTGCAGATATTTCACGGGCGAAGGAACTGCTTGGCTACACACCGGTGTACAGTGTAGCCAAGGGTATGGAAGAGTCTATTCAGTGGTATGTGCAAGCTATGAAGTGAAGAAATCGTCATCAATTCTCACCTTCCTGGCATTTCATATCCCTCGGCCGGAAATCAGTAATGAAACAGGCCGCTTCACTGCTTATCTTGTCCTTAAAGCTTGCAAATTTACGAAATGCAAGAGCGTAGGGCAGGTTATGTTAAAACATGAAGGAGGAAAGCAATGAGCGACAGGTCGAAAAAGTTGGCGGACCGCCTGAATTCATTTAATGAGGAAGTAATCTCATTTGTAGAGAGCTGCACGGAAACCGACTTGCGAAAGATCGGCACTGAGGAGTGGCCGGTCGGGGTGACGGGGCGGCATATTGGAGCAAACCACTATTCTGCGATGTCAGGGGCAAAAATGATCCTGAAAGGCGAGAAGTTCCCGGAGATGACCATGGAACAGGTCACCGAAAATGCCAACCGTCATGCCAGGGAACACGCCGAATGCTCGAAATCCGAGGTATTGGACATCCTCCGGGATCACGGCCGGAAGATCGTAGAGTTTGCAGGCGGCCTTGAAGATTCTGAACTTGATAAAACCGGCTACCTTCCAGCTTTGGGCAGCAACATTACGGTGGAGCAGTTCCTCGAAACTGTTGTACTGCAGGCTGCAAGCGAGCATTTCCAAAGCATGAAGACGGCCACTGGCAAATGAGCCTCAAAGTCATGCCTAAAAGCACGGCTCAAATCGTGAATGAAAAGGCCATAACATTTTAAGGGCACGTTAGTCTTGCCGGGAATAGAGGTCAGTGCGGCATCAAATTCTGCCGCTCTGCTTCATCCCTGGCGACTCGCACCTCGGGTACGTATTAAAGGACGATTCGCCGCCGACCGGATTGCACTACAGTATCAACCCCGCTACATTGAGGTCCATTCCCATAGAAGATTTGCATAAAGAAGGGTACGGAGCGTACTCAAGGCTCTTTTCGTATGAGAAAGGGAAAACGTGCTGAGAACCTGTCATTGGGCGCGAGAAAACCCGCAACATCTCCGCGAGGCCCACATGGACTCCGGTGACTTTGTTCCGCCTGATAAATGTCCTGCCGTAGGTATCTCTTTGCCGCTCTTGTGATCCATATGGATTGGAAAGCCTCCACATCAAAAGTTTAAATTCAACGGGGTGAATGCGGGACGGCCAAGATATAGATCCAGTCACAAGGGGCGCCAAACAGACGGCGATAATCGCAACTGTCGGCCACCCTGACGAACATGTCGCCGGAGGAGTCCATGCAGAAAAGACCGGCCCCAGATCATCGCAGTCAGGATGAAGGGATCACTGGGGCCGGTGATGGGATTTGACTGAAACGCCTAATGTCGATCTCGCCAGTGTCCAGGTACCCATGCCCCGGCCTTGTTATAATGTCCACGAATCCATACCCTGTAGCCATATGGCGGGGCGCCGTAATAGGCGGGTGCTGCAGGTGGACCGCTGTAATAGGCGGGTGGTGGAGGAGGGGGAGCGCTGTAATGGACGGGTGGTGGAGGGGGAGCACCGTAATAGGAAGGTCCACAGTAGGGACAAAAAGGAGCAGTTGCAATAGCTGCGGCGGTCCCAACAACGGCGGCAGCCACAGCGATCGGAAAGAGAAGCGGGTTGCAGTAATAGCAGCCTTGAGCATTCGCGGGCGTGGCCGGAACAATCATAAAAAGAGCCAACCCGATGGACGCCAAGATGATGATCTTTCTCGTATTCATTCCTGCCTCCTGATGTGCCGCGGTTAATAACGCTTTTTAATTCTTTATGAGCGAAATGACGTATCGGCCTTTGAATTAGTCTACTTGGGAAGCCGGAAAGTTCACGGCCGGTGTTAGTGCGCCGCCGCTTTGTGACCCACCGTTTAATGTCCTTCCTGAAGTTGCTGAATTTTTTCATCTTTGTTTGCTGCAAGTCATTGCAATCACCTTTCCCGGAATCTTGAGGCTTGCGACAGATTTTGCAAAACCTCTTCACAGGTCTCAAACACTCGCTCAGGACTTTGAAAAAGTGGGTAATCCGCAAATAAACTATTGACAGGCCGTATTGTATTGTGAGAAATAGTCCACTAATACGATGGTAATTGTTGTTTATCGGAGAAAGCTGCAATGAAATTATCAACCAAAGGCCGGTACGGCGTTCGCCTCATGTTCGATCTTGCCCTCCAGGCAGGAGACGGACCAGTTGCATTGAAGGATATTGCGGCGCGGCAGGAGATCTCGGAGAAGTATCTCTCCAATCTTATTCTCGTCCTCAAGAATGCAGGATTCGTTCACTCGGTCCGAGGTTCCCAGGGCGGGTATACATTGGCGAGGCCGCCCCGGGACATCACCTTGAAAGACATCCTGCTCGCGCTGGAAGGACCGATGTGCCTGGTCGAATGCACTGAAAAGCCCCTGCTCTGTCAACGTTCCGAGGAGTGCCTTATGCGGGATGTCTGGTCCGAAGTAACCGGGAAAATGCTTGATGCACTCGAATCCTTTACGCTGGAGGGGCTGATGGAAAGGCAGAAGCTCAAAAGGCGTGTGCTGTCTTACAGTATCTGAGCGGCGGGTGATCCGGAACTCTGCCGGGGACTCAATGTTTGAAGCCCTCGCTGCAGGGGTTGGAGGAAAAGGTTTGTTTTTCAAAAAAGCGTTTCTAATCAAGGGAGACAAAAATGGCACAAGCGGAAAATGAAGGATGGGGCCCTGAAACGATAGGGTTGCATGGCGGACAGGTCGCCGACCCGACAACCGGTGCGAGGGCAGTTCCGATCTACCAGACTACTTCTTATGTATTCAAGAGTACGGATCATGCTGCAAATCTTTTTGCCCTGAGAGAATTTGGCAACATCTATTCCCGGATCATGAATCCGACCAACGATGTCCTGGAACAGCGGATCGCCCAGATCGAAGGCGGAAGCGGAGCATTGGCGGTTGCGAGCGGGCAGGCCGCAGAAACTCTGGCTCTTCTTAATATTACGCGACCCGGAGATGAAATTGTCTCGGCTGACAATCTTTACGGCGGAACTTACCAGCTCTTTCACTACACTTTTCCCAAGCTGGGGCGCACAGTAAAATTCGTTAATTCCTCGGACCCCGAGAAAATCAAAAAAGCCTTGACGAATGCTACACGGGCTGTCTATGCAGAAACTATCGGCAATCCCAAGCTGGATGTGCCCGACTTCGAGGCAATTGCAAAGATAGCTCATAATGCAGGAGTACCTTTTGTTGTCGACAATACTGTGGGGATAGGCTTATGCCGTCCGTTCGATTTTGGCGCAGACATAAGCGTTATTTCGGCGACAAAATATGTCGGCGGCCATGGGACCTCCATTGGCGGGCTGATTGTAGATGGCGGAAAATTCAACTGGGGGAACGGCAAGTTTCCGGAGTTCACTGAACCGGACCCGAGCTATCACGGCCTTAAATTCTGGGATGTTTTCGGCAACTTCCCCGGTCTGGGCAATGTCGCTTTCATACTCAGGGCACGCGTACTGTGGCTTCGCGATATCGGACCGGCATTAAGTCCATTCAACGCTTTTCTTTTCCTCCAGGGGCTCGAGACGTTAACTCTCAGGCAGGAGAGGCATTCAAAGAATGCCTTGGAAGTGGCAAAGTTTCTAAGAGGCCACTCGCTGGTAAGCTGGGTGAATTATCCTGGTCTCGAGGACAATCCGAATCATCCGCTCGCAAAAAAATATCTCAATGGGAACTATGGATCGATCATCGGTTTCGGAGTAAAAGGCGGTCTCGAGGCTGGAAAGAAATTCATCAATTCCGTTAAGTTGCTTTCGCACCTTGCCAATATCGGAGATGCTAAAAGCCTGGTCATCCATCCTGCTTCGACAACACACCAGCAACTCACCAGAGAGGAGCAGGAAGCCACCGGTGTCACTGAAGATTATATACGGCTTTCGATAGGTCTGGAGAATGTTCGGGACATCATCAACGACATAAGCCAGGCACTTGAAAAAGGGGGCGGTGGCAAATAAACCGGCAGGAATATTAGTGACATACCTTGGAATCGTTTAACCCCCCCTTCCAGTGTCAAAGACGGGGCGGGTTTCGATAGAAGTAACATGGAGAAGGTGAAGTGAGTCAAAAAGAGAGTATAGGTATCGTTGAGACCAAATCCATAACGATCTCTCCGCCGGGAGGGTTTTTGCTGGATTGCAGCCGGAAGCTCGAAACGGTCACAATCGCATACGAAACGTATGGGGAACTCAACAGCGAACGCACCAATGCAATCCTGATCGTCCACGCCCTTTCGGGAGACGCCAACGCAGCGGGCTTTCACCGTGGGGCAAGAAAGCCTGGATGGTGGGACAGCATGATTGGTCCCGGAAAAGGCTTCGATACCGATAAATATTTCGTTATATGCTCAAACGTTCTGGGGGGCTGTAGGGGGACGACCGGGCCTTCGAGCGTTAACCCTGACACGGGAAAACCTTACGGGCTGAGTTTTCCGCTTATATCGATGCATGACATGGTGAACTGCCAGAAACTACTCCTGGATCACCTCGGCATAGAGAGGCTCCTGAGCGTATCGGGCGGGTCGATGGGCGGGATGCAGGTGCTCTCCTGGCTTACCCGGCACCCGGACCGGGTGCGCAGTGTTATCCCCATCTCGACGGCGATCAAGCACTCGCCTCAACAGATTGCCTTTGACGAGGTCGGACGGCAGGCAATAATGGCCGACATCCACTGGAAGTCGGGGAACTACTACGGCGGGCCGCCTCCGGCCAGGGGATTATCGGTCGCCAGGATGGTCGGACACATCACCTACATGAGCGATACCTCGATGCACGAAAAGTTCGGGAGGCAGCGCAAGGACTGTATCGATCCGTTCAAGTTCGACCCAGGCTTTGAGGTGGAAGGATACCTCCACTACCACGGCGATAATTTTGTGAAAAGGTTCGATGCCAACTCTTACCTCTATATCACCAAGGCAATGGACAACTTCGATGCCGGCGAGGGAGGGTCCCTCCACGAGTTGTTGAGGGGGACCGATGCGAAGGTCCTGGTGATTGCCTTCAAGTCCGACTGGCTCTATCCCGCGTATCAGACCAAGGAAATCGTCAGGGCCTGCAAACTTGCGGGTCTCGAGGCCAGCTATTGCGAAATCGATTCCACCTACGGGCATGATGCCTTTCTGCTCGAAATAGAGGAGGAAACCCATTTGATCACCCACTTCCTGAAGAAGGTCTACAACGGGTACGAGGTAATGAGCGAATATGCCGTCTGAGTCCAACCGGCCGGACCACCGGATTATTGCCGAACTGATTGTCCCCGGCTCCTCGGTGCTTGATCTTGGGTGCGGCAGCGGAGAGTTGCTCTACATGCTGATAAAGGACAGAGGAGCACACGGCCAGGGTATAGAAATCGACGAGCAAGCCATATACACATGTGTGGCGCGAGGTTTGAACGTATTTCATGGAGATATCGACTCGGGGCTTTCCGAGTATCCGGACCGTTCGTTCGATTATGTAATCCTCAATCAGAGCTTACAGCAGGTCAGGCATGTCGAACCGGTGGTCGAGGATTCTTTGAGGGTTGGCAAGAAGGTAATCGTTGGGTTTCCCAATTTTGCCCATTACAGCGCAAGGTTTCAGATGTTCTGCAAGGGCAGGGCGCCCGTCACGGCTTCCCTGCCCTATCAATGGTATGAAACACCAAATCTTCACTTTCTGAGTATCTGCGATTTTTTCGTGTTCTGCCGAGACAAAGGCATTACAATCGAACGCTGCGAGTACATTGGAGATAGGGGGCGCGTTTCCAGGTTCCCTAATATATTTGCTCAAATCGGCATATTCGTAATTTCCAAATGAGATGTGTTTGTCTTAGATAGAAACTTAGTCAGCCTGGAACTGAGTCAACCGGATTCGAAGTTCGCTTATGGTCAAAGTCATCTTTAGAAATGCGGAATGGCAGATACCCGGCAACATAACCATCCGGGAATTGATAACAAACTTGGGACTCAACCCCCAAAGCGTTCTGGCCGTCAGAGACGGCAAGTTGGTCAATAATGAAACCAGACTTGGAAATCAGGGCGAGGTCAAGCTGATTTCCGTTGTTTCGGGCGGGTAGGACAATGGGAGTACATCGTTGCCGCAGGTGCACAGCGGATAGTGTCATCAATATGCGCCAGCACAGACTCGCTCTGTGTGAAGTACATTTTGTGGAGTGGGTTGAGAATATAACATTCAGCTTCATCAAAAAGCACCACATGTTCGAAGCTGACGACCGGATACTGGTCGCGGTATCGGGGGGAAAAGACAGTCTGTCCCTGTGGCGCATTCTATTGAAACTGGGCTTCCAGGCCGATGGATTGTATATTGATCTGGGGATAGAGGCAGAGTGCAGCTATTCAAAAAGATCGGGTGAGTATGTCGAAAAATTTGCGCAAGACATCTTCCCCAACGTGAAACTGCATGTCCTGGATATAGCTGATATCTATGGAAAAACAATACCAGAAATGGCCGGCCGGAGAAAGGGTGGAAGAAAAAAATTCTGCTCGGTGTGCGGCCTGGTGAAACGGCATGAAATGAATCGCGTTGCTCGTGAACTGGGCTACACGGTCGTTGCCACAGGCCATAATCTGGATGACGAAGCGGCTGTCCTGTTTGGGAATGTTCTCCATTGGGAAGCCGAATATCTGCTCAGACAATCGCCCGTGCTCCCGGCGGATGGTGTGGGCCTGGTGAAGAGGGCAAAACCTCTTGCCCGGTTCTATGAGCGCGAAACCGCCGCTTATGCGATCATCTGCAACATTGAATATATACAGGATGAGTGCCCGTTTTCAGTGGGAGCGACAAGCCTTCGTCTAAAAGAGGTCCTTAACTCCATGGAGAATGGTTCTCCCGGGACTAAGCTGCAGTTCTACTTCAGCTTTTTGCGGGCCAAAGAACACAGCCTTCTCCCAGGGTACAGTCGGCCCGAACTTCGCCCTTGTGAAAAATGCGGGCAAGCAACCGGCGCACCAGGTCTGTGTGCCTTTTGCCGCCTGCTGGAGCCTGCGCGGGCGGCGAGCCGCCGCGGCCAGGATTGATGCCGCCAGAATCTGGAAACTTCGCAAAGCGGTATGCCGGGGACTTGGACAGGATTAACAGGATTAAGAAAGGTTTTCCACACAGTCCTCAGTCCTGAACATGGAGGTGCGCATGCAACCCATCTATCTCGATTACAACGCTACGACCCCCACCGACCCTGCCGTAGTAGAAGAGCTTCTTCCTTACCTGGCCGAGATGTTCGGCAATCCTTCAAGCAGCCACCCTTACGGGAAAAAGGCCAGGGAGGCGGTGGAACTGGCGCGAACCAGGGTGGCGGCCCTGCTGGGCTGTGATTCGGCGCAAGTCATCTTCACCAGCGGCGGCACAGAGTCCAATAACCAGGCCCTCATCGGCGCCGCTTTTGCCAACAGGGACCGCGGGAAGCACATCATTTCCACCACTATCGAACATCCTGCGGTTCTGAACCCTGTCCATTGGCTGGAGGGGCAGGGCTTTTCGGCTACATATCTGCCGGTTGACGGCGCCGGCCGCATCGATCCCCAGACAGTGCGCCGGGCCATCACCGGCGAGACCATCCTCATCAGTGTCATGCACGCCAATAACGAAGTGGGGACGATCCAGCCGTTGGCCGAAATCGGGGCAATCGCCCGTGAAAAAGGGATCGTATTTCATACCGATGCGGCCCAGTCGGTGGGGAAGATCCCAACGCGGGTGGACGATCTGCGGGTGGACCTCTTGACGGTCGCCGGCCACAAGCTTTATGCCCCCAAGGGAATTGGCGCGCTTTTCATACGGAGCGGGATAAAAATCAACACCTATTTACACGGCGCCGGGCAAGAAGGAGGCCGCCGTGCCGGTACGGAAAATGTTCCTTATATCGCGGCCCTTGGCAAGGCGGCCGAATTGGCCGCACAGCGCCTGGCCTCCGATGGCGCGAGCATCCTCCGCCTGCGGGAGCATTTCTACAACAGGTTAAGCGAGCTGGCGGATGGTGTAATGTTGAACGGACACCCAACCGAGCGGCTCCCCAACACCCTTAACGTCAGCTTCGCAGGGGTAATCGGGGCAGACCTCCTGGCGCAGACACCGGAGATCGCCGCCTCCACCGGGTCGGCCTGCCATGAGGGCAGTGGTGAATTGTCCGGGGTGCTCAAGGCCATGGGGACATCCCGCGAGCAAGGCTTTGGCGCTGTTCGCTTGAGTCTTGGCCGGTTCACCACAGTTGAGCAAATAGACCGCGCAGCCGAGGTTCTCGCCGCGAAAATCAGGGAACTTCGTGCCGCCCGGAACTGACCGATTGATCCCTGAATGACCGCCTCGTATGATAAACTTGTACAATACCCTGCTCGATGTGTGAGCGCGTAGCGCGGAGGCCGACCGCAGGATAGGTCTATCACACGGGATGGGCGGGAGCGGGAGGCCTCATTTTCCGGAACACGCGACAACTGCACGATTCCGTGTCAAACTGGCGGCATTTATTCTTTAAATGAAAGAAGAAGGGTTGCCTGAGCGGAATCAATGGTTATTCCAAAAAAACAATCAACTGGCAGAGGAGGTCCTCTGAGAGAGCAAAGAATCTTGCCAGGCACCCGCCTCGCGGGTGGGTGTGCGGGCCGTCGAGATCCAGGCTGCGGCCCTGCCGCTTCCCGGTGGTGGCTAACCTCACAAGTGAAAGAAGGAGAATAGACATGGGAAAGATATTTGAGGACAACAGTTTGAGCATCGGCCGGACCCCGCTGGTCCGCATCAATCGAATCACGGCAGGGTTGCCCGGGATCGTATTGGCAAAGATCGAGGGGCGCAACCCCTCATATTCGGTGAAGTGCCGGATCGGGGCATCAATGATCTGGGCTGCCGAGGCGCAGGGAAAGCTGAAACAAGGTAAACGGGATGTAACCGTGATCGAACCAACCAGCGGCAATACCGGGATCGCCCTGGCGTTTGTCTGTGCGGCCAGGCAATACCCCCTGGTTCTAACCATGCCGGAAACCATGTCCCTTGAACGCCGGCGCATGCTCAAGGCATATGGGGCGGAATTGATTTTGACCGAAGGCCCCAAGGGCATGCCTGGGGCCATTGGTAGAGCCGAAGAGATCCTGGCGGGTGACCCGCAAAAATACTTCATGCCTCAGCAATTCAAAAATCCGGCCAATCCGGAAATTCATTTCAAGACCACCGGCCCTGAGATTTGGGACGATACCGACGGCCGCATAGACATCCTAATATCGGGCATAGGGACCGGAGGAACTATTACGGGGGTAAACCGTTATATTAAGGGAGTAAAAGGAAAACCCATCTGGTCGGTTGCCGTTGAGCCGATTCATTCACCGGTGCTGACCGCCATCCGCAACGGGGAACCGCCTAAGCCTGGACCGCACAAGATCCAGGGTATTGGCGCCGGATTCAAACCTGACGTGCTGGACCTGGATTTGGTAGACGAAATAGCCACTGTGTCAAACGATGAGTCCGTGGAAATGGCAAGGCGTCTGCACAAGGAAGAAGGAATCACCTGCGGGATTTCCAGCGGTGCAGCGATGGCCGCTGCCGTTCGATCGGCAGCTTTGCCCGCAAACAAAGATAAGATAATTGTCGTCGTCCTGCCCGATGCGGGCGAACGCTATCTATCAAGTATTTTGTTCGAAGGTATTAACCCCTGAATCGCGCCGAAGGCATCCCGCGCCCGCCCAACGCGTCAGGCTTCCGCCTAAAGGCGGTAAAAGGATCTTCCGCCTAAAGGCGGTAAAAGGAATGACCAGATTAGACACGCGATGCGGTCGCCTTCCGCGCTCCGCGATGTGAAGCTATTTAAGTGTTATATGTAAGTCTATCATACGAGGTCGAGCCAGGCGTTTCCGCAGCGGACCTTTCGTCCGAAGCGGTCTATGGCATTCTTTTGGCGACATTGGGCATCCCTGTATAAATTGAGACGGGGTTAGCGGATACCGCTTGCCCCGTTTCCATTTCACCTCGTAAGATAGACTAAGTCTAATACATTACTAAATATTCCATTCAATTACCTATTTGAAAAGTATGAATGACCTCTTGAGGGAGCTTCCTTGTGACAATCAGCGTTGATACTTTTCCACCAATTACCTCTTTGTTGAGTTCATATCCGTCACAGGTATCCTTGGAATAGCGGGCAATCATCTCTCCGATCAGGCGATCCTCCGGTTCTTCGGGAATTGCTGTCGCCAAAGCCGCCGGGCCTTTGAAATTAGCAGGAGTAAAGAGAGTGAATCCCGGTTTTGTCAGGCAACTGATCCGCCCATTCTCCGCTTCGTTTCTGCCCAGGATAACCTTGAGGGCCGGTTGAACCCTGAAATGCCTTCCGACCCTGAGAAGGTGGATGTCCGTCATGTCGAAGCCGGGCGTGCAGGCGAACAGGTCCCGGAGCCTCGACGCTATGATGGGGTCGGTTAGCAGACATCCGCCGGCGGGGCAGGGATAGTCCCTTATCCCGAGATTTTTCGCCATATCGATCTGCGTTTTTCTCGATCTGCCCGTGATGGAGAGAAGTTTTTCGCGGTCAACTATCCCCTCGCGCTCGGGCAGGCTCGGCGGGAAAAGGTGGGCAGAAAGGGGCCTCAGGATGAGTCCCTTGAGGCCGCTTTCTCTTTCGATGAGTTCAATGGCATTCCTGTGCTGGGACATGGGTCTTTGGCCGAGCACTTCTCCAGTGACCACAAAGGAAGCGCCCAGCGAAGCCATCCTCTCCCTGACTTTCCTGAGCATGTAGATCCGGCAGTCGATGCACGGGTTCATGCCCCTGCCGTGACCGTGAGGCGGGTCCCTTACAATTTCGAGGTATTCCATGCCCTTGGCCATTACCTGGATGTCGACTCCCAGCTCTTCGGCAATGATACGCGCCTGGTTCCTGCACCCAGCCTTTTTGGGCGTGCAGTTGCAGAAAGGACTGGTAAAGTGGAAAGCTATTACATCGATACCCTGGTCAATCATGAGCTTGACGGCGAGAGAGCTGTCAAGACCTCCGGAAAGGAGCGCAATTGCCTTCATATTCATCCTTCAGGACGCCGCTTGCCTGATCACATGCCGGCAGTCGGCGCCAATCGCCCAGACGCCTATATCCCAATATATCGTGCGTAAAAAGTCCTTGCCCTTGCCACATCTGTCGTATTGGCGACAATGGCCCTGCCATCCGGAAAGATAACCATTTCGCCGTCATCGGCTTTAAAGCGAATCAGCAGGCCGCTCGAACTGACGCTGCCGACCGGCTCGAGCCGTTGGCGAAGCGCCTCAAAGTCGAGCTCGACGGGTCGCGGAGGGTTTACCTGGACAGCATTGCGACCGCAAAGAGAGGTTGTCCAGGAGACATGGCGCGCATCGAGGAATTCGAAATTACCCAGGGCGCAGCATGGACATTGCTCATCTCTTTGGAACTTCATAAGCTCAAAGGAACCGTTCCAGACATCGGCGGAGAAGAGGGCCGTGTTGGCCGGGGGCGATCCCAGCAGTATCCGCAGGGCGATCGTCACCTGCAGCGATGCCGTGACGGCAACGGCTGAGTTGAGTACGCCGGCGGTATCACAGGTGGGTACGGCGCCGGGATCGGGAGGGCTGGGGACAAGGCATCTCAGGCAGGGACCACGGCCTGGGAGGATCGGCATGACCATGCCCACAGTGCCGAGCACTCCAGCGTACACCCATGGTTTGCCCTGTTTGATGCAAACGTCGTTGAGCAGATAACGGGTCTCGAAGTTGTCGGTGCCGTCGAGGATAAGATCGGCGTCGGCCAGCAGCGATTCTGCGTTTCTCGTTGTCACATCCACAGCCAGCGATTCCACGGCGATGGTGGAATTGATCGCCCGCAGTCGCCGTGCAGTGGCCTCGGCTTTGGAGACATTCGCCGCTGCGTCGCTTTCTTCGAAAAGAACCTGCCGATGAAGATTGCTCCACTCCACAAGGTCACGGTCTGCAATTCTAAGCCTGCCCAGACCGGCCCTTGCCAGCAGTTCGGCCTGAAAGCATCCGAGCGCTCCGCACCCGACTATAAAAACGGTGCTATGAGCCAGTTTAGCCTGACCGCTTGCACCTATTTCGGGTAGGATTTGTTGCCGGGCATAACGATTTTTATCAGTTGAATTCATTTTGTCCCTTCAAACGGAGTACGGAAGACTGAGGCTGGATGACGGAGAACGGAACTTCCGACCTCTTACATCCGATCTCTGATCTCCGTCAAGCATCGGTCGATCCATCCTCCTCCGAGCAGACGGTCGCCGCAGTAAAAGACTGCGGCTTGTCCAGGCGAGACGGCCATCAGGGGACGCTCGAACCGGACCCGCACCGTTCCCGGTTCGTCTTGCTCGACGGTGGCTAAAACCGGGGCCTGATTGTACCGGACCTGCACGGAGCAGCGAAGCCGCTTAAATCTCTGCGTCAAAGCATGCCAGCGGACACCAGTGGCGATGAGCCCCTGAGCAATCAATCCTTCTTTTCGGGTGGTGAGAAAAACAGCGCCGCTCTTCGGATCAATAGATTTCACCCAGGCGGCGGAACCCAGGGCCACCCCGAGCCCGCGTCGCTGCCCGACGGTGAATCGGTGAATCCCTTCATGCATGCCCAGGAACCTGCCTTCTTCATCAAAGAACGGTCCCGGCTTCATGGCTTCATTGAACCGTTGCCGCAGGATTTCCGGGTAGGCTGTCCCTTTGGTGGAGAAACACGCGTCCTGGCTTTCTTGCCGGTCCGCGTTCCGCAGTCCGATACGCCGCGCGATACTGCGGACTGCATCCTTTGTGTGCCGGCCGACCGGGAATAACGCCGCCGAAAGCCTCTTGGAGCGTATCGAAAAGAGAAAATAGGACTGGTCCTTTCTAATGTGCGCGCCGCGCAAGAGGAAAGCCTCGCCGTTTTTTCGCACGCCGATGCGGGCATAATGACCCGTGGCTATTTTCTCTGCGCCCAGCGATTTGGCATAATCGAACAGCATGCCGAATTTTATGTGCTCATTACAAATAACGCAGGGGTTGGGAGTGCGGCCCCGGGAGTATTCCTCCCAGCTACGGAGCAGGACGGTTTGTTCGAAGACTTGACGGCAGTCCAGCACGTAGTGATGTATACCGAGGCAGCCGGCGGCAGCCCGGGCCTGGGCGACGGCATCGGTCCCGCAGCACGATCGTCCCGGAGCGGACTCGTGACATGCGTGCAGTTGCAGGGTGACTCCTATGACCTCGAATCCCTGCTCCAGGAGCAGAAAAGCCGCGACGCTTGAGTCAACCCCGCCGCTCATGGCCACCACAATGCGTCTTTTCGGCAAAGTCAATGCCGCAGTCCTTCCACCAGTTCCGGGAGAGCCCTGAGAACAACGTCTACTTCTTCCACTGTGTTATCGCTGCTGAGCGAGAAACGAATACAGCTCGATGCCTGGTCTACGGTGCATCCCATCGCCGAAAGCACATAGGAAGGTTCCCTCGTATCGGACTGACAGGCTGAGCCCGTAGAAACGGCAATTCCCATCAGGTCAAGATTCATGGCGAGCATCTGGCCGTCTACCGCCTCGAAACTCACGTTCAAGGTGTTGGGCAGGCGGTGTTCCGGGCACCCGTTGATCTTAACGTGCGGCACTCGCTCGACGATCCCTTTTTCCAGTCGATCCCTCAGCGACTCGGTGAGGCGGCTGTTCTCCTGAAGCCTCCGCCCGGCGAACCGGCATGCCTGCCCAAAACCAACGATGGCTGCAACATTCTCGGTTCCAGCCCGCATCCTTCGTTCATGATGACCGCCGTGTATAAGCACCGGCCCATGAATGCCCGAGCGGACGAAAAGCGCGCCGCAACCCTTGGGACCGTGAAATTTATGAGCCGAGAGGCTCAACAGATCGACCCCCAGGCGGCGTACGTCCAAGGGGATTCTCCCCGCAGCCTGAACGGCATCCGTGTGGAACAGTATTCCCCTTGATTTTGCTATTTGCGCCGCTTCCAGAACCGGCTGTAGGGCGCCGACCTCATTATTGGCCAGCATTACGGAGATCAGGATGACGTCATCATCGATTGAATCGGCAAGAGCCTGCAAGTCTATTCGGCCCTGGCTGTCCACCGAAAGATAGGTTACGCGAAATCCGTTTTTCTCCAGGTGACGGCTGGAGTTCAATACGGCCTGGTGCTCGACGGCCGTGGTGATGATCCGGCTGCCCGGCTTTCCGAGGAGGTTCGCAATTCCCAGTATTGCCTGGTTGTCAGCTTCGGTTCCCCCGCTCGTGAAGACGATTTCATCGGCAGACGCAGCGATAAATTCCGCAACGTGCTCTCGAGCCAGATCCATGGCCCGCCTCGCCTCCTGGCCAAACCAGTGGATGCTGGATGCATTCCCGTAAGTATTACGAAGATATGGGAGCATCTCCTCCAAGACTTCGGGATCGAGCCGCGTAGTGGCGTTATTGTCAAAATAGATGCGTTTCATGCCTTGATCCCCAATCTCTATCCGCTTTTCCTTTCTCGCGCCTTCGCGTGTAACTTGATTTGCCGCTCGTCGCGAGGCGATAGAACTAAAAGGAACTATTTTTTTCTGCTCGTCGCGAAGCGATAGAACCAAAAGGAATTATTTTCTTTATGGGCTGCAGCCAGAAGTACCGAGCTGTCCACGCCCCCCGATTCCATTAGCAAAACCTCCTGCTGCCTCTATGGTGAGCGAAAATTATAACCTAAACTGAGCGATTAGCTAGTGTCCATCAGGAAACACCGGACGGAAACCAGCTACGGTCCAGCTCAGACATCCCAATAAGCTGCGTTGAGAGTTGAGGCGACGAATGCCTCCGATTTTTAACGCCTGGCGCAAGGTGAGTGATGTTCCCTGCAGTCCCTGGGAGGCCGGATCGCGCGCAAGGCGCGGGGAGCGTAGCGCGGTCTCGACCCTGCAGCCAGGGCCGGACTATGACGAAGGATATGTGGCCTAAAACTCCTGGTACGACACTACCTCGATTCCGTGCTCCTCGAGGTCTGCAACGATTGGCTTTACGTCGGTTTTTTTTAGCCGGACGGAATAGGAGTAATCAGGTCCCTCCTCGAGGGGCATAAGGCAGAGGCTGATAATTTCGCCTCCATGCAGCCTTACGATTCGGGTTATCTCCGGAAGCGGGTTGGGAGAGCCTGAAACCTTTATGTCCAGTCGCGTGGATTCAGTGAAAAGTCCCAGGAAAGTGATGAACGCCGAAAGAATGTCGCTGACGGTTATTACGCCAACCAGCTTACCATTCCTGACGATGGGCAGGCCGCCAACACGCTTATCCAGCAAAATACGCGCAGCCTCCTCGAGCGCCATCTCGGGATGGATCGTAAAGGGCTTTCGAATCATCACGTCCTCAAGGGTCAGTTCTTCGAGCATCGAGGCGATAAGCACCCCCCTCAAGTCCGCGTCCGTAATCCAGCCCACCAGATTCATCTTCTGATCCACCACCGGCAGATGCCGGATGGATTCCCCCTTCATCAGAGCCATAGCTTCCTGAATGGAGGCTTCCTTCCTGACCGTTACCAGATCGGTTGACATCCAGTGGCTCACTATCACGCGGCCTCTCCTTGCGCGCAAAAAGCTAAAATCGGAAAAATCCGATTTAATGAGTAATTACAAGCGGTTTTAAGAAACGAAAAAAAGGCTAAGCCAAATCCCCTTAAAATGCAAGAGCATTCTAAATACGCGCGGCGCCGCCCATCGATGCAGGCGCACTAAAAATTGCGCAATGTGCGCACCTGCTCGGAGTTTTGAGCGGTTCGCGAAGCGTCCGGATCGATGGGGCAACTATGTTCTTATCCTCACCGGATCGTGATCGCTTTTTTCCATGAGGCCGGCTATGCTCACCGTCCGGTCCCCGAGCATATTCGTGTAGCTCCCGAGCTCGTTATCATACCAGCCGTAAATTACGGCCTGGGTGACCGGCACTTCGATGAACCTTTGCCGCCGCGGCCCCTTAGTCTCGACGCTTCGCGAGACGATTCCAAGGTCCAGCGAAGCCGAATTGTCCGCACCGGTTGACTTCAGGTATTCGAATGCGGAAGCCAGGCGCTCGACATCGATATGAACTGCCGAGGTGCGCGTGTGGTTCTCGCAGCCTTCGATGACCGCAGCGGCCCGGGGCAGTCCGATAATGTCGGAGGACACATTCTGTTCTTCGGAAAAAATCAGGTAGCCCTCGGGGAAATGGGAAACGGCTCTTTTGTAAATATTATTTACCAACTCATGATTAACCGGGTTCGTCATGCTCTCGTCCTGAATCATCAATGCCAGGATTATGAGAGAGCCGGTCGTTACGGGGATTCTAACGGACTCGGCGATGATGCCGATTCTCTTCATCTCCGGGATCACCAGTTCGAGCGCTTTGGCTGCCCCGGTGCTGGTAAGGATGATATTGTTGAAGGCCGACCGAGTCTTTCGCAGGTCGGTCGCTTTGGCTTTCGGCGCGCGGTCCAACACGGATTGCGAACTGGTGGCTGCGTGAACGGTGGTCATCGCCGCCGAAAGGACGCGCTCGGCCCCGAAATAATCCAGCAGGGGTTTCACCATGTAAGCAAGACAGGTGGTCGTGCAGGATGCGTTTGATACGATCAGGTGCTTCTTGGGATCGTAATCGGAATCGTTTATGCCCATAATGGTCGTAACGGCATCGGGGGGCATTTCCCGGCCCTTGTCCTTTATCTTGAACGGCGCCGATACGATAACCTTCTTTGCGCCCGAAACAAAATGACCGCGTACCGACCCTTTAGGGTCTTCCGGAAGGGCAGCGGGATCGAGAAAAGATCCCGTGGCGTCCACGACCAGGTCAACCCCGTATTTGCGCCAGTCTATATGAGCCGGATTTCTGGCGCTGCGCAATAAAGTTGTCTTTATCCCGTTCACCACAAAACTGCCCGACTTTTCGTCGATCTCTTCAATGACCCTGCCGGCCCGGCAGCCATAGAGAAAGTTGTTCAAAGCCCCATAGGTGGAGTCCTTCTCCAGGAAATGTGCTATGTCCGCGAGTCTTGTTCCTACCTCCCGGCCTATATTGACCACGATCTCCGAGAAGTATTGACGCTCCACATGGTGCCAGATTGAGAGCTTTGCGATTCTCCCAAGGCCGTTGATGCCCAGTTTCCGCGCAACCTTTGTTTTTTCGCCCATGATGGCCTCCGTGTTAAAAGAAGATGACATATAAAATATCAACTATGAGCGGGCCAATGTCAAAAACTTATTCCGGCAATCCGTACCAATTTTACGGCTAAAACCAGGGGGCTACCTTTTAAGATAGGGTTGAGTGGAAAGTCTGTTAACGTTTTACGGAGTGAATCGGTTTTTTTTATGCCTATCTTTATTTTATGAGAACCACCGTTCCGCGTGTGGGAATCGTCGTGGCCATATATGACGTTCCAAAGCTAAATGCCTGAAAGGACCAAAAACATGGAAAAGAAAAGTTGCGAGTTACAGGGCAAGATTTTCCCAAATGGCAGCGTAACCTGCCCAGGTGACCAGTGTATACGATGCGCCGATGGGAATTGGGGACCCTACGACTTCGGATTTACGCTAAGCGGCGTTCAAGATTAGACCAGTTTCCGTCCGGAAAGGGTCCTTTTCCGCCCTGGCGGTGTCAATCTTCGGACTTGCTTGTGCGGCGTACCCCTTCCGCCTAAAGGCGGTAAGAGGAATGACCAGATTATGTACGCCTCCGCACAAGCCCTCGATGTCCTTGCCAGAACGAAAAATCCCTCCTTTCCGAATCGGAAACTGCAAGTGTCTTATAAGGTGAGATTCTCCTACGTTCATCCGGGTTTCCGGATGAGCACTAGACCATGGCAAAGAGAGCGCCCCCAGGCATCGACGGGCAGACGGCGAAAGAGTACGAGGCAAAGCTCTTCGACAGCCTGTCTATAGCATTAATGATTTGAGAAACATGGCCCGGCCCGCTTCAAGCCTGACCGGAGAAGGCACTGAGATGGAGCAAACCGAATGCGTTTATGACGATAAACAGTATTCAAGCGGCAGCGAGTTATGCTTTGAGGACCTGTGCATACGCTGTGACAGCGGAGAGTGGGTGACAAGCGAATCCGATTTGGGCTACGGTTACTGACAAAGCGGTCTCAAGTCCAGGCAAAGATCTTGCCCCGACGGCAACACCGGTTTTTATCCCTCGTAAGAGAGACTTATCAACAACACTGGGCAAGAAAATGCCATATCGATTGCGGGCACCCCTCAACGATAATCTGGTCATTCAATTTACCGCCTTTAGGCGGAAGGTACTTCGCGAAGCGCGGAAGGCGACCGCATCGCGTGTCTATCGGACGCATTGCGCGGGCGCGGGATGCCTTCTGACACAGATCTCGCCCCCTTGTCCGGCAATGGGCGCTAAATTTTGAATGTTCCTTTTGAAGATGGAAAGTCCATTTTTTTACCATCTGCTGCAAGTCCTGGCGCAGAACTCGCGTAAAATCTCCTTTAATAGTCTACCTTTTTAGCTTTTGAAGTGACCCGGTCAGGAAGAAAAAACTGTTTCAAAAACAGGCCGGATCATCTATTTTCCTGAGAAGACAAATGATCCAGTCGTTTCTAAATATGGGAAGGGCTCGAACTGTGAAGTCCATCGCGGCACGTCTTGCTACAAGACTGAATGGAGAGGCTAACAAACTCTCTTTCGAGGATAGATCGGTTCACGACTGGTACCGTTTCGTACTGTCCTTTCCGCCTCACCTGGTGCGGACTTATCTCAGTCGGTTCGGTGTAACGGAAAACCAACGCGTTCTGGATCCATTCTGTGGGACCGGCACAACGATCGTTGAATGCAAAAAGCTCGGAATACCCTCCCTGGGGATAGAAGCGCATCCCATGACAGCGTTTGCGAGCAGGGTCAAATCCGATTGGACCATCGACCCGGCAGGACTGGGAAACGATGCCAGGAGAGTCGCCGGAATAGCTGAACAAAAAATTAAAAACGGGAAGGTTGACTTTGAACTACCGCCTGACGCTGAAAAGATCCTGTTGAGAGATTCAATCAGCCCAAGACCATTGAAAAAGGCCCTTGCCATCCTCGCAGCCCTGGAGGAAGCAGGGGACCCCCGGTTCAGGAATCATGAATTTCTTGCCTTGGCTAAAACACTGGTTTCCACGGCGAGTAACCTCAACTTCGGACCTGAAGTCGGGGTAGGAAAAATAAAGAACGATGCTCCGGTAGTCCTTAGCTGGCTTGAGAACATCCGCGTAATGCGTCACGATATCTTAAAGCTGAAAGACAGGGCGGCCATATCCAGTCAAATCTCCCAGGATGACTCGCGGGAAATGGTGAACAAATTAGAATCGATATCAATAAACGCTGTTATCACCTCGCCGCCCTATCCAAATGAAAAAGATTACACCCGTACCACCAGGCTGGAGTCGGTCATCCTCGGGTTCATCAGTAACCGAAAAGAGTTGCAGAACCTTAAACGGAAACTGATTCGATCAAATACCAGGACTATTTACAAAGACGACTCAGATGCTGCGCATATCGACAATTTCCCTCAGATTTCGATGCTCGCGGACAAAATAGAGGCCAGACGTGTCGAACTTAAAAAGACCAGTGGTTTTGAACGGCTTTACGCCAGTGTTACGAAGCAGTACTTTGGCGGCATGGCCCGCCACCTGGCAAATCTGCGGCAAGCGCTTGCGCCTGGAGCATGTCTGGCGTATGTTGTGGGCGACCAGGCTTCTTTTTTCCGGATCATGATAAAGACAGGGGAATTGCTGTCTCAGATCGCGGTTTCCCTTGGCTACGAACTGATCGGCATAGACCTTTTTCGAACACGGCTGTCAACCGCAACCCGAAGCCAGCTTCGTGAGGAAATCGTCGTTTTACGCTGGCCGGGTTGAATGGAGTCCAGTTGAAAAACACAAAAAATCGGTACAGCCAAATAATTGAACGGATTTTCCTTTCCCATTACTCGGAAGGAACTCAAGAGATATTCTTTGAAAGAGACGAGCTTGTAATAACAGCCGGTGAATTAGGAATAAAATTGCCGAAAAATTTGGGTGATATCATATACAGCTTTCGATACAGAACAGCCCTTCCCGATTCGATCAGAAGCAAAGCGCCTGAAGGCAGGGTCTGGGTAATCAGGCCTGCCGGGCGATCCCGCTATTGTTTTGCAGCAGCCACTCAAATCGACATAGTTCCAAATCCCGCCCTTGCAGACACAAAAATTCCCAATTCTACGCCAGGTATCGTGGAGATGTACGCTTTAAGCGATGAGCAGGCGCTTCTCGCCATAGTCAGATATAACAGATTGGTTGACATACTTACCGGAATAGCCTGCTACTCGCTGCAGAATCATTTACGGACTTATGTCAGAGGAATAGGCCAGGTTGAGAGCGATGAAATCTATGTAGGGCTGGACAACCGGGGCGCACACTATGTTTTCCCGATACAGGCCAAGGGCGGAAGCGATAAATTGAACATGGTTCAACTTGAGCAGGATTTCGCCGTATGCGCTGCAAAATTTCCCAACCTGGTCTGCAATGCCATAGCCGCTCAGTTCATGAAAGATGATCTGATCGCTCTTTTCCTCTTCGAGATGGGGGATTCCGGAATAACTTTACTTAATGAGAAACATTACAGATTGGTTCCTGCCGCCGAAATTTCAAAAGAGGAGCTTTTGACTTACCGTTCCCGCCTCCCAATACCTTTTCTTTGATGGAGGGCTATTAATAATCCGGGCTGGCCGAAAGATCCACCTGCTCCACTTCCAGCATTCCCGAGTAAATAGCTCCGGTCCTGCCGTCGATGCTTATTGAGTCGCCCGTTTTAACCGGGTGGCCGTCAATGGCACAAGTCTTTTCCGAGTCGCGGACCGTCATGCGGCTTACACCGACTACGCACGTTTTGCCAAGCCGGTGGGCTACGATGGCGGCGTGCGAGGTCGCGCCCCCCTTGCCTGTGAGAACTCCATCGGCAACCGAAATCTCGTGTATGTCGTCGGGGACCGTGTCGGAGCGGATCAGGATGACCGGTTTGCCGGCACACTCTTTTTTGATGCGCTGGATGGATTCCAGATCAAAGGCAGCCAGGCCCGAGATCGCTCCGCCGCTGACTCCGATACCGCTTCCCAGGTACCTTGAGTGGAGGTCTTCGATCTTTTTGAAAACCGGATAGGAGCGCTTTGTCCGGGGAGTCATGTTGCGGGACTGCAAGACATACACGCCCTCTTCTCCCGCCCCCTGGAATGTGAATTCCACTTCTTGTGGCGCCCAGTGGTTTTCATAGACCAGCTTTTTGGCTATGTCTGACAACCTCTTATAGACGCGAGGAAAAAGGGCCTGGAGCGAAGTTTCCGTAGGCTCGGCTTCTCCGAGTCTTTGTTTTTCGGAGAGCGGGAGCGTTTTGACCAGACCTCCCACTACGTCTTCTCCCTGGTTTCCCCATGTGAAGTCGCCGACCGGATCGACCTTGTCCTCAGATGTGCGCGGATTGTGGGTGAACATGACGCCGGCCCCGGAATGAATGTTCAGGTTTCCGAATACCATTGCCTGGATTGTAACGGCGGTGCCCCAGTTGTCCGAAAGAATCATAATCTCCCGGTAGGTCTTAGCTTTGTGCGATTCCCATGATTCCACGACCTGCCGAATGGCCGTGAAGAGCTGTTCCCTGGGGGATTCGGAAAATTCGATATCATGTGCCTGCAGGACTTCCCGGTAGGCAAGAGCAAGCTCCCTCATTTCGACGGGAGAGAATTGCCGTTTAACGGACCTGTCATATTTTTTCTTGTGCTTGTTCATCATAGCGCTGAATTCGTCGCGCGGAATTCCAAACGACATTCCCCAGGATTGAACAAAACGCCTGTAGTTGTCCCAGGCGAACCATGCTTCCCCAGTTTGCGCAATCAGGCCTTCGACTATTTGCTCGTTGATTCCCACGTTGAGAAATGTGTTCATCATTCCTGGCATCGATACCGCCGAGCCGCTCCGCACGGAGAAAAGAAGGGGGTTGGCGGGATGGCCGAATTTGCGGCCCGTTTCGACCTCGGCTTGCGCCACCATTTCCATCACCCGTTGCACGAAATCCTCCCGGGATTGCCAGAAACTCTCTATCACAGGCCTGCACCGGAAATACTCAGTAGTGATGACGAAGCCGGGCGGGATCTTGATCCCCATGGAGTGTAGGTTGGCCAGTATGTGCGCCTTGCTCCCCATGTATATGGAATCGTGCGTCTCGCTGTTCGGGCGATAAAGGTGAGAAACAGTCCTACCGGGGTCATAGCTGAGCAGCAAGTCCAGATCATGGACGCTCAGCTCTTCGCGCTGCGTGGCCAGCGTGGTAAGAATGCTGGCGATAAAATGGTCGAAATACTGAAGCCCGAAAGTTCTGGCGATCAGATCGCGAAGAAAGCTCTCCGAGACTCTCGGGATTCTTTCCGCCGCGACATCACCGCCTCTTTGATATCTCTGAAGCAGTCTGCCGGCTCCTAGTTGCTTGATTATAAGTTCGAGGTTTTTATCATGAACCGAATCGTAATGGGTATGAATTATCTGCTTTATCGCTTCGGAAAAACCTCTGAAGATGTCCATGTACTGTGAATGCGAGAACCCGGGGACCTCGAGGGCTTTCATGAAAAGCTCCTTCTGGCTCTCGAGCCGGCTGGACGTAATCCCGTCAATCTCCAGCGCTTTCATAAAAAGCGGAATGAAACGGGCGATCCGGTGAAAGGTGGCCCTGGTGATGAAACTGAGGTTGACTGACATTATGATCCCCTCGAACATGACATTAGCGAGGTTTTCCAGCCGAAAGGTCAGTCCGAGGGCATCGAAGCGCGGTTCGTTATAAGACCCATACATCGAGGGAATGTCTACAGCGATATGACGCTTGTAGTAAATGTTCTCCATTATCTTCAGTTCGCCGGGGGTCAGGATGACCTCCTTCAACTCACCGAGATAATCCAGAATGGCCGTAAGCAACTGGTATCTGTCACCATCACTGTTATCGAGCGCGTCGAGCAGCTTCCCCGGATCGGGCAAGCCAATGGTTTTTGCGCGCTGGAGGTTAATATGGATGTCCTTAAAGCTCAGGGCATATTTCTCGTGGAGAAGCTGATAGAACTGGATCATGAGAAAGGCGCGTGAGCGCTCTTTTTCGGGAACGCCGTGAACCTGGCCTATCAGACGTTTGGCATCATCTTCGGTCAAATCGAGCAGGTCCTGAACGTGGTTGATCGCTTTGTCGCCGAAAACGCATTCAAAAATCCTGTGGATGTCTTCAACCTGGGGCCCGGATTCAGGTATATCGGAATAGACCTCGCTTGGAATCAGCCGTTCCAGGGGTCTTTTGTCCGTTGTCCGCCAGTATTCGATAATCCCCTGTATGAAAGATACGATGATGTTGTTGCTTTCTACGTGGCTTTGCTTTCTCAAAAAGTGGATAAGCTTGTCGCTCCGGCCGGTGATTTCGTCAACGTCGGTGGAGACTTGCCTGAGCAGTCCCTCGGCCCCGATCTGGCTGAAGTAGACAGGGAAGAGCTTTGCGAGTTGCTTCACCAGGTTGTAAACGGGCCGGATGGGAGCGTTGAGCAACTGCGAAACGTCCTTCTGGAAAAGGTCCGTGTCCCGGACGAAAATCCCGCCCAGAGACAGGTTTACTATGAGGGCGGAAAGAAGCGCCCTCGATCGCAGAGGGTTAGCTTTTATGATATCGAGCCATATTCTAACGTTGGCAAGATGGGCCGGATTTACTGATATCTGCCATTGCGTGCTTACCTGGCCGAGCATGGGTGATTGAAACCCCAACCGTATGATTCGCCTCAAGAAGAAATCGATCAACGGCCTGTAGTCTGTTGCCAAAATTTCCAGGCCCATCGTTCGGATGATCTGGAGCGCAGCCTGTGGATAATTCTGAAGCGAAATCCCAAGGACGCTCAATATACGATCCAGCAGCGTTTCCAGTTGATCTGTGGATTCCTCCCTTATCCACCTGCCAATCTCGAAGTTTATTTCCCGCAGCACATCCTCATGGATGGCCTCAAGCCCCTTTACTTCCAAGGTCTTTAGCTGTATGAGCATGCTGATGTGACCGGCCTGGGAAAGTTTGTCTGCTTTCTCAGCGATCTTTCGGGGCAAATGAAAATAGAGTTGAACGAGATCGTGAAAGTCGGTCATGCCGGTCAGCATTTCGACAGCTCTGCGATGATCCGGCTCGGGAACAACTTCGGTCTCCAAGGCTTGCAGCCGTTTGCGTAACAGCTCGTGGCCAAGGGGCATGCAGTCTTCCAACCAGGATCCCGCCGGCCGGTTTGCCTCTGCCTGTTGATCCAGCCACCTACACGGGTCCTCCCTGCTCAGCCAGAAATCATAAGTGTTCCTGAAAAATCTCTCCAGAAAGGCTCTTAGTTCGACGAACGAGGGGCCGTCCTGCCAGATTCTTAGCAGCTTGGCTCCGATGCGTTTGGGAGGATAAAAGCTTCGCATGAGGAACTCAAAGGGAGCCTCGGGCAGTTCTAACAATTCCAGGAAAAGGCGCCTCACAATGCCCTGGTGGCAAGATGTATCCGTTGCGAAAAGCTCCTCTATACCTGTGGCGCTGATTTCGCCCAGAGCGGGCTTTGCGAGTTCTTCGGGCATTTCCTCCAGGAGTTTTAACCAGTATGCAAGAAGGTGATCGGCAGCCAGGCTTCGGATTTCGAACCGCTCAGAATCTCTTAAGGCATGGAGAAAAATGTTGGAGAGCAGATATATCACCTTGCCGTTCAGAACGCTGTTTCGATAGAGGCGCAGATTGCCGATGGCATACCTTTGGGTCTCTTGCACAACAAAATGCCAGTTCCTGTACTTGTGATGGTATTCCAAAAGAAGGTCACGGGCCTGCTTTTCCTTGCCGGCATATCCTTTAACCGCATCCTCCAGGGTCTGAAAAGAATGTGGGATAACCACCGAGATATTTGTCAGGTCCAGGTTCCTGGTGAGAGCATCTGATTGAAACTGGTCAAAGTCCATGAGGAAAGTTCCCTTCTCGCTTCTTTTGCCCCCTCACCGCGTCACGGTCGGCAGGAGATATCAAGTTCCATCAGGATAGCCGATTCCTTCTGCACTTCGTAGTAGTTAGGCCGCTCCCCTCTTTCTCTGAAACCTAAAGATTCATAAAGTTTCCGGGCCGCAAAATTGCTCTTTCGCACATCGAGTGTGACGAATCCGGCATTCTGCTCGCATCCTGTTCGAATCGCGAGTTCAATCAGCTTTCGAGCTATCCCTCTTCGCCTCAAGGTCTTGCGGACGGCGATGTTGAGGATTTGAATCTCGCCTGCTACCGACCAAAAGCAGATATATCCCGCGACCTCTGGACAGGGGGCGCCCACGACTTCCCCAGCGGGCAGCCGCGCCACCAGCAGGCTCGAATTAGCCCGGTTGATTTCCTCCAGAAAGGCCTTTTCTGTCCATGGCTCCGGCTGGCTATCGTATTCTATTTCCAGGATTGAGGGTATGTCGGATTTTGCCAGAGGTGAGACAGTAATTTCGAAGTCCAATTTTTATCCACTAAGGCAAAGATAGCATTTTCACCGAGCGGGAAAGCACTTCGCTGGCAAGAGATATGTGACGCTGCCCATACTCTTTCACGATTGAAGCGACTTCGCTAAGGCTGCACCCGTTCCTGCACCCGGCAAGCTTGATCAGCATTGGAAGATTCATTCCGCAGACAACCTCCACCCTGGGTCCCTGGAAAGACAAGCTGATATTTGCGGGCGTGCCGCCAAAAAGATCAGTGAGGATCAAGACCCCCTTTCCCTGATCCACCTCTTTTATGGCATCCCCCATGAGCATGATCAATTCATCAACCGGCTGAGCCGGTTTGAAGCAGATAACCTTGCAGTTTTGAAGGGGACCAACGATCATCTCGGCGGCTGCGAGCATCTCTTCCGCCAGCCTGCAGTGGGATGTGGCTATAACTCCTATCAACTCTGTTTCGATTTCCCGGCTCAATTCCACCTTCTCATTCCAGATGAATGTCTCTATGAAATACTGTTACATGATAATTATTCTGCCTCAAGCTGTCAGCAATTCCCTCAGCAATGACAACCGAGCGGTGTCTGCCTCCGGTACATCCGAAAGCCATTGTAAGATACCGCTTCCCTTCCTGGATATAGGCGGGCAGAAGTCTCAAAATCAGGGCGCAATAATCGGATATAAACTCCTGCACTGTGGTCCATTGCAATACCCACGAGCGAACAGCATCCGAAGTGCCGTCCAGATTCTTCAGACTTTCAACGAAGTACGGGTTTGGAAGAAATCTCACGTCCATCACCAGATCGGCCTCAAGCGGAACGCCGTATTTGTATCCGAAGGAGAGTATCTGAACGCTGAGCTGTTCATCTTCTCCGGTGTAAGAATAGGACCTTGTGATCAGCCGCTTCAGTTCATGGACCGAAAGAGTGCCAGTGTCAATGATCCTGGTGGCCCGGCTGCGAAGGGCACCCAACTGCTCCCGCTCAAAATTGATCGCCTGGAGCAATTGATGCTCGGAAGGCGCCGCTGGGTGGATCCTCCGCGTCTGGCTGTATCTTCGCTGCAAAATTTCATCGTCTGCTTCGAGAAAAATGATTTCGAACCTGTACCCGCCATCTTCCAGGGCCGAAAATATCTGGTTGTAGTTCTTGAGGAACTTGCGCTCCCTGATGTCTATTCCCAGTGCGATCCTCTTCATGTCCGGCATGTCTTGTTCGCACAGTAGAAGAAAACTGCCCAATAGAGGCACGGGCAGGTTATCGATGCAAAAATAGTCAATATCCTCAAAAGCTTTGATCGCGGTACTCTTGCCGGATCCGGAAAGTCCGGTAACGACTATTACATGGGGCTTTCTTGCACTCATTTTCAATTCCTGCAAATCCAAATCCTGCAATATAGCAAACTCCGGGGCAGACTTTTTGACCGGGCGGGAACATAGGAAGGCGCAAGCTGCCCTCCTCGTATGATAGACTTATATAACCGCCCTCCCTTTGCGACACGTGAGCGCGTAGCGCGAAGGCCGACCGCTCATTCTCGACGCTTTCCCTTACCTGTCTATGACCAGAGACGGGGCGGGAGCGGGAGGCCTTGAAGGGAAAAAGGCTAAACTGGTTTCCGTACGGAAGGGGGTTCCTTTCTGCTCCTGTTCGAATCGGAAACTGCCAATATCTCATCCGGTGTTTCAAGATAGACGCCAGGCTAGAAATCCTCGTCTTCCTGCTGAATGATTGAAAAGATATCCTCCCGATTGTCGACTTTTGCCAGCCTTTTTCGCACAGTCCCGTTTTTGAGCAGCCTGGCAATCTTTGCCAGGGCTCTAAGATGAATTCCAGCACAGGCCTCAGGCGCAACGAGAAGGAAGAAGAGGTGAACGGGCTTTCCGTCCATGGATTCGAAATCAATGCCTTCGATGGAACGCCCGAATGAGAGAACCAGATTGCCAATATCTTTTAACTTCCCATGAGGAATGGCAATCCCGTCCCCGATTCCGGTACTGCCCAACCTCTCTCTTTCGAGCAAAACTTTCATAAGCCGATCACTGTCTATATCGGATTTATTCTGTTTCGCGGCATCGATTAACTCTTCCAACACCAGCTTCTTGGTCCTCCCTTTGAGCTCAGGAACAATAGAGTCCACCGCAAGAATGTCGAGAATTTTCATTAGATTTCCTCTACCGGGATTCTGCTGGTGATATGTCAATCTGAAAAGGGCAAAAGTGAATTGTCGGGGCCAACCAATCAGGCCAGGTTATCCGGAAGATTTTTCCCCCTGCCCAATCGCTAATCAGGCGGGAGACAGTCTCCCGCCCTCAAGAAACCTATTGAAAAGGCAACAAAGGGGTAGCTACCCGACTGCTTCAATCAGGCCGATATTGCCGTCTTTCCTTCTATACAGAACATTTACCCGGTTTGTGCTTCTGTTGGTAAATACCATGAACTCGCCGCTCGAAAGGTTCAACTCCATTACCGCTTCGTCAAGGTGCATCGGCTTTGCGTAAACCTGCTCAGCCCTTATCACTCGAGGTTCCTGCCTGTCTTCGGTCGCCTGCCCCGCAGGTTCAGGCAAGCCGACCGACTCTTTGGGTCCTCCGCCCGATCTGCGCCGGCTGACCTTTTCCTTCCCCTTCCTTGCAGCCTGTGTCTCAAGGCTGTCCACCAGCAGGTCGATGCTTGTGTACATGTCATCGGTTTCTTCGGCGCCGTTTAGCCGAAAGCCGGAGGCATCGATGGAGACTTCGGCAATGTGCCGGAATTTTTCCACCCTGAGCACGACGTGTGCTTCAATGGGTTCTTCAAGGTATTTCTTTACCCTGGCGAGTTTGTCCTCAACATAGAGTTTCAGGGGATCTGAAGCCTCGGTATTTCGGAAAGATAATTTGATCCGCATCATCATCCTTTTAAAAAAGCAGCAATGCGAAAAGTTGCTCTCAAGAACCCCAGGAAGATTTCCTTCTTCTGTTCGAGGGCAAAATCCCCAGCATTTCACGGTACTTGGCCACCGTGCGCCGGGCTATGCTGATATTTTCCTTTTCCAGTATGTCCACTATTTCCTGATCACTGTAAGGCTTTGAGGAATCCTCCTCTCGCACAAACTGCCGTATTCGCTCCTTGACGCTCTCCGAGGCGACCGCTTCGCCCATGACGCTATTTATGGAACTGTTAAAGAAATATTTCAACTCAAAAATCCCATGCGGACTGTGCATGTACTTGCTGGCGGTAACCCTGGAGATGGTTGATTCATGCATTCCAACGTCTTCGGCAATGTCCCTGAGCACCATTGGTTTGAGGTAGGCCACTCCCTTATCAAAGAAGTCTGCCTGAAGCCTCACAATGCTCTGTGACACCTTATAGAGGGTCCGTTGTCTCTGGTGAATGCTCTTGATGAGCCAAGCAGCAGAACGCAATTTTGTCTGAATGTAGTCCCTTGTTTCAGTGGGCAGCAAATCGCCCTCCCCAAGGGCGTCTTTGTAATAAGAGCTGACCCTCAGTTTGGGCATTCCATCTTCATTGAGCAATATCACCCATTCGTCATCAACCTTGAAAACGTAGATATCGGGACTAATGTATTCGACGGTCTCTTTGTCGAAGGCGCTTCCCGGCCTGGGATCCAGCCCGAGTATTATTTCGACCGCCGCCTTCACATCTTCGGGACTGCGCTTGAGGGCGCGAATGAGGGCGGTATAATTTTTCGTTTCGAGATAGTTCAGGTGGTCTTCTATGATCCTTACAACAAGCTTGTCCTCAATCTGCATGTTTTTTGCCTGCACCAGCAGACATTCCCTGAGATCCCTGGCGGCAACGCCTGTTGGATCAAAGTTTTGAATCTTGCCGAGGACTTGTTCAACCTTGGATGGATCTGCCCCGGACATTTCAGTGATCTCTTCAATCGTCGCATCCAGGTAGCCATCATTATTGAGATTTCCGATTATGCACGCACCGATTTCCTGCTCCTGTTCCGAGAAGTCGGAAAGTCTAAGCTGCCAGATCAGGTGGTCTTCCAGCGTTGTGGGCTCGGTGAGCCTGCTGTCGAAGCTGGGCCATTCCTGGTTTGGGTCGATCTCGACAAGTACGGGGGTACTTGTATTGTATTCCTCCAAATAGCCTTCCCAATCAAAGTCTTCCCGCATTTTCTCGGAAAGCTGCACTTCCTGGAAGGGGGTCTCTTCGGTAGTGAGGGTCTCGAGTTCGGCGTCCTGTTCGGTGGGAAGTTCTTCCTGGGTCTCTTCGAGCAGAGGATTTATTTCGAGTTCCTGATGAATAGTATCGAGCAGCTCCAATCGGGAAAGTTGCAACAGTTTGATGGCCTGTTGCAACTGAGGGGTCATTATGAGCTGTTGGCTCAGTTTTAATTGTTGTCTTAGTTCCAATGCCATCAATTAAATCCATCTACAAACGGAACTGGTCCCCGAGATAGGTGCGCTTGGCAAGCTCGCTTTGAGCAATAGTGATCGGGTCGCCCTTTTCCAGAATCCGCCCTTCGTGCATTATATAAGCCCAATCACAGACTTTGAGCGTTTCGCGCACGTTGTGATCGGAAATCATAACGCCTATGCCTTTTTCCTTAAGTGCCCGGATAAGCCCCTGGATTTCCAGTACCGCGAGCGGGTCTATGCCTGCAAAGGGCTCATCGAGCAGAATAAAGCTGGGCTGCGTAACAAGGGCCCGGGTGATTTCCACACGCCTGCGCTCGCCCCCGGAGAGCCTGTCGGCCTTATTTTTGGCGAGATGTGATATCCGCAGCTCACCAAGTAGTTCTTTGAGCCTGGCCTGCCTCTCCTCTCTTCCGATCTCCAGAGTCTCGAGAATAGCCATTATATTCTGTTCCACGGTCAGCTTCCGGAAGACCGAAGGTTCCTGAGACAGGTAGGTTACCCCTTTCCTGGCCCTTAAGTACATCGGCTGAGCGATTATATTTTCTCCGTTCAGATAAACAGCGCCGCTGTCCGGACGGATTATACCCACAACGCTGTAAAAGGTGGTCGATTTACCGGCGCCGTTTGGCCCAAGCAGCCCTACAATTTGAGCCTCATGCAATTCGAGGCTGACATGATCGACTACGCACCGCCCCTTATAAGTTTTTACAAGGTTCTCGACGATCAGCTTTTTATTGTCACTCAGCACGGTTATTCCTTTTTCCCCGGAAACAAAACGGCCTGCACCGGCGCTGCGGCGCTGCCTTCCACAACGCTGCGGCCCTCCTTGAGAAAAATCGTAATGAGATTTCCCTCGACCCGGTCCTGCCCCTTGGTGACCACAGGCCTGCCGTGCAGCATTATCTTTTGCTCCTTTTGGTAGAAGATGGCCTTATTAGCTGTTGCAAGGCGATCTTGCTGAGTAACTTTAACATCTCCTTCAAATTCTATGTAGTCTATTCTCTCTGCCGGAGTGGATTCGACCGATGCAGGTGTTTTGTCCCCCTGCAGCATAGTTACTTTGAGCCGGTTTGAGGTGACCGTCACATCATCCTGCTGAACGACGACATGGCTTTCGAAAGTTATAGTGTTTTCGTCCTGGTTTGTTTCCATTCTGTCAGCGGTAATGTGAATCGGCGATTGGCTAGTGGCCAGCTTTTCACTCATATCGAGTGGTTGCTTGCTCGTATTTGCCCCGTTCGCCCCATGGGTGAGGGGGCAGTAGATCAGCAATGAAACGAAAACGAGCGGGAAAAAACTGACCAGCGGTCTCAGGTTTATGATTTTGCTCATTATAATTCCTTGATGCTGCGGCATGAGCCGGCTGGGCTATTTTTCGATTCTGAGATCGCCCGCAACCAGAGAGGCTGTGACTTTCCCATCTACCTTAGCGACATGGTCGGCAATTCTGTATTTCCACCTCTTGCCGTCCAGCTCCAGCCCGGGACCCGATATGTGAACGGGATCATCGGACTCTACGATTCTGCTGCTGTGATTGTAATGTGCCGTCTCGGTGGTTAACACATATTCCCGTGGCAGTGCTACGTGGATATCGCCTCTAAGCTCGATATCCTTGGTCCCGGCGTGCAACACCCCTTCACGACTCTCCATGTGGATTTCTTCGCCGGTCTTTTCCAAATAAAGAGTCAGACTGACCTTCTGAAGCAGGGTCTTCTGCTGGTCCTGAAAGTACTTGGCCTCCGAGGCGCAAAGCGTCCAGAACCTCTTTCCCTCCTGCATCTCGGTGAATTCCATGTCCGTGAGCTTCATTTCCGCGTCAGCCGGACAAACTTGCTGCGCATCCTGCTGGACCGGCCGCGATTTTCCCCTCCAGATACCGGCGGCAAGAACCAGGCTCAGCGCCACGATGATCATGATGACTAAAAACTGCGCAAGTTTGCCCTTGGAAATCACTTATTCTCAACCTTGCCGGCACTTCCCCGGCGTTCTCTTTTTTTCGCCTTAAAATATCAATCAAATTAGTGGATTACAGTTCAGCAAGTACTTTACCACGGGTAGTATTGACTGTAAAGGTTAATTAAGTAAGGCTTTGGAAACGCGGAGAAAATCAGGCAAGGCGAAGGAAACCGGAAAATAGGTGCCGCGAGATTGAAACCAACCCGGCGAAACTCAAAAATTGACCAGACCGCGAAAGTTACCAATAAGGCCTCCCGCGCCCGCCCCGTCTCTGGTCATAGACAGGTCATGGAAAGCGTCGAGGATGAGCGGTCGGCCTTCCGCGCTTCGCGAGATACGATGCGAAGGGAGGCCTGCCTGTGGCGCTATGTCTTTTTGAAGTGCAGCAGGCACGCAGAGCGGCTATTCTCATTCAGTGTTGTATATAAGTCCATCATACGAGGGATCGTTTACCACAGGGCCCCCAGTCAAAATTGATCGGGAGACCGGCTCTACCCCGCAGGCTTGAGCGGGTCGGCCAGATAGCGCTCCATTACGCTTTCCCATAGCCCCTGGACCCGGAGGATCATTTCACAGACCTCTCTTGCCGCCCCGCGCCCACCACTGGCCCTGGTTATGTAATGAGCGTACGGGAAAATGTGGGGCGCCCCGTTTGGGACCGCCACGGCAAACCCCGCCCGGCGCATCACGGGAATGTCTATCAGGTCGTCTCCCATGAAACCGGTTTCATGTTCTTTGAGGCCCGTATCCGCCAGGAGTTGCTCGTATGGTTCAATCTTGACCTTGGATCCCTGGTACACCCTGACGATTCCAAGACCAAGGGCGCGGTGCTCGACCGCACGGCAGGCCCGTCCGGAGATCAGCGCCACCTCGATTCCAGCACGCTGGAGAAGCTTTATGCCGTGTCCGTCCTGAGCGTCGAACTCTTTTATTTCGGCGCCATCGTCCGTATAAATGACCCGTCCGTCGGTCAGGACCCCATCGACGTCGAAGATCATCATCCGGACGGGAAGGATTCGCTGTTTCAGCTCAGCTTTCGGGGCGTCGATATTTTGCGCCAATGTCACCGGTTTTGAATCAGGCATTTTCACCGTTCACAACGTCAAATATCCGGATAAGGCTCTCGAGCAGTCCGGCTGTTTGTTCCAACCGAAGAGAATTCGGGCCGTCGCAAAGGGCCTTGTCGGGTTCAGGGTGGGTTTCGATGAAGATCCCATGTGCTCCGGCCGCCACTGCCGCTCGAGCCAGGGCTGGGACAAAGCGGCTCTCCCCACCCGATGATCCGCCCCGGGCACCCGGAAGCTGAACGCTGTGCGTTGCGTCAAAGACGACCGGATAGCCAAAATCCGCCATGATCCCGATGGAGCGCATATCAACCACCAGATTGTTGTAGCCGAACTGGGCGCCGCGCTCGGTCAGAAGAATCCTCTGGTTTCCGGTCTCCCTGATCTTGTTTATCACTTGTCCCATATCTTGTGGCGAAAGAAATTGGGCTTTTTTGAGATTTACCGGCTTCCCGGTCCAACCGGCGGCCATTACAAGGTCCGTCTGGCGTGCGAGAAAAGCGGGTATCTGAAGGATATCGGCAACCTGTGAGACCGGCTCGACCTCGGCCGGCGTATGGACATCGGTGAGAACGGGGACCTGGTACTTGTCCCGGACACGGGCGAGAATACTGAGGCCCCTCTCAAGGCCGGGCCCCCTATAGGATCGGGCGGATGTCCGGTTTGCCTTGTCATAGGAGCTCTTGAAGATGAAGGGGATTCTTAATTGGGCACAGATGTTCTTTAGAAAGCAAGCCACCTCGAAAGCGATTTCTTCGCTCTCGATAACGCACGGTCCGCCGATCAGAAACAGACGGTCCCGCCCGATTCTCTGGCCCAAGACTTCAAAGTCCACGTCGCCCACCTAACAATGTTTAGCGAGCGGTTCGGGGTCCTTTCGACGCGCTTCCTCAAGGGCCTTGCCCGTGAAAGCCTTGAACAGCGGATGAGGCTTTCTGGGACGTGACTTGAACTCCGGATGGAACTGACAGCCGAGAAACCACGGATGTTCCGGAAGCTCGATTACCTCGACGAGATTTCTGTCCGGAGACAGCCCCGTAAAAAGCATTCCGTGCTGCGCCAGGACTTCTCTGTATTCGTTGTTGAACTCGTAGCGATGCCGGTGCCGCTCGGAAATCTCGATCGCCTGATAGGCATCGGCGGCGAAGGAACCGGGTTCCAGGGCGCATGGATAGGCTCCCAGGCGCATTGTCCCGCCGTAGTCGAAGTCTTGGCTGCGTCGTATCATCGTATTGGTCTTGTGGTCAAACCATTCCCGCATCAGGTATATGACGGGATAAGGAGTGTGCTTGTCGAACTCCATGCTGTGCGCTTTTTCAAGCCCCGCAACGTTGCGGGCGAACTCAACCGTGGCAAGCTGCATACCAAGGCAGATGCCTAGAAAAGGTATTTTGTTCTCCCGCGCATACCGGATCGCTTTGATCTTGCCCTCGACTCCCCGCTGGCCGAAGCCGCCGGGCACCAGAACCCCGTCGGCGCCTTCGAGCAGCGCCTCTCCACCATCTTTTTCCACGTTCTCCGAATCCACGTAATCAAGCTGGAGCTTCACGCCGTGAACTGCAGCCCCGTGTACGAGCGCTTCATTGAGGCTCTTGTAAGATTCCTTAAGGTCGATATATTTGCCGACAATTTTAATTCCCACATTGAACAGCGGATTTTTGATCGCGCCTACCAGCTTGTCCCAATCATCGAGAACGGGGGCCCGCGTCCAGATATTTAGAAGCTTCACGATCTTTTCATCCAGCCCTTCCTGGTGGAAGAGCAGGGGAACCTCGTAGATGCAGTCGACGTCCTTGGCCGTTATGACGCCATCTGTGTCCACGTTGCAGAAGTGTGCGATTTTGCCTTTTATCTCGGCAGAGAGCTGCTTCTCGGTCCTGCAAAGCAGGATATCGGGTTGAATACCGATGCCGCGCAGTTCCTTTACGCTGTGTTGAGTGGGTTTTGTCTTGACTTCGCCTGAGGTCGGCAGATACGGTACAAGCGTTACGTGAATGAAAATGGCGTTTTCCCTGCCAACGTCGTTTCGAAACTGGCGGATTGCTTCAAGAAACGGCAGACTCTCAATGTCTCCGACAGTCCCGCCGATTTCAACTATGACCACATCAACGTGATCGGCGGACCCGCGGATGCATGACTTGATCTCGTCTGTAATGTGCGGGATAACCTGCACGGTCCCGCCCAGATACTCTCCGCGCCTCTCCTTCATTATAACCGAATAGTAGATGCTGCCCGAAGTATAGTTGTTTTTCTTGCCGAGTTGCGCATGAGTGAACCGCTCATAGTGGCCCAGGTCCAGGTCCGTTTCAGCTCCATCATCGGTAACGAAGACTTCGCCGTGCTGAAAAGGATTCATCGTCCCGGGATCCACGTTGATATAAGGATCCAGCTTGAGCAGCGAAACGCGAAGACCTCTGCTCTCCATCAACGCCCCGATAGAGGCGGCTGCGAGACCTTTGCCAAGCGAAGATAAAACTCCACCGGTGATGAATATGAATTTTGTCTGGCGCAAAGGATTTCCCCTTTTCAGGAAGTCTTCTCAACTGAATTCGATTAGAATCGGCTTTTACTCAGTATAGCAAATGGAACTCTAAAGTCAATCACGGCTTGTTTTTTTATCCTGCTGAAATGTATACGTTTTAGGCTTAACGGCCGGTTAGGGAAATCAAAATTTGGGACCTTCCCACCCGGAAACATTTTTGTATCGCCCAGGGAAAGTGAAATTTTAGAAAACAGACACATGTATCGAGTGATGAGCATTTGCATCGGAATATAATGTTTTGGTACCTTACAAATACATGAAACGCCGTATTTACCATAACATGATTCTATGCGATCAAGGCGATCAAGGAAAAGGCAAACCGCGCCTGATCATATGCCTGGGGGGGCAAAAAGGGGGAGGCAGATCAATGTCATCAGTTCTTATCGTAGAAAACAACGATTTTTTCAGACGTTCCTTCAAAGAAATCTTGAAGATGTACATCCCGTCGCTCTCAGTCTACGAATCTGTTGACGGGTCCGATGCTCTCGCAAAGATCGAGCAAACTTCACCTGACATGGTCTTCATGGACATACGGCTGCCGGGAAAGAACGGGCTCGATTTGACACGAGAGATCAAAGGCCATCATCCTAACCTGGTGATAAGCGTCTTCACCAGCTACGATCTTCCCGAATACCGCCAAATTGCTGAAGAATACGGGGCGGACCACTTCGTTTTGAAGGACGCTCTGACCGGCGCTGAGATCGCAGCAATGGTGAAAGCCGTTATTGTGAAGAAAAAAAGGATCGCCCAGGGAGTTAACCGAAAAAGAGCAATGTTCGCAAGACAAACTTCGATAAACTAGATCGGGGTGGGTCCCCCTTAGGCCGCGCCCTTGAGGGCTTCGGCCTGGAAATAGTTATTGAGGGGTTCTATGAGGTCGTCGAGCATCCCGGTCAAAATAACGTCCAGCTTGTAAAGGGTCAGATTTATCCGGTGGTCGGACACTCGGTTTTGGGGGACATTATAGGTGCGGATTCTTTCGCTGCGGTCTCCCGTTCCTACCTGGCTCTTGCGATCCTGAGCGATTTTGGCTTCCTGTTCTCGTTGCATGGAGTCAAGCAGACGGGCGCGGAGCACCTTCAGCGCCTTAGCCTTGTTTTTGTGCTGCGATTTTTCGTCCTGGCATATCACTACCAACCCCGTAGGGATGTGAGTCAAACGAACGGCCGAATCGGTGGTATTGACACTCTGACCTCCGGGGCCCGAGGAACGAAATACATCCACTCGGATGTCATTGGGGTCTATGAAGACGTCGACTTCTTCGGCTTCAGGGAGCACGGCCACAGTGACAGCGGATGTGTGAATCCTTCCCTGGCTCTCCGTCACGGGGATTCGCTGCACCCGGTGGACCCCTCGCTCGAACTTGAGCCTGCTGAAAGCGGCCTTACCGATGATGGAGACAATTATTTCCTTGAACCCTCCGATGCCAGTCGGGTTTGAATGAAGGACCTCGACCTTCCATCTGCGGGTTTCTGCATATCGTGAATACATCCGGAAAAGGTCGGCAACGAAAAGAGCCGCCTCCTCACCTCCGGTTCCCGCCCGGATTTCCAGGATTACATTCCTGTCGTCATTTGGGTCTTTCGAGGCCAGCATGATCTTGAGCTCTTTTTCTGTCGCGTCGAGCTGATCTTTCAGGCCGGCAATTTCATCACGGATCAGTTCGCGCATCTCCGGGTCTTCTTCCCTCTCAAGAAGGGCCTGGTTGTCCTGCACCTGCTCTTTTAATTTCTTATAGTGCGCATACCTCTCAGCTATGGGAGCGAGTTCGGAGCGTTCCTTTGCAACCTGCTGATATTCCTTCTGATTACTTAGCAGGTCCGGGTTGCCGAGATCCTCTTCGAGCTTGTGAAATCTTTGAGCTACGCTTTCCAGCCTGTCAAACATCGTTTCCGCTTGCCTCGAAACCGGTCAGTTGACCTTGAACCATGACTATCGAGCCAAAAATAAAGAACCGGTATTGAGCCGGTTCGTTTGCGCCCGCCGACTCTTGGCCGCGCGACATCGAGGCGGGCAAACACAGATTGCCGGGGAGGGGGGCGTATGACAATCGCCTGGCAAAAGGCAGATCCAGGACTACTGCTTGTCCTCGGGTTTCTGGTACTTTTCATATTTTCGGCGGAATCTTTCAATGCGCCCAGCCGAATCGACCAGCTTCTGTTTTCCCGTGTAGAACGGGTGGCATTTTGAGCATATTTCCACCCGGATTTCCTTTTTGGTGGAACCTGTGGGGATTTCGGCGCCACAGGCGCATTTAATTACCGTCTGGTGATACTCGGGATGAATGTTGTCCTTCATTTATTTTCCTTCCCTGATCGGATGAATGCCAAAATAATCCTACCTGTTCATCGAGGCCAAGAACTCGGCATTGTTCTTGGTGCCCTGCATTTTGTCGAGCAGAAACTCCATCGCGTCTATAGGATTTAGAGGCGACAGGAGCTTTCGTAGAATCCAGATGCGGTTCAGGTCATCGGGTAGGATGAGCAATTCCTCTTTGCGCGTGCCGGACTTGTTTATGTCGATCGCCGGAAAAATGCGCCGGTCGGCAAGCTTGCGGTCGAGGACGATTTCCATGTTGCCGGTGCCCTTGAATTCTTCAAAGATAACTTCATCCATGCGGCTTCCAGTATCGATGAGCGCAGTGGCGATAATGGTGAGGCTTCCCCCCTGTTCGACGTTGCGTGCCGCCCCGAAGAATCGTTTCGGGCGATGGAGAGCGTTTGAGTCAAGACCGCCGGAGAGGATTTTGCCGCTGGGCGGGACCACGCTATTGTAGGCGCGGGCAAGCCGGGTAATGCTGTCGAGCAGAATGACGACGTCTTTCTTATGTTCGACGAGGCGCTTTGCTTTCTCGATCACCATTTCAGCAACCTGCACATGCCGCTGGGGAGGCTCGTCAAAGGTCGAGCTCACCACTTCGGCACGGACGTTTCGTTGCATGTCCGTGACTTCCTCCGGCCGTTCGTCGATCAGCAGCACTATGAGGTATGCGTCCTTATGGTTGGCCGCTGTTGCGTTGGCAATGTTCTGAAGGAGCATCGTCTTCCCGGTTCTGGGTTGGGCCACGATAAGCCCGCGCTGCCCGGAACCGATCGGCGTCAGCAGGTCCATGACCCGAGTAGACAGATTGTCGGGGTCCGATTCGAGGTTGATCCTGCGGTCCGGATAAAGAGGGGTCAGGTTGTCGAAAAGGATTTTGTCCCGCGCTATCTCAGGGTCCTCATAATTGACCGACTCGACCTTGAGCAGGGCGAAGTAGCGTTCGTTGTCTTTGGGGGGCCTGATCTGGCCGGAAATGCTGTCTCCCGTGCGCAGGTTGAACCTGCGGATCTGCGAGGGCGAAACATAGATGTCATCAGGCCCAGGCAGGTAGTTATAGTTCTGACTTCTTAGAAACCCGAAGCCATCGGGAAGAATCTCCAGCACACCTTCACCGTAGATGAGGCCGCTCATTTCCGCCTGTGCCTGAAGGAGCGCGAATATCAGCTCCTGCTTTCGCATCGAGCTTGCCCCGTCGATGTTGTAGGCCTTTGAGATAGCCATGAGTTCCCGGATGTTTTTGTTTTTCAGCTCGACCAGGTTCATCTCGTTGCGCCGGTCGCGCACGGAATCCCGGCTGTTGGTGGTCTCGGCTGAGTGTACTGATGCGTCAGGCATTGGCTGTTCTCCGTTAAAGGTATTTAAAATCTACTGATTTTTCTTTTTTGTTAATAGACCTCACAGTTATTCCGGGGAGACATGGGACACAGGTATTCGGGAATGGAAACTACCGGTCATCGACTCAGACCGGTAATTTTTCTGCTCAATCTTTGCCTGTAGCAGTCCGGGGGTAAAAAGGCAGGCTCCCATGTAAACATGCAGGAAAGCAGTCCCGTTTGTCAACAAATTTCACGCAAAATCCGGAAAGATTCCAGAATTTAATTCTAGCCTCTGAGCCGAGCCAAAATCAACCGGTCAGCCAAGATTTTTATCAAACTAGTGCAGTGTCAACTAAGTTCCTATATGTAAGGACCTACAGGCCGTCATTCCGGCTAAAGCCGGAATCCAGCGTTTTTTCAGGTGGTTATAAGCACTGGACCCCGGCCTTCGCCGGGGTGACGATTCCTTGTAACATGTGATAACTTTGTTGACAACATACTAGAATCCTATCCGAGTCCAGAAGTCAGGCTTCGTTTCTTCTCCCTTCGCCGCCTCCTTGTCACATTTGGCAAGCATCTTTTGGACGAGGGGCCCGTATCCAAGATCGGCAACCGCCTCGGGATATTTCTGAATCATGGTATCCAGCCGCGTTTTTGCGGCAGAGTAACGTTTATTCTTATAATAATGTGTGGCCACGCTTAACATATGGGAGATGATACGCTTTTTACACTCTATTATCTGCTTTTCGGATTTTGCCGCGTATTCGGATTGCGGGAAATTCTGAATTACTTTCTCAAAGGACTGTATTGCCGTCTTGGTCTCTTCAGGGTCCCGGTCAACTGAGGTGAAAGTGAGAAAATGGCTCATTCCAACCTGGTAAAGAACATAGGGGATCACTTCGTTGCGTGGATGAAGACGCACGAATTCCTCGTAGCTCAACGCCGCTTCGCTGAACTTTTGCCCACCGAAGTAAGCGTCGCCGAGCTTCAATTCGGCAAGGATCGCGTATTTGCTGTAGGGATAATGTTCCTTGATCTTCTTAAATTCCTCTACTGCTTTGTCGTAATCTTTTTTCTCGAGCTTCGCCATGCCCGAAAGAGCGAGCTGTTCGGCGGTCTTGTCGATGGTCGTCGGTTTCTTCTTCGAGAAAAGGTCGCCAAGGTGGAAGTCTTTTAGTCCTGCGCATCCGTTGACGACCGAAAAGGCAATGAGAAGCAAGAGGATGCCCAGCGGGCGTAAAACAAGCTTAGAGCGGCCGGAGATACAAACCATAAAAACTCCGTAAATTATCCTGAGTGTCAGGGTTAAACAGTGTTCTCCACAGCCTTATTGATTGCCGCAGTAATCTGAGATTTCGCGACAGCCCCGGTGATCTGCTCGCTCACATTGCCGCCCTTGAAAATAATGAGAGTAGGGATAGCGCGAATTCCATATTTTCCCGGTACTTTCGGGTTATCGTCAACGTTGCACTTTACCACCTTGAGCTTTGGCCCGTAATCGGCAGAAAGTTCCTCAACAACGGGTGCGATAGCACGACAGGGACCGCACCATGGCGCCCAGAAATCCACCAGAACGGGTAACTCGGACTGAAGTACTTCCTGCTCGAAACTGCTGTCTGTAACCTCAATGATATTGCCGGCCATCAGCTTGCTCCTCTCATTTAAATAGGCAGTTATGCCTCTGCTGACTCCGGGAGTTTCTCCGGAGTTATAAACTACTCTTATAGAACATTCCGTTCAGCCTTGTCAATTTGCAATCGAAAACATACCGAACGGAGATAAAGAGATCGGAACAAAGAGACCGCTATCCGCTATCCGCCATCCGTTGTTCTGTTGAGCCCGGAGGGCTCTTTTCCTGCCAGGCAACTTCCGAGCTGTACAAAGTCTGCTCTTCTCGCGGGAACAGATGACCTGATGCAGAAGGGATTGCGCCGGTTTTCCATCCGCCGGAGTTGAGGATGATTTTTTGGGGTTAACATGCGACACTCAAATCCAAACAATGCGCAAAGCTCCGGACGAAGCAATCCCGTCGGTGTTGTGTCACACGCACGGGCGTGGCTGCAAAGGGCGGCTAAGGTTTCCTCATTTCGCTTGTATTCGACGATTTGGTCCGCTAAAATTCCCTAAGAACCCAAAGAGCGCCTGCTGTATTGCGGCTGGAATCCCGCGCCGGCGGTGTTACCCGGCACGTTTGCGGAAAAGATGTGAAATCTTGGATCAACAGGAAATTTTTCTTCTTTTTTCTTGCAGCATTTACTGCATGTCCTGCCATTTGCGTTTCCGCACCCAATAAAGCGGAGATTTCAAACATCGAAATCGATAGGAGCGGAAAGAACCTGGAGGCCAGTTTTCGCCTGATCGATTGCTTTAATTCCGACATGGAAGAGGCAATCCTCGATGGGGTCCCCACAACCTTCAGAATCTTGGTGTCTGTTGAGAAGCCCTCGCTGATTTTAAATACAAAGGTCGCCGATTTTACCCTGCGGCATACAATCAGATACAACCGCCTGAACAATGAATTTCAAGTGGATCTGCCGGAGCATCCGCAAAGAATCCTGGTGACCAGGAGCTTTGATGAAGCAAAAAAATGGATGAGCACGGTGGAGAACCTTCCGGTAATCCCGACGTGGTGGCTTAGCAGGAACCAGGAGTATTATCTGAAGGTAAAAGCTGAGCTTTCGAAAGTGGAGCTTCCACTGTTTTTCAGATACATTCTTTTCTGGGTGTCTCTCTGGGATTTCGAGACCGAGTGGTACACCGTCGTATTTCTTTACTGAAGCAAGCCATGAATACTTTGGATAGCAAATCAGCTGAAAAACGCCGCTTCTGGGAACGAATTGTCATCTGTGCGGCTTTCATCATTATCCTGACACTGGGGTTTGTGCAGGGGTGGTTCTTTAAGCCTCCATCAGAGGCGCCGCTGTTTAGCAACATCCTGCTGGTTGTGTTCATCAATCTGAACGTCCTGCTCCTTTTGCTGCTGGCCTATCTGGTCCTGCGCAACTTCGTAAAGCTCATCTTCGAGCGGAAAAAAAACATCCTCGGTTCCAAGCTCAAAACAAGGCTGGTCGCCGCCACCGTTTGCCTCACGCTCATTCCCACAGTACCTCTTTTCTGGCTTGCCAGCCAGTTTATCTTCTCGAGCCTGGATCACTGGTTCAGCTCCAGTGTCCAGGAGTCGCTGGAGAATTCGGTTCTGCTCGCCAGGCAATACGTCGAGCGGGAAAGGACCAATCTTGTCTCAGAATGCAGCGCTCTGGTTCCGGAAGCCGCCCGGATGATAACCGAACAAAAGGGGAACGCTCATCTGGAGTCGGGCATAGGGTTTCTTTTCGCCGCCAGAATCGACGCAGCGTATGTGTTCAACTCTGCCGGAGATCTTCGGTGGAGCTTCAGGCAGAACACCGCCCAGGTAATCGACATTGCTCTGCTCACACGCAGTTTTCAAAAGGAGAGCGGCACCGCTTCGAAAATCATCAGTTTTACATCCGGTCCCCAGAACGCCATAGCTGCGCGTATCCCTCTGCAGTCCCTGACAGGGGACGGATCGGCCCTTATAGTCCTGCGGTTCCTTCCGGGAGAGCTTGCCCTCAAACTGGGATCTATTACCAGGGGATATGATAATTATCTGCAGCTCAAGATGCTTCACCTGCCTTTGAAGAAGAGCCATTTCATCACCTTTTCGATCGTTACGATGCTGGCGATATTTTCAGCGGTCTGGTTTGGTTTCTATCTTGCCAAGAACCTTACAGGACCTATCCAGAAGCTTCTTAGAGCAACCCAGCAAATAGCCGAGGGAAATCTCGATGTGCGCTTGGACCCCGACAGGCAAGATGAAATCGGGATGCTTATGGCTTCGTTCAACAATATGATCGAGGACCTGAGCGAGGGGCGCAAGAAACTGGACTTGGCCTACAACGCACTGCAGAGCACAAATATCGAACTTGAAGACCGCCGGCGCTACATGGAGGTAGTGCTCAAGAATATAGCGGCCGGAGTGGTCAGCGTGGATGCCGAAGGCAAAATCACGACTATAAATAATTCGGTCGAGGTACTTTTCGGAGTTAGGGCAGAGGAGGCAAAAGGCAAACATTACACTGCCTTCCTGGACCAATCCCAAATGGAGATCGTAAAAGGGTTTATTTCCTGCTACAAAGAAGGCCGCCATGCATATCTCGAACAGGCTGCCCAGGTCACAGTGGCCGGGGTGCCCATATCGCTTTTCATAAAGATATCGGTCCTGCGCGACGACCAGGACCAATTCATGGGTATAGTCGCAGTACTGGACGATTTCACCGAACTGGAAAAGGCCCAGCGCATGGCAGCGTGGCGGGAGGTGGCCCGCCGCATCGCCCACGAGATCAAAAATCCTCTGACGCCCATTCAGCTTTCGGCCCAAAGACTGAGGCGCAAATATCGTGAACTAGTCGAGAAGGACGGTTCGGTTTTCGACGAATGCACGCACACAATAATCCAGCAGGTCGATCACATGAAGAGCCTGGTAAACGAGTTCTCCCGGTTTGCGAGGCTGCCCAGGGCGAAGCTGGAGCCATGCAGCCTTTACGAGATTGTCGAGGAGGGGCTTGGCCTGTACAGGCACAACTTCAGCACCATTTCATTTCACCTGGAAAAAGATGATGATATGCCTGCGCTTCGGCTTGATCGGGATCAATTCAGGCAGGTAATCATCAACTTGCTCGAAAACTCGGTGCATGCCATCGGTCCGGAAGGAGGAGAAATCTCGATCCGGCTCTCGTACGACTCGGCCCTGAAGATCGCCCGGCTGGAGTGCGCCGATACCGGGCACGGGATTGCGCCCGAAAACAGGCAGAGAGTTTTTGAACCATACTATTCGACCAAAGAAAAGGGGACCGGTCTTGGGCTTGCCATAGTATCGAGCATTATCGCCGACCATAACGGCTTCATCCGTATACGTGGAAACGAGCCGCGCGGGACTGTGTTCACCGTGGAATTGCCCGGCTAGGGGAGAAGTAGATGAAGCAGAAGATACTGATCGTGGATGATGAGGTAAGCATTCTGCAGTCCCTTAGCGGAATTCTGGAGGACGAGGGCTATGAGGCGATTCTGGCGGGCAGCGGCGAGGAAGGGCTGGAGAGTGCTAAGAAAGACCAGCCGGACCTCATCATCCTGGACATATGGATGCCGGGGACCGACGGCATAACTGTGCTTGAGGAGATAAAAAAGCTCTATCCGCTGATTCCCGTAATGATCATCTCCGGCCACGGCACCATAGAAACCGCAGTAAAGGCCACCCGGATGGGCGCATTCGATTTCATAGAAAAACCGCTCTCGATCGAGCGCGTGCTGGTTTCGATTCAAAACGCCATCGAGTTTTCCCGCCTGGAAGAAGAAAACCGCCTGCTGCGCAAAAAATCAGACCGCACGATAATCGGTGAAAGCGCGGCCGTTTCCAATCTTCGCGACCAGATTCGGCGCGCGGCCCCTACCAACGCAACCGTGCTCATCACGGGAGAAAACGGGACGGGCAAGGAACTGGCCGCCCGGATGATACATCTTCTCAGCCGCCGCAGCACGCGTCAGATGATAGAGGTAAATTGCGCCGCGATTCCGGAGGAACTGATCGAAAGCGAGCTTTTTGGCCATGAGAAAGGCGCTTTCACCGGCGCCTATGAAAAGCACAAGGGGAAATTCGACTCGGCAAACGGAGGTACGCTCTTCCTTGACGAGATCGGCGACATGAGCCACCGGACACAGGCCAAAATCCTTCGAATAATCCAGGAGCAGGTTTTCGAGCGGGTCGGAGGCTCCCGCCCGGTGGAAGTGGATGTGAGGATCGTGGCTGCAACCAACAAAGACCTCCAGAAGGAGATAGAGCTGGGCAGGTTCCGGCAGGACCTCTACTACCGGCTCAACGTGATTCCGATCTTTGTGCCGCCTCTCAGGGATCGGCTGGATGACATCGCCTTGCTGGTCGAAAACTTCGCCAATGAGATAGCAAGCGAGAGCGCACTTGGCAAAAAAAAGATCGATTCGCGCATCTATCCAATATTGCAGGAATATTCCTGGCCGGGTAACATTCGAGAGCTTAGAAATTTCATCGAAAGACTCATTATCATGACGCCGGGTCATGTAATCGGGCCGGGGGACCTGCCTGCGGAATTCAGAAATGTCCTTCAGAAAGAAAACGGCGAAACGGCCTACTTCCATTGCCAGAGCCTGGAAGAGGCGCGCTCATGTTTCGAACGCGACTACCTGCTCAGAAAGCTCGAAGAAAACGGTTGGAACGTCTCTCTGACCGCCGGCAGGGTAGGGCTGGAAAGGACCCATCTCCACAAGAAAATGAAAATCCTGGGGATTAAGAAGAACGGGGCATAACATCCAACACCTAAGATACTTCCAATTTCAAAAAACCAACATCCACTTCATATCCGGTTTCACATGCAAATGGGCGCGATGGCGGGCTCCACGTCCTCCAGGTCGAGTTCGACGCTTACCGATTTCTTGATTATGTCTACGCTCACTATCAGCCTGCCTTTTTTGGGGTCCACCCTGTTGAGAATACCGATGCATCCGGCAAGAGGTCCGCGCACAACATGGACCCAGTCGCCCTGTCTCAGATAAGGATGGATTTCGAGAGGTTGGATTGAGTTGATCATGGTCCGAAGGTTTTCGACCTGATAGGAGGGTATTGACAGAGGGCCTTGGGAGTTGTGCAGAAGGCTGAGCGCACCAGGGGTCTTGACGACAGTGAGGTGCACATAGCTATCCCGGAGTACGTGAACGAAAACATAGCCCGGGAACATCGGAAGCTGTATTTTTTTCCTGCGGTCCCGCCTCTTGCTCCATGCTTCCATGAGTGGAAGAAAGCAGCCCACTTCCTTCTGTTCCAGCCTTTTAACGACTTCCTTTTCGTGGTTCACCTGCACATAGAGAGCGTACCACTCTTTGCCGGGTGGCGTATGACACAAGTGCCCCCCGGCTTGCTCAGGCTCAAGACTATCGTCATGGTTTTCCATTTGGCCTCTTTCGGTTCAACAGGATATCGACGCGGAGCTCAGAGCCTTTTGCCTTTCGCTCTGCAAGTATCCTTGTCCAGGGTACCCCTGTTTTCATCGGTGGTTCTTCGATTCTCGGCCAAAACGAGATCATCTATTTTCCACGGAGTCCCAATCCGTAACAGGCGGCTGCTCTTATCGCTGTAGACGAGATATCCCTTCTCCAGGCCATGGTAAAAAAGATCGCGCGTGATGATAACGTCTTCCGTGCAATAGGTTATGAGATTTTCCCACTCGCCCTGACGGAACCACCGGACGGCCTGGAGGCCGTCGCCTCCTTTCGGGCGGCCGAGGGTTTTTTCTGCTAGGTGTCCAAGGCTCAGGCGAAAACCCAGGCTTTTTTGAATCTCACCCAGGATGTCAAACGTCGGGAGCCTCTCCAGGTCGAACGGCGTATAGGCTCGCAGGACCCGGTAATCGAAACGCGAGATGTTGAATCCGACGATGAGGTCGAGCCCTTTGAGGTCTTCGATGAGTTGCTGGATTTCATGCTCGCGGTAGACCTTGAATGTATCGGCCGGGACCTCATGGAGAACAGCGACCGATACACGCATCAGGTGTGTATTTTGCCATCCGCCTACCTCTTGGGCCAGCTTCCGGGTTTCGAGGTCGAAGAAACCTATCCGCAAGTCCCGGTAGGGTCTCCGCGCTTTGGCGGGAGCACAACTGACCTCGGGGGCCGTTTTCTCACACTCGAGGTTGTTGTCCCCCAGATTCTTTTCTGCGGAAAGATATCTCAGAAGATCGAGCGCGGCCTCTTTGTCCAGGGGTTTGTTTCCCGAGCCGCACTTGGGCGAGTGGATGCACGCCGGGCATCCTTTCGAGCAGCCGCAGGATGCTATAAGCTCCTTTGTTCTCTCAATCAGGGGCATGATGATATCATATCCACGAGCGGCCAGCCCGATTCCCCCCGGATAGCCGTCGTAGACGAAAATGGCGCCCTTTTCGATCTGCGGGTGCAGAGGAATCGAAATCCCCCCAATGTCATTGCGGTCGCATACGGCAAAAAGAGGAAACATGCTGATCAGCGCATGCTCGATGGCGTGAATTCCACCCATGAAATCGAGGCCTGCTTTCCTGACTTTGGTTTCCAGGATCGGTTCAATTTCGATCCAGAAGCCGACCGTCTCGAAGGTCTGCGGTGGAAGGTCGAGCGGATTTTTTGAAATAAGAGCGTGAGAGAAAAGCCGTCGAACCTCATAGGCCGTTATATTCTCGGTAACCCGCAGCCGGCCCATCCGGATGATGAAGTTCCCGGCAGGTTTGGAGGCCAGCCCCTCCAGTATCTCTGTTTCCTTGTTGCCGACAGCGCGTGTAAAAAGTGGAACGTTCGCGGGGGTCACGTGGATCAACTTCTTTTCGAGATCGAGCGATTCGACCGAATAGGTTTCTCCCCGGTGAAGGTAAATTGCACCTGGATGGCATTCTTTGAGCGCTCGAATGCCTTCGTTTTTCCCAAGCGTCGAGGTCTGACCGTTGCTGGCCGTGGTGATGGTATATGAGGGGCCGACCGAGCGAATGTCTATGAGGCGGTGTGGCCCGCTGGCGGCGCATATCCACTGGTCGCCCTCGAAGGTCTGAATCAGGCGTCCGCATGAAGTAAGCTCGTTTAGCGCTTTAGAGAACTTTTCTTCACAAAAATCCTCATCGGATGAACATATCGGTAGTTCGGCGGCCGCGCACGGCAGATGGGCCTTGAGGATTTCGGAATTGAACGGGTCTATTACCGCATTCTCATAGCGACTCTCGAGGAATCGGTCGGGGTGGTTCACGATGTACTGATCGAGCGCGTCCTGGTCAGGGATCAGAACTATGGCCGATTCCCGCCCGCTCCTTCCAACACGTCCCCCCCGCTGCCAGGTGGTCATGACGGTCCCCGGATAGCCGACAAGAATACACAGGTCCAGCCCGCCTATGTCGATCCCAAGCTCCAGGGCGCTTGTGGATATGACCGCGCAAAGAGATCCGCTGGAAAGCTTCTGTTCGATTACTCGCCTCTCCTCGGGCAAAAATCCGGCCCTGTACGAACTGACCTTGTTCCGGAGCCCGTGGTCCATCTCGATCACGCTCATGTGAACCAACTCGGTCAACTTCCTGGATTGAGTAAAAGCAATCGTCTTGAGGCCCGCTTTAGCCGCCTGGACTATAAGGCGCGCCGCCGTGCCCGCTGAGTGGGCAATCCTGCTCTCCACCGGGCGCAGGAAGACGAAGTGCCGCTTTGCCTGAGGCGCTCCACTCACTCCGCTCACAACCGCTATCTCGTCCGGAGGAACTCCCGTAAGACGCCCCGCGAGCTCCCCAGGGTTTCCGATGGTTGCGGAAAGCAAAATGAACCTAGGGCTGCTCCCGTAGTAGCGGCAAATTCTGCGGAGCCTGCGGAAGACCTGGGCGACGTGGCTCCCGAAAATCCCGCGGTAGGTATGCATTTCGTCAATGATCACATACCGGAGTCTTTTCCAGAATTCCTCCCATTTATTGTGGAAAGCCAGCAGAGCGTAATGGAGCATATCCGGGTTGGTTAAAAGAACATTGGGATGGTGCTGCCGGATCTTGGCCCTCTGGTAAGGAGTGGTGTCTCCGTCGTAGATGCACGATGTCAGGGGGCAACCCCCTTCCGAGCCCGGAAGGGCGGCAAAGAATTTTTGTAACGAGTCCAACTGGTCGTGGGCAAGCGCCTTGATCGGAAAAAGATAGAGCGCTCGCCGGTCTGGGTTACGGATCAGCGCCTCGGCAACGGCCAGATTGTATATGAGGGATTTTCCGCTCGATGTCGGCGTGGACACCACGGTATGCCGGCCTGAGCGGATGTGCTCGAGGGCGAGTGCCTGGTGACTGTAAAGAGCGGATATTCCGAGCTTGAGCAGCGCGTCTGCGATGGCTTCCGGGAGCGGAGATGAGAGTTTCCCGAAAATCGGCGGCTGAGCTGGGAATTCGGCATGATGGGCAATTTCGAAATCCCTTAGTCGATCGTTCAAAAGCCTTTTCAAAAAGCGCTGAATCACTGCTAAATCCGGCTAAAAGGTTCTGGATGCTGGATCACTGGACACCTCGCACTGCCACTTTAACCCAAAAAGGAAACCGGGTGCAAGCCGGAAGTCGGAGAACGGAGACGCGGGGATACGGGGCACGAACTCTACGCTCCGCCAGGCGCCCCCGCGAGGTCTTAAGCCGAGGACCAAATAAAGGTTCTCAGCTGACCTGGCCCAGGTCAAAATCCGTCTGTTTTTCCCTCGTATGATAAACTTATATAATACCTGAAAAAAATGCGCCTGACATGATAAGAGCGGCGACCGTGCGCGCAGCCATGCAGAACGCACAGACATTAAACGTGGTGCGTTTGAAGGCAAGCCAGATGTTAAGCGCATCAG
>JBEKTT010000019.1:0-75120 GCA_049515795.1 Syntrophobacteraceae bacterium
GTTTAATGAATTGGAGCAATGATTGGCTGAGTCAGGAGCGTTTCAGTTTCTCAAGTTATTTCTGAGATTCCCTTATTCCGACAAGCTCCTAGTGCTGGAATGATAACTGAGAGACTGGATACGATCAACAGTCAGAAAAATTGAATACTTTGCAGCAGGGTATGGCACAAAGCTTGGTATCATCTTCCCATATGATCTCTTAAAAATCGTGTGATCAGATTGTGAGGTCTTCCGCATGCTAACTGACTATTTAACTCGATCGGATGGACCCGTGATCCGAAGTCTTGGCTGCCGCCATCGCCGCCATTAAGTAGTCTGCGCCGTTATCTTGCGCTTTCCGGGTGGATCAGAGTTTAGGCTCGGAAGGCACATACAAAATGTTTGACAAGATTTCGCACCAGATGGTATACCATTTTATATATCAAATTTTTGCCAGACGTTGCCCCCGGCAGGGCAGCGAAGCGAGATGGAGAAAACTACATGGGGCGCCAAAGCCATGTTCTTAAAGGCGGCACACCACCGAGCAAGAGAAGACGGGAAATGGGTAAGCCGGCGCAAAATCATGACGGGAAGGTGAGGATATTTCAGGATGAGAACTTTTTACTGAAGAAATGATCCCGACACTATGAACATTTTTTTGAAAGGAATTCTCTGATGAGTACATCCGACAGAGTTTCAAGCAAACTTTTCAGCGCGGCGACGGCAAAAGGCCATCAATCTATCTTTCAACCGGGGCAAAAGGATATTCATTGGTTGGGTTTGGAAATTCTGCACCTGGATACCGGAGAAGGTTGGCAGGGAAACTTAGGAGACAAAGAAGCGGCGTTGGTCATCTTGAGCGGGCGATGCACGGTGTCGGTCAACAACGGCAGAGAATTGAAGTGGGAGAGATTGGGTGAACGGGACAATATCTTCAACGGGCCAAGTACTGCCGTCTATGTGCCTCGCATGAGTGAGGTGAGCGTCACAGCGGACAGCAGCCTGGAAATGGCGCTTGTTGAGGCGCCGTGCGAAACGGACCTCCAGCCCGTCCTCATCAAACCAAGCGATGTCAAGATAGTGTCAGCCGGGGTAGCCAATTGGCGGCGCGACGTGCGGTTGATCATTCCACCTGGCTCGCCAATCAGTCAACGCCTCATCGTCGGCGAGACGCTAAACCCGACTGGTAACTGGTCGGGGATTCCCCCGCACAAACACGATGAAATATCCGAAAAAGAAAATTATCTCGAGGAATTTTATTTCTATAAAACACGACCAGCCAACGGTTACGCAGTGCAGATCATTTACCGCGATCACCAGACGCAGGCACATATGATCAGCAACGACGATGTAGTGTTTTTCCCGAACAGTTACCATCCCACGGTTGCCGCGCCGGGCACCACGCTTTGCTACCTATGGGTGCTTGCCGGTGGAGATAAAGCTTACAAAGTTGCGATAGATCCACGTTTCGACTGGGTCGACAAAGCGGAAACTGTGATCAAAGAAATGAAACACCAATAGGGGGTTATGTTTAAGCCGGAGGACATCATTTATCCGCCGACCAGCGCGAGCGTTTGATGGATGTCCGGTATGAGATGATGCTGATCCGAACCTGGAGGGATTATGACAAACCAATACGATATGGTCATCGATGGTCGATTTGTTAAAGGTTCCGGAACGAACCGGCTTGAAGTGCGCAACCCTTCGAACGGAGAGCTAGTGGGCACAGTGCCGGTTGCAACTGAGGCTGATGTAGACGCCGCATGCCGTTCCGCGCAGGCAGCGTTTCTCGGCTGGCGCAAGACGCCCGGAGCGATGCGCGGACAGATTATGATGAATGTGAGTCAGGCCATCCGTACCCGAGCCGACGAGATCGCTGGGCTCCTGACACGTGAACAGGGTAAAACGCTTGCCAATGCCAAGGGGGAAGTGCTTGGATTTTGCGCTCTGATCCAGTTTTATGCGGAAGAGGCACGCCGTATAGAGGGCAAACTAGTGGACTCAGATGATGTGGATCGTCTGCTCCTGGTGATGCGCCAACCGATAGGTGTCGTTGCAGCCATAGCCCCTTGGAATGATCCGCTTTTTTTGCTGTCACGCATGATCAGCCCTGCACTGGCAGCTGGGTGTACAGTGGTATCCAAGCCGTCCTCGGAAACACCGTTGGCCACAACTCTGACGGCCAGTATCGCCGCCGAAGCGGGTCTGCCGCCTGGGGTATGGAATGTTATCACGGGCCCGGGGGGAACCGTCGGAGAGATGCTGACAGAACATCCCATCGTCCGGAAGGTATCTCTGACCGGTGGTCTTGATGGGGGCAAGCGGGTGATGGCACTCGCTGCAAAAGAGATCAAACGTGTGACGCTTGAACTGGGCGGACAGTGTGCAGGCATCGTGTGGAACGACTTCGATCTGGATCGGGTTGCCGATGGGGTCGTCTTTCAGGCGTTCCGTGCTTCGGGCCAGGTTTGCAATCGTGTCAACCGCCTGTATGTGCACCGTGACGTTGTCAACGAGTTAGTCAAAAAAATCACCGCGCTTGCCGAACGGGTGATCGTTGGGGATGGCATGAAAGTAGGAGTGGATATCGGGCCGCTGATCAACGCTCGGCAATGGGAATGGGTGGACAGCCACGTCCAGGACGCGAAGGCTAAGGGTGCGAAGCTGGAATGCGGCGGAGGGAAGCCGGCGGGTATCCAATATGGGGGTGGGTTCTTCTATGCCCCCACGGTCCTTTCGAACTGCAATCCAACGATGCGCGTGATGAGCGAAGAGACCTTCGGCCCCGTCCTCGGTATTCAAACGGTTGATGACGATCTGGAATCCGTGTTTGATCTGGCCAACAATACCCCATATGGTTTGAGCGCCTATTTTTACAGCGATGACCGTATCCGCTGTTACCAGGCGATGCATCGGCTCGAAGCAGGATCCGTCTGGATCAACGACATTCATAAGTCTTATCTGCAGGCGCCTTACGGTGGGATGCGCCAAAGCGGCATCGGCCGTGAGCAGGGATCGATCGCGATTGACGAGTACCTCGAGTGGAAAACGGTGTATTGGGACATGAGTGATAAGCCCAGAGGGGCTTATGCTTGCGTACACCGCTGATTCCCTGTTTCAATCTGCGAGTCCCCAATGCAGACTCCATCCCAAGCGCCAACAGGGCGGGCACGACCATTTTGCTGTTGGAACAGAATGCACGGATGGCACTCTTGATTGCCAAGCGGGGCTTCGTACTGGAGACGGGCCGGGTGATGTTATCCGACACGGCGGCCAATTTGCTGACGAACGAAGAGATGAAGGCACACTACCTTGGCGCCCGCAATTATATCAAGGAAGCACGTCAACGCCGACTGGACGAACGGGCGCACGCCTGAACGGCACTGCGGGTGGTCTTTTTCAGATAACCGATCAGCCTTATGGGAAAGGAGGTGGTAAAGGATAAATGACGTAAGCACTATAGAATACGGCATAACAAGGAGACATCACTTCATTTATTGTTTCAACAACATTCACACTGGCAAGGAGAAAAAACTATGAATCAGTTAATGCGAATAGTTCTTATAGCCAGTCTCATTTGTTTTGGATGTTCATCCTTTGTCTCGGCGGCAGACTCACCCTATCTGAAGGTCATCAGGGCAAAAGGTGTCAACATCGAGAAGGACGGAACTGCATATCTCTATAAGCAACCTTTTCAAAAAGAGGTTAAAAAGAACGGACCTCTGGCCGGGAAAACAATCGCCTTGGTGGTTGCCTCTGACTTCAGTGATTGGCAGGCCTACTACTTTGTGAGTTATATCGGCGAGTTTGGCGGAAAGGTTCAGTTTGTGATGGACAACAATCACCTCTGGAAAAGTCCCACGCCGATGAACGGTATTCCGACGGAACCTTTAGGTATGTGGGGCTTAAGTTTGAGCGGCGGTTTCAACGGCCAGGGAATCAATGGTGGGAGAGCATTGCCCCCCGCCTTGATGAAACCAGGCGAAGGTCTTGCAAAAGATTATCCCGTTGCCAAGCCAGAAGATTATGATGCGCTGATCATTCTCGGGGATAACTCCGGCGATGTCCTGCATCCCGACGATGTGGCGCTAAAATTTATCAAGGGGGTTTCCGACAGGGGAGTTCCCGTAGCCGCGGTCGGCGGCGGGATTCTGCCGTTGATCAAACTTAAGATCGTAAATGGTAAAAATGTGACCGGCGGGGCGTCTGTCGACTACATGCTGAAAAGGGTTGCCCACTACATGGGCAATTCCTCCGTTGTGACAGACGGCAAGCTCATCACCGGCCGGAATACCATCGACTCACCTGCTGTCCTGAGGGCATTGTGCAAGGTCTTCGACCCGAACTTTGTCGATACGGACAAAGGCATTCTCAAGGGCAAAAGAATTTTGGCTATGGTAACTGAAGATTTTGAAGATATCGAACTTTGTGGGCCGGTACTTGAATTGATGTACAGAGGGGCAGCGATTACTGTCGGATTGTTCCCTTACACGTATAAAGCACGTGGGTCACACTGGCAAGAGGATGTAAGAACGGGGCAATTTGGTGTGACGATTCCTTTCCAGGAAATTCCGATGAAAGATTACCAAATCGTTGACTCAAAGTATCTCAAGGTAGCGGATTATGACGCTCTGTGGACTCCTGGCGCATTCAGTCCTTGGCAGATGGTTGAAACGGGACAGCCTATCCAGTTCTTGAAGGATTTCTATAAGGCCGGGAAAATCGTTGGCGTCATTTGCCACGGCCCAGTGGCTGCGGCGAACGCAGACTTAGTACGGGGCAAGAAGGTCACCGCATGGCTCATCGCTGATGATCCTGTTACGATTATGGGTGGCACGTACAGTTTTGACTGGGCTGCAACCTGGGATGGAAATCTCGTATCCGGAAGGCTTCCACCCAATGTTGCGGAGTTTGTGGATCTTTTGACCGCAGCGCTGCTAGCGAAGTAAATGGCAACCGTTGTCTGTCCGTAATGAAATGAGGTTCCATCCATTTTCTTACTATCCATTACGGACAGACATTTTCCTGAATCTGTGGCATTGATTTAGCGGGACAGACGGCCGCAGTTGCTCGATCTCATCGATACCCGCGATGAGGAGCTCGAATCAAAATACCAGTATGTCACGAGAAAGGGCAGCATTCTGCGTGCGGGAATTTATGTTCCTTGTGCCTATGGAGGCCAGGGGGCTTACGTGTTTTGCACCGGCGCGCCTCTGTCCGACGCACATGGAAACCCCGTGGGAGCTATTGAGTCCATCCGCGATATCACCCAACAAACGCAGGTCTTGGACATCATCGACTTCCTGCCTGATGCCACCTTTGTTATCGATAAAGAAGGCAAGGTGTCGCATGGAGCCGGGCTATCGAGGGAATGACGGGGATCAGGGCGGCGGATATGTTGGGTAAAGGGTACAATATTATTGTTAACAAAATGAGCAACAATTATATAGCCACAATGATTGAAAAGAATGTGAGGGGGAAGAGGGAGGACGCTGACGGATGACTTCGAGATTCAAAGTACTTCTTTATGAGGCAATGCATTCGGCAGGAACGAAATTGCTGGAGGAGAAATGCGACGTCATCTATGCTAAGTCGTTTGAGGAATCGCACTTGATTTCCCTGGCTGGCGACGTGGACGCCATCATAATTCGGGCCAATGGAGCTGTGTCCCGGGCAGTTATCGACGCCGCCGGGAGGCTCAAGGTCATCGGACGGCACGGTGTGGGGCTCGACGGCATAGACCTTGTGGCGGCCAAGGAATGCGGTGTCAAGGTGGTGTATGTGCCGACGGCCAATACTGAAAGCGTGGCCGAGCATTTCGTCGCCCTAGCCCTGATGCTGGCCAAGAAGATAAAACAGGGTGACGTCGCCGTGCGTCAAGGAAAGTGGAAAGCACGGTACGACCTGATCGGGACGGAGTTGTGGGGCAAGACCCTAGGGGTCCTCGGATTCGGGCGAATCGGCCAGCAGACCGCCCGCATCTGCCATTACGGTTTTTCCATGCCGGTGGTGTATTACGATATAATCAACTATCCCGAAGTCGAAGCCGAACTCAAGGCGGTTCGGACCAATATGGAGGAGGTCTGCCGACAGGCCGATTTCATTTCCATCACTCTGCCCCTGCTGCCGGGCACGCGCGGCTGCATCAACGCCGAACTCATCCGTCAAATGAAATCCTCGGCGATTCTGGTCAACATAGCCCGCGGACCCATCTGGAACGAAGCCGACGTTCTGGATGCGCTCAGGACCGGGAGGATCGCTGCCGCTGGCACGGATGTGTTCGAAGAGGAGCCCACACCCGCACAGAATCCGCTCTTTACCGTGGACAATTTTGTGGGGACTCCGCACATGGCCGCCCATACCAACGAGAGCATATGCCAGATGAGCATGGTGGCGCGAGACGTTTTGGCTGTACTGGAGGGGCGAAACCCGGAGTTTCCTGTTCCGGAGGCCTGTTGATGGGCCACTGAATATCTTATGAAACCAGGAGTTTATATGCAGAAAGTGACCATGCTTCCTCAGTCATGCAAAGGGATGGAAGATTGTGCAATTTGCGCCTTTGTCTGTCCCAAGTCTCTGTTCGTTGCATCCGGGACGATGAACGAAGCCGGTTACCTGCCGCCGCTGCCTCCGGACCAGGAGAAATGCACGGCTTGCGGTAACTGCATGATTTATTGCCCTGATTTTGCAATTGTGGTTGAGGGTGGCAGCGCAGACGGAACAGAGGAATAATATAATGGGTGAGGCAAAACGAATTAATACAGGTACACATTTCATGATGGGAAATCAGGCCTGTGCGGAAGGGGTCATAGCCGCCGGATGCGGGTTTGCCGCCGGCTACCCGATCACCCCGGCCAGCGAGGTGTTTAATGCACTGGCCAAGCAACTCCCCATGGCGGGCGGAACCCTTCTGCAGACAGAGGATGAGATCAGCGCGATTTGCGCCGCAATCGGCGCGTCCTGGGCTGGATTAAAATCTTTTACCGTAACGTCGGGACCGGGTATCAGCCTGATGCAGGAGAATATTGGCCTGGCCGTAGCCACGGAGACACCCCTGGTTATCGTCGATGTTCAGCGGTTGGGACCTTCCACGGGTGTTCCGGCGATCGGCGTGGCCGGCGACATGGTACAGGTCGCTCGCGGTTCTCACGGCGATTACCAGATCATCGCCATCTGTCCGGAAAGCCCGCAAGAAATGTTTGACATGACAGTTCATGCCTTCAATCTGGCGGAGGAATACCGCGTGCCGGTCTTTGTGATGGCTGAGGGTTTTGTCGGGCACATGAGAGAACGTGTCGTCATTCCCGATGAAAGCCAGATCAAGCTCATCAATCGCAAGATTACCCAGGGCGGCGAACCGTTGACGCGACGCGATTTTCTTGATCCGGACGTGGCCCCTATGCCCGTCTTTGGGCGTGGATTCAAGGCGCACGTGACCAGCTCCTGTCACGACGAGTACGGGATGAGGAACCTGCACGATCCCGATGTGATGCATCGGTATATCATGATGCCCATCCAGAAGATCCTCAGTAAGCGTGATCGGATCGTGGAGGTGGAGGCCGATTATGAAGGAGCCAGGCTGGTCCTGATTTCATACGGCTCAGTTTCTCGATCTTCCCGGCAGGCGGCCGCAATGGCCCGCGCCGCAGGCCTCAAGGTCGGAACGCTACGTCTCAAGACGGCATGGCCTTTCCCCGACAAGGAGGTGAGGGCGGCGGCGGAATCCGCCGATTCCGTTCTCGTCCTGGAGAACAACACAGGCCAGATGTATCCGTATATCAAGGCTGAATCGGCCCATGCCTGCAAGATCGATTTTCTCGGGCCGCAAGTTCTGGGCCAGATCCATGATCCCCAGTATATACTGGCCAAGATCAGGGAGATAATGAAATGAGCGAAATAAACCATCCACTGAGAAAATACATGCGGCCGCAGGTTAAGAAAACGACCTTCTGCCCGGGTTGTGGCGCCGGCATTATTACCCAAGCCCTCCTGCGGGCGATCGATGAATTGGGTCTTGCCATGGACGATTTTGTCTTCGTGTCCGGCATCGGCTGTTCGGCTTGGATTCCCAGTCCTCTGCTCAACGTAGACACCCTGCACACGACCCACGGCCGGCCGATCGCCTTCGCCACGGGCGTGAAGATGGGACTTCCGGACAAACATGTGGTCGTTGTCAGCGGTGACGGTGACCTGAGCGCCATCGGCGGAAATCACCTGATCCACGCCGCCCGGCGCAACATCGATATGACCGTGATCCTGGTCAACAACAGCATCTACGGCATGACAGGGGGGCAGACCGCCCCGACCACCCCCTATGGTATGACCACCATCACCAGCCCCTACGGCAACGCAGAGCACGAATTTGATCTCTCCACGCTCGTCAAGTCGGCCGGGGCTTCTTATGTGGCCCGCTGGACAACCTACCATCCGCGACAGATGACCAAGTCGATCAAGAAGGGCATTGAGAAAAAGGGTTTTGCCATGATCGAGGCGATCACGCAATGTCCGGTCCAGTTCGGCCGTGTCTCCAAGCAGGGCAGCGCCGTAAACATGCTGAAGCACTATAAGCAGAACGGCATCCGTATCGAGAAGGCGGCCAAGATGGATGCCGCGGAGCTAGAGGGTAAAATCGTCGAAGGGGAGTTCGTCAACGTAGACAAGCCTGAATTGATCTTCTCAATAGCTGCCGCGCTTAAGGAACCGACTGGAGGTAATAAATAATGGCTCAGACGGATATCAACATCGCAGGCTTGGGAGGTCAGGGATCGATCCTAGCCGGGGTCATTCTGGGGACCGCCGCCGTAACATACGACAAGAAGTTTGCCGTACAGACTCAGGCTTACTCATCCGAACTCAGAGGGGGATTCGCTGCGACTTGGGTGATCGTATCGGATGAGCCAGTGAACTTTCCCCGTGTGACCACCCCGGATATTCTGGTAGCCCAGGCCCAGGATGCCATCAATCGTTTTGCGAAAGTGCTCAAGCCCAAGGGACTTCTGATCATCGACAGTGATATGATTCCCGAGCCCCCCACAGGGATCGAGCGCGTCGTCAGGGTGCCGGCGACCTCCCTCTCCCGAAATGAATTGAAGGCCCCTGTAGTGGCCAACATCATCATGCTCGGCGCACTCTGGCAGGCGACCAGTATTGTGAGCCGGGAGGCTTTGGAGAAGGCCATCGCTGATCTCGTGCCCCGCGGGAAGAGCAAACTGAACCTGGAAGCCTTTGATTGCGGTGCCCGGGTGGCGGGAAAATATAAAGTTTGAATATATCACAGTATAATGGAGAAAGCAGATGGGATTGATGACAAAGGAGCAATATATCGAATCTCTGCGGAAGCTCAAACCGACGGTTTACATGTTTGGAGAAAAGGTGGGAAACGTGGTGGACAACCCGCGCCTTCGGGCCGGAATCGATGCCACGGGGGCCACATATGAGCTGGCAGAGGATCCTGAGTTCCGTGATCTGATCGTAACCCAGAGTAAGCTGATCAACGAACCGATCAACCGCTTCAACAACCCCCCCACATCCGTTGAAGACCTGGTTGCCCGTGTCAAGATCAACCGTAAACTGGGACAGAGGGTCGGCACTTGTTTCCAGAGGTGTACAGGCCAGGACTGCCTGTGTGCCCTGGCGTTGGCGACTTTCGATGCCGACAAGAAGTACGGGACCCAGTATAATAAACGCTTTACCGAATTCCTAAAGTACATGCAGAAAAACGATTTTGTGGCCAACGCGAGCGTAACCGATGCCAAGGGAGATCGTAATTTCGGCCCCATGGAACAGCCCGACAAGGACATGTACCTGCACGTTGTCGAGAAGCGCGACGACGGCATTATCGTACGTGGCGCCAAGTGCCACCAGACAGGATCACTTTCGTCACACGAACTGATCGTCATGCCCACGCGCGCCATGCGCAAGGGTGAGGAAGAGTTCGCTGTGGCCTTCGCCATTCCAAGCGACACAAAGGGCGTGATCCATGTCGTTGGCCGCTCCAGCATGGACACCCGGGAATTGGACGGCTGTGACTGCGGGAACCAACGTTATTCCAAATACGCCCCAACGATCATCTACGACAACGTATTCGTCCCCTGGGATCGCGTTTTCCTTTGTGGAGAGTGGGAATTCGCTGCCGACCTGGTGATCTATTTCTCCGCCTTCCACCGCCAGAGCCACGGCGGTTGCAAGGCCGGGAAGATCGATTGCATGATCGGGGCTGCCATGACCATGATGCAGTACAACGGAACGGAAAAGGTCAGCCATCACAAGGAGAAGATCATCGACATGATCCTCCGTGCCGAAACCCTCTATGGATGCAGTCTGGCTGCTTCCTATGAGGGCAAGCAGATGCCTTCTGGAAACTACTACATTGATCCGGTCCTCGCCAACGCCTCCAAGATCCACGAAGGCAAGGAAATGGCTGAGGCAACGCGGTTGATGATCGACATCGCGGGTGGATTCGTGGCTGACCTCCCGTCAGACAGGGACTTTGAAAACCCCGAGGTCGGACTACTGCTGAAGAAGTATCTCAAGGGAGTCGGTCAGATCCCGGTGGAAGATCGCGTCAAGATGCTCCGCCTGGTTGAAAAAATGGCCATGGAAAGCGCAGACACCATCTCCGACATCCATGGCGGCGGTTCGCCGGCGGCTCACCGTCTCACCCTGTTTAGAGAATCGGACACTGATTACAAAAAACAGTGTGCAAAGCGGCTGGCTGGAATCGAATAAGAGCTCGAACGCGTCCTTCATCAGAGACCCTAATGCGCTAAAAGCAATGCGTGAAGAGGAGTAATGGCCGTGAATGCCAAGAAACTCAAATACATTTCCAGCGCTTGCTTTACGCTAGGTTTTATCATTCCGTTTGCGGCCTCAAATTTCGTCGGCATGCCACTGAGCGCCATGCCGACAGTGAGCGCGCTCCTGATCGTGCTCTGGACCATCGGATTATTCCTGCGTTATTACGCGTATGTTGTAAGAACAGCGCCTCCAGCGACACTTTCTTTCCGTATGAGGATAGGTAATTTCATCTCCTCGGAGCCCTCGTTTTCTCTCACGCTGGGAATTGTCTTCGGTTATCTGTTCTATCCTTCCGTCGAGAAAAGCGTAGTCCCCACCCTAGGACCGTATCTGCTCATGGCAATCATGTTTACCATGGGCCTGGCCATTAATATTCAAGAATGGATTCGAATGATCCGAAGGCCGAGAGTGGTGGGGATTGCAGTATTGCTGAAATGGATCTGTACGCCCCTGGTTGCTTTCCTGCTTTCTTTGGCGTTGATTCAATTATTGCCAGGTGTTACGGGAGCCGCTCTGGCCGTCGGAATTATCATCCTCGGCACCACACCGACCGGAGGCGGCTCAAATGCGCTCACCTTGATCAGCCAGGGCGATCTGGCCCTGTCCGTTGCGGCCACTGCGATCAACACCATGCTGGCGCCTTTCATACAACCCTTTCTGATTTTGTGGCTGGCAGGAGGTATTGCCAGCCTCAATGCGACCACGATCATTCAAGACCTCCTGCGCATGGTGGTTGCGCCTGTCGTAGCGGGCACGATTCTGGGGTCCGTTTTTCCGAAGCCTGCAAGCAGGATAAAACCTGCCTTCGCCCCGCTCGTAGTTATACTCCTTGCTTTCATAGTGATGGGCACCATGTCCAAGGGAACGAGCACCTTGATTCAACAAATCTTCATACTCCCTTACCTCGTTGCCATATGCCTGGTACAAGTGGTAGCGGGACTTTCGCTGGGATATTTCGTGCCCAAATTTTTCGGTTTCAATTATGCACAGCGCAAGGCGGCCTGTTTCGAGACGGGTGTAGGAAACGCGGCCATGGCCATGCTCATCTGTCTGAGGCACTTCGATCCGCTCACAGCCTTGCCTTCCATTGTTTGCGGCAAGATCCAGTATATCATAGCCTCGACCGTGCTCGTTTCTCGATTCCAGGGAATCAAAGATAAGGAGTAGATATCGGAAGCGCCTGCAGGACCTGCGGCCACCGAGCAAGCGGCCACAAGCGAGGTGACCATGGCGGAAGCGGCGGAAGGAGAATGACCGTGATAGTTGATTTTCATATCCATTATTCACCGGAAGAATTGGTGCGGCCTAAGTTGGGGCCAGGCGGAGCACCCCGGACGATTTTTGTGAATGGGGCGCCTACCCAAATGCCTCAACAGCAACTCTTCGCTTTGGAAGATCATATTGCCGCTATGGACGAGGCCGGCGTGGATGTGGCCGTTTTGTCCTCAGCCTCCGGCCTTGTTAATGAAGTCAATCAGTGCCGCATGGTGAATGACAAGCTGAAATGGGCAGAAGATCGTTTCCCCGGAAGGCTGCAAGGCATGGCCCATGTACCTCCTTTGGGAGGAGAGGAATCTTTGCATGAGCTGGAAAGAGCAGCTTCCGAACTGGGTTACAAAGGCGTCGCTCTGCCTTCGCTTATCGGCCAGACCGAGCTTGATGCGCCGGAATTGTGGCCGTTTTACCGTAAAGCTGAAGAGCTGGGCCTGTTTGTGTTCGTTCATCCGTCTCTGAGTTCGCCGGGGAATTATATGGATTATGACCTCGGGCGTAGCGTCGGCAGGGAGTTTCAATTAGTGCTCGCGGTCATACGGCTCATAAACGGGGGCATTTTGGACGAATTTCCCGGCTTGAGCTTCATCATCTCTCATCTCGGCGGCGGGATTGCGGCTCTCATGGGCCGAATCGAGCCTTACCAGGATAAGACCTTCTGGATGACGGCAGACCATGAAAGGCACGGCAAACTGCCGCGGGAACCGTTCAGGAATTATTTGAACAGACTGTACTTCGATATGGGCGGGTGTTTTGGCAACATTAATCCAGTCAAATGCGCCCTGGTTGAGATCAATCCGGAAAAACTTCTGCTGGGTACCGATTACCCTCAGGAGATGCGAGACGGGCGGTCTATAAAGACATTCGTCGATGAGATCAAGAAGCTGCCTCTTTCTCAAGGACAACTTCAAGGGATCCTGGGCGAAAACGCGAGGCAATTCTTAAAAAATTTCTAGCGCTTTTTTGGATGAAGGGGCATGTTATGCACACGAATGCGAATCCTCGGGTTTCTTTCGACGACCTCAAGGCCTTCTGCTGTCAGGCCTACATGAAGGCAGGGGTTCCCGCTGCCGAGGCGGAGATCATTGCCGGCCTCCTGGCAAGGTCCGACTTAAGGGGCGTCGAAACTCATGGAGTCACGCGCCTCCCTATTTATATCCAGCGACTGCAAAAAGGATATGTGCGCAAAGAGTGCCAACTCACAACAGTCAAAGATAAAGGCCCGACTGCATTTCTGGAGGCCCATGGGTCGATGGGCCATATTGTCGCTTATAGGGCAATGGAAAAGGCCATTAGCAAGGCTGAGCTACATGGCATTGGTTGGGTCTCGGTGAAAGACAGCGGCCATTTCGGTGTGACGGGCCTCTTCCCCATGATGGCCCTGGATAAAGATTTTATCGGGTACGTTGTTTCTAATTCCGCTCCCATGATGTTCCCATTGGGAGGCAGAGAACGAATCATTGGCAATAATCCCCTGGCATATGCAATTCCTGCGGGCAAATATCCTCCGGTGGTCCTGGATTTTTCACTGGGAGTGGTGTCTTCCGGGAAACTCATCCTGGCACGCAAGAAAGGGGAGAAAATTCCCTTGGGTTGGGCCGTCGACAAAGACGGTTTGCCCACCGAGGACCCATTTGAGGGCTACGAAGGAGGAGGCTCCCTGATGCCGGTCGGAGGCCATAAGGGCTACGGCATGGTCCTGATTAATGAAATGCTTACTGCGGTGCTCACCGGAGGCAAATGCACCTCGCGGATCAAGAGTCTTTATGAAGAGGATGAAACCGGTATTCAAGGCACGTGTCATTCCTTCCTGGCCCTCGATCCGGACTGCTTCATCGGAAGGGACGAATTCAAGAAAGAGATGGACCGTTACATTAGGAAAATGAAAGAATGCGCCAAAGCCGGGAACTGTGAGGAAATCTTGATCCCCGGGGAACCGGAATTGAGAACCGAGGCCGAACGGCTGAAAAATGGCATTCCTCTGGCTCCGGCCACGATGGAGGAATTGGCGGCTCTCGGTGAATCACTGGGAATTTCACTTCCGCTGTTTGAGCGTGCTTCACAGTAACCACTATAATCAGAAAGAGGAACGAAGATTCAGCACAACAGCTTTTCAAAAACTCATTACCATTGAAAAGGAGGTGCCTATGATCTCTCTCAGTGTGAACGGTAAGGTTCATAAGCTGGACATGCCCGGTGATACGCCGTTGCTTTGGGCGCTCAGGGATACCCTGGATCTAAAGGGAACCAAGTACGGCTGCGGTATAGGGGAATGCGGTTCCTGCACGGTCCATGTCGATGGTAAGGCCGTGAGATCGTGCACGATTTCCATCGGAGAGATGATAGGAAAGAAGATCACGACGATCGAAGGGCTTCCCGAAAATCACCCGGTGAAGCAGGCTTGGATCAAAGAACAAGTCCCCCAGTGCGGTTATTGCCAGCCTGGGGTAATCATGACGGTTGCCGCTCATCTGTCACAGAAGCCCACTCCCAGCGCAGATCAAGTCATAAGCGAAATGGATGGCGTCATTTGCCGCTGTGGGACCTATCCCAATATCAAAAAGGGCATTAAAACGGCCATCCAGATCATGAAAAAGGAGGCAAAGACATGAAAACCACCTCCATTTCGAGACGTTTTTTCTTGAAGGGATCGCTGGTCGGCCTGACCCTCGGGGTTTCTGCCGGTCCTTTCGGATTCAGGCTGGTCAATGCCTCGGACAAGAAGGATATCGCAGGGTTCAGTCCCAATGCCTGGTTCACTATTACTCCGGACAACAAGGTCACCATTTTCGTAGGCAATTCCGAGATGGGACAGGGGGTCTTGACCGCCCATGCCATGATCATTGCAGATGAGCTCGAGGCTGACTGGAAGCAGGTTCAGGTCCGTCAGGCCCCGGCTGGCGATGAGTTCAAGAGCCCTCTTTTCGGGCCCCAGATTACAGTGGGGAGCGCCAGCGTGAGGGGTTTCTACGAACCCTTGCGAAAGATCGGCGCATCCGGCCGAGCCATGCTGCTGAAGGCTGCCGCTGCAACCTGGAAAGTCCCGGAAACAGAATGTCAGGCCTCAATGGGTACGGTAAAGAACCTGAAGAGCGGCCGCACCCTTACGTATGGCAAGCTGTGTCAGGAAGCTGCCAAGCTTCAGGTTCCGCAGGAAGCTCCTTTAAAAAATGAAAGTGAATTCAGATACATCGGTAAACCAATGCCTCGTGTCGATGTCCCTGTGAAGGTGAGCGGCAAGGCTGTCTATGGTTCGGACGTGACGCTCAAGGACTTGCATTACGCCGTCATAGCGCGGCCGCCGGCTTATGGAGCAAAACCCGTTTCTTATGATCAGAAATCGGCAGAGCAGGTCAAAGGTGTTAAGAAAGTTCTTCCAGTCTCGATGGGTATTGCTGTTTGCGCGGCATCTCTCGACGCGGCACTAAAAGGACGAGATGCTCTCAGAGTGCAATGGGACAAAGGCATACTGCCAGAGATGGATGACGCTTATGTGGAAAAATCCCTTATGGACGACCTCAATAAACCGGGGGCTTCGGTGGTGAAGACCGGCGATGCGAAGAAAGCTATCGGCGAAGCCGCCAAGAAGGTCGAAGCAACTTATTATGTCCCATGTGTTGCCCATATGACCATGGAGCCGATGAATTGCACGGCTTCGGTAAGCGCCGACCGTTGCGAGGTGTGGGCACCCACTCAAATGCAGACAGGCGCGGTAGCCGTTGCCATGAAATTATCGGGACTTCCCAGGGAGAAGGTCCAAGTGAATACCCCCTTCCTGGGGTGCGGTCTGGGCCGACGATCCTGGACGGACTATGTGGCTGAAGCGGTCCAGTGTTCGAAGGAGCTTGGAAAACCTGTCAAGGTGATGTGGACGCGGGAGGAAGACGTCAAGAACGATGCCTTCCGGGCCCCGGCGTCCCATCGGGTCGAGGCGGCGCTTGACGCCCAGGGCCAGTTGATCGGATGGTCCCATAAGTTGGTCAGTCCCTCCCTTTTGAAATATATGCGACCCCAGGACGTAAAGGACGGCGTTGATTTCTACTGCCTCTGGGGCCTGGCCCACTCTCCAACATGTCCGATGTGGAATAACAGGATACAGTACGAAATACCGAATCTCGACATAGAACTTCTCATTTCTCCTCTGCCCATGCCCGTTGCTCCCTTTCGAGCGGTCCAGAATGGTCCCAATGCCTTTGTCATTGAATCTTTTATGGATGAACTGGCACATGCGGCGGGGAAGGACCCGCTGGAGTTTCGTTTGCAGAGCCTGAAGAATAATATGCGGGCCAGCCGGGTTTTGCAGATGGCGGCCGAAAAGGCAGGATGGGGCAAACCAATTCCGCAAGGTGAGGCTCGCGGTATTGCTCAGCATGCCTGCATGGGGACCTACACTGCCCAGGTGGCCGACATTTCGGTTGACAAAAAGAACGGCAAGATCAAGGTCCATCGGATTGTTTTTGCCGTGGATTGCGGACCCACGGTTAATCCGGGTTCTATCGTAGAACAAATTCAAGGCGGCGTCATTCTTGCCCTCAGCACGACACTGAAGGAGCAGGTTCATTTTGCCAACGGCGGTGTAAAATCGGCCAACTTCGATGACTACGACGTCATACGGATGGGTGAAGTGCCTGAGATAGAGGTTCACGTGGTCAAGAGCACGGAAAAGATGGGCGGTATCGCGGAATTGGGCGTTCCTACGACAGCGCCGGCCGTGGCTAATGCCTTTTTCAAGGCGACGGGCGTAAGGATAAGGCGTCTTCCGCTTAACCCTGGTAACGTTTTGGCTGCCCTGGCGAAAGTGTAGCGACCTGAGATCAGCAGGCAAACTCATTAGTGCGGGATGTCACCGCTCACAAGGGGTGTGACATCCCGTTTTTTCTATTCATTGAAAATAATGGAACTCATATCCACGCTATTTTCGGCACAGAACGTCATCCTGCTAAAGATGGACCCTGCCTGTTCCCCACTCTGAAGAGAGAGGGGTAGAGTAGAGAGCAGGCGTTGTGCCTGCCCTCCCTCATCAAACCGTGCGTGCGGTTTTCCCGCACACGGCTTTCCGATGTTCTTCACCTCAAGGCATGCGCCTTCGTCCAGCCTGCTGTCGTCGGCACTTTGTACAAGCCATAGCTCTCGTACAGAGCCTGATTGCCAAATCTGGCAAAACCCGCCTTCCTGCCCCTGACCTTGTGGCGCTTGCGCAGGTGTGTCCGCAGCCGTTCTTCAACGTGGCCCCGTACATGCTCCAGGGCTTTGCTGCAGTTCTTGAAGTGGAAATAGCCAACCCAGCCGCGGACGGTGGCGTTGACTGCTCCCACGACCAGGTCAAGCGGCACAAGTGTTCTCTCCCGCTTAGTGAGAGCGGTAACACGATCTTTGATCGCCTGCAGGGACTTCTTCGATGGCTGGGCGTGCGGATAGTGATTGCCCGTCCTTCTGCTCTTTGCCATCCAGATGGAGAACCCCAGAAAATCGAACTTCCCCTCGAAAGTGTTGACTATTTTCGTCTTCGTCTCATTGAGGGTCAATCCCAGCCGTTCCAGTATGCGACTCAGGATCTCCATCGGCTTTTCACTCCCTTGTCGACAGAGGATGACTATGTCGTCGGCGTAGCGCACAATGCGTGCGCCAAGCCGTTGTTGCAGCTGCCGCCTCTCCCATATCCTGTCCAGTAGATGCAGGTAGAGATTGGCCAGTAGCGGCGAAACGACACCGCCCTGTGGCGTACCTTTGCGGTTGCCTTTGCCGCCGCCGATGTTCCGCTTCGTTCCGTCCTTGTCCTCCTCCATGACCGGGGCTTTCAGCCACATCTGTATCAGGTGCAGAACTGCGCCGTCGCTGATTCGCTCAGCTACCGTCGCCATGAGATTGGCATGGGGGATGGTGTCGAAGTATTTGGAAAGATCGGCGTCGATAACTTTCGTATACCCTTTGTGCATGGTATGCGTAACGTCCTCGACTGCGTCGTGGGCTGATTTCCTCGGCCTGAACCCGTATGAGGCATCGCAAAAATCCGCCTCGAAGATCGGCTCGATGACCAGTTTCACGGCCATCTGGGCCACCCTGTCCCGGATGGTCGGGATACCGAGTGGGCGCTGACTTCCATTGGCCTTCGGTATCATGACCCGCTTGACAGGGTCCGGCCTGTATGTCTTGTCCTTCAGTGCTCCAGCCAGTTCCGCCACGAAGGCGATTGCCCCTTCCTTCTCCTCGATGACCTCGAAGGTAACGCCATCGATCCCGGCGCTCCCTTTGTTGGCACGGACAAGGTTGTAGGCATGACTGAGGATGTCTGCCCGGTAAACCTTGTCGTACAAGGCGTGGAAGCGGCCGGCCAGCTCCTGCCTGGCCTTGCGGTAGAGCTTCCTCTGCAGTGTCCTGATGCTTTCCGGGGTTGTTAGCATTTCTGCAATCCCCTCATCCTCCACTCTTTGGTTGCGTGAACAAAGCAGGGTCCCTTCCCTCGGGTGGGGTTATGTTGTCCCGCGCCCTCAAACGGTACTATGGACCCCCCGACTCCCGGTACGGCCCGCTGCGATTTCGTTCCCTTATACGCACCGGTTGATGTTCCTCAACACCACCGTATCGGGTCTCCAGCACTGGACCGCCTGTCTTGCGCAACATGCCGCCCCTGCTACCCCGGAAGATCATCAGGACCGCTTCCGTTCTCTAAGCCCTGGTGCTGCGGCCTTCCCCATTTGACCACTGGGTCGGCATCTTCACATCAAGTAACGAGGCTACGTACAGGTTCACTTGCGTTACGGCCTGCTGCTTTGCCGTTTGGGAACTCACGACCCTCTGTTGCCAGAACGCCGCTCCCGCGTGCTACCGGGGTGTACGGACAATTCCCCGGACGGGACTCTAACCCGCTAGATCAAACAGTTGCTACTGCGTACGGTCAAACCTACACTTTTCACGCCCCAAGCTCCCTCTCAAGCATTCCAACAGATTTGCTCTGTTTCGTCTCCTCTGCTGCAACCAGTCTGACTGCCCCGCCATTGTCAGGAGTGTAGGTGTGCCCCTCTCTTTCGTTATCGTTATGGATATGTAGTTGTGTTCCAGGGTGCTGGCGCGCCCGTTCCGACTGTAAAGATGACAAAGGTATGTTTCGGCAAACTCAATGCCAGGCAGGTCTTGTCCTTTGAGCTTAAGCGAAAGCTTCTCGAATACTTCCCTGGCAGGGTTGCGGACGGTCCTTCGAAATGGAAAATCGATCTTCGAAGGGGCGGGTTGAAATTGAGGCGGTTTTATCTCTTCTGAAAAAAGTTCCGGGGCCATTTTCTGCCTCCTTTCTGTTTTTCACCAGAAATAACAGGCAGATAATGCCCCAGATTATTCCGGGGTCAAAAATCTATTTTGTTACGTACAGCTTGCCAACAGGTTGATTTTGCGATGTTTCAAAATATGATTCGCTTATGGCAAGATCATCTGAAAGCCAGGGACGGTTGGAGAGCGACGCGCGGTAGCCTTATAGTGCCCACCCACAACCCTGGTAGATGAATCGGTGGGCGAGCGTAGCGCGGTGGTAAGACTATGCCGACCCTTGACCATCAGAGACATTACACGGCTCCAAGACACAGCTGGATTCCGGCTCAAAAGCGCTGCCGGAATGACGAGTTCAAAATCCTCGGCGACCTCTTAATATCCGGAGGAACGAAGCAGGGTGACCCGGCTCTGAATCCCGGCTCTGGGTCCCGGCTCTGGTCCCGGCTCAAAGGCACTGCCGGGATGACGTACTGCCGGGATGACGTACTGCCGGGATGACGGGTTCAAAATCCTCGGCGACCTCCGCGCAGGCGGTGACTCATTTTGCAGCCCACTCATTCAGAGCTTTCTGCTTCTCGCTTCTTGCTTCCCGCTCCTCGCTTCCCGCTTCCTGCTTCCTGCTTCTCGCTTCTTGCCTGCGGTGGATCTTTTTTCTCACTCGGAAAGTTCCACTTTCAGCACTGTGGGTGAACTTTTCCCGTAAACGTCAGGCTCATACATTTGTTCGGCACGAGCCGGCAGCGCCGTGAATTCGCCCGGAGCAATCGCCTGAGCCGTGTATGAGAGATAATAATGTCCGGCGCCGAGCCGCTCTGAATAAAACCGGGCGGAGTCATGCCGTAATTCCTTGTGGTAGAAGCTCCAGCGGGATATCCCGAAGTTCCTCCAGTCCGTGTAGCGGCTGCGCAGCGACTCCGGCGCGAACGCAGATTCGCCTTTTTGCGCGTCAACTTCCGAGGAGGTCGCAAGTTCCCTGTTTACCGGTTCCAGGCCGCCCGGCACAGGGTCCTCCACAACGACGAAGAAGCGCTCCGAGGGCAAAGATACGAACAGGTCAACCCTTACCAGGTCGCCAGTCCTGACCTGGAGGGGATTTTGCCCAAGGACCCATTTCCCGTCGCGTTCGACACTGTATTCCCTGTGAATTTCAATCCCGGCGTTGATCGAATCACCACTCATTTGGGCCGGCTCATAGGAAAGCACCGTATCATAGTAAAGCCTGCCCTCCCCCTCCTTGCGCACCTTCACGGCCGTTTTTCGCCCGCGATCCGAATCCTGTATCCGGTAATCGAATTTCAGGGACTTGTCCGCAAAACTCTCAAAGCTGCCCTTGCCAATTGGTTGCTCATCGATCAGCGCTTGAAAGCTTAACTGCGGCTTTTGCGTTTCGAATGTTTTGCTGTAACGAACGGCCGCCATTGCCGCAAAGAGGTTCTCCTGGGTTGAGGCCCAGTGATCCAGGCCTTTTCTGCTCAATGCGATCGTCGCCATCAGTCTTAAGGGGATATCACTGAGATCGTCCACAGGGCTTTGGGCCCGGTAAGATAGAAAAGCCATCAGAATTGCTGCATTGTCCCTGATCGGCGAGGACAGGATGGAGCCCAGCGACGAATCCGGTTGCTCGGCAAATCTGATTGTCCCGCTACTCTGGTCGGAGTGGGAGAGAATGTTTTTTACCACTTCTTTTCTCATTTCCAGAGTATCGGACACTTTACTGAGGGCTTCCAGAAACATGGCCTTGCCGAAAAGATTCATCTCCGGCAGGCGCAGGTAATGGCGTTCAAGGTCGGCGCGTGAGACTTTGCCGTTATCGGCCAGAGCCGACAGGGCAAGCGCCCTTACATTGGAAAGAACACTGCGGGAAACGGCGTCTCCCGATTCGTCGCGCTTCAGAAGATCGATAAGATAGAGTGTGAGTTTTTCCTCAACCGGAACGGGAGGCGCGTGGCCCGACTCCCTCAGCCAGTTGAAAGCCTTGGCCGTAAAAGCGCTGAGAAATGGGCTTACATAGTCATCGCGGGGCTGGTAGAAAGCCATTCCGCCGTTGGGAGCCTGAAACTCGGAGGCGGTTGCAAGTATCTTGTCCGCCTCCCCTGGTGCGTTTTGCCATGAGAAGGAATTCGAAAAATAGGGCGCAAGGCCGGCGGCCGCACCTGCCATGACCGCCCGGCTTATCTTCTGCTCCCAGCACTCGAATGAGTAGACTTTCATGAAATCGAAGGGGCCCTCCAGCCCCCCCAGAATTGAGGGCGAGAGCCCTATGCTCAGCAGGCTCGAGTCCGGACGCATGTTCTCGGGGAATTCAACTCCCTGAGAAGCCTCGCCCGTCAGGATGGTCCCGTAAGCGGCCGCGACGTTTCGGTCAAGGCGCGGAAGAACTTTCAGAGTGTGCCTCAAGCCGTCCCGGTCCAGAGCGTCACCGGCCTGCACAGTGAAAACTATTTCACCCTTGCCGGTGGCCTCCACCGGCAGCCGGACCGTATAGCGCTTATATGGCTCAGCCGCAATTGTTTGCGTAGTCGTAGCGACAGCGTTTTTCGACTGGCCGGATTTACCGGGGGCAACCTGGCCCTCGGCCGTGATTTTCACTTCGATATTTCGGCTTTCTCCCGTCCGGTTCATCACCGAAAAACCGGCTTCAAAGCTATCTCCTCCCAGGACCTGGTTGGGGAGCACAGGCCTGATCTCAGTCAACTGATTGACTTTGAAGGTGGACTCTCCCAAACCCATGCGATCATCCGGAGATACAGCCATTGCCAGCACGCGCCATCCCGTCAGATTATCCGGCAACTGAAACTCGACGCTTGCCTTGCCTTCTCCATTGACACGAATGGATGGATTCCAGTAGGTTACGAACTTGAAGACCGAGCGCATGCCAAGATCGAACCCGGCGGCGGCCGCAGGAAACCCTCCCTTTTTCTCCAGCTTCTCTCTGCCCACCAACTGCATTATCAGGTTGTAATTGACAAGGTCCAAATCCTCCAGCTTATAAAAACCCTGGTAGGGATCGAAAGCGCCTCTTTTCTGGCGCAGAAGGTCGAAAACCGACTCATCGAGAACGGCGACCGCAAGTTCTATGGGTGGGATCGGCTCGCCGGGCAAAAGATTTCTCGGGCGGGCTTCGAACTGGAGCTTTACCGTCTCGCGCGGCTTATAAGTTTCTTTGTCGGTCCTGCACTGTACTTGAATCTCCTTGAACGGGTCCTTTACCTCGAGCTTCGCGTAACCTATGCGAAAGACCGGTTTGCCAAGGTCTTCGCCTCCCGGGCCAAGAGGCTTTTCAACTCTTGGGGACATCACCATCACGCTGACATAAAATCCGGGCAGGTAATCGGGCAGAACCGGGATTTCGATTAACTCGGCGCTGTGCTCCAGGGTTTTCACCCAGTGTTCCAGCACTCCGTAACGCTCCACGGCAACCAGGGCCTTTGCGCCAGGGAACGGGTTTTTCACGAAAACCCGCGCCGTATCGCCCACGTGGTATTCTTCTTTATCGGGATAGATATTCAGCAGGTTTCCTTCCTCTGTCTTCCAGAGGACGTCGCTTTTCCCCGAAACCCATTGCCGCATTGCAGTTTTGTGAACGCGACCCTTGGAGTCTGAAACACTGGCTACTATTCTTACTGTTCCAGACAGCTTCGGAGTAAATTCGAAGTTCAGCGGTTCAACGCCCGATGACACGCTCATGGTTTCAACCGGCGTCCACTCCTCCTCATATCGGGTCGGGTAGGCGTCCCCCGCCCCCTTGACTCGAGCGGCTTTGGTCTGGAGTTTCTCAACATCGATTCGGACCTGAGCGCCTGCGACGGTGTTTCCCATCTGGTCCGTTACAATGAAGGCTGTCCTCGCGGGTTTTCCTTCCTGGAGAACCCAAGCCTGCTGATTCAGTCCGACAAAACGGTCACGCCCATAGCAGGCTGCTGTCGCACGGTTTGCGACAGATTTGCCCCGTTCGTCTCTGACGGAACTCTCGACAGTGAGCCGCCCATAGTAGACCGGCAGTTCGGCAAGGGTAAACTGTGTCTCGAAATTGCCGTTATTGTCCAGTTTACCTTTTGTCTGAAAAACGGTTTGAACTTCGGGCCTGGTTTCTCCGTAATCTTCTTTATCGACTTTTTCGATAACGTCGAACTGGAAATCACGGGCGACAGGGTTAACAGGCCGAAAAGGCTGGGCCTCCACAGACGCCGTCACGCCAAGGTCCGCACCTGCGTAAGGCCCCCCGGCATGAAGTTTGGCCTGAGTCGAGACAGTAACCGGCTCACCCGTGCCAAAGATCTTCCCGTTGAGCTCGGTGGTGACCTGAAAGGGCGAGGGCGTAAAGTCGCTTACAAGCACTTGAAGCGGTTCCAGATTCAGCTTGGCGAAACTGGATTCAAGCTGAAAATTGTAGTATCCGACCGCACCGTTCTTGGGAATCAGAAACTCGCCGTCCATAGCGCCGAATTCTGAAAGTTCAATGTTATCGCGCTGAAAGATAACCCTGGAGGCTGGGTCCAGGACTTTCAGGTTGTAGGAGGCCGCAGGCGGCTGGATAAAACGCCGGTTTTCCTGATCCCTGACATAGATTTTGTACTGAACTGTGTCCCCTACCTTGTAGATACCCTGCGCGGTGGCCCCCCAGGCGCGAATATGCCCGTGCAGCGACCGCATCGAGGAGGGGATGTACTGGTAGTTCGCTCCTTCCGAATCGACCCGGAAGTTATACATTAGCGGGACCAGCGCCATATCGTTTCCTTTGCGGCACAGCACGAGGAACCTTTGAGCACTGTCGTACGCATAACCCTCAGCGAGTTTGAGCTCGGGATCGATTTTCGAGGTCCCCGCGAGTTCGGCTATGCCGTTTGAATCGGTCACCGCTTTTGAAAGAGGTTCCGTCTGAGTTTCTAAATCTTTATACGAATCTTTCCGGATCTCCACGCTGACTCCGGGGACCGGCTCGCCAGTCTGAAGGTCGGTAATCCAGACCAATGTGTTAAAATGTCCCATCTTTACATGAACATGAAAGGGAGTTACCTGCGCAAAAAACCAGTTTGGCTCCTGCTCGTGCTCCTGCTCCTGCTCCTGCTTCTTCCGATGAATGGGTGGGCGGGACGAAACGGTCCCTGTGAGGACCCCCGACTCCTCAGAAATAAGCTTTCGTACTCCCATCGGTATTGCAGTCGTGACGTCTCGGACCCTGGGGCCGGGAAGAGACGCCAGTTTTGCGGGAGATTTTCCCGCTGCCGTAAACGTCTGGTACCTGAGATCGATCCCGTCGATATTGCTCGCAAAGACGGGCAAATCGGTATCGATCCCCTTCTCCAGGACAGACATGTTCTTGTAGAGGCGCAATTCAGGCGGCAAATGGTCCGTCTGTAAAAGCATGTCGACGGCTTTGGCGAGAGGTCTTCCAAATTCATCCCTGAGGCTGTTCGCTTTGGCATGGATTCGATACTTGCTGAACGGTTTGAGGGATTCGTTTTCGAGCTCATAGGCGAAATAACCGCCCTTTTGAGGCAGTTCTCTGAGCCTGGAGTATCCCGGGTATTCAGGCCAGACGTTACCGGCCGGCGCGCCCTTTGCGCTCAGCGTAACCGACACTTTCTCTTTAAGTTCCGATTGAGCTACCGGAGAGCTGAAGAGCAGGGAAACAGAGCTTTGAGGATTGCATCCGGTCTTAGGCAAATTCCGCGAAGCGCTGGGCTCAGGGCGAATGATTGACGGGATGCCGCTCAGGTCAAAACACTGCACACCCACGAACCGGAACCGCCCAAGTGTACGAAAGCCTAAGACCGCCCGGCTTTCGACGCCGGGTTCGGTCCCACTGACAGATAGAATTCCCGGTTCGACCACGAGTTGTATGGCCTTGTCCGGAGGAAGGTCGCCCAGCGGACTCAACAGCCAGATAAGTCCCGGTTTCTCATACTGGTCATCCCGGTGGTCCTCCAGGACTTTCGCCCCAACTCTCAAGCCTGCTTCTCCCCTAAAGAATGCGTGCGCTTCTATAGAGTCTTGCCGGACAGCCTGCTCGAAACGTACCTTGATTTGCGGCTTTACAGGCGACAGCCACTCTTCGAATACCGCGAAGCTGATTTTGGGGCGCTGTGTTATGAAAGAGTGAGTGACCGGTTCAGCCAGAACAGCCCCGTCCTCCGACTTGATCTCAGGCCTGACGGTGATATTGTAACGTGTCGATGGGGCCATGGCGTGCCGCTCGTCCAGTTGGCACGCCAGATTGGAAGAATTCAGCCATCGCCACTGGCACGAAAGGGCCGGTTCAATGGAAATCGGTATTTCTGAGGCGTTCCGTTCCATTCTGCCGAGAGGCACGACCGGGTGGTTGAATTCCAAGACGATCTGCCTCCCCGGTGGGACATCGGCGCCCGAAGGCGTAATGCGAGTTATCTTCAGCGCCTCCGCGGGGCTGCTTTCAGCGGCTGGCGCCGAGCCGGTCATGAAGAAGCCCAGGATCAAGATAAACCCGATCAGAACCACGCATGCCGGGACTGTTACTACAAAGTTAAACCTTCCTCTGATCGACTCTCGCTGAGACATAGGCTCCTCCATGGTCAATGAGATAAGATGCTCAAGTCAATATACAACGATTTTACATTGTTTAGCGATCAAGATTTCTCGCTTTGAATTCCCAGCCGGATTGGTATATTTGATGGTGAAGCCGACGCGGCTAGTACTCGAAGAGACCGGCCTCGAATGAGCGCTTACCGAAACCGTCTACCTGCACGGCGACACTGTGCTGCCCTGTCCTGCGACTACTGTCGCCTGGACATTTAGGCCCAAAACACGGAGACTCAGATGCCAAACGAAGAGAGGATTCTTCGAGCTGCGTTCCTCGCCGGTGCAGTTACCGACGCACTGGCTATCATGCCGATGCTCGTGCCGTCCGTTGCGAAGCTGCTTTGGGGCTTCGATGACATGTCAGGTGCTTACCGGTTCGCTATGGGCTATGGAGCTTCGCTTATGCTCGGCTGGACCGCCCTCTTGATCTGGGCATATCAACGTCCATTGGAGCGGCGTGTCGTGGCGGCGCTCACCGTTCTTGTCATTTGCGGTCTGATGTTCACAGAAGTCATAGCCGTGCTGTTCGGGCAACTTGCAGCATGGCGCATGGCGCCAACCTGGTGTCTGCAGACGGTGCTGTTAGGACTTTTTGCGGGAGGCTTCCACCATGGGCGATTGCACCGCTGGGCTATAGCCGTACACTTACATGGATAAATGAAAACATAGCTGCCTTATCACCCGATAAAAGTTCCCTTTTATGCATTGGCACTGTTTGAAAAAACCCGTACGGAGCCTTTTACTGCACCATTCAGGGTAAACTTAAAATGAGAATATCGGTCATTCTTGCCCATCCCGACGGCGGCAGTTTCAACCACGCTATTGCGCACGCGGCAGTCGAGCAACTTGGGCGTGTAAGTGGACATGAGGTGTTTTTCCATGATTTGTACAAGGAGAAATTCGATCCTCTGCTAACCAGGCAGGAAATACCTGAAGCCGATCATGTGCCGGAGCCGATCATGAGGCATTGCAGGGAAATCGCCGAAGCCCGGGGTATCGTTGTGGTTCATCCAAACTGGTGGGGCCAACCCCCGGCCATACTGAAAGGCTGGATCGACAGAGTGCTGCGTGCTGGTATTGCGTACGAGTTTATTGAAGGGGATTCGGGCGAGGGAATACCAACCGGATTGCTGAAAGCCCGAACGGCGATGGTATTCAATACGTCCAACACCGAAACTCAAAGGGAGAAAAATGTCTTTGGTGACCCTCTGGAGACAATTTGGCGCAACTGCATCTTCGGCCTTTGCGGCGTCACCGGCTTTTACCGCAGAACCTTCAGTGTCATTGTTACAAGCACGGCAGATCAACGGAAACAATGGCTCGATGAGGTAAGGAGAAGTATGGATACGTTCTTTCCGAGACCCCCGTATGATAAACTTATATAATACCTTACTGGAAAAAAAAGCGCCTGACATGATAAGAGCGGTGGACCGTGCACGCAGCCATGCAGAACGCGCAGACATTAAGCGTGGTACGTTTGAAGGCAAGCCAAATGTTAAGCGCATCAGAAGGTGAAGTTACAATGGTGTAAAGGTCTCGCTTCACGGGGCTTCGCCCTGCTTCACTTTGTGAAGTGGGCTTGCCCGGCCTCCCGTAGCGACATGTGAGCGCCTAGCGCGGAAGCCGACCGCTCATTCTCGACAGCCCACCCACCCACCCGCGAGACAGGGCGGGAGCGGGAGGCCTTATAACAATCAGCTTCATCGGATCGCCACACAGGAGCCGCAATGACAAAGACCGGCAGTTTTCCGGAAAATCACAAGCGCGTAGCGGTAATTATAGGAGCTTCATCCGGAATAGGCAAAGCTCTGGCGAGCGAATTGAGCCGTGAGGGCTGGCGGCTTGCCCTTGCGGCCAGGCGGATGGATCTTTTGGAAAAGATAGCTGCTGACTGCGGCCCCGGCACACTTGTCCGGCGCGTTGATCTTATGGAAAGCGAAAAGGCCGCTGCTGCAATTGAATCCCTCCTCGATGAACTTGGGACGGTTGATCTGTTCATCATAAGCGCGGGAACCGGCCACATAAATTTGGAACTGGAATGGGGCCCGGACCGCGACATGCTGCTTGTCAACGTCACGGGGTTCGTTTCCCTGGCGCAGGCGGCCATGCGGCATTTTTTTCGGCAAGGGCATGGGCATCTGGTGGGAATTTCGTCAATCGCCGCCCTGCGGGCTACCGGCGGCGGCGCTGCTTACGCGGCTTCGAAAGCTTTCCAGTCGATTTATCTCGACGGCCTCCGCGATCTTGCCAGACGGCGCAAGATTCCCATAACGGTAACAGAAGCGCAACCCGGCTTTGTTGACACCGCCATGATGAAGGCGGCCCGCCCGTTCTGGGTCGCCTCGCCGGAGGTGGCTGCACGACAAATCCTGCGTGCCGTCAGAAGGCGGGCCAAACATGCCTACATCACCCGCCGCTGGGCGATTGTCGCATGGCTGCTCAAGTTGCTGCCGCGGGCGGGGTAGGTTCAACCATGAATTCCATGTATAAATGGTCTCAGCCCGCTTTTTTGTGCATCCCAGGCCCCGAAGGCCTCCCGGCCGTGCGTGCGCGGGAACACATTTTACTTGACCAAGGTGTTACGGATCATTTAGAATGACTCATTCTGGCTCACTTGCGGGTGTAGCTCAGTTGGTAGAGCACAAGCTTCCCAAGCTTGGGGTCGCGGGTTCGAATCCCGTCGCCCGCTCCAGGTCGCGAAGTTCCCTTCTTTTCAAGGAAGGGTTTCCCTTTTTGAGGGGGTTTGGAAGTCCAGGCCTGCTTCGATCAGTGGATGACAACTATTCTGGATTCTGAGTTAAAGTTAGTTACTAACTGGAATTTGAAAATTGTCGGTCTGCTAGAAGAAGTGGGTTGAATGACTCACTTCTTTTTTTTGTAATCTATAGGACGTGGAAGAGGCGTAGATTGGCTCAGCAGCTAAAGAAAGAAGACGAACTGATCGGTGAAATATGGAAACTTTTCGATCCGGTGATTGCCGCGCAGGGCATGGAAATACTTGAAATCGAATATCGACGCGAATCGGTCGGGTGGGTGTTGCGTATCTTCCTTGACGGTGAGCGGGGAATATCGGTTGAGGACTGCGCTGCAATAAGCCGGATAGCGGGCGATTTGCTCGATGTTGCCGACTTGATCCAGACCCCATACAACCTGGAGGTTTCCTCACCCGGTATCGACCGGCCGTTGCGAAAGCTCGAGCACTTTCAAAAGTATATCGGCGACATAATTGAAGCCCGCACGATATCTCCGATACAGAACAGGCGCAACTTCAGAGGTGAACTGAAACAGGCCTCTTTCGAGGGTGTAGTCATCGAGTGCGAGGCAGGGAGCTATTCGATTCCGATGTCCCTTATTGAGCGGGCTCGGCTTTTATATTTCGAATCGATGGAGCGCAAAGCGCTTTTATCGGCGATTCTAAAGAAGGAATTATCTTGAATATGGAGGTAGTCTCTACTTATGGCCAGTGAACTCAAGCGGTTGATCGAGCAGGTCAGCAGAGAAAAGGGCATTGACCGCCAGACCCTGATTCACACTCTTGAAGAGGCCATCAAATCGGCCATCAGGAAGAAATACGGTTCCAAGCTGGATCTGGATGTTACCTTTAATGAGGAATATGGGGAGATCGAGGCATTCCAGTTCAAAGAGGTGGTCGAAGAGGTCATCGACCCGGACAAGCAGGTGGTTCTCTCAGAAGCGTTGAAACTGGACAGTGAGAGCGAGATCGGGGACGAACTGGGCATCAAGATGGATACGGAGACCCTGGGCCGGATTGCGGCACAATCCGCTAAGCAGGTCATCATACAGAAGATGAAGGACGCCGAGCGGGAAGTAGTCTATGACGAGTTCAGAGGCCGCAAAGGCGAGATTGTAAACGGCATTATCCAAAGAGTGGACAAAGGCGCCATCCTGGTAAATGTCGGGCAGGCCGAAGCCATCCTGCCTCAGAAGGAGCAGATCCCAAGAGAGGTGTTTCGGCAGGGAGACCGGATAAGATCATATGTTCTGGAGGTAAAAAAGATCAGCAAGGGCCCTCAGATCGTTTTGAGCCGGACCCATCCGCACTTTTTGATTCAGCTCTTCCATTCGGAAGTACCCGAGATCAGCGAAGGTATTGTGAGCATTATCAGTGCGGCGCGGGAGCCTGGGTCCAGGGCGAAAATTGCGGTCATCTCGAAAGATTCCGACGTCGATCCGGTAGGCGCTTGCGTTGGGATGAAGGGAACCAGGGTTCAGAATGTGGTCCAGGAGCTCCGGGGCGAAAAAATAGACATTATTCCCTGGAACATGGATCCTGCCAAATTTGTGGTAAATGCTCTTGCCCCGGCGATTATATCCAAGGTCATCGTAGACCAGGCCAACCGGAACATGGAAGTTATTGTGCCTGACGATCAGCTTTCGCTTGCCATCGGCAAAAGAGGGCAGAACGTACGCCTTGCCTCCAAGCTCACCAACTGGCGAATCGACGTGAAGGGCGAGAGCCGTTACGAACGGCAGAAGCAGGCGGGCTATCAGTCGCTTCTGCGAATTTCCGGCCTTTCCTCTGAGATTGCCGATAAGCTGTATGAATCAGGGATCGGTTCTCTTGAAGAATTTCTCGAAACCTCACTGGTCGAACTTGAAGACACTACCCGTCTATCCGCTTCGACCCTGGAAATGATGAGGTCTGAGGCCCAGCAACTGCTTCAGAAAGACGCCGAGGCGGGTACCGGACAGGGTTCGGAAGAACAAGCCGAAAGTCAGCAGGAGTTACAGCCCGATTCCGACCAGATTCCGGAAGGATAAACCAGAGTGCCAAAGAGCGGCCACATACCTGTGCGCACCTGTCTTGCGTGCATGCGCAAAAAGCCTAAAGGGGAACTGGTGCGCCTCGGCCTGGACTTGGAGAGTGGGCGCGTTTTGATGGACACCAAGGCAACGATGAAAGGACGGGGTGGGTACGCCTGCCGGGAGTGTCTGCCCGATTTGCGCCTCAACAGGCGAATCCAGCGGGCCTTCCGCAATGGGGCCAAACAACTCTGTGTGGTGCAAGAATCACCATTATAGAAATAAATCTACATCCACGACCGATCTATATCGGCTGGAAGGTGAAATGAATACTGAAGAAAGTGTTTCAAAGGGGGAAGGTTTCATGACGAGACTAAGGGTGCATGAACTTGCAAAAGAGTTGAACATGGAAAACAAAGATCTGATTGACCGGATCGAGAAACTGGGCTTTCAGGTCAAAAATCACATGAGCACGCTGACCGACAGCGCCGTGCTCAAGATAAGGCAGCAATTCTCTGAAGTGAGACCCGTATCCGAAAAGGTGGAAGAGAAGCGCATCGGGCGGGAAGTAATCCGAAGACGCAAAAGAATCGATCTGCAGCCGGAGCCTGAAGCACCCCAGGCGCCAGCCGTTGACGCAATGCCAGCTCAATCTGTCGTGGAAGGCATGGAACAACCCCCGATCGATGTCCAATTTGAAACCCCACTCAGTCCTGCCGCCCAACCTTCCGAAGCCTCCGCCGAAATCGATCTGCGGGAGACTGCTCCCCCGGAGCTCAAAGAAGTCCCAGAGAGGGTAAAACCGGTTGCGCACCCCGAACGGAAACGCGAAGCCGCAAGGATAATCAAGGCGGCGCCTTTAATGGAGGAACCCAAAGCCTCCGCGCCAACACCAAGAGAAGAGGTGGAACCCGCCGCAGCGGTGGAGCCAGCTCAATCTGTGGTTAGACCTGCCGTCCCGCCCCCGATTGAGCCCGTTGCCCCAGAGCCAAGGGGTCTGACGCCCAAAGGGGCCGTCCTGTCAAAAGGCGCCGAGATTGCCGAAGATGAGGAAGAAGACGACAGGGGGAGAAAAAGAGGCAAGAAAAGAAGACGCAAGAAAGCGAGAAAAGAGGAACCGGCGAGGATCATCAAGCTTCCCGAAATCATGGCCGAGGAAGCGGAAGAGGAGCCGGACCTCACCGAACTGGCCGCTCGCTTTATGGCCAGAGGGACCGAAATTATCGATCCTGCTCTAAGAGAACAGAAGCGCCGCAAACCCGAAGAGGTGGAAAAGGCCAAAACGGGCCGCCGAAAGGAAGTCTTCCAGAAAGAAGACCTCTATACGAAGAAAGAACTTGCCGCTCAGGATGACCGGGGCCGGGCCAGGGCAGGCGGGCGGGTATTCAAAGAGGCGCCTAAAACCGAGCCTGTTACCCAGAAGGTAGGCAAGAAGAGAATAAAAATAGACGAGGCCATTACGGTTGCAAGTCTTGCCAAGCAGATGGGCATGAAAGCCAGCGAGGTTATCAAGAAATTGCTGCTCCTGGGGCTTCAGGTCAACATAAACCAGGCTCTCGACTTCGATACGGCGGCACTGGTGGCCTCCGACTTCGAATATGAAATCGAAAAGACCGCCTTTGAGGAAGATGACGTACTCCAGATGAAAGAGGACCTAGCTGAAGAACTGGTCCCGCGACCCCCGGTCGTCACTGTCATGGGCCACGTCGACCACGGCAAGACATCACTGCTGGATGCAATTAGAGATACCAAAGTAATCGAAGGGGAGGCTGGAGGCATTACTCAGCACATAGGAGCTTACCACGTAAAGCTGAATAAGGGTGATATCGTATTTCTCGATACTCCGGGCCATGAGGCTTTTACATCGATGCGCGCAAGGGGCGCCAAAGTTACCGATATAGTCATCTTGGTGGTAGCGGCCGATGACGGCGTTATGCAGCAGACGGTCGAGGCGATAAATCACGCCAAAGCCGCCGAGGTACCGATTATTGTTGCCATAAACAAAATTGACAAGCCCAACGCCAACGTCGAAAGAGTCAAGCGTGAACTCTCCGAGCAAGGACTCGTTCCTGAAGAATGGGGTGGAAACACCACAATGGTTGAAATATCGGCCAAAAAGCGGATCGGGATCGAGGAACTGCTCGAAATGGTGCTCCTCCAGGCCGAGATGCTTGAACTTAAGGCCAACCCGAACAAGATGACCCGGGGCAGAGTCATCGAGGCCAAGCTGGACAAGGGCCGGGGGCCGGCTGCCACAGTCCTGATTCAGGAAGGGACGCTCAGGGCCGGTGACATTTATGTCTGTGGAATTTATTCAGGACGAGTCCGCAATATGTTCGATGGACGCGGGAAGAGAATAGATGCGGCCCTGCCTTCCATTCCGGTTGAAGTTGTCGGTTTTCCCGGGGTGCCCAACGCGGGTGACGATTTTATCGTTCTGGCCGATGAAAAGCAGGCCAGGGCCGTCGCCGAGCACAGGCTTCTCAAGCTCAGGGAAAAGGAGCTTTCCCGTTCAAGCAAGATTACTCTCGAGAACCTGTTCAATCAGATTCAGGAAGGCGAGGTCAAGGAGCTTAAACTTATAGTCAAAACCGACGTCCATGGTTCTCTGGAGGCAATCGTCGATTCGTTGGTCAAGCTTTCGACTTCCGAAGTCAAGGTCAACATCATTCACAGCGGCACCGGTGCGGTCACCGAAACCGACGTTATGCTCGCTTCGGCCTCCAATGCTATCGTGATCGGCTTCAACGTACGCTCGGATACGAAGGTTCAGGAACTGGCCGAGCAGGAATCGGTGGACATTCGCTACTATGATGTCATTTATCAGCTCCTCGATGACATCCGGAGCGCAATAGTCGGCATGCTCAAGCCAATCTACAAAGAGAACGTGATTGGCAGGGCGGAAGTAAGACAAACTTTTCATGTTCCAAAAATGGGGATGATTGCAGGCTGTTCGGTGATCGACGGCCGTGTGGAAAGAAACGCCAGGGCAAGAGTTCTTCGCGACAATGTAATCGTATATGACGGCAAGATCGGTTCCCTCAGACGGTTCAAGGATGACGTCAAGGAAGTCAAGGCCGGATTCGAATGCGGCATAGGGATCGAGAACTTCAACGATGTCAAGGAAAGAGACATCCTTGAGGCCTATGAGATTCAGGAAATAAAACAGGTCTATGAACCCGAGCAGGAGCGCAGAGCTGGTTCGTGAGGCGATCATGACCGTGGGCGTGGCTCTAGTGAGCTTCAGGCTTTATGAAATCCGCTCTCTCAAAGATAAGCGGAAGATAGTGAAAAGCCTGGTGGAAAAAAGCCGCAGCCGTTTCAATGTAACGGTTGCCGAAGTTGCCGACCAGGATGTTCATCAGAAGGCCTCCATTGGCATCGCCGTAATCGGCAACGATGGACGCGTGTTGAACTCGCTTCTGGACCGGATAATCGATTTCATGGATTCGCTAAGCCTAGCCGATCTGGTCAGCCGCGAAATAGAGTTGATAAACATCTAAGTTGGATACCGGAAATGGAATATAAACGTTCCGACAGAGTGGCTGACCTGCTCCACAAAGAAATCGCGGAACTTGTTTTCCGGCGAGTGAAAGACCCTCGTACGGCCAACTTAACCATAAGCGGCGTTGAGGTTTCGGGCGATCTCAAGCATGCCAGGGTTTTTTTTTGCATTATGGGAGGGAGCGCAGACGAGGATGCGAAAAGGAAAGCAGGATCGGGACTGGAGAAAGCAAAGGGTTTCATCCGACTTGAACTTGGTCGTAGGTTGAGCCTTAGATATATTCCCCAGCTCGAGTTCGAGTACGATACTTCTTTCGAATACGGGGACAAAATAGAAAGACTGTTGAAAGAGCTGCATAAGAATGAGTGAGCAAAAGACCCTTAAAATTCGAGAACTAATTTCGGCAATTCGAAAAAACGAACGATTTATGGTTGCCACCCACGTTCATCCTGACGGAGATGCAATCGGCGCCCTTCTCGGAATGAAGCTCATTCTTCAACGCCTCGGAAAGAAAGTCGATGTATATGCCCAGGACCGGTTTCCTCCGGAATTTGAGTTTTTGCCGCAAGCACGGGCAATCCACAACAAACCACTTGAATCGGCCGAATATGAAGTGGCGATTCTTGTTGACTGCGGTGATTTCGAAAGAGTGGGCGAGGAGCTTTCGAGGTTCATCAGCAGGAGGGTGCCTTTCGTCATAAATATTGATCATCATGTCACCAACAAGCCGTTCGGAAACATTTGCTGGGTGGAGACTTCGGCGAGCAGCACCTGCGAGATGTTATACGATCTTTCCGTGAGTCTATCGCTTGCGCCTGACGCGGCCCTGTCATCAGTTCTCTATACGGGGATTCTGACCGACACGGGTTCGTTCAGGTTTTCGAACACGAGCAGGCGCGTTTTCGAGATAGTTTCAGTTCTGGTGGAAATGGGGGCCGATCCCGGCCATATAGCAACCCAGGTCTATGATTCAGGCACCCCCGAAAAGCTCAAGTTGCTTGCGCAAGTGCTAGGAACAATGGAGTTCCATGCCGACTCGAGGATAGTGACCGCTGAACTGAGCCGATCCATGATTTCAGACTCCTCATCTTCCTACATGGACAGCGAAGGATTCATAAATCACCTGCGCTCAGTGAAATCGGTCGATCTTGCCATGCTATTTCGGGAACTCAGTGACGGATCGGTTCACATCAGCATGCGGTCCAGAGGAGGCATCGATGTAGCCACGCTGGCGCAGCGACATGGAGGGGGCGGACACAGGAGAGCGGCTGCGTGCAGGGTCCCCGGAAGCCTCCATTCGGTCCGGTCGACGTTTATCGCCGAGGCGGCAAGGTACATAAACTGAGTTTGGGAAATGGGAATCACCTTTCAATAGGAAGCATTGGTTTTGGACCAGGATACGAACGGAGTGGAGCAGACAGGCGGCGTACTCATTTTGGACAAGCCCGAGGGATTAACTTCGGCAAGGGCGGCCGCCAAGATAAAGAAGCTGCTCACACCCCGCAAGATCGGCCATACCGGGACTCTCGACCCGTTTGCGACAGGCGTACTCGTTCTGTGTCTCAACGAGGCGACCCGAGCCGCCGACCAGATCACCAAGCTGAACAAGGTTTATAAATCGACGCTGCGTTTCGGGATTGAAACGGATAGCCTGGACAGGACCGGGAAGGTGATCAGGCAAAGCGCCATCACTTTTTGCGAAAAAGATTTGATCGAGGTTCTGCAAACTTTTTCAGGTGCGTGTATACAAACAGTTCCCAGGTTTTCGGCCGTCAGAGTCGATGGACACCGGCTCTATGAACTCAGCCGCAAGGGGATCGAAGTGGAGCGGCCCGAGCGCAATATATACATCCACTCGATTGCGCTGCAATCTTTCAAGTGGCCGGAGGCGGAAATTGAGGTCTGCTGCTCAAAGGGCACATACATCAGGCAGCTCGCCTCGGATATAGGACAGAAATTGGGAAGCGGAGCGCACCTGTCGGCCCTTCGACGCACGAGCGTCGGGCCTTTTACCCTTGAGCGGGCAATCAGAATGGATGGAGGGACTTGCGCTGCATCTGCGGCTGCGGGGATTATTCGTCTCAATGAAGCTCTTTCCCATCTACCAACGGCTTTGATGGGAAATAAAAAGTTCCTGGGCCTGTTGAGAAACGGACAACTCGATCCGGAATGGGAAAAAAAACAGAAAGAGTGCTTTTGCGCCTATTCTGATGTTGTGCGGATCGTGACGGGTACAAACCAACTAGCTGCATTGTGGTGGCCGAATTCCGCTCCGAGCGGATCGCGTCGCCTGCGTGTATTCCCATTTTGAAGTTGTCCCCGGACCGGCAAATTTGCAAGCTGATGTATGCCAATTCCATAAAGGCAATGGTGAAATGGAAACTCTGCGTACCAAGATTGGAAAATCGGAAGGGTCGGATACCCGACTCTTAAAACCCTGCAACTACAAGACGGGACCTGATATAGACTTACCATCTTTTGAGGTCCGGTCTGGAAATCGGTGCGGGTGAGCGGTATCCGCACAAAAACTATCCTGGTTAACATCAAGGAGGAAAACAGCCGTGGTAATGACCCCAGAGAAGAAGAAGGAAGTTATTGATGATTTCAGAGTGCACCCGGCCGATACTGGCTCTCCCGAGGTACAGATCGCTCTTCTCAGTGAAAGAATCACGTATTTGACCGAGCACTTCAAAAGCCATAAGAAAGATCACCATTCGCGCAGAGGGCTCTTGAAACTTGTCGGGCAGCGGAGGCAGCTTCTTAACTATTTGAAGCGGAAAAACATCGAGCGCTATAACACCGTAATCGAACGGCTTGGATTACGCCGGTAGCCTCCGGGTACCACAGTCGCAGGTGCCGGCGCCCGAGTCTCACTGCATTGCGGCGCAAATATATTTTTGAGAGAGGGAAAATAGATGAAACATACAGTACAAGTTGAGGTTGGCGGACGGTCCATGAGCTTCGAGACTGGAGAAGTGGCCAGACAGGCTGGCGGCTCCGTTTTGATGAGATACGGCGATACGGTGGTAATCGTCGCCGCTACAAAGGAGGACCGGGTAAGGGAAGGAATCGATTTTCTACCGCTCTCCGTGGACTACCAGGAGATGAGTTATGCGGCGGGTCGCATTCCGGGGGGTTTTTTCCGGCGGGAAATCGGCCGCCCGAGTGAAAAGGAGACTTTGACCTCCCGTTTTATCGACCGCCCCATTCGCCCGCTTTTCCCAAAAAAATGGCCGTTTGAAACCCAGGTAATCGCCACCGTCATGTCGGTGGACATGGAAAATGAACCTGACGTGGTAGCCCTTACCGGCGCCTCGGCCGCTTTACACGTGTCGTCGATCCCTTTTGGCGGGCCTGTTGCCGCGGTGCGTGTGGGCAGGGTAAATGGCGAATTCATAATAAATCCTTCGGCCAGCCAGCTTGCCCAGAGCGATATGAACATCGTTGTGGCCGCGACCCGTGAGGCGGTCATAATGGTTGAAGGCGGAGCCGAATTCGTGCCCGAAGAAGACATTGCCGATGCAATCATGTTCGCTCACCAGGCCATAGTACCTGTTGTCAACGCTCAGGACGAATTGCAGAAGCTTGTGGCGAACACAAAGGAAACTCCCCCCGAAGTGGTTAGTGACCAGGCTCTTATCGACAAGATTTCGGATTTGGCCCTTGCCGGGATGCGGGAAGTAATGACCATCGCGGAAAAGCTGTCCAGGCGGGACCGCAAAAAAGAGCTGAAAAGATGGGTCAAGGAGCAACTCGCTACCGATTATGAAGGCAGGGAGAAAGAAATCGAGGGAGCCCTTGACGAGCTTGAAAAAAAAGTAGTTCGCACCATGATGGTCGAGCAGCGCTGTAGGATCGACGGGCGCGTTTTTGACCAGATCCGCCCCATTTCCATCGCGGTAGGAAAACTGCCACGCACCCACGGCTCAGCGCTTTTTACACGGGGCGAAACGCAGGTGATTGCCGTTGTTACTCTTGGCTCCTCTTCGGACGAGCAGAAAATCGAAGCACTTGCGGGCGAGACTTTCAAGTCTTTTATGCTCCATTACAATTTTCCTCCATTCTCGGTCGGTGAGGTAAGACCCCTCAGAGGCCCGGGACGCCGGGAGATCGGCCATGGAGCGCTTGCGGAACGCTCCCTGAAGCCATCTTTGCCTAAAAACGGTGAGTTTCCTTACACCATCCGTGTGGTATCCGAGGTGCTGGAATCAAACGGATCGAGCTCGATGGCCACGGTCTGCGGCTCCTCTCTTGCCCTGATGGACGCAGGAGTGCCTGTCACGGACGCAGTGGCGGGCATTGCCATGGGGCTGATCAAAGAAGGCAATGAGTTCATAATTCTTTCGGACATTCTGGGAGACGAGGACCATCTGGGGGACATGGATTTCAAAGTGACAGGAAGCGAAAGGGGCATCACCGCGTTCCAGATGGACGTAAAAATATCCGGAATCAACCGGGAAATATTGAAAAAAGCTCTCGATCAGGCCAAGGCCGGGCGGCTTCATATCCTTGAAAAAATGAAGGAAGCAATCGCCAAACCCAGGTCTGAACTTTCGCCTTATGCCCCAAGAGTTGTAACCATTATGATCAATCCTGATAAAATCCGGGAGGTTATCGGCCCGGGAGGCAAGGTGATCCGCGCCATCGTCGCTGAAACGGGAGCCAAAATCGACATTGACGACAGTGGCCGAGTCGTTGTAATGAGCCCTGATGCGGAAGCATGTGACAAAGCGATCGCAAAGATCAGGAATATTACCACGGAGCCGGAAATCGGCCAGCTTTATATGGCGAAGGTAGTTCGAGTGACGGACTTCGGCGCGTTTGCCGAGATCCTGCCCAATACAGAGGGCCTGATCCATATCTCGCAGCTCGAAAACAGGCGGGTTCGCAAGGTGACCGACGTTGTAAACGAAGGCGACGAAGTTTTGGTAAAGGTAATTGATATTGACAAGGACGGCAGGATTCGACTCAGCCGAAAAGCCGCCCTGCCGCCGGAACAGAACGAATCAAGATGATTTCGTGAGCTGTTTCGGGATATTGTGGTGAGCCGGGACCCTGTCTCATCCGTTAATTGTCTCCTTCACAATCAGAAGCAGGGGCGGCTTAAGCCCTGCAATTGCGCGCAAGGGGGGAAATTGTACCAGAAAACGGTTCTCCGCAATGGGATCAGAGTAGTAACGGAAAAAATTCCATTCGCCCATTCGGTTTCCACCGGAATCTGGGTAAACGCCGGCTCCCGCGACGAAAATCCTCTTGAGCGCGGGATCACTCATTTCATCGAACATATGCTCTTCAAGGGCACAAAGCGCCGAACCGCTCTCGACATCGCCAAGGAATTCGATTCCGTCGGCGGTTTTGCCAATGCCTTTACCTCTAAGGAGCATGTCTGTTTTCACGCCAAAGTCCTTGCCGCCCATCTTTCACTGCTGATCGATCTTCTTTCGGACCTTTTTCTCCAATCGGTCTTTGACCCCGCAGAGATCGAGCGGGAGCAAAGCGTCATCATTCAAGAAATCCGGATGTTCGAAGACACGCCTGATGAATTCATCCATGTGCTTTTCCAGGAAGATTTCTGGAAGCAAAACCCTCTGGGGCTGCCCATCTATGGGACGGTTCAAACCGTTGAAAAGATCGGCCGCAGGGAGATGCTCGACTTCATCACCAAGCGTTTCAACCCGGAAGGAATAATAGTATCAGCGGCCGGAAACCTCGATCATCAGAATTTTGTCGATCTGATCGCTCCTTCGATGGAAACGCTCAACCACTCGATCCGACTACCTGAGCGCTTTGCTCCCGATTGTCATTTTTTCTCCAAGGTTGTAAAAAAAGACCTCGAACAGGTCCACTTGGTCATAGGCATGCGTGGGACCTCGCAGACTGATGAAGCAAGGTTCGCCTCACATCTGCTCAACGTGATACTGGGAAGCAGCATGAGCAGCCGTCTTTTCCAGGAAATCAGGGAAAAACGCGGCTTGGCCTATTCCGTCTACTCTTTTTGCCACAGCCATGAAGATTCCGGAATGCTCGGCATCTACGCAGGCATTTCTCCGGAGAACATACAGGAAGTTTTGCAGCTCATTAACGAGCAGCTATCCACACTTGCCCAAAAACCCATTCCAGAGGCAGAACTGAATTCCGCCAAAGAATACATCAAGGGCAACATGTACATTAACGCCGAGAACAACGATTATCGCATGAACAGGCTCGCCAAGAATGAGTTTCTGTTTGGTCGCTACATTTCTTTCGAAGAAGTCGAAAAAAAAATAAACATGGTTACCACCGAAGATATACAAGCCTGGTTCCGCTGCATTTACAGCCCGGATAAAATGGCGGCAATGCTCTATGGGCCTGTAGAAATGGAATCGGAAACACCGGAAAACATTCTAGGGCAAGGATAGCGCCTGATGTCTCTGTTTTTCCAAGTGCTCGCAAGCGGCTCCCGGGGGAACGCAATCCTGGTATGCAGCGCAAAGACGCGGGTTCTTGTGGATGCAGGAACCACCTGCAAAGAGCTGGTGGGCCGTCTCGAAAGGACGCCGGTTGAGGCAAAGGGCCTCGACGCGCTACTCCTAACCCATGAACACAGTGACCACATCAGCGCGGCAGGAACACTTAGCAGAAAGTTCAACTTGCCGGTTTACATGACAAGGGGAACCTTGGAAAACCTGCCCCCGAACATTGGCCAGTGCGCTTCGGTTACTATCTTTGGGACCGGAAGATGCTTTGAAATCGGCGATCTTCTAATTCACCCGTTCGCTACCTCACATGACGCTGGTGAACCGGCCGGGTTCATTATCGAAAAGGATGGGCTGCGCCTTGGGATATGTACAGACCTCGGAATTGCCACCAACCTGGTCAAAGTGAGACTAAAGGGTTGTCACGGCCTGGTCCTGGAGGCCAACCACGACGTGGACAGGCTTCTCGGTGGCCCATATCCCTGGTTTCTCAAGCAAAGAATAAGGAGCGCCCACGGCCACCTCTCAAACGAAGAAGCCTGCAATCTGCTTGAAGCCGTGCATCATGAAGGGCTGCGCTGCGTAATCCTTGCCCACCTAAGTGAGACTAACAATCATCCCGACCTGGTGCTCGAAAGCTGTCGGAAGCTCCGCCGGTCCCCGCATTGGGAATGCGTCCGTTTCGAACTGGGGAAACAGGATGATATAGCCGCCGCCATTGAATTGGCGTCGTTGGCTGGAGGTCGAATCACGCCTGCGGCGTGACTGATCCTGTCGAACTGAGCGAAAAGCGGGTTTCCCGAGAGGCACGCAAAAAATAAAAGAGCCGGCGAAAATCCCGGCCCTCATGCTGGCTGTTTCGATCAACGCCCCCGCGCAGGGGTCGATCCTGTCCGCCCCTCGTGGCGGGTTGCGAAGGAATTTAGTTAAACAAGTTTCTTTACGTTAACCGCCTGCGGTCCCTTTGGTCCACGTTCTACGTCGAAACTTACGCGATCTCCCTCACTCAAAGAGCGAAATCCTTCAGACGCAATGGCACTGTAGTGGACGAAAACGTCTCCCTGATCCTTAGTTTCAATGAAGCCATACCCCTTTTTGTCGTTGAACCATTTCACGCGGCCTTCCGACATCTCTCTAATTCCTTTCCTTCTCTGGTACTGTTTCCATTGCTTGCAGTTTCGCTACTTCGAGCAATCCTCGCAAAACTCCGCCTCTTGCCGAGCCGATCCAGGCCGTTTCCCGCAAGGACCGGACCGAATCAACCGCTCCCCTAAGTATAGGCTGGTACAGCAGGAATTGAAAAATGTCAAGCGTTTAATGGCCCAGCGGCTGCTTCGAATTAAAACTAATGTGTATGTGCATATTCCGACCGAATCACTATCATTTGCGCGTTGTGCAAACCTGTTTTGAAAATAAAGTGATGAATACGAAAAGGTTTGAAAAAAAGTTTCAAATGCGCACAATTTGTACTCTTGATGGGCTTTGGTCGAAGAGGATTCGGCCGGAGAAGTGTAGGTTGAGACATCAGTTAGAAAATTCCGGTACTTCTAATAAAGTGGAGATCAAGTATCGAAAGGCTCACCTGATCAAGTCTTCAAGGGCCTGCTGCAAGGTTGGAAATCTGAAGGAAAAGCCGGCTTCCATCAATCTTTTTGGAATAACCCTTTGGCCCTTAAGCACAACGTTTGCGAATTCGCCAAGCAGGGTGCGCAGAAAGAAAGCGGGTACCGCTGGAAGAAGAGCCGGCCGGCCCAGCGTCATTGCCAGGATATTCGCAAACTCCGCATTCCTGACAGGGTTTGGGGCCACACAGTTTACCGGACCCGAAATTTCCCTGTCACTTAATAGAAGTGAAAAAACGTTGAAAAGATCTTCCTGGTGAATCCATGACATCCACTGTCTGCCGCTGCCCATCGAGCTTCCAAGCAGGTAGCGGAAGACTGGCAGCATTATGGCAAGAGCGCCCCCTCCCCTGCCCAGAACTATTCCAAACCTGCACAGAGCGACTCGAGTCCCGAGCTTGGCCGCTTTATTCGCCTCATCTTCCCATTCCACGCAAATCTGAGACATGAATTCGTCGCCATGGGGAGCGTTTTCGTCCAAAATCTCGTCGTCCATGCGACTTCCGTAATAGCCGACCGCCGAAGCATTAATCAAAACCTTTTCTTTGCCTGAGACGATAAGCGCATCGACGAGATTACGAGTGGTAACAATCCGGCTGTCGAGAATGGACTTTCGCGCCGAATCGGTCCAGACAGTAAAGATAGAGCTTCCGGCGAGATTAATGACCGCATCGCTTTCCGCAACCTTTTGCTGCCATTCCCCAGGCTTTCTTGGATCACCTTCGATGATGGTTGCCCATGAAACAGATTCCTTCGCCCTGAGCGGGGAACGGGTGAGTATGAATGCTTCATGGCCTGACTCGGAAAGTCTCCTGGTCAAGTATGTTCCAACAAAGCCAGTTCCGCCGGTAACGAATATTTTCATGGGGTTTCCATTGAGGTAAAGCTTCCGGGCTGAATCGTTCTACGGAGACGAGTCTTGGTCACCGGGTTTCTTTGTTTCCATGGAGCCAAAGACAAACCTGGAGATAAGACTTTCGATATCGAGGGGAGGCTGAGTCTCCCGTATGATTCCACCGTTTTGAATGTAAATGTCCGAGGCGCCAGGTGCTATCGAGATATATTTATCCCCGATGATACCCATGGTTTTTATGCCGGCGATTGAATCTTCCTCGAGTTTCACACTTTTGTTTATGCTCATGGTGACCTCGGCGTGGCCGTCCTTGAGCTGGAGTCTCTTGACCTCGCCAATACTGACTCCTGCCATCATTATCTGAGCCTTGGTCTTCAATCCGGAAACCGTGGAAAATACGGCGTTCACCTCATAGCGACCTTTGCCGATGTTTAAGTTCCCCAGAGTAAGGGAAAGGTACCCCAGGCAGAACACACCGATTATGAGAAAAAGACCAACGCCGAACTCCAACCTTTTTCGTTCCGGTCCCATTTTGAAATTTCCTTTTTCCCCGTTTATCACAGCATGATCGAGGTAATTACATAATCACCGATAAGCACGGCGATCGATGAAATCACTACAGCATCAGTGGTCGCCCTACTCACCTGCTCCGGCCCAAAGGTGCCCTCGTCCACTCCTGCATAGAAGCCCTTGTAGGTGCACACCCATACGATGATGACCGAGAAGCAGACAGACTTGACAAACCCCATGGATAGATCGCTCCAGTCTACGCTGGCAGTAAGACCATCCCAAAAAGCTCCCTGGCTGACTCCTAATAGACCCACCCCAATGACGTAGCCTCCAAGGATTCCGATAATGTCGCAAAACGCGATGAGGAGCGGAACGGAGATTAAGCTTGCAATTAATCTGGGAGTGACGAGATAGGAAAAAGGGTCGATCGCCATGCACTCCAGGGCGTCTATCTGCTCTTCGATCCTCATTATGCCGATTTCAGCGACTATTGCCGACCCCGCCCTGCCGGTCACCATGAGTGCGGTTAGGACGGGTCCAAGTTCGCGGATCATCGACAGTCCGACCGCCGACCCCAACAAACCTTCGGAGCCGAACTTGGACAGTGTATGGTAGCCCTGGAGGCCAAGCACCATCCCGGTGAAAGCGGCGGTAAAGCCTACCACCACGAATGACTTGGTGCCGATGAACTGGATCTGCTTTAGCGTGGACCAAAATTTCGCCGGCGGCAGGATGATTCCGCGAATAGTGTAGATAAAAAACAGCCCCAATCGGCCTGCCGAAGATACCTGCCTCAAAGCGTAAGCGCCAAGGGACTCGATAGGATTTACCATTGGAGCGCCCCTGCACGATTTTTTCTCAAAAGGCATTGAATTGGGCACAGTCTCAAAATCATTTTCCTGTCCCCCCGAGCAGACGCTCGTAATAAGATTCAGATTGTATTTTGTGGGGATCGGCCTCCCGGCTCAGGAACTGCTGCACACGCGGATCTTTGCCGTTTCGTATTTCTTCGGGATAGCCCGCGGCCATGATTGTGCCCCTGTCCATCACAACAATCCGATCTGCTATTTTGAAGGCGCTCTCAAGTTCATGGGTGACTACTAAAACGGTCATTCCATAGGTCTCGCGCAACTCCAGGATCAAGCGGTCCAGGCCGGCTGCCGTAATGGGATCCAGACCGGAAGAAGGCTCATCAACAAACAGTATTTCCGGGTCCATGATCAGCGCCCTTGCCAGCCCCGCCCTTTTTTTCATTCCTCCGCTGAGCTGGGAGGGCATATAGTCAGAAAATTCGTCTAGCCCGACCATATTGAGCTTCATGATACCCATAATCCGGATCGTCTCGTCGGCCAGTTTCGTATGGACCTTCAGGGGCGTGGCGATATTTTCGGCCAGAGACAGGGAGTTGAACAGAGCGCCGCCCTGAAACAGGACGCCAATCCTGCGCCTATATTGCATGAGCATGGTCTCCGAAGACGTGCCCAGATCCTGACTACCATCCACGATGATTTGCCCAGCGCCCGTTTTTTTCAGACCGGTAAGGTGACGGAGGATCGTTGTCTTCCCGCAGCCGCTAACCCCCATGATCACGGTGACCTGGTGTCTTGGAATGGCAAAACTAATATCGAACAGTACCTGGCTGTTGTTGTAAAAGCTGTTCAGACCTCGAATTTCGATTATATTCTCGGTGGCCATGCTGAATCCGGGTCTTGGTCCTTGCTTTGCGATATAGGACTCAGGGACAGGAGAATTGAGTCCATTTTTCCGCAAATCGATGTAGTTTGCGTCTGGAAAGGGTCGATTTCCGCCCTGGCGGGGCTTGGAAACCAGGACCCGCCTCGAGGCGTGGAGATTGCCTTTGAGGCGCCTCCACGCAACCCCTCGATTCCCTTGCCGGAGCCCGCCCCGGACCTGATCCGGGAACGAAAAATCCATCCTCTCCGAATCGGAAACTCACAGCTACTGGTACAGTGTTTCCGGATGGACGCGATCCAGGATCAAAAGATATTATTATATAAGACAATCATCGAAATACAAATCCATAATTCGCCATGCCACATTTCCTCCCCGCGCGACTTGTTTTCGAGAGAGATTGAGACAAAATTATTTCTTTTGTAGTAAGCCGATTCTGTGGGATACTTTGCATAAAAAACAGTACCGAGGACGAGTCAATGAAAACGCCTGATTCTACCATAATAAAGGCCATTTATGAAAGACGCAGCGTTCGCCACTTTGTCGACGCTCAGGTTTCTCGCGATTTGGTTATGGCTGCCCTGAAAGCCGCTTCCTGGGCGCCTTCGGGATTGAACAACCAACCCTGGCGCTTCGCGATTATCTGGGATAAGGAGTCTAAAGAGGCGCTGGCAGCTCTTACCAGATACTCCGCAACCCTCAAATCGGCAGCCGTACTCATTGCGGCTTTCCTGGACAAAGAGGCCTCATACGATTACACGAAAGATTGCCAGGCAGTTGGGGCTTGCTTGCAAAACCTGCTCTTGTCGCTCCATTCATTGGATCTCGGAGCAGTTTGGATCGGAGAAATCCTCAAGAACAGGGACCGCGTCACGGAGGTCCTCAAACTTCCGGAACGGCTCGAGCTTATGGCCATAGTGGCTGTGGGGCATCCTGCTCACCGCAACCAGAAATCACACAGACGGCCAATAGAGGAACTGATTCTACTGGAAAAATAGCTGGCCGCTGTCTTGGAAACAAAGGTATTCCATTACCGGGAGGTTTGCAAAGTGGTAGCGGGACGAGGCAGTTGGTGTCCGTCCGCACAGGGATATTTCCGAATCGGAAACTTCGCGGGGCGTGGAACTCTCATCGGGAGTTTCCGTATGAACTCCATGAGCTGATAAAGTACCGATGATACTAGAGCACCTAATCGTTGGCATGCTCCAAACCAACTGTTACCTGCTCGGCGATGAAGAAAGCCGAAAGGCGGTCGTAATAGATCCTGGGGCGGAAGGCAAGCGCATTTGCAGCAGGCTGGTGGAGCTTGGGCTCAAACTTTCAGCGATTCTTGTGACGCACGCCCATTTCGATCACACTATGGCCGCATGGACCCTTAAAAAGTGGTGCGGCGGAGAAATATACCTCAATTCAGCGGACAAGCGTTCGCTGATCGAGGTTATTTTCGGGCTTGCGGCGCGTTTTTTCCCGGAAATCCATCCGATTTCACCCGATGAAGTGGACCGGACTTTGGCGCACGGCGATCAGTTGCAGTTCGGCGCAATTCACATAGAGGTTCTGTCCACTCCGGGCCATACGCCGGGACACGTTTCGTTTTACCTTAAAGATCAGGGTAAAGTTTTTTCCGGCGACCTCATTTTTGCCGGCTCAATCGGGAGGACCGACTTCGCCGGAGGTTCCTTCCAACAACTCATGGACTCGGTTCGCTCAACACTTTTCCGGCTCCCGAACGAAACTATCATCTATCCCGGCCATGGTCCTGCCTCGACGGTTGGCAGGGAAAAGATGCACAACCCGTTTTTTTCGCGGGAATCAGGATGAACACCTACACCTCGACAATGAGCGATTGCTTCCGGAATATCTGGCATAAAAAGGGGGGGGCTATGGAAATTCAGAAGAGCGACAAGACAAGATACTGGATAACGGTTCTGTGCATTTGTCTCGTAACTGCTTGCGGCTGCAGCCGATCGAGCGCGCCGCCCCCGCCCCCGGTCAGCCAGTCTCAGCAGGCGCCGGCGCCTTCCGCTGGACCTGGACCGACCTACGGCCCCCCTGCCAGTACTGTTCCTGCTTACCCTTCCGGATCCAGAGCCAAATTTCTCGATTTCAACGATATCCCCATTCCTCCTGAAATTAAAGTACAAGCAAAGAATTCATATGTCTTCGAGTACGGCCAGATCAAAATGGGATTCTTGACATTGCGCGGCAGAGTGAATTCTAATTCCGTGATGAACTTTTTTGTATCGGCGCTCCCGCACGAAGGCTGGAGATTGAAAGCTCAGTTCAGGTACAACCGGTCGCTTTTGATTTTCGACAAGCCGGACAAGGTTTGTGTGATCTTGATGAAGGAAGAGACATATTATACGTATGTTGAAATCTATGTGTCGCCTGTTGCGGGAACTTAGTTTCAGGCCCCCATTATGGCGGAGGGACGGTTTATCCTCTTTCCTGTACGGCTCTATGAAGAATGGCCTTCCATGCGAGCGGATACAGCTCCGATAACGGTTTGAGATGTTATGCTAAAAGGAAAATCAATCCTTCTGGGTGTGAGCGGCGGTATCGCCGTGTATAAGGCGGCTGAGCTGGTGCGGCTTTTGGTCAAAGAGGGCGCATCGGTCCATGTGGTTATGACGGCAAACGCACAGCAGTTCGTAACCCCTCTGACTTTCCAGGCGCTTTCGAACAATACGGTAGGGCTCGACCTGTTCAGCATGGAATCCGAGTCGCGGATAACCCATATTCAAAAAGCCAGGCTCGCGGACCTCGTTCTGGTCGCCCCGGCCACGGCCAATCTTATGGCGAAAATGGCCGCCGGAATCGCGGACGACTTCCTAACGACGATACTGCTTGCCACAACCGCTCCGGTGCTGGTTTGTCCGGCGATGAACGTGAAGATGTGGGAGCATCCGGCCACACAACGGAACTTGAAGAGTCTGGCCGAACTGGGCTACCAAATTCAGCAGCCTGCTGTTGGTTCTCTTGCCTGCCAGGAGGAAGGGGCCGGCCGTCTGGCAGATATTGAAGACATTCTGGAGAGAGCCGTCAAGATGCTGACCCCGCCTACTCTTGCCGACAGGCGCGTTTTGGTCAGTGCCGGTCCGACCTGGGAATCTTTTGATCCGGTCCGCTTCCTGAGCAATCCTTCGAGCGGCAAAATGGGCTATGCGCTGGCAAAGATCGCCGCGCGCAGGTGCGCCCACGTCCACCTGGTTTCCGGGCCATGTTTTCTCGAGGCCCCAGCAGGGGTCGAACAAACCTGCGTTACGAGCGCTCTGGAAATGCGGGACGTAATTTTGAGGCTTTCTCCTCAACTGGACGCCATTGTAATGGCTGCTGCCGTCAGCGACTACCGGCCATCGGAAAAGTCCCCTCAAAAACTAAGAAAAGCGGCGAAAGAACTGATGGTCCTGCTCGAGCCCAATCCTGACATTCTCGCCGCTCTTGGAGAGGTTAAGCCGCCGACTCAGGTGCTTGTCGGATTTGCCGCTGAGACCGAAAACCTTCTCAAAAACGCCAAAGACAAGCTGGTGCGAAAGAACCTTGATTTCATCGTGGCCAACGACCTTTCCAAGAAAGGCTGCGGGTTCGGCTGCGACACAAACGAGGTAACAATAATCGAACGAAGCGGAGCCGTTATCGACCTGGCTCCAATGACAAAGGAGGAAGTCGCCTCGGAGATATGGGACAGGGTCGAGCGGCTCCTTACAGGTGGGAAGAATTGATTCCGGACAATGCGGCCCATGAGCTTGCCGGCTGTTTGGAGCGGCTGCGTTGGATCTTCTGGGGTTACAAGACCGGAGGTATCCTGGACTGGGAATATAGCCCCCCAAAATCTGATGAAGAGGTGCGGGCACCGATGGCTGCCCAAACCGTGGAAAAACTCTCGCGGATAAGCAGTGAGCTGAATGGATGCACAAGGTGCAGACTTCATTCCGGTCGCACCAATCTGGTGTTCGGGGAAGGTTCGGCCAAAAGCGGTCTGGTTTTCGTCGGTGAAGGCCCGGGGTTCGATGAGGACCGGCAGGGGCGTCCTTTTGTCGGGCGGGCCGGAAAACTGCTTGATAAAATGATCCTCGCAATCGGTTTCGAGCGCAAAGAAGTTTACATCTGCAACGTCGTAAAGTGTCGCCCGCCGGAGAATCGGGCGCCCCAGCCGGACGAGACAGCCGCATGTTCTCCTTATCTGTTCAGGCAGATCGAAGCAGTTAGCCCCAGGGTCATTTGCGCCCTCGGCCTGAGCGCGGCACAAACCCTTCTGGGACGCACCCGCCCGATTTCTCAACTTCGCGGCACGGTCCAGTTCTGGCGGGGAATACCTCTGATATGCACATATCATCCGGCTTATTTGTTGAGAAGCCCTTCCCAAAAAGCGGCGGCATGGCAGGACCTCAAGGAAGTGATCAAGCTCCTCGGGACTTGAAGTCCGAACGAAATTCGCCGAGCACTTCCACCTTTTCTAAAGGTGGACAGTGGGGATTCAAAGGCAGGATCGAGATATATGGATAGGCGTATATAGTATATATCCACATATGTCAAAAGGCGGTCACACGATATGACTACCAGGCAATTCATTTGGCTTACAGCGCTTTTCCTGACCGCAGTGTTTCTTTTTGCACTCTCGCCGGTCGACCCTCACCAGGCACACATCGATATCATTCAAATCCAGGACTCGATCAATCCAGGGGTTGAGGATTTCATGAAATACGCGATCAAACGCTCAGCCGACGATAAGGCCGAATGCCTGATTATTCTTCTGGACACGCCTGGCGGGCTGATGACCTCAATGCGTGGAATCTCTCAGGCGATTCTCAATTCTCAGGTTCCAATTGTCGTCTATGTCTCTCCGAGCGGCGCACAGGCGGCTTCCGCCGGTGTGTTCATTACGGTTGCGGCCGATATTGCAGCAATGGCGCCCGGCACCAACATTGGGGCCGCCCACCCGGTTACCGGAGGAGGGGGCGAGATGCCTTCCTCCATGAGCGAAAAAGTTTTAAACGACACGCTCGCATTCGCCAGGAGCATTGCCGCTCAGCGGGGCAGAAACGCGGAGTGGATGGAGGATTCCGTCAGGAAGAGCGTGTCAGCGACGGCCGAAGAGGCATTCAAGTTAAATGTGATAGACCTTGTCGCCGACAACCTGCCCGCTTTGATAAAGAGGCTTGACAACTGGCATCTTCAGCGCGGGGGGACAACTGTCGTTCTCAAAACTAACGGAGTGGAGCTGCGCACCATTTCGCCCAGCCTGCAGCACGATATCCTGCGAATCATAAGCAATCCCAATCTTGCCTATATTCTTCTGATGATAGGTCTGGCAGGGATCTACTTCGAGCTGTCCAGCCCGGGTGCCGTCGTGCCCGGAGTCATTGGCGGGATTTCCCTTATACTGGCGCTCTACGCCCTCCAGGCTCTTCCGGTAAATTACGCCGGCTTTCTGATAATTCTTCTGGCGGTACTGTTTTTCATCCTTGAAATAAAAATAGCCTCGCATGGTCTATTGAGCCTGGCTGGGGTGCTGTGCATGGTGATGGGCTCGGTCATGCTGTTCCGCAACCCCGAGGAGCCGAGGCAGATTGCGTTGTCGGTTTTTCTGCCAACTACGGTGGCCGTCTCTATATTTTTTGCTGCCGTCGCACGTCTTGCCTTCAACGCTCAGAGGACAAAACCGCAGACCGGCCAGGACGCCCTATTGGGTATGATTGGCGAAGTTCAACGGGCAATAGACCCCGAGGGCAAGGTATTCGTGAACGGCGAGTTGTGGAATGCGCAGGCTGACCAGCGAATCGAAGTGGGGGACAAAGTGGAAGTGTTGGAGGTGCATAATTTAAAGTTGAAAGTAAAAAGGATCGGTGATAGATAGTGAAAATAAGTTCTATCGCATTTCATGCAGACAAAAGGGCAGCAGGAGGTTCGAATGTTCTATAACTTAAGCGCTTCGTTCATCGCCATAATTATTTTCGCGATTCTTTTCCTCGCGAATGCAATTCGCATTCTAAACGAGTACGAACGCGGCGTGATCTTCCGGCTCGGGCGAGTCATTCGTGCCAAAGGGCCTGGTATTATCCTCCTTATCCCGGTGATCGACCGGCTGCAGAAGGTGAGTCTTCGGGTCATTGCCCAGGAGGTCCCCACGCAGGACATTATCACGCGCGATAATGTCTCCGTAAAGGTGAGCGCCGTAATTTATTTCCGGGTAATTGATCCGGTCAAGGCGATCGTTTCGGTCGAAAACTATCTCTATGCGACAAGCCAACTCGCTCAGACGACATTGCGCACTGTTTGCGGCCACGAAGAACTCGACACTCTGCTCTCTGAAAAAGACAAAATAAACGCGCATATTCAGGAAAGTCTCGACAGTCATACCGACCCATGGGGAATAAAAGTTTCTCTTGTTGAACTCAAACAGATCGACCTGCCCCAGGAGATGCAGAGGGCAATGGCAAAGCAGGCGGAAGCCGAACGCGAGCGGCGGGCCAAGGTAATTGCCGCCGAGGGAGAGTTCCAGGCTGCCGATCGGCTTTCTGCAGCGGCCGATATTATCCAAAAAAGCCCTATTGCGCTTCAGCTTCGCTATTTACAGACTTTACGCGAGATAGCCACAGAAAGAAACTCGACTACGATCTTTCCGATCCCGATCGATTTGTTCAGGCCATTTCTTAAGATTGCTGAGATGTACGATAAGCAAAAGCAAAAGGAGTAAGGAGTAGAGATAATGGGCAAGAAAGAAAAAGAGAAGAAAGAAAAACCGCTCGATAAGATGACTGCTAAAGAACTTCGCGAGCTGGCCCTGACTACAGGCGCCATTGTCGGCGTGCACGCCATGAACAAGGCCGAGCTGATAGCCGCGATCAAGGAAGTGCGCGGGATTGTGGATGAAAAGGGCAAGAAAAAAGGCACTGATGTCCGCGCCCTCAAGGTAAAAATCAGAGATCTCAAGGACAAGCGGCAAAAGGCCTTGGAAGATGGACGCTCCAAGCTGGCCGATTCTTTCCGCCGCAGGATCAGCAATCTGAAGAAGAAGACACGACGGGCCGCATAAACCAAAGAGAGGATCATGCGGGCTGATTTTCTTATATGCTGAAATTGTGTAGGAGCCGAACCCTGTTGCACTTGATGATGGAGGTTACTGATGAGCGCTGATCCAAAGGTGATTGCGGCTATTTCGTCCGCTGTGGGGTTTTACCTTCAAGCCGAACAGGAGGCATTGCCTGCGCAGCAATTGAGCCGGCCGGCGCAGACGGCGCCGGTGGTCATGACCAGCCCGTTCGGGTTAGCTGGAAGACAGGCAGCCATGAATATCAGGTGGACATGGCAGATGCGCTTGGCCCGTTAGGTGTTGGCCCTTTGACTCGTCGGGCGTCTGACAGAGGAATATTGAAGCCCCGAAGGTCAAATAAATATACCGGCAGTTTTTCCGGCTTGTTTCCTTGCGGACGACTTCTGGTGTTGAAAGTCTGGTTGTGAAGTGAGCTGACGCTGAATTGAGTATTCTATCGAACGGAAAAAGGAGACAGAAGCATGGAGAATTCACATTTGCATGGCACTTCATTAATTGCAAAACTGCTTGATGAGAAACCGGTCAAGGTGGATAACCCGATCAAGATAGGAGATTTGACTTTCCGCGATGGTCATCAGTCTCTTTTCGCCACCCGAGGAAGGACCGAGGATCTTTTGCCTATTGCCGATGAAATGGAAAAAGTCGGATACTGGAGTATGGAAGTATGGGGCGGGGCAACATTCGACACCATGCATCGCTTCCTTAATGAGGACCCATGGGATAGACCCCGTCAACTGAAGAAACATCTCAAGAAAACCAAGCTTATGATGCTGCTGCGCGGCCAGAACCTCGTCGGGTATCGCAACTACGCCGACGATATGGCCGAGGCCTTTGTCGATCGTGCGTGCGTAAACGGCATCGAGATTTTCCGGACCTTTGACGCGCTCAATGACTTCCGGAATTTCGAAACCGTCATCAAACCGATCAAGAAAAACAAGATGCATTTCCAGGGAACCATCTGTTACTCGCTGACCGAACCTCGCATGGGCGGCCCGGTTTACAACCTGGACTATTATGTAAAGAAAGCCAAACTGCTCGAGGACATGGGATCTGACACCGTATGCATAAAGGACATGGCGGGTCTTATTGCTCCTTATGATGCCTACTACCTGGTTAAAGCCCTCAAGGAGAACGTCAAGGTCCCTATCCATCTGCACAGCCATTTCACTTCCGGCATGTCCGACCTGGCGCTGCTCAAAGCAATCGAAGCCGGCGTGGACATAATTGATACTTGTCTGTCCCCGTGGGCGTACCGCAGTTCGCACCCGGCAATCGAGCCCCTGGTAATGACTCTGAGGCACACCAATAGAGACACGGGTTTTGACCTCCATCAGCTCGCCAAATGCAGTGAGTGGTTCGAGAAGGTTTCGCCCAAGTACCGCTACCTGCTCGACGACCGCATGTCCACAATCGACATCGGCGTGCTGCTGCATCAGACACCGGGCGGCATGCTCTCCAATCTCATCAACCAGCTCCGGGAGATGAACGCATCCGACAGGCTGAACGATGTTTTCCGCGCGCTGCCTCAGGTCCGCAAGGAGATGGGCCAGGTTCCTTTGGTAACTCCCACCAGCCAGATCGTAGGCATCCAGTCGGTGAACAATGTTCTCTTCGACACACCCGAAGAGCGCTATAAAATGATTTCCGCCCAGAGCAAGGACCTGTTTTTTGGCCTCTACGGTCACACCCCGGTCCCTGTTGATCCTGAAATCCAGAAGAAAGCCCTCAAGGGTTACCCGAGAGGCGAGACTCCCTTCGCCGGCCGTCCGGCTGAGATCATCGAGCCTGAAATGGCCAAGAATTATGAGGATACGAAGGGACTGGCCAAAGACATCGACGATGTCCTTATCTATGGTATGTACCCGATGACCGGCATGCGCTTCCTCAAATGGAAGTACGGCCAAGAGCCCGTTCCACCTGAGGTTCTGCCCAAGACCCTTGAGGACTGTGCGAGGGAAGCCGAGCTGGTCAAGAAGGCTAAGGCCGGATTGCTGGTCGAAAAGCCGAAGAAGGAAGTTCCACCGAAGGGCGATGGATCCCGCCAGTTCAACGTATTTGTCGACGGTGATTACTTTTCCGTGGAAGTGGAGGCAATCGGCGGCGCTCCGTTGATTACCGCAATCACCCCGGTGGCTGCTCCTGTCCCGAAGGCTGCTCCCGCGCCCGCTCCAAAGCCTGCGGCAGCCCCTGCGGCAGCCCCTGCGGCTGCGCCTAAGCCGGCGGCCGCCCCGGTTGAAGGAGGCACAAAGCTCGAGGCTCCAATGCCCGGCATGGTCATTCGTTACGAGGTAAAAGAGGGCGACTCGGTAAAAGAGGGTGACGTCGTAATGATCCTCGAAGCCATGAAGATGGAAAACTCCATTCTTGCGCCAGCCTCCGGAACGGTCAAACAGATACTGTGCAAAAGTGCCCAGAGCGTTCAAAAGGGTGACATACTTGCTGTAATAGGGTAATGAAGTTCGTGCGAACTCAAGCTAGAGAGGAGTAATAAAATGGCCAAACCTCCCGTTCGTGTTACAGTTACCGGAGCTGCCGGTCAGATAGGCTACGCCATACTGTTTCGCATTGCCAGCGGCGAAATGCTCGGGAAAGACCAACCGGTCATCCTGCAGATGTTGGAACTGCCTATAGAAAAGATACAGCAGGCACTCAATGGAGTCATGATGGAACTTGAGGACTGCGCGTTTCCGCTGTTGGCAGATATGATCGGCACGGGCGACCCGCAGGTTGCTTTCAAGGACGCGGACTACGCCCTTCTGGTAGGCGCAAGGCCGCGCGGCCCCGGCATGGAGCGCAAGGACCTGCTGATGGAAAATGCAAAGATATTCATAGAGCAGGGTAAGGCGATGAATGAAGTGGCCTCGCGCGACATTCGCGTAATCGTGGTTGGCAACCCGGCCAACACCAATGCCTGGATTGCCATGAAATCGGCCCCGAATTTGCCGCAGAGCAATTTCACGGCCATGCTGCGCCTCGACCACAACCGCGCCAAGTCCATGATCGCCAAAAAGGTCGGCAAGCCGGTCGACTCGGTCGAGAAGTTAACAGTGTGGGGCAACCATTCTCCCACCATGTATCCTGATATTCGCTTCGCTACTATCGATGGCAAGCCGGCGATCAAGCTCGTTGACGAAAATTGGTACAAGAACGAATACCTTCCCAAAGTCGGCAAGCGCGGCGCTGTGATCATCGAAGCCCGTGGCCTGTCCTCTGCGGGTTCTGCCGCCAACGCCGCCATCATGCACATGCATGACTGGGCGCTTGGCACCAACGGCAAGTGGGTGACCATGGGCCTAGCGTCTGACGGCTCCTACGGGATTCCGGAGGGCGTCATGTATGGCGTGCCGGTCACCTGTGCGCCCGGTAAGTACCAAAGGGTAAAGGGCCTGGAGATCGATGCTTTCTCGCGGGAAAAGATGGACTTTACTCTGAAGGAATTGCTGGAGGAACAGGCCGGCGTAAAGGACATGCTTGCATCAGCTTCAGCCAAGGCCCGCTAGAGGTACCAGGAGCTCCGTCAGGGGCGCAAGGGCCTGATTGGAAGACTATTAAAACATAAGGCGGCAAGCGGTTGCAGCCTCTCTGATTCTGGACGAAATCCCCGCGCTTGCGCGGGGATTTTGCTTTGTATGAATAATCGGGGGACTGATTAGTTGAAAAAGGGAGGAAATGCTTTGGACAGATATTTTGTTTATTTTCAGGATGATTAAACTTGTTCAAGCGGTTCCACCTTGCAACCCTGCAATCGAGGAGAGATGAATGGTCCACTGGAAACGATGGCTGGCTGCCACAGTGATGTCGATTACAGCTCTTGCCGGTATCGCAATTGCACTCAGCTTCTTTTTCTCACACTTTTTAGTCGATATCTGGTGGTTCGATTCGGTAGGCTATGAAGCTTACTTCTGGCAGCGGGCACTTTACAGATATGCGGTTCTTGGGTCGGTCTCCATATTTTTCTTTCTGATATTTTTCCTGAATTTCTGGGTAGCATCCCGCTTTCTTGGAGCCACTTTGCCGGCAAAGACCCCCACGGCCGCCTCGCTCAAATCATATCGGCGTCTGCTCCAGGGATTTCGGACGGGCTCGATGTGGGTCTATACGCCTCTTTCCATCATTCTTTCCGTGGTGATCGCCCTGCCCCTTTACGAGCGCTGGGAGGCCTTCCTGCTCTATCTTTTTTCTCCCAGGGCGAAGGTGGCAGATCCGGTATATGGGAACGAGATCGGCTATTATCTTTTCGCCTACCCGATATATACACTCATTCAGCACCGTCTGCTCATTGCCTTTGGTGTTCTGCTAGCCGCAATCACGCTCCTGTACCTGGTCGAGAGGCGAATTCTAGCCAGGGAGGAAAAGCGGCTTCCCGCCGGGGCCAAGGCACACATCAGCATACTGGTCTTCCTGGTATTCCTGATCGAAATATGGGATTTCGTTCTTCAGCGCTATGGTCTTCTTTATTCCAGGAGCCATCTGCCGCTTTTCTTCGGCCCAGGCTACGTCGAAATGAACATCACATGGGTCCTTATCTGGATTTGCATGATCTTGCTGACCGGGGCTGCTATATCCCTAATTTACTTCATAAATACACGTAAGGGCATCAGGATTTTCGCAGGGTTTGCCGTCGTGTTCGCCCTTGGGTTTGGCGCCAGGTACTCGGATTCCGTTCTCCAGACGGTCGAAAAATATATTGTCAAGCCAAACGAGAGTTCAACGGAGCGGCCCTACATCCAGAACACTATCAAATCGACTCTTGCGGCCTACAGGCTGGACGATGTTGAAGTCCGGGACTTCAACCCCGAAAGGATTCCTACTGACATATCGATTCCCGATATACAGTCGATTCTCAGGAACACTCCGGTCTGGGACGGCGAATTGCTTGACGACGTCTACAAGCAACTCCAAAACCTGCGGACTTACTATGATTTTCCGGGCGTAGACGTTGACCGGTATACCGTAAACGGCCTTTATCAACAGGTTTTTCTTTCAGCCCGCGAACTAAACCGGGATCAAATTCCCGAAGGCGCCCGGAACTGGATAAACGAACACCTTTCCTATACTCATGGATTTGGAGCCGTGATGACCCCGGCGGGCCAAGCCGGCGACGAGCCGATGGTCTGGTTCCTGCGAGGAATTCCGCCGGAGTCGGCGTACGGGTTCAAAATCGAGCAGCCGGGTATCTATTTTGGGCAAATTGCCAATGACTATGTAATCGCCCCAAACGGCTCCGGCGAAATAGACTATCCCAAGGGATCGAGCAATGTTTTGACTTCATACAGCGGCAAGGGGGGCGTACCTCTCCATTCGCTTCTCAAACGCTTCGTTTTTTCGGTTTATTTCAAGGACAGGAATATCTTTTTCACATCCAAACTGCTTCCGGAATCCAGGATAATCTTCCGGCACAAGCTGACTGAACGGATTCGCACTCTGACACCCTATCTGATTCTTGACCGCGATCCATATCTGGTGGTTACTCAACAAAAACTCTTCTGGATCCAGGACGCATACACGGTTTCCGACAAATACCCGATGTCCATGCCTTTAGCGACGCAAACCGGGGAAGTCAGCTACATCCGCAATTCGGTCAAGATCACAATGGATGCCTACGACGGAAGTATCGATTTTTATCTTTTTGACCCCCAGGATCCCATCATCGGGGCATATAGCAGAATCTATCCAGGCATATTCAAGGACGCGTCGCAGATGCCCGATGAGCTAAAACCGCACGTGCGCTACCCGAAGGAGATTTTTGAAACCCAGATGGCGATTTATGCCAAATATCACCAGACCGATCCCGAAGTTTTCTATCAGCAGGAGGACATCTGGGAGTTCGCAAAGACATACAAGGGCAAGCAGTCCTCCGAAATCAGCCCCTATTACCTGACACTCGACTTGATAGAGCCCGGCAGGTTCGACTTTTTGCTGCTCCTACCCATGAGCCCGAGCGGGCGTGATAATCTTCGGTCGCTGACCCTGGTTGGCTGCGACCGACCATACTACGGAAAGATCATCGTTTACAATTTCCCTAAGGGAGAACTCGTCTTCGGCCCTTCGCAGATTTACGCCCTCATAAACCAGGACACCACGATATCCCAGCAGTTTACACTCTGGGACCAGGCGGGATCGGAGGTGGACAGGGGCAAGATGATAATTTTGCCGGTCCGCAAGGTGATGCTCTACATCCAGCCCGTCTATCTCAAGTCCGCGACGCGGCTCAAAATTCCGGAACTAAAGCGCCTGATCGTAAGCCAGGGGCAAATCGTAATCATGGAGACATCCCTTGAGGAGGCCTACGCCCAGCTCCAGAAGCGAATAAAATCGGAGGCTGAACGCATGGACAAACGGTTCGCCCCTCTGATGCAGCAGCCACCGCAATAGAAAAGATGGTAAACGTTCACCCCGATCAGACTGCCGAGAAATGAACACCGACTTAACTATATTCTAATTCCTGCCGATAGTGTATAATCACTCGTTAAGTTGGCTTTGACCACGACCGGAGCTACGCCGCTGTTCGTGGATTCGCTCCGATTATTCCTTTTTTTGAGACCTTTTTCAGAATCTTAATGCCGTTTTCTCAACATCTTTTGCTATATCGTCTAATTTTTCACTCAATCCCCCCCAGACCCGATTAACTCTTTGCAAATACCCCGAGTGATGATAAAATTAGTACGCTTGGCTTTCTTGGCCTTTTTTCTTCGCAGTGGGAGAGTCCTATGTTTAAAATCGGCGATCTGGCTGTCTATCCGGCACATGGTGTAGGAAAAATCGAATCCATCGAATCGAAAAGTATCGGCGGCAAGCGTCAGGATTTCTATATAATGCGCATCCTGGATAATAGTATGAAAATCATGATCCCGGTACCGAATGCTGAAACGGTTGGGTTGCGAGGCCTGATCACTCAGACCGACATTCCCAGGGTCTTCGATATCCTTCTAAGAAGGGAAATCTCGGTTAACGGAGGCACATGGAACAGGCGCTACCGCGAATACATGGAAAAGATCAAAACCGGGTCCATTTACGAACTTGCCGAGGTGCTCCGTGATCTGACGGTTCTCAAAGGTGACAAAGAACTCTCTTTTGGCGAAAGAAAGATGCTGGATACGGCAAGAACGCTGCTTCTCAAAGAACTTTCCATAGTTCAGGACGTTACGGAAGGCGAAATAGAGGAATCTATTTTCGAGTTATTGAGATAGCCCGGTCCGGCTGAGTTTTTAGTTGTCCATCCGAAATTTTTATCATCAAAGCTTCCTTCCCGGAACTGGCATTTTTTGTATTTACCCGCATATTATTATCAGAGAGGGGGTGAGAAGTGTGAAGTGGGGTTGGCTCATTTTGAAACTGGTGCTGATCGCCATTTGCGGCCTTGGAGGGTACCTCATAGCAGTAAGTCTGAATAATGAAAGTGTAGCCCGCTATAATTGGGCGCCATGGGCCGGAGTGCTTGGCGGCATAATTGTGGGCATAGGGGGCCTCAGCGTCGAGAAACTGATCAAGCATATGCCTCTGAAGGTTTTGGCAGGCGGGACCGTCGGTCTGGTTCTCGGACTTTCCATTGCCAAACTCATCGCCGTGGGATTTGCATCCATGCAGAACACCACGGTCAGCATTGTCATCTATATTATTTTATCCTGCATTTTTGGCTACATAGGATTGGTGTTGGGCAGTTTTAAGATTGATGAACTGCGAGCCCCGAACTGGCCGTGGTTTGTTCGGGGAACGCGCGGAAATCCGATGACCGAGATTCTCGATACAAGCGTAATCATAGACGGACGAATCGCAGACATAGTGGAGACGGGCTTTTTGGGGGGTGTGCTGGTGATTCCCGAGTTCGTGCTGCAAGAACTTCAGCACATCGCGGACAGTCCGGACCCTACCAGAAGGGTACGGGGGCGGAGAGGACTCGACATCATCAAGCGCCTTCAGTTGGAGAAACTCGTTGAGGTCCGGATCGACAGGCAGGACTTCGAAAACCTGAACGACGTTGACGCCAAGCTTGTGGCCCTTGCGTTGAGGCTAAACGCCAAGATAGTCACCAACGATTACAATCTATCGAAGGTAGCTGAGGTCCAGGGAATTCAGATCCTGAACATAAACCAGCTTGCCAGCGCGCTGAAACCTGTAGTCCTGCCGGGTGAGGTGCTGCGGCTCCACATTCTGAAAGAAGGCAAGGAACAGGGGCAAGGAATAGCCTATCTCGAAGACGGAACCATGGTAGTTGTGGAGAACGCGAGCAGGCATCTGGGAAAAGAAGTCGAGGTCTCTGTAACCAGTATACTGCAGACCACCGCAGGCAGGCTGATTTTCACGACCTTGAAGGATGGAGAAATGTCCAGGCAGCATTAGGGCAGTTAGCAGTGCTCACTGCTCACTGTTTCAACCAGCCCCAAGAGATTTCAGAATTTTGCTGAATTCTCCATAATTGATGCCGGTAGATTCAATAACTTCGCCTATCCGCACCGGCATTATGAAATGGAGCTTTTCACCAATACGCTTTTTGTCAGTATGGATTGCATCGACTATCGCCTGGGACTCTATTGAGGCCGGGATGCGGACCGGCATTCCCCAGATTCCGCAAACGCTCTCCAGTCGCTCCAGGTCTTCCGCCTGCATCTTCCCAAGCCGGTGCGAAAGGGTTGCGGCTGCGACCATACCGGTCGCAACGCAGTCACCGTGTTTCAGCCTGAAGCCGGTGAGTTTCTCCAGCGCGTGGCCCACAGTGTGACCAAGGTTCAACACCCGCCTGCGTCCGAATTCTTTCTCGTCCGCCTCCACGATTCGGGATTTAAGCAGGCAGCTTGCGGAGATTACCCTGAGCAACGCATCGGGTTCCCGTTTCTTGATGGCATCGGAGCTGTTTTCCACAAATTTCCACAGTACTTCATCTCCGATCATAGCCGACTTGATCACCTCGGACATTCCCTGCCTTAATTCCTCATCGGGCAAAGTGGTGATAAATCCGGGGTCGATATAGACCTGCTTTGGTTGCTGAAAGGTTCCGAGCAGGTTTTTGCCTTCCGGCAGGTCCACTCCCGTCTTGCCGCCGATACTGCTGTCCACCTGGGCAAGAAGGGTTGTTGGGACCTGGAAACACGGAATGCCGCGCATATAAATCGACGCGAGAAAACCGGCCACGTCCCCGGTTACACCCCCGCCGACCGCTATAATTGCACTATCGCGATTGGCCCCTGCATTTACGAGCCGCCTTGCGAGAAACTCCACAGAGGCGAGGCGTTTATCGGGTTCCGATGCTGTAAACAGGATAACCTGGCCGTCCCTCTGGACGGGCCAACCCAGATCGAGAGCTTTGCGTCCCCAGAGCGACCATACCGCCTCATCCCATATCCAGTAGGCGGAGCGGCCTCCAAGGGCCGCCTCGAGGGCACCAGGGACGCGCTCCATAACGTCTTCTCCCATTAATATTTCCGACACATGGGGAGGAGTTCCACCCATGGCGATATTGATTTTCATTGCCGATCGGACCTCCCGCCTTCAGAAGTTTGCTCTTTAGGCGTCGCCGGGCACTCGCAGTGCAGGCTTTCGATGCCCGCACAATTATCTGCACTCCCCGCGCGACGCGCCGAGCAGGACGAACATACGGATGACTCCGACCGGTACGCCCGCGAATAATATCTAATCAAATACACCAAAACCGCCGCTATGATCATCAAAGTCAGTGCTATCTGCCACATCCGATAACTCCTATCCCAGTCCGAGCCATAACCCGCCTCGGTAAACGAGCGCCGATACGATGAACGCCGTCAGAGTGTTGAATACCATCGAAAAAAGTCCCCATTTCCAGGTAGATTCCCGGATAATACAGGTTACCGTAGCAAAACAGGGCGCGTATAACATAATAAAAATAATAAGCGAAAAAGCTTTTAGCGGGGTCCATGACAAGTCGGCCGCAAGACGGCTGCTAAGAGGCGTTTTTTCCCCTCTTCTGCTACGTCCGAGCGAGTAAGCCGTACCCATTGTCGATATTATAATCTCTTTTGCAGCAATCCCGGAAACCAGGGCGACGTTAGTGCGCCAGTCAAATCCATTTACCGAGGTGATCCAGGTGAGTCCGGACCCTATTCGTCCCGCAATCGAGTTCTTCAGGGCCGCCTGGGCTTCCTCATTGTCAACCTCTTCGAGGCGGGCTTGAGAACCGGGACCGCCAGACGGGTTTGCCGCCGCCCCTGGCAGCGGCGAGGTTGGCTGTGGCGCCACGCCGCCCGCGTCCAACAGCGGCCCTTTCACCCCATGCGGTGCGCCGGCCAGGATGGAAGCCCGTTTCTGATCGTAGATTTTTCTCTCGGTCTCCGGAAGCCCGGGGAAAGACATCAGCGCCCAGAAGACGATCGAAATGGCCAGGATAATCGTACCGGCTTTGCGGATATACTGCCACGCCCGCTCCCAGGTATGGATGAGAAGCCCCTTGAATGTGGGCAAACGGTATGGAGGCAGTTCCAGCAGGAAAGGCGTGCTCGGCCCCCTCAGAATGGTCGAGCGGATCAGCTTTGCGATGAGCAGGGCAGCCACCCATGATAGAATGGTCAGAAGGAACATCACCTGAGCCTCTTTTGCCGAGAAAAAAGCCGCGATAAGCATCGCAAAAACGGGCAGCTTGGCTCCGCAGTTCATGAAAGGCGCGGTGATGAGCGTGGCGATACGCTCGCGCGAGCTTCTGAGGGTCCTCGCGGCAAGCACTCCGGGAACCGCGCAGCCGCCGGCGATCCCCCCCGAAATGATGTAGGCCATGACTGAGCTGCCGTGCAGGCCGAATGTGCGGAAAACGCGGTCGAGCATATAGGCTACTCGAGCAAGGTAACCCGTATCCTCAAGCAATGCGATACCGAAGAACATGAACAGTATCAGCGGCACAAACCCAAGGACCCCGCCTACCCCGTCGATCACGCCTGAGACGATCAGCGACTTGAAAGGCCCTGGGGGCAAAGAAGAGTCCGCAAGTCTTCCCAGCTCCGAAAAACCTGCTTCCAGCCATCCTACAGGGACCTTGCTGTATGTGAACGTGAAAGTATAGACAGCATAAATTATCAGCATCATGAGGACGGGACCGAAAAAACGATTGATGAGCACCCGGTCGAGCTGATCTGAGAGGTAGAGCCGGTCGGCTTTGTGGCTCTGCTTGACGACCCCTTCTTTGAGCAGGGCGGAGATGAAGCCGTAGCGGTGATCGGCAATAATGGCTTCAGGATAGCTGTCCAGGGTCTTCTGGAGGTGCTGCGAGACATGTTCGGCGAGTTCTTCGAGTTTGCCCGAAAGAGCCGGGTCCTTTGCCTTCCCTTTTCGAATTACCTCCTGGTCAGTTTCAAGGTATTTGAGGGCCGTCCAGCGGGCCGGCTGCAAATCCGTGAGGAAGCTGCCAGACCCAATCAGCGCTTCCATTTTGTCGAGAACGGCGTCGATATCAGGTCCATAAGAAATGTAGAGGGGCTCCCAGACTGCACCCTTTTGCACCAGTTGCGCGGCTGCCTCGAGCAGCTCCTCTTTACCCCGGCCAGTGCGCGCAACAGTGGGTATAACCGGCCGCCCCAACCTGCGTCCGAGTTCTTCGGGATTTATTTCCAGTCCCCTCGCAGTTGCCATATCGACCATGTTCAAGGCTATCAGGACCGGAATGCCGAGTTCAAGGAGTTGGACAGTAAGGTATAGATTTCGTTCAAGATTGGATGAATCGACTATATTGATGACCGCGTCGGGGCGGTCCTGGATGAGATAATTGCGCGCGACGAGTTCCTCGGGAGAATAGGCGGTAAGCGAATAGGTCCCGGGGAGGTCAACCAACTGGATTTGTCTGCCGTTTACCTGGCAGTATCCTTCCTTTTTTTCGACCGTTATTCCGGGGTAGTTTCCAACATGCTGCCGCGCGCCGGTAATTGCGTTGAAAAGGGTCGTCTTCCCGCAGTTAGGGTTGCCGGCCAACGCGATCAGGTTTTCCACCGGGTGAGCCATTAGACCTCTTCCACCTCGGCCTCGATAAAATCGGATTCGTTATTGCGAAGGGCCAGGGTAAAATTTCTTAGCCGGATTGCCACCGGGTCCTTCAGAGGCGCGTGGCCCTGCACCTGGAAGGGAGTTCCCGGAACCAGCCCCATGTCCCGAATGCGGCGCCCGATTTCACCGGACGCGGTGACGCGGTGGATTGTTCCTTTCTGTCCCTTTGCCATTTGGCGTAAAAGAACAATGACCATGGGCAAATCCTCTGTCTCGACGGAAAATTAGGCTGGCCTAACATTTGCCGAAAAAAGAAACGGCGCTAAAGACGCCGTCAACTTTTACGGCCCTATCAGGAAGGAATTACAAGAATCTTGTCAGAAATATCTTTTCCCAGACTGAGAAGCCCGCCATTAATACGGACACATCCCCTGCAGAGCAAATGCATCTCGACCCCTGGATAAATTCCCAGCGCGGCCATCCGGGCACACAGCCCACGCCCCCCGTTGATGCAGGCGACTTTGAAGTTTTTTCCGGACTCGGCTTTGCAGAGAGGCATCGAGACGCACCCGGGACTTGACGGCCGGTCGTAGCGTGTGCAAAGGTTGTTTTCCGCCAGGCTTAACATTATGGATCACCTCCGGATCTGAGAAGACGATAATTAGGTACACCAAACATTACACACTGTCAACATCTTTTTTCGTATTCACGCATTGATTTAAGACATCCCAACTAATATGGTACTGGGAGGAGGCTGGCATACGGTGGATTCAAAACGCCTTGATCAGCAAATCGAATTTCTGGTTGAAATAGACAGGCTCAAGAGCATAGTGCGCCAGACCCTTCTGGTGGATGGGTCGAGACAAGAGGATTCCGCCGAGCATTCATGGCATCTGGCGATCCTGGCGGTGGTGCTGGTGGAGCACTCCAACGCGCCGGTCAATCTTTTTCGAGTACTTAAAATGATCCTGGTCCACGACCTTGTTGAAATCGATGCCGAGGACACCTACTGCTACGATGAAGAAGCAAACAGGAACAAGGAGGAGCGCGAGAAAAAGGCGGCGGACCGGATTTTCAATCTTCTGCCTCCGGACCAAGCCGTTGAGTTTCACTCCCTCTGGGAGGAGTTCGAATGCAGGCAGACGGCGGATGCGATTTTTGCCGCCGCCCTGGACAGGCTTCAGCCCCTTTTGATCAATTTCAGGGCGGGTGGAGTTATGTGGCGAAAACACAGGATAAGAAAAGAGCAGGTTTACTTGAGAAACAGCCCCATGGAGGAGGGTTCGCCGGTTCTGTGGGAGTATGCGGAAAGAATGATCAAAGATGCAATCGAAAAAGGCTGGATCGGCGAATGATACATCGCGGGGCGTGAAGATTTTTTCGCGCTCGGGGCGCGTTCCTGCCGCTCCCGGCAATTCCGATATCCGCTCTCCGACCTCCGTAAGGGTGGTCTCCTGGCTTCTGTATGATTTTGGCATGGCCTGGTTCTCGATGGTCGTCCTGACCGCCTATTTCATTCTTTATTTCAGGGAGGTCATAGTCGGAGAAAAAGGCTACGCCGATTTCCTGTGGGGGGTGGCCATATCCACGGCCATGGCGGTTTCGGTCGTGCTTTCGCCGCTTTTGGGGGCAGCCGCCGACGCGAGCGGAAATAAAAAGAGCTTCATGGCGGCGTTCGCCGGCATATCCATACTGAGCGTTTTTTGTCTCTATTTCACAGGGCCGGGCCAAAAAGCGTGGGCGGTATTTCTGGTCAGCGCCGGATATGTGGGCTATACGCTGGCCATGACTTTTTACAATGCTTTCCTGCCGGAGATAGCCGGTCCGGGTTCCATCGAGAAGTTATCGGGAATCGGCTGGGGGCTGGGTTATATCGGCGGGCTTACGGCCCTGGTCTGCATGGCCTTCATGGTCCCGAACGTAGCGGGGGGCAAATCTATCCTTCTGCTCACCGGGGCGGTTTGCGCGATTTTCGCCCTGCCCTCTTTGATCGTTTTCAAAGACTCGCCGAAAGGAAGCGCCAAGCGATGGGCGGCTATAAGTGAAGGCTTCTCCAGGCTTATTCTGACTTTCCGGGAGATTCGCTCGCTTAAAAACATCTTCATATTTCTCATTGCATATTTTTTTGTGAGCGACGCCATATCGACCGTGATCGTCTTTTTCTCCTCCTATACCGTTTACACTCTGCAGTTCACCGTAAAGCAGAATTTTTTTCTCCTCATGCTGATCCAGCTATCCGCTGCAGCCGGGGCGGCAGCCACCGGACTGATCGCAAACCGCATCGGAATACTGCGCACGATAATCATCACGATCCTGATCTGGATATTGGCGCTGCTCGGAATAATCGTTTTTTCGAGCGTCTCCGCCTTCTACGCCCTTTCGGTTTGCGCCGGGTTGGTTCTGGGCGGGACCCAGGCAACAGCGCGAACCTACATGGCAATCGAGGCCCCGGAAGGGAAAAAAGCGGAGTTTTTCGGATTTATGACCTTCAGCACCAAAATAGCCGCGATATTCGGCCCCCTGCTGTACGGGATCATATCCAGCCGCACAAACAACCCCCGCATAGCCCTGCTGTCACTGGAGGCCCTGTTCGTCCTGGGGTTGTTTTTCATGCTCATGGTCCCGCGCGCCGATCACCGCAGAGGCGGGGCATAGTCCGGTCAGGGAAAGGTAAAGACCGACGCGGAAAGGGAGGGACACGGAGACAAGACCCTCGCCGCGTCCCTGCGTCTCCCCATCCCCCTGTCGGCCCTTATCTGTGTCCTTTGTGTCTCTGCTTCGAAAAGGCTTGGTGGGCTGCGCTCGCTTACGCCCGGCACCCCACCTTCGGATCTTTTCATCGCTTCGGGTGTCCCAACCGGACATGAGATGCTGTGGTGAGAATTTTTTGTCCATGCGTCTCAGCGGTGAACATTTACTTTAGCAAGCCCGCTCAAGCCTTTCTGCAATCCATTGATTCAGGCTTTTGCCTTCACGAAGGGCATTCACATATAACTTGCGGTGCAAGTTCGGTGGCAAGCGGAGCATCAACCGTCCGGAAAAAGGTTTGTCTGGCTCTTCACCTTTTTGCTCGCAAAACTCCAGGTAGTCGTCGACGGATTCGCGGAAAGCCCGTTCTATTTCTTCAACGCTCTTTCCCTGAAAAGTGATGACGTCCCTAAGGTCAAGCACCTCCCCATGAAAATTACCTTCGGTATCGTCATATTCGACGTGCCCTGTATAGCCTTTATATGTCAGCATGGGTTTTACTCCTCCAACTGAACACCTGCTTCTGTCAAAAACCGCCTCATTGACTTGAGAGCCCCCTTTTCGGTCTCTTTCCGTGGGTGTGGACGATGAAAAACAGCACGAACCCCTTTGAGATACACGCGCACCCTCGATCCCCTACCGTCGCTCAGCTCCGCTCCTAAAGCAAGCAGAAGATTCTCGATGCCCGTCCATTCGATATCGGAACGGATAGGATCTTCAAATATGACACGTAGTGTCTTCAGGTGCTTGGTGCTCAGTTTCATAGTGTCATTATATGACATCACCTCAAAAAGAGGAAATGTGAATTGATCCCAATCATGAGATGTGCCCAAGCCCGCTCCCTGCTTCCCGCTCCCTGCTTCCCGCTCCAGGCACTGTTCGTCCTTGGCCTGATTTTCATGCTCATGGTCCCGCGCACCGATCACCGCAGAGGCGGGGCATAGTCCGGTCAAGGAGAGAAAAACCCCGAATACAAATGATTCAGGAATTAGGCGATTGATGCCTTCATCTTGAGAGCAGATTCTTTGCCGATTAAAGGGGTTCGAAACCCAGGTAAGTTTCTTCTGAATCGGTATCCTTCCTGTGAATGAATTTAACTTTCATCGGAGTACCCACCTTGATCTCTTCCGGGCTTTCAGGCTCTATGCCTTCTATCCTGGCGTCAACCCGCCCACCGTCTTCGAGATCTATCACTCCCGAAACATATGGATTGTTTCTATTATACCCCTGCGCAACCATGAAGGGGGGAGCAATGTAAATGCAGGTAAAAGCGGCGAGCTTTCCACGCCCCGGGACCTCCACCCATTCCAGGTCAGTGCTGTAGCAGCGCGTGCACAGGGGGCGAGGCGGCACGGAACGGGTCCCGCATTTTTTACACTTCGAGCCCATCAATTTATCTTCGTTCAGAAACAGGTTGTAGGATATGTCGTTGAAAGGCCGCTCCGCCATTGTTCCTACCTCCTTTCCAGAATGGTGAAGGTGCAAGTCCCGCCGGTTCCTCCCAGATTGTGAGCGCCCCCGATTCGCAGCTCCTTTATGGGGACCTGGCGTTTGCCAGCCTTCCCTCTTAACTGGGTCCAGACCTCGTAGATCTGCGACGTGCCCGTGGCCCCCACCGGGTGTCCCTTGCACTTCAGACCGCCGGATGTGTTGATCGGTTTTGGTCCGTGGAGCCTGGTCTGTCCTTCGGCAACAGCCTTGAACCCGGCACCGGGCTTGAAAAACCCGAGATCCTCAATGTGAAGGAGCTCAGCAATCGAGAAGCAGTCGTGCACCTCGCAAAATTGGATGTCTTTTGGTGTCAGTCCCGACATGGCGTATGCTTCACGAGCAGCGGCCCTAGTTGCTTCGAAGCTGGTCAAGTCCTCACAGGCGTGTAATCCGCGACCGCTGCCCTGTCCGATTCCGGCGACGTGTAGCGGATCGTCGGTAAAGCGCCTCGCGATCTCTTCACCGGCCAGAAGGACGCAGCTAGCCCCATCGCTTATCGGGCAGCAGTCAAACAGGTGAAGCGGCCACGCAACCGGCGGATTCGCCGCCGGATCGAAGAGGAAATCCTTTTCGTCTCTCCAGTCCGGGACCGCCCTTCCCCGCTTGCGCAGGCTTTCAGCTTTTGCTTTCATCGTGTCTTTGCTCGTATACGGGAACTGAGCCTTGGGATTAAGAGGGGCATTGTCGTGGCTCTTGATTGTTATATCCATGAGGTGCTCGCGCCCGGCCCCATACCTGGCGAAATAAGCGGTGGCAACGGCCCCGAATACGCCCGGAAAGGTAAACCCGACGCGGTTCTCATAGGGTACCGCAGCCAGGGCCAGACCTTCGGCCACTTCCTCTGTGGTGCGCTTTGACATATCTTCCACACCGCCAACCAGAACCAGGTCGTAGAACCCCGAAGCTATTGCCAATACCCCCTCGCGGAAAGCCAGGGCGCTCGATGCGCAAGCCCCTTCGGTCCTGGTCGAGGGCTTCGGAGTAAGCCCCGCTACGTCTGCTATAATCGGCCCCCAGTGGGACTGGCGCACAAAGTAGTCATTGGAGTAATTGCCGAGATAAAGAGCGTCGATCTCGGCGGGATCGAGACCTTTATCGACCGACAAAAGCGCCTCCGTGAAGGCTTCAGCAAACAAGTCCCTGGAATCCCGGTCCTTGAACATGTCAAATTTGGACATCCCTGCGCCTACAACTGCGACCCCTCTGCCGAGCCTTCGCTTCTTCATGGCTGACCTCCCATAATCCTCAGGCCATTAACTTTAGCATTTTCATACATGACCGGCCGCCCGGAGCCCTAAGCATGAGTCTGGCGGATAGCCTCCGGGCCATTATAATAGAAATTCTTTCGCAGCGCCTGCCGCAATTCGCCCCTTAAGTCCGGATGAGCGATATTGATGAGTTCATCCGCACGCTGTCTTCTGGATTTGTATCTAACGTCCGCAATTCCATACTCCGTCACTATGTAGTGAGCATATGTCCTGGGGACGGTAATGGGAGATCCGGGAGGCATCTCTGAAACAATTGAGGATACCAGATTCCCGTCTTTGGCGGTCCTCGACGAGGACATAACCGTGATAGGGCGGCCGCCCTTGGAGTGGAACGCACCGAACTGAAAATCGAGCTGCCCGCCGGACCCGCTGACCATTCGGTGGCCAAGGCCCTCCGAGTTTATCTGACCGCTCAAGTCTATCATCAGGGCCATGTTAATGGCCACCAGATTGGGAAAATGCGCGGCAAAACCGGGGTTGTTGGTGTATCCGACCGGATAGATCCGGCAAAGAGGATTCATGTGGACGAAATCATTCATGCTTTGATCGCCCGCGCAGAAGGTCGCTGTCGTGACGCCCTTGTGAAAAGGCTTCCTCGCGTTGGTCACGATACCTTTTTCCACCAGTTGAGGCAAACCGATGGGAAACATCTCGGTGTGGACTCCGATGTCGTGTTTCCCTTCCATTCCGGCCACCACGGCCTCCGGAATCGATCCTATACCCATCTGGATGGTGTCTCCATCTTTGATCAGCTCCAGGACACACTCCCCGATTTTCTTGTCGCGGTCGCCCGGAACAGGCCGGTTCAATTTGGCAATGGGCTGCGAGTTCTCGAAAAAAACGTCGAATTCCGTGACGTGCAACCTGTTGTCGCCCAATATTACCGGCATCTGGTCATTAACCTCGCCAATGGTAACCCGCTGTTTTCCCGAAGCCCGTCTTCCCGAATGGCATGCATGGTGTAGAAGTTGGTCAGGCCAAGGTTTACCCATCCGTGCTCGTTAGGGGGGTCACCTGACAAACATAAACGTCCGACCACCTCCCATAGCGGTCTCCGAGATCGTGACTTTGCTCGATGTAAAAATCCGGCAGACGGGTTTCGACCAGCTTTCGGGAAAGGGCATCCCGAAAGACGGGTCGTAGTTGATGTGGCCCTGGAGATTCATCATGATTTCGACATCATAAAGCCTGGTTGGGCGGACCGGCACCGTATCGGAGATGATGACGCCGCGCAGTTCTTCCCAACGGTCCAGGATAGCGTGAAAGAAATCGGGCGAGCAGGCACCCATCCCGAGCGCGATTCCGACAAAATCACCGGATTTGGTCTTTCAGGCAGCATCTTGCAGAGAAACGAGTCTTTTCTTGTACTCCTCTTTCCAATCCATGAGAATCTCCTGATGTGCTTGCTTTAACGTTCATCAGCTCCTGGAACGCGCAGAGTCCAGAAAGAATACGGTATCCCAACAGCTCTCAATGCCCCGAAATCTATTTCGAATCGGATGCGCGCTGCTTGAGCAGGAACCTTTGTATCTTGCCGCTTGGCGTTTTGGGCAACTGGTCGACAAATTCGACCTCCCGCGGGTATTCGTGCCCTGAAAGGTGCTCCTTGACGAAGTTTTTTAACTGTTCAGAAAGCTCCTGGCTTGGCGACGCCCCTGGAACCAGGGTGACATAGGCCTTTATCGCCTCTCCTCTGAGCTCGTCGGGTTTTCCTACAACCGCAGCCTCCGCTACCGTGGGGTGTTTCATGAGGGCGCTTTCCACTTCAAACGGCCCTATCCGGTAGCCGGCGCTCAAGATGATGTCGTCGGAGCGCCCGCTGAAGAAAATGTAGCCGTCTTCATCCATTTTCACGGTATCGCCGGCCAGGTAATATCTCCCGTTTCCGACTATTCTTTCCTGCGTTCTCTTGTCATCTTTCCAGTACCCGCGGAACCAGTAGAGCGGCGAGTTCCGGATATCCACCGCAAATTGCCCCTCTTCGCCCGTTTTGACTTCCTGCCCTTGGTCGTTCACGACAACCATCCTGAATCCCGGCATCGAGGGACCCATGGAGCCCATCTTGATAGGCTGCCTGACCTCTTCGATATGGTGATTGTTTGCAACCATGCCCAGTTCTGTCTGGCCGAACTGGTCATGGATCGGGATGCCCCAGAGTTTGCTGCTCCATTCAACAACCTCCGGATTCAGAGGTTCCCCGGCGCTCGAAGCGACTCGCAAAAAGTAGGGGTATTGCCTGGCAATCCGGTCGCCGGCGGCCTTGAGAGCACGGTATGCGGTGGGAGACGAGGCAAAGTTGGTGACCCGGTATTTGCTCATGATCCGGAAAAACTCACCCGGAGTGAACGGAGCATCGAAAAACATGGTCGCCTTGCCCATGAGCAGCGGTCCGATGAGATTGTAATAGAGGCCGTAGGCCCAGCCGGGGTCGGCCATATTCCAGAACATGTCGTCTTCGCGAAGGTCCAGGCCGAATTTCATGTAAGCTTCAAAGGAAGCAAGACATTTCACCGGGATGTCCACACCCTTGGGGTCGCCGGTCGTGCCGGAAGTGTAGAGCATAATCATCATGTCTTCGCCCGATATCATGGACGGCCTGGTTTCAGCATCCGCTGACTCCAGTTCGTGCCAAAAGCTGTAATCTCCCTTTTCGAGGCCTTTTCCGCGTCCTTCACAAAGGGTGACAACCGCAAGCTTTCCGCTCCGGTAAGCGGACGTGGCGCTGAGTTTTGCCCGATTGGCCGCATTGGTCACCACCACGCGCGTATCGCTGTCGAGAATCCGGTAATCTACAGCGTCGGGGCCAAAGGCCGTGAAGAGCGGCACGTATGCGGCGCCCAGCCTCCAGGTGGCAAGAGCGGAAATGATAAGCTCCGGGGTTTTTGGGAGCATCACGCCCACACGGTCACCTTTCCGGATGCCGATTGACTTAAGAAAACCCGCCAGCTTGGAGGATGCCTCACGGAACTCCCGGAAGGTCCACTTTGCAGTCTCCCCTTGAGCGTTTTCATAGAAAAGCGCGACCCTGTCCGGAATGCGGGCATGGCGGTCGCAAAGAAAATCTGCCGCATTCACCTCGCCGGTTGAGTATTCCTTGAGCCAGGATTGCACTAGAGCATCGACTTTCGAATCGGGCTTTCTCATGGCAGTCTCCTTTGTGTCTGTTTGGTGGACCGCAAGCATAAACGGACGTAGTGTTTTTTGCAACCGGGCGTGTCAATTAAAGCAAACTCGCGCGGACAAAAAACTCTCACCACAGAGACACAGAGGACACAGAGCAGCCCCGGGCCGCAACCAAAGGGCGAAAACCATATCACGCGGAGACGCAGAGAAAACAACGGTTTAGCCTCATATGCTTGCCAAAATTTCAAGGAACTGCACGTTAGCAGTACAGAGGACGGGGCATAGTCCGGTCAAGGAGAGAAAAGCTTTGTAAGACAGGATTTACAGGATCAAATGAAATGGCTATTGATTTAAGATGGATATAACCTTGAAAATCATTTTAGTATCTGACCAGATGGCCTCTTTGCTCAAGAAAGTCTCCGGGAAGTTTGTTTCTCACTCCGAAACAGTTATTTTCCACGTTATTGAGAATGTAGAGTATTTTCATTTCTTCCTGAGGAGAAAACCATAGAGGAATTTGTCTCCCGTGAGTTCCGGGAAATCTTGCTCTCTGATTATTTCGAAACACTTTTCTACCGCGTCCCGAAACTCGCCGGCCTTGAACCAGTATTGTTTGCCGCCCCAGTTTGCTTTGGCTTGCCATGCCCTCCATGTTAACAGCCACCCTACTATCAGAGCAATTGCATCGTTTTTCAGAACACGATGGTATTCTTGGATGGCTTTTTCGTAATCGGGAATATGGTCGATAGTAGAAAGGTCGATAACTGTCCCGAATTCTCCATCGGGGAATGGAATTTGGCGGATATCCCCTTGGATGGCATTGTATCCGCTTGATAATGCCCGCTGGACTCGATAACTGTCCAGTTCAAGGTAAGCATCGGCTTTGATGGGGAGATTCATCTCGGTTTCATTCCACGTATCAGTTTTAAGAACTTTGTGCCCCCCTAGATTGATTGCTTCTTTTGCGTACTGTTGGTATTTCTGGTGTGTGATTGACATAAATTGCTTTTGTTTCCGCACTAGGAATGTTTTAAATTTCCAGAATGGCTTTATTATTTTATAGAAGGGATATAAGAGAAAGAATGAACGAACACCATATTTATCACCAATTATTTTCAGTGCTTCGTGCCTCTCAATATACTTTTTCTTGTATCCCTTCCATACCTGATAGGCGGCATCATATTGACTCCAGCTAATAACCCGCCTTTTGGACCTGAGAAGCTCGGCCCTACGCGACTCGATCTCCGCCGCGAAGCCGCCGGTGCGGGCGGACTCCTCCCGGAGCTTTGTCTCTAAGGCTTTTTGGGATAAACGAAGGGCTGCGTCCTGCAACTTCTGATCCGCGAGAGCCTGCTCAAACAGGGCATTGGAGGAGCGAAGGGCTTCTTTCTGCAACTTCTGTTTTAACGCCGGCTTTCTCAAGAGCCTTGCTCCACGGGGTTTTCCTGAATGAGTTGATTTTTAAACGTCCGCCCCCTTTCATTGAAAAAATATAGGAGCCGCTTGCCTTTTGAATTGCACGATCCAGACGTTCTTTCAGAGCACTGGTTATCGGAGTCCCCCGCGGCCTGTAGTCGGTCTTCAACATTCCCACTCTTTCAACTCCCCGAACAATCGAATCCTGGACATGGATGGAACCATCGTAGATATGCCCCTGTTTTAGTCCTGCGATTTCCGATCCGATCATGCCTGTCCTTATCATCACTTCAGCCACACCACGGTTATTTTCAACCACCCCGGATTTTGTTTTCCAAAAGGCTTAAGCCCGAATAATGCGTCAACTTGACCCCAACTGGAGCCGAACCGTCTTTCCGGCCCGGATTCCATCCGAAAAAGCTTTTGGAATGCCGAATGTCCGTGAATCATACGATATTGCAATCAAAACCCGCAAGAAAATGGCGTTCAGATCAATTGGAGCAATTTGAGATGACAGCTCTGAACACATGCTATGGCTTTACGACATCGAACACTTGCTCCGTCAATTTGTGATCGCCGTACCACAGCTCAAAGCGCCATTTCCCGGTAACGAGTTCGAATGGGTGATCGAAACCGTATCCTGCTACCTTATTAGTGACCGTCCCTTCCGGGGAGGTTGTGAAGGTTATAATGGTCTCATAGTTTTTACTTGAGTTTTCCAAAATTCTAAACTGGTATGATATTTTTCTTTTAAAATCGGGATATTGGCAGTAACATTAGTGTAGTGGTATTATTTATGTGTTTTAATGCTTG
>JBEKTT010000020.1:0-71394 GCA_049515795.1 Syntrophobacteraceae bacterium
TTTTCTACATGCCGATTGAGGATGGCATTGTTGTGGTCAGGGTTCTGCACGGCATGAGGGATGTCGACGCCCTCTTTTGATTATAGCCGTTAAGCGTCTAACGCCAAGGGTTGCTTAAAGCCCTGTAAAGCGTCCGGCGCGAGACGTTGAGGGATTTTGCCACATCGTCGGGGCTTTCCCCTTGTTCTATCAGCTTGCGGGCATGGGCGGCCTGTTGAGCAGACAGCAGACGCTTGCGGCCCATCCGCACCCCGCGAGCCATAGCCGCCGCCCTACCGGCTTTTGTCCGTTCCTGTATTAAAGACCGTTCAAGTTCCGCGAGAATGCCGACCATTTGCCACATAGCGCGGCCCGTGGGTGTTTCCGTGTCGATAGCCTCAGTCAGCGACTGGAAAGCCACGCCCTGCCCTTTCAGATCATCCAGCAGGGCTATAAGGTCACGCAACGACCGGCCCAGCCGGTCAAGTTTCCAGACCGTCAGCACGTCGCCAGCCTTGAGGGCCTTAAGGCACCTTGCCAGCGCTGGCCGTTTGGCGTTCGCGCCGGTGGCCGTGTCGGTAAATATCTTGCCGCACCCTGCCTGCTTCAAAGCTGTCAACTGCAGGTCTGGGTTTTGGTCTTCTGTGGAGACCCGCGCGTAGCCTATTTTCATGGTTTGTTTTGTCCCTGATTTATGGCATTGGTAAGCTGTTGATATCACAGCGACGGGCGCTTGTGTCAAAAATCTTGATTTATGGCACGACTCCGGTCGGGTTTTCTCGGCAAGGCAATGGCGAAAAGAAATCTTGCATGATGTATTTATATGTATTTACATTGTGTAAATACGCCAAATGCGTTATACTTAGACTCAAGAAAAGTACCGTTAGAATCTTCGACGGCATGGAATCGCCTTCGAGGATGCACAGCGGATTTTTGAAGGGCTGACAGTGGAACGGGTTGATGACCGTTTCGATTATGGCGAAGTCCGCGTGTACCCCATTGGCCTTGTGAACGGCATGGAAATCACAGTGATCTACACCGACAGAGGCGATGACGAAAGACGCATCATATCAGCGTGGAAGGCAGAAGCCCATGAAAGACGCACCTACTGGGAAAAAATTGAAGGCCGCTAAGGGTACGGATTGGGAGCAGTTGCGAGGCAAGAGCGACGCGGAAGTGCATGCCGCTGTCAAGGCTGATCCTGACGCACGTCCTACGGACGAAGATTTCTGGAAGGATGCCAAGGTCATTTTGCCGCGCCGCAAGGAAGTCGTGACAATACGGCTCGATGCCGATCTGCTTGACTGGCTTCGGCAGCAACCTGGATACCAGACAAGGATCAACGCTATTCTGCGCAGCTACATGAAGAGCCAGGGAAACGAGCACAATCACCACTAAACCGGCGGTTAACTGCCAGTTTTCATTTGCCGGATGAATATTGACCCATAGCTTGCGCCCAGGCCGGAAGGCTTGGGCGGTTCTGTCTTTCATTCTTTCCGGCTCTCGCAAAAACGAACGCACTACCAGCAAAAAAGGGGAGGTTATGAGCCAAAAGAAAATGCCTTTTGATGCTGGGCTGTTGGGAAACTTGGTTGGTCCCGATTTTTATTGTGCCCGCCTGCGATTACCTTTAAACAATAAATTCTGATTTGGTAAGCATTCAGGCGTGGAGACATAAAAATGGACGATGCGATGAAAGAAAAAGGCGTTGAGCTTTTGCGAAAGCTGAGCCAGGCACACGGCGCACCGGGGCAGGAAAACGAGGTGCGCCGAATTTTTCGAAGTGAACTTGGGGAAGGTGTGTTCACCGACAGGGCCGGAAACATCTTTTGCGAGCGAGAAGGCAGTTCGAGCTATCCCCGGATACTTATTCCCGCGCACATGGATGAGGTCGGCCTCATCGTACAGACCATAATGGATGGTGGCCTCATCAGGTTTCATGTGCTGGGCGGCTGGTGGGCGCACACGCTTCTTGCCAAACGAGTGCGAATCCGCACCAGGGAAGGGGTCGAAATCCCGGGTGTGATTGGCGCAAAGCCTCCTCATTTCCTCTCGGAGGCCGAGCGCCAAAAGGTGATGGAGATAGAAGACATGTTCATTGATGTAGGCGCCCGTGATGCCGGCGAGGTTATGGCCTTCGGCATCCGGCTTGGGGACTCCATCGTGCCGGACAGCCCCTTTGTGCGGATGCGCAACCCGGACCTGCTGCTCTCCAAGGCTTTCGATGACCGCGCCGGACTGTCGCTGATAGTCCACGCGGCGTTGGAGACCGCTAAGATTTCCCATCCGAATACGATAATCTTTGCGGGCACCGTCCAGGAGGAAGTGGGAACGCGGGGGGCCAAGGCTGCCGCATCATCGGCCAATCCCGACCTGGCCATTGTGACTGAAGGCTCTCCAGCCGACGATCTGCCCGGCTCCAGCAAACAGGAGCGGCAGGCAGCCATCGGCTCGGGCCCTCAGATCCGGTTTATGGACTCATCTGCGATTATGAATCGCGAATTCACTGAATTCGTAATCGAGACGGCGGAAAAAAACGGCATTCCCTACCAACTCGCCGTCAGGAGAAGAGGCGGGACCGATGCCGCACCTATCCACATGCATGCTTCCGGGGTGCCCACTGTGGTTATCGCTGTCCCGTCGCGCTACGTCCATACCCACAATACTATAATCGACATCTCGGACTACTTGAACGCCCTGAAACTTATCCTGAAGCTGATCGAAACCATTGACGGGGACGCGGCAGGCAGGATCGGCTCTTTTTACGATTGATCCGGCGAATTCAGGTAAATAAACCCATGCTTCTTTTTTATTACAGCTATCGCAATCTACTCGTCCGGCGGCTCACCACCCTTTTGACGGCGGGCGGCATGGGGCTGGTCATTTTCGTTTTCGCAACCGTCCTGATGCTTGCCGAAGGCTTTCAGCAAACCCTTATCACTTCGGGCAGCCCCGAAAACGCCGTTTTCATCCGCAGATCGGCCGAAACAGAGGTCCAGAGCATCATCGAGCGCAAAGACGCCGCAATCATCGAGTCGATGTCCCAGGTTGCCGTAGACAAGGACCGGCGGCGGCTCGCAGCTCGCGAAGCGGTCTTGCTGATAAGCCTTCCCAAAAAGGATACCGGCTTGCCGTCAAATGTCCAGGTGCGGGGGGTAACGCACGGGGTATCTCTCGAACTGCGGTCCCAGATCAAAATAGTCGCCGGGCGCGAGTTCAATGCCGGTTCCTCTGAAATTCTTATCGGCCGAAATATCGCCAAAAAGTTCAGGGTCCCCGGCTTGGGCGGGACCATCAATTTCGTAGGGCGGGCCTGGACGGTTGCAGGCATTATGGAAGCAAGCGGCACCGCTTTCGACTCGGAAATCTGGGGAGACGTCGATACCCTGATGGGCGCCTTTAAACGACCGGTATATTCCTCGGTGATCATTCGGATGAGAGACCCTTCGGCTCTGCCGGAACTGAAGGAAACCGTGCTCAAAGACCCGCGCCTTGTCGAGGAGGCCAGGCGCGAGGACCAATACTACGAGGCTCAATCCGAACTGATGGCCAGGTTTATCCGAATCCTGGGAATAAGCCTAACGCTCATTTTCAGCCTGGGGGCGATTACGGGGTCTATGATCACCATGTACGCGGCGGTCGCCGCGCGCACATCGGAGATCGGGACCCTTAGGGCGCTGGGGTTTCGCCGGGTCTTCATCCTGCTTGCCTTTCTTGCCGAAGCGCTATTCTTAAGCCTGCTCGGCGCCGCGATCGGCCTAGCGGGCGCCTCGTTCATGAACAAGCTCACGATCTCCACGATGAACTGGACCACCTTCTCCGAACTGAGCTTCCGCTTTCTTCTAGACCGCCGCATAATTGCCAGTTCGGTCCTATTTGCCGTTGTGATGGGAATAGTGGGAGGCGCGCTGCCGTCTATCAGGGCAGCCCGTATGAATATCGTTTCAGCGCTGCGGGCGAGATAGTTTCGAAGAGTGAAGAGCGAAGGGTGAAAATAATCCGGTCATAATCCGGTCCCTTCCGCCTAAAGGCGGTACATTGAATGACCAGATTAACCCACTTACCGCCTCTAGGCGGAAGATGCTCTTACCGGCTTTAGCCGGAAGTTCACCCTCTAACTTCACCCGTCACATTTCATGCTACACTGGATAGGCCGGCCTGTTGACGCGCTGGCCGTAACTCTCGTTTGATAGACTTATACCGAGTTGCGTTCAAGAAAGTATCAAGTGATATTCTTCAAAAGCGCGGGGAGCTATGCCCCCCACACCCCCTCGCCGCTACGCGGCTCAATGTGGCGCTGCGGCGGCGGCCCCGCACATGCGGTGGCTTGCCGCCGACAGCGCCGAGCGGTCGGCCTCGCGCGTCCGCGCGTGGCCGAAATCCTGCGGGGGTGCGGGGGAAACTTTCCCCCGCTCAGTTTGGGGTTATTCATCGCTCTTTGAACGCAACTTGGTATTATATAATACCTTGCGCGAAAAAAAATGGGCCTGACATGATAAGAGCGGCGACCGTGCGGGCAGCAATGCAGAGAAGCAGGACTGAGGACTGAGGACTGAGGACTGAGCAAAAGCGGCGACCGTGCGGGCAGCCATGCAGACAGTACAGACAGAAAGTGTGGTGCGTTTGAAGGCAAGCCAAATATGAGGCGCTTCCGAGAAGTGAAGTGAGAATGGTGTCAGGGTTTCACTCTCAGTCCTCAGGGAGCGAAGCGTAGTTCAGTCCTGATAGCGTAGCGCGAAGGCCGACCGCTCATTCTCGACAGCCCACCCACCCGCGAGACGGGGCGGGGGCGGGAGGCCTCATAAAGTTATCCGCTTGTGATAGGGCTTCTTAGCTATCAGATTGTCAAGGGACAGTCTGCCTCCTCCTGTAATCATGAGTGCGAGCGCCATGCCTATGGCCAGCAGATGATATTCGAATCCCTCTCCATGCTGTGCGCCAAACCAGTTCATGAAAAAACCGTTGGGCCAGTGAACAAGGCAAATAGCCCCGATCATGTCGCAAAAAATCCCAAACGCACACAACCTGGTCGCAAAACCGAAAATCAGACCCAGCGCGCCGAATGATTCGGCCGCGATGACGAGCAGCGTCCAAAACGCGGGAATGTGATAGCTCTTAGAGAAAGCGTCGATGGTAGCCAAGACGCCATAGCCTCCGAACCATCCGAAAAGCTTCATTGCCCCGTGCGGGAAGATGACCGCCCCGAGGGTGACTCGCACGAGAAGGTTCTGCCACGTATCTTCAGTTCTGAAGAACCAATCCATTTCACCCCTCCATGGTTGCCGTATGACTTCTCTGCATCGCGCGCGAAAATGTTTTCAGTGCCGTATCGAGTTTCATCCCGGAAAATCTCGATTATCTTACTCGAAGCGGGAGGGCGTGTCTCTACGCAAAAGCGCACATTGCCCGATAAATTCCAAAAAAGTCATCGTGTTCAAAGAACCGGATAAACGACGGGCTTTACAGGGGCGGCATTTTTCTTTAGCCTGCCCTCAACGGCTTTTGCAAAAGATTCCATAAGAAAAGTTCTGGCCGCATGCATGATTAAACATGCCGGTAATTGCCACACAATCCAATATACTATGGGTATTTTTATGGAAAGAGAAAAAAGGAAATCCTACTGATATAGACTATAAATAAGGTAATTAATCCAAAGAAACCTATAAAAAGCCGCTCGCGCACTTTAGTGCGCTACGCCGCACAACCCGCGCCGGCCCACATTGGACTGCGTCTTTCAGTCGCGGTGGGCCGGCGGCGGGTGGCCTGTTTTGAAAAGGTTGACATTTATCCGGTCCCCTGTGAGCGGCTTTCCAGCGGCAGGTCCGATCTCGAAGTCCTCGACGGCCTCATCAAAGGCGGGGCGCGGATTGTTCAACACAGGGGAAATGATATCTGCGAGAGGGATTTTTTCCGGTTGGCCGAAATATTCAGTGGTGTCAATGTGGAAATCTTGGATTACCATTAATACCGAGTTGCGTTCAAAGAGCGACGAATAACCCCAAACTGAGCGGGGGAAAGTTTCCCCCGCACCCGCCAGGATTTCGGCTACACGCGCAAGCGCGTGTGGCCGAGCGCTCGGCGCTAGCGGCGACTGGCCGAAGGCCGCCGCCGCAGCGCCACACTGAGCTGCGTAGCGGCGAGGGGGTGTGGGGGGCGTAGCTCCCCGCGCTTTTGAAAAACATCACTTGATACTTTCTTGAACGCAACTTGGTATAAGGTGCATCATGGGAAGCAGTGCCATACCTCCAGGCGAACATCTCGCCGAATAGCTTGAAGAACTCGACATAAGCGCGGCCGAAGCGGACAGACTTGCCGGTCCGCGTGTTAGCTTCCTTGATGAGACCGGCGTTTTCTTCGATGCAAAGCCGTACCGTGCCACGGCTTACCGGCAAAGAACGCCCCTCATGCATGAAATCAGACAAGACACGTAAAGGCGTCCGGACAGAATTGCTGCGCCTGACCAAATACGATCCTCGCTTTTCGCTTGAGCTTCGAAGCTTGTTAAAAATGAGCCCCCGGAGATTTTCCGCCTTGATTTTTTCTGTCTTAGCTTTATATTAATTAGCACTCAATCAAAAAGAGTGCTAGTATGGTGTTTTCGATCGGGTCCCTTGTGAAAATCCACCTATAATATCGAGGAGTGCAGCAGAATGGCATACAGACCGCTTCATGACAAAGTCATCATTAAACGTTTAGAGGAAGAGGAAAAGAGCGCCGGAGGCATCATCATTCCGGATACGGCCAAAGAAAAGCCCCAACAGGGCAAGGTGATCGCCGTTGGGACTGGAATCGTTCTCAAAGACGGCAAAACCATCCCGTTGCAGGTAAAGCCGGGCGACCGTGTGCTCTTCAGCAAGTACGGCGGTACGGAAGTCAAGTTCGTAGATGAAGATTACCTGGTGATGCGTGAAGACGACATCCTGGGTATTCTCGAATAATAGGCGCAAAGGCAAAGGAGAATCGAAAAGATGCCAGCCAAAGAGATCAAATACGACAATAAAGCAAGAGAAAAGTTGTTGCAGGGTGTTGACATCCTGGCCAACGCGGTAAAAATCACCCTCGGTCCGAGGGGGCGCAACGTGGTGCTGGAAAAATCCTGGGGATCGCCCAACATCACCAAGGACGGCGTAACGGTGGCAAAGGAAATCGAACTGGAGGACAAGTTCGAGAACATGGGCGCTCAGATGGTCAAGGAAGTGGCGAGTAAGACCTCTGACGTCGCCGGCGACGGGACAACTACCGCTACGATCCTCGCGCAGTCCATCTTCCGCGAAGGCGCAAAGCTGGTGACAGCGGGGCACAACCCGATGGCCCTCAAACGTGGAATCGAAAAATCGGTTTCGGCTGTCGTCGATGAGCTGAAAAAGCTCAGCAAACCCATCAAAGACCAGAAAGAGATTGCCCAGGTCGGTAAGATAAGCGCCAACAACGACGCTACGATCGGGGATATTATCGCCGAAGCCATGAACAAGGTGGGCAAGGAAGGCGTGATCACGGTCGAAGAAGCCAAGAGCATGGAAACCACCCTCGATGTCGTGGAAGGCATGCAGTTCGACCGCGGATATATTTCTCCCTATTTCGTGACCGATCCCGAACGGATGGAAGCGGTCCTCGACGATCCCGCCATTTTGATCAACGAGAAGAAGATCAGCAACATGAAAGACCTGTTGCCCATCCTCGAGCAGATAGCCAAGATGGGCCGTCCGCTTCTGATCGTATCCGAAGACGTGGAAGGCGAAGCCCTGGCGACCCTGGTTGTAAACAAGCTTCGGGGTACGCTGAAGGTGTGCGCGGTTAAAGCCCCCGGTTTCGGCGACAGGCGCAAGGCGATGCTCGAAGATATCGCTGTGCTTACCGGCGGCCAGGTAGTCAGCGAAGACATCGGCGTTAAACTTGAAAACGTCGGAGTCAAAGACCTGGGGACCGCCAAGCGCGTCAATATCGACAAGGACAACACGACAATCGTTGACGGAGCGGGTTCGCGCAACGCTATCGAGGGCCGTGTGAAGCAAATTCGCGCGCAGATCGAGGAGACGACCTCTGACTACGACCGTGAAAAACTCCAGGAAAGACTTGCCAAGCTGGTCGGAGGAGTCGCGGTAATCAAGGTGGGCGCGGCCACCGAAACGGAGATGAAGGAGAAGAAAGCGCGTGTCGAGGACGCGCTGAACGCGACCAGGGCAGCCGTTGAGGAAGGGATTGTCCCAGGTGGGGGCGTTGCACTTCTGCGCTGCGTGCCTGCGCTCGATAAGTTGAAACTCGAGGGTGAGGAACTCTTTGGCCTCAACATAGTCAAGCGGGCCCTGGAGGAGCCGATCCGGCAGATCGCCAACAACGCCGGTTACGAAGGTTCGGTTGTTGTGGAACATGTAAAGAACGGTAAAGGAGCATTCGGTTTCAATGCAGAAACCGAAGAATACGGCGACCTGGTCGAACAAGGCGTAATGGACCCGACGAAGGTGGTCCGGTTCGCCCTCCAGAACGCGGCAAGCGTCGCATCGCTGCTGCTCACCACTGAGGCCGTCATTGCTGAAAAGCCGAAAAAGAAATCTGCCGCTATGCCTGGCGGCGGCGGTATGGGCGGCATGGGTGGCATGGGCGGAATGGGTGGTATGGGCGGTATGGGCGGAATGGACGACATGTATTAATGCCTGTAACGCATGATGCAGGGCGGGCAATTTTTTGACCTGGATTTTTTGGCCTAAAAGAACCCCGCGCCGCTCACTGCTGCAAGAGTCTAAAAAACCAGGGCGGATATCCTTCGCCCTGGTTTTTGCGCTTAAATCCTCCGGATGCTTTTCTTTGGATGCTGAATTGATTAACTGCTCTAACAAGAGGTGGAGTGGTATGCGGAAATCGGCCGTTGTTGCAGGACTGGTCTTTCTTGTGGCTTTCGCGCTTACGCCTCCGGCCTGGAGCGCCGACACCATCAAAATGGGTTTTAACATTCCAATGACTGGGGACATTCCCAAGGTTGGTGAATCGTCCAAATACGCCGCAGAGATCCGGATTGCGGAGATTAATGGGGCGGGCGGCCTCAAGGTGGGTGACAAGACTTACAGGCTCGAGTTTATCTACGAAGACAACGAGTCCAAGGCCGAATCCGCAGTAGCCGTCGCGCTCAAGCTGATCACCCAGGACCGGGTGCTCGGAATCATCGGCCCGCAGGCGAGCAAGCAGGCGATACCTGCCGGCGACGTCTGCAACGCCAACAAGACTCCCATGATCTCGGCCTGGTCAACCAATCCCCAGACGACCGAAAACAGGCCTTACGTTTTCAGGGCCTGCTTCCTGGACGCTTTCCAGGGACCGGTTGTGGCGAAATTTGCAAACGAGGAATTCAAGGCCAAAAAAGCGGCTGTTCTCTATGATATCTCAAGCGATTATCCAAAGGGTGTTGCCGAGTTCTTCAAGGGGGCCTTCGAGAAGATCAACGGGCCCGGTTCGGTCGTTGCGTTCGAAACTTTCACTCACGGCGACAAGGATTTCAGCGCACAGTTGACCACGATATCCAAGTCCGGCGCGGATGTTCTTTTTACCCCGCAGTACTACGATGAAGTTCCCCTCATCGTTAGACAGGCGCGCGAACTTGGGTGGAAGAAGCCTATAGTCGGAAGCGACAGTTGGGGTTCGGCCGAACTGATGAACCTTTGCGGCGACGCCTGCAAGGGATCTTTCTTCAGCACCCATTATGCCGCTGCCGGCGCGAAGGGCGCGACGAAGCAATTCATCGACAAGTATCGCGCCAAATACGGCTATATTCCCGATGAGGTAGCGGCACTTACCTGGGACGCAATAAACCTGATGTTCCTGGCTATCCAGAATACCGGCGGGCTTACCGGCAACATCGAAAAGGACCGGGAAGCCGTTAAGGATAAGCTCACCCTGGTAACAGATTTCGACGGTATTACGGGCAAGATGACTTTCACCCCTGGAGGAAACCCGACGAAGTGCGCCGTAATAGTCAGGATCAGTGACAAGGGGGACTTTGAATTTTATAAGTCCGTTTGTCCGTGAAGTTGGCGGGGAGACCGAAGCGGCCATGAGTGGCAGGCGTGAGAGTTATTCTCCACTGCCGAAGCGTGCCGCCAAAGCGTCCAGGGTAACGTTCGTTGCAATTTCATTATGGGGAATCAGCAAGTAACGCCAAGGCTTGCCGCCATAGCTTGGGCCTATTTTCCTTGCCGATCCAGGTAAGTTCGAGTTTTTGCTTCTTGGTCATGCGGACTCCTGTTGTTACCTTCCTATCCGCTTGATGCAACTCATATTTATGGAGGAAATTGCTCCGTGAGTCGGATTAACCAAGCGTGTATTGCTGGGGTGCTGCATCCCAGGTACGTCCATCCAGTACGCGCCCGTTGTGCTTTTTACTTCCCTTCTTGCCATCAACACTCCACCCGCCCCACTGTTTGAAGAAAAAAGCAGTCCCCTGCTCATCACACATGCGCTTGATATTCACCACCCACTCGGGATCCATTCGCCGGGCCTTCGGGCCGGATTCACCCCCTACAATGACCCAGTGCATTCCGGTCAAGTCGAACTCGGCGAGGTTTTCAAGCAATGGTTCCGCTGAGATGAAACGGACATAAGCAGATATTCGCCGCAGAGCATCGAGACGAGGCAGACCGTGAGCGCTATTCTCTACAGTCACTCCAAGCCAGGCGTTGCTGGGGGGCCGCCTCAAACGAAAAAACTCCGCCATCCGCTCTGCTCTCTTAGTCAAAATCTGAAAAATGTGTTGAGGCGCCTGCCGAATTACCTCCAGCACCCGAACGAGGTAATCGTCAGGAATCTCTTCGTGGAACAGATCGCTCATGGAATTAACAAAATACACCGTGGGTCGTTTGCGTCTGATGGGTTCCTTGAGCCGCTCGGGAAGAAGCGTCAGGCGAAACCCGTTTTCGTAACCTTTAACACTCATAGCCTGCAGGCGTCTGGCCATAACTTCGGCGTAACAGTTTGCGCAGCCGGGGGAAATTTTGCTGCAGCCGACAGCAGGGTTCCAGGTATGCTCTGTCCATTCAATGGAGGTTTTTGTGCTCATTATTCTTCCCTCACAAGGAGTTCGCCCCTGTTGCCGTGTTCGGTAAAATGAACAAATTTCGTACGTCTCCTGCCTGTTGCATCGAGGTTTTTCACCCTCCCTTCTTTCTCCAGTTCACCAAAAGCTGCCTGGAAATCACCTTCGAACCACCCGGTTTCCTCCAGCATGTCGGCCAATTCTTCAACTCCGAACAGGCGTGGAGTGGTCGAAAGTTTATCAAGCCAATATGGCCTGACCTGGGTCGGGTCCGCTCGTTTTTCTTTGTGAACAGATTCTGAGGCCCGAAAGAGTTCAAGCTGGCGACTCCGAGTTTCCCGATCTTCCTGCTTGGCCTGCACCCGAGCACGACGCTGGACAAGGTCAAGTTTCTCCGAGGCATCCATGAACACGGTAATCCCCTTCGGATGTCGCGTCAGGTATACCAAATGGTAAAGGGTTCGGTCGATAGTGGGATAAAGCACCGGCACAGAGACTGCACGAGGCTTACTCCCCCAGGAAGGTGGGATCTCCTTGAGACGTTTTCGGTATAGGCTAATCAGGTACTCTTCCTTCTCTTCCGGTGTCAGTCCTTCGGTGTCGGGCACCTCTCCGAAAATGGCCTGCATATCTTCCCTGAAGGATTCTTGTGTGTGAGTGCGAAGAAGGAAATCGTACATGAAATTGATTAAGAATTCTGAGTTGGGCCGCCGCAAAAGCGGAGTAAGCGTCGGTATCTCCACTACGTTTTTCCAACCATTGGGATCAATAAAGAAGAAAGTAAAATCCTCTGAACCGCACCATTTTAGAATGGACTCCCGCAGGTCGAAAAAACCGCCAAGGAATGCGTCGGCTGACACCTCTTCCTTGGAAAGACCTTGCAGATGATCATGCAATTTCCGAAAGGCATTCTTGTCTTTTTCGATGAATAGGGCGTGGAACGTCACATCCCTGCCCCTTTTCCTGAGACCTTCTCGTGATTTCCGAATAATCTTCAAAGCGATGCCGATGGAGGTATCTGAAAGGTCGGCGCTATCTTCCTGCCAAGGGCCGGAGAAACAATCCACATAGCGAATGCTCCTCTGGTTCAGGCCAATAATCATGAATAGTCGCTGAAGGTAAGTTTCAAGAAGGCGGTGTTTGACAAAGGCCTGCTCGCGTCCGTGGTAGCTTGCGGGGACTGGCATATTCATCCTCTTTCGGGAGTTTTGCTACCTCACCTCAGAATGCATCGGAAGGAAAAGAATGGCAAAGTCGCTTTCTTCTGCTCCAGTTTCCCTTTGGGAGCAAACTTATTTGCCTTTTTTCCCAAATCCGGCAAGCCTCTATGTACTCGAATCCATTACACCAAAAGCTTTGCCAATGGAAGAAAACATTGGAACGGGTTGCTTTTAACAGGTTCCCTGCCAGATGAAAGAACCTGTAGTAATAAATGCCGGCCTTCTTCACCTCTGGCGAAAGCTTAATCGTGTCCAAGGGAAGAGCAGCAACACCGGTTTGCTTTATGCCTGTTTTGAACGCAGATGGTGGGACTTTGGGTTATCAGTGTTGAATTTCCCTTTGAAGCAACTTGATACAGGGTTATATGTGTGGCTGGCTTTCCGGCCTGCCACAATTACTTGGAAAGCTGCCCCCCTATCTGATATTTTAGCGTCCACTGCTTCGACAGACATCTCCGGGGCATTTTAGCTGAAATTCTGTTTTCCAAAGGATACCGCTTGTTTTTGGAAATATTTTCACAGAACCTGCTTAACGCCCTGCAGTGGGGAAGCTTCTACGCCCTGATCGCCCTGGGCTATACGATGGTCTACGGGGTGCTGCTCCTGATCAACTTCGCCCACGGGGATATATTCATGGTGGGGGCATATACCGGTTTTTTTATAGCCTCTCTTTTGCTCGGCCGCTATGCGGGGTTTTCGCCCGGATTGCCGCCGGCCCTGATTTTCGGCCTGACCGTGATGATCACCATGATAATTACATCGGGAGTCGGCGTCGCCATCGAGCGGGTTGCCTACCGTCCCCTGCGGCGCAAGGGCGCATCGCGCCTCTATGTCGTAATTACGGCCCTGATGTGCGGGCTGATCCTTGAGAACGGCAATCTGGCCATTCTTGGGGCCAGCCGGCGCAGCTTTCCCCAGCTTTTTTCAAATACGGTTCATAACATCGCAGGGGTAACTTTCACCAACATCAAAGCACTGGTGATCCTCACCACAGTTCTAGTTTTCGTTTTGATCGAGACAATCGTGCGAAAAACCAGGATCGGAATGGCGATGCGCGCCATCTCCTACGACAGGATGGCCGTGCCGTTGATGGGCATTCCGCTGGATACGGTCATCGTGTTCACTTTTGTCCTGGGATCTTCAATGGCGGCCCTTGCAGGAGTGCTTTTCGCCACCGCCTACCCGGTACTTGACCCCTATATGGGGGCGCTCGTCGGCTGGAAGGCTTTCATTGCGGCCGTTCTGGGCGGGATTGGGGAAATACGCGGCGCCATTGCGGGGGGATTTCTTCTCGGGTTCGTTGAAATATTCGTTGCAGCTTTCTTTCCATCGACTCTGCGCGATCTTATTGCTTTCAGTATTCTGCTGGTATTCCTCAGCATAAAGCCCACAGGAATTTTCGGTGTGGCAAGGGCCACAAAGATTTAGGCATCTATGCGCAGTTACAGCTCCGTTCTATCTTACACGGCACTTTGCGCTCTTGGCGTGCTCGCCACCAAACTCGGCATTTTGAACGCCTACATGCAGCTCGTTCTGATGTATGTCGGGATAAATATAATCTTGTCAACTTCGCTCAACATCGTGAACGGGTACATGGGCGAGTTCTCGGTGGGACATGCCGGATTCATGGCCGTCGGGGCCTATGTCACCTCGATTCTAAATGTTATGCTGTTCACAAGCAGTTCGATTTTCGGGCCGCCTCTGCTTTCCCCTTCCAGCGCAATTTATCTTTTTCCGATTACCCTTATTGCCGGCGGCGCCGCAGCGGCTCTTGCAGGGCTGCTCGTCGCGGTCCCCTCTTTCAAGACGCGGGGCGACTACCTTGCGATCATAACCCTGGCCGTTAACTATATCGTCAAGAGCTCTATTGAGAACATCCAGGCGATCGGCGGCGCGCGCGGTTTCATGGGCATGCGCAACGTGATCGATTCAATGGAAAAGGTTTTAAATCTCCCCTGGACCATGATATGGGTCTTCATATCGGTTGGGGTGACTGTTTGGATAATCCATCGACTTGTGAATTCGACCTACGGCAAAGGCATTGTCGCGATCAGGGACGACGAAATTGCGGCCGAGATAATGGGCGTAAATACAAAGCGTATGAAGATAGTGGCTTTCATGCTTTCCTCCGGGTTAGCGGGAATAGCGGGGGGCCTGTTCGCGCACGTGCTGGGATATATAAACCCAGGGACCTTCACCATCATGAAGTCGACCGAAGCGCTGGTTATGGTTTATCTCGGCGGAATGGGATCGTTAAGCGGTTCGGTGATCAGCGCGATTATCTTTACGCTTGCGCTCGAAGCGTTTCGACCGCTTCAGGTCATAAAATGGGTCGCGGTGCCGTTTCTGCTCATTTTTCTAATGATCTTCCGGACCGAGGGGATCATGGGACACAGGGAACTCACCGACATTTTCCCGAATCTGCGCAGGTGGTTTGCGCCCAGAGAAGGGCGGGCGTAAAATGGCTCTTCTGGAAATAAAACGCCTAACGCACTTTTTCGGCGGTCTGAGGGCGGTACATGATCTTAATCTGACCCTGCAGGGCGGTGAGCTGATGGGCCTCATAGGCCCTAACGGCGCCGGCAAGACGACCGTCTTCAATATGGTGAGCGGTTTTTACCGTCCATCGGAAGGTCAAATCCGATTCCTGGACCACGATTTAGGCGGCATGCGACCCCATCAGGTTACGGCGCTGGGAATAGCGCGCACGTTCCAGAGTATCCGCCTTTGGAACAGCCTGAGCGTTTTCGAAAATATTTGTGTCTCTCAGCATCATCAACTAGGTTACGGGTTTTTACACTCGGTGTTGCGCACCCCAAGGTTCGTAAGAAGCGAGCGGCGGGTCAAAAAGACGGCTGAGGAACTCATGGATTTGTTGGGGCTTCGGCCATACGCGCTAGAATTGCCGAAAAACCTCCCTTACGGGCTTCAGCGGCGTGTGGAGATTGGCCGCGCGCTGTCGCTTCGGCCCAGGCTCCTTCTGCTCGATGAACCGGCCGCCGGGATGAACCCTGGTGAAGTCGGCCGGCTCATAGAAATGATCCGGTGGATTCGAGACGAATTTAAGCTGACGATTTGGTTGATAGAGCACCAAATGCGGGTGGTGATGAACGTTTGCGAGAGCATGAAAGTACTCGATTTCGGCGAAACGATCGCCGAGGGGCGACCGGATGAAATCAGGCAGGACCACCGCGTCATTGAGGCCTATCTGGGAGAAGAAGGACCGGTCGATGCTCGAGGTATCTGATCTTCACGTCAAATACGGAAACATCGAGGCGCTGCACGGGATATCCTTTCGTGTCGACGAGGGTGAGATAGTCGCGCTGCTTGGCGCCAACGGCGCCGGTAAATCCACCACTCTTATGAGCATCATGCGTCTTGCGCCCCCCGAAGGACCCCTGGTGAGCAAAGGTGAAATAAAATTCAACGGGACCAACCTTCTGCCGGTCCCCGCCCATACCCTTGTATCCAAGTACGGAATCGGCCTTGTGCCGGAGGGCAGGCATATTTTCGGAAACCTCACCGTTTTTGAAAACCTGAAGCTGGCAACGTTTGCAAGAAATGACCGGGAGCAGATTCAAAGGGACTACGAACGTGTTTTTGCGCTCTTTCCGCGCCTGGCCGACCGCAAATCTCAAAGAGGAGACCTGCTGAGCGGCGGCGAGCAGCAGATGCTCGCAGTCGGGCGGGCTTTTATGAGCGGTGTCGGATTCGTCCTGCTCGATGAGCCTTCGATGGGACTGTCGCCTCTTCTTATGGTCGAACTTTTTCGGGTGCTCAAGAAACTGAACGAGAGCGGCACAACCATTTTAGTTGTAGAACAAAACGCACGAATCGCTTTAAAATACGCTAATCGGGCTTATGTTCTGGAAGCCGGCAAAATAGTGCTCGAAGGCCAATCGCAGGCGCTGTCGGAAAATCCCGAGGTTCAGAAAGCATATCTGGGGTGAGCTTAAATGATAAAAATACTCATTTGCGACGGACTCGATGAAAGCGGTCTAAAGATTTTGCGCTCGGCCGAAGGGGTTGAGGCGGATACGCCCGAGGGGCTTGGCGCGGCTGAAATCAAGGGGATTTTGCCCGAATACGACGCCATGATCGTGCGCAGCCGCACCAAGGTTACCGCCGATCTGATAGAAAGCTCTCAGCGGCTCAAGGTGGTCGGCAGGGCAGGCACGGGCGTGGACAATATCGACGCCGAAGCGGCCAGCGCGCGGGGTATCCTGGTCATGAACACTCCAGGGGCAAACGCCATGGCCGCCGCCGAGCATACCCTGGCATTGATGCTCGCACTGGCGCGCCACATCCCGCAGGCGACCGGGTCTATGCGTCAGGGGCTGTGGGAAAAGAAGAAATTTGTCGGCACCGAGCTTTATCACCAGACCCTGGGCATAGTGGGTCTTGGGAAAGTAGGCTCGATTGTCGCCGACCGCGCCCTTGCAATGAAAATGAGGGTCCTTGTCCATGATCCGCACATAGTGGCCGAGATGGCAGCGGTTTTGGGCGCCGAGTATGTCTCATTTGACGATCTGCTCGCCGCATCGGATTTCATTACCCTGCACACGCCCCTAACCGCGGAGACCCATTGGGTGCTGAACCGGCAGACCCTGGCAAAGACCAAACCCGGCGTGCGCATTGTCAACTGCGCCCGCGGCGGGCTGATAGATGAGCAAGCCCTGGGCGAATTTCTTGCGAAGGGGCATGTAGCTGGGGCCGCGCTAGATGTTTTCGAAAAAGAGCCTCCCACCGGGAGTCCTCTGCTCGATATGCCCAACGTCATTTTTACCCCTCACCTGGGGGCCTCCAGCCTGCAAGCGCAGGAAAACGTCTCTCTGGCAATCGCCTCCCAGATTCTGGACTACCTGCAGCGCGGGCTGATTCGAAACGCCATCAACTTCCCGTCGATCAGCCTGAAGGACTACGAAAGACTGCGTCCATACCTGCTGCTGGCCGAGCGGCTCGGCAATCTCCAGGGCCAGCTTTGCAGGGCGGTGCAAAAGCTCGAGATCACCTATGCGGGTTCGGACCTCCAGGAGGTCCCGATACAGCCCCTTACTCAGACCGTGATCAAGGGGCTGCTCGACCCGATCATGGCCGAAAAGGTGAACCTGATAAACGCGCCTCTTCTGCTCAAACAACGCCGGATCGAGCTCACAGCTTCCACGACTTCCCAGTCCAGGGGCTATACCGGCGAGATCACAGTAAAGGTAAAGGGATGCGGAAAAGAGGAATATTCCGCCTCGGGAGCGGTCTTTCCGGGACAGGAGGTCCGGCTCGTTCGGCTGAACGACTATATGCTGGAGGCGGAACTGGAAGGAATCAACCTCATTATCCAGAACCTGGACAAGCCGGGGACCATCGGCTACATTGGGACGACGCTCGGGAATTTCAACGTGAATATCGCCAACATGCACCTCGCCCGCAGCCGTGAAAGGGACAGGGCAATAGCTATAGTACGGCTCGACAACGAAGCTCCCCCGGAGGCGCTGGAAATCCTTCGAACGCATCCAAGCATTATTTTCGTGCAGCAGGTGAAGCTGTGACGACAGTGAACGGTGAACAGGGAACAGAAAAAAGGGCCTTCCCTTTTTCTCCTCACTGCTCATTGAGTTGAGTTTTCAGATGCAAAAATATTTCGGGCGCCAAGGAATTCTGGCGTCAAAAGTTCAAGGTTTCGAATACCGTCAGGGCCAGCTTGAAATGGCTCAGGCCGTTTTGGAATGTTTTCGCTCCCGGACCCCGCTCATGGCAGAGGCCGGCACGGGCACCGGCAAGACCTGGGCATATCTGGTTCCGGCCATACTCAGCGGCCAAAAAGTGGTCGTATCGACCGGCACAAAGACCCTCCAGGACCAAATCCTCGATCACGATATTCCCTTTCTCAAGAAAAACATCGATCCAAAACTAAAGGCGGTCTGCCTGAAGGGACGCAGAAATTACCTGTGCCGGCGCAGGTTCCTGGAGTTCTGCTATCAGCCCACGCTCTGGAGCAAGGAGGAGGCGAAGCTTTTTCGCCGGTTCCAGAAGTGGGCGGCAACATCAAATACGGGCGACCGTTCCGAAATCGATTGGCTGCCCGATAACTTCCGGACCTGGAACGAGGTCTGTTCAAACTCCGAGCATTGCCTGGGCCAGCAGTGCTCGGAATTTTCCCGATGCCATTTGACCCGGCTGAGAAACGAGGCGGCCCGCGCCAACATAGTGCTGGTAAATCACCATTTGTTTTTCGCGGACCTCGCGCTGCGCAGGAGAGGCATAGGCGAGGTCATTCCGGAATACGAAGCCGTTGTTTTCGACGAGGCTCACCAGTTGGAGGATGTGGTTGGCGAGTATTTTGGAATCCACTTCAGCAGCTTCGCAATAGCGCAACTCGCCCAGGATATATTGAAAGAATGCCGCCGCGACACAAAGAAGCTTAATTTGAAGGCAATTCAAACGGTCGGGCAGCAGCTCGAGGTCTTAAGCCGGCTCTTTCACCACAACCTGGCCCAGGCCGGAAAAGCGACAGGGCGTTTCCGCTTCGAGCCGGCAAAAGCCGGCAATGATTTCGCCGGCGCGTGCCGGCAGATTGCTCACGCCCTGGATGAGCTTCCCGCCATGATTGAACCCTTTGCCGAAAAGGCCGAAAACCTCGGCTGCGCCAGCCGGCGTGCAGGCGAGCTCTCGGCCTCGCTCCAGTTGCTTATCGAACAGAAGGATCAATCCCTGGTCTACTGGCATGAGCTTACGCAACAGGGGGTCTTTCTGAATGCAACGCCCATAGACATCGGGCCGGTGCTCAACGAATTTCTTTTCCCCGCTACTCCCTCGGTAGTGATGACATCGGCTACCCTGTCTGTGGCCGGGGGTTTCGAATATGTGCGAAACTCGCTCGGAGTGCCGCCGGAGGGCCGTGAACTGTTGCTGCGTTCGCCATTCGAGTATGAGCGGCAGGCCATAGCTTACATACCCTCGCGTTTCCCGGCGCCCAATGACAGGGAGTTTTGCGCTCAAATGGGCGCCCAGGCCGCCGAAATCATCGAAAAGACCCGCGGGCGGGCCCTTTTTCTGTTCACCAGCTACAGAAACATGTATGAAGTTCACAAACTCTTTGAGGGCAAGATTTCGTTCCCGCTCCTCGTCCAGGGGCAAAAAGCCAAACGTGCCCTTCTAGAGGAGTTCAAGGACAGGGTCGATTCGGTCCTGCTGGCGACCAGTTCCTTCTGGCAGGGAATCGATGTGCCGGGAGAGGCGCTGAGCTGCGTGATTATTGACAAATTACCGTTCGAAGTTCCGGACGACCCGGTGATCGCGGCCAGAGTGGACCGTATCGCACGTAACGGTGGCAACGCCTTTTATGAATACCAGGTGCCCAGGGCTGCAATCCAGTTGAAGCAGGGAATAGGACGGCTGATCAGGTCCTCGAAGGACCGCGGCGTAATAGCGGTTTTCGACATTCGGATGCTGACCAAAAGCTACGGGCAGGTCTTCGTTAAAAGCCTTCCGCCCTGCCGGGTGGTACATTCTATTGATGAAATCGAGACCTTTCTGAAAAGCTCTTAATTTCGGGCGGGCTTCTTTTTAACGCAATTCAACCATAACCCGTGTCCGTCCGGGGAAACACCGGATGTGACCGAAAGCAGTTTCAGATTCGGGCCCGAGGGTCCGGGAAAAACAGGGGGAGAGGATGCGGAAAATACTTCTGGCAGTGGATGGATCTCAAACAGGGCTCGATGCGGTGTCGATCCTGGGGCGACTGCTCAAAGACCAGGCAGATATGAAGATAGTGCTCCTTCATTGCGTTCAGCAGATTTCCACACTTCTTCCGGAGGACCTCTGCATGGACATCGAGGAGACCAGCAGGCTCCCTTTCAAGGATCAGGAAAAGGTGGGTCAAGCCGTTCTCCGGGCCTCTTTGAGCAGGCTGACCGCTGCTGGTTTCCCGGAAGCTGACATTGAGCTTCGGCTGAAACTCGACAGCCTGGACCCGGCTCTGGACATAATCGCTCAGGCGGATATCGAGCGAATCCGGACAATAGCCGTCGGCAGGCGCGGGAGGAGCCAGCTTGGGGCGCTGCTGCTCGGGAGCATCTCCGGGAAGGTGGCCCAGTATGCGCGCGACAAGGTCGTATGGATCGTGGATACCCCTGTGAACGATTCCATGAAAGTGCTGATCGCAATGGAAGGGGTTCCGGAAGTCCGGGAGCTGTCCTACTACACGGCCGAGCTGTTTGGTCCCTGCCGCGGTTTGAGCTATACCTTCATGCACATTATGCCCCCGATCCCGCCCAAGTTCTGGGATGACGGCCACATTCTCGACTCTAAGGAGCAGAAAGACAGACAGGGCCGAATCGAAAAATGGAAGACAGAGTGGATCGACTCGGTAAGCCGGTACATGACGGAGGGATGCGATCTGCTGCTGGAGCGAGGAGTCGGAGAGCAGGGCATGGAAAGGCTGATACTCGAGACAAAGGAAGGCATTGCACGGGACCTTCTGAACGAAATCGACGCGCACAGGTTCCAGATCGTGGTCATGGGTAAGAAGAGCTTCCGCGAGCAAAAGCCTTTCCTCATGGGAAGCCATGCCTCCAAGATACTGCAAAACACCACGGGGGTCATTCTGTGCCTGGTGAGTTAGGCGGTGGGACCGCCACGGCCAAGATCTAGACAGCGCCCGCCCGCCCGCGAGGCGGGCTGGTCTTTTCCTAGTCCGCGTGCGGCGATTCAGGCTTGCCGAGGCATTCAATTAATGCTTGTTTAACGATGTCATTGATAGAAGCATGTTTGAAAGCCGCGTATTTAGCGAGCCTTTGATGTAACCCCGGGCCAACTCTGATATTGAAAGTCCCTTTAAAAGGCTTGCCGGGAGAGCGGCCCAGTTCCTTGCATGTGGCCAGGTAATCTTCAACAGCAGACTCGAATTCGCCCTGAAGCTGATTCGGAGTCTGAGCTTCATAGGTGACGAGATCGTTGATGAACAGAATCTTTCCATGAGGACAGTCATCTTCAATACTGATTTCAATCGAGCCGATAAAACCATTGTAGCGTAACATATCTTTCACGGCCGAATACCTCTGTCCTTTAATTCCTGTATGATAGACTTATAGAATACCCTGCTCAAAAAAAAAAGAATCGGCTCTTTCCGCGCAGCCATGCAGAGAAGCAGGACTGAGGACTGAGGGCTGAGCAAAAGCGGCGGACCTTACGCGCAGCCATGCAGAACGCACAGACATTAAACGTGGTGCGTTTGGAGGCAAGCCAAATGTGAGGCGCTTCCAAAAAGTGAAGTGCCTCCGGTGTATAGATCACGCTTCGCGAGATTCGCATTGCTTCACAAAGTGAAGCGTGCTTGCCGGCCTCCCTGCTCGATGTGTGAGCGCGTAGGCCGACCGCTCATTCTCGACAGCCCACCCACCCGCGAGACGGGGCGGGAGCGGGAGGCCTCAATGACCAGATCCAGAACGTACTGTTTAACTACATTTCCGGGATGGGGCCTGTGTAAGTTAATGATCCTGCCAGACTTGGGATCATGAAACTTGACCCTGGACCCAGTACCGCTGACATCTTCAAAACTAAGTCCCTTGATGAGCGCCTTGAGTTCACTCCATTCAAAATTCTTGGGTTTTGAAAATAATCGAGCGAGCAGATTGTCTTTCTTCGTCATAAATTAATTCCGCAGGGGCAATGTGCAACTATGGATCAGTTGCAAAAACATAGGCTCATCCTCGAAAAAGCAAACGAAAAAGGCCAGGAAAACTCCTGGACTTGAGAAAATCGAGCCCCCCGGTTCGGACCAACTTGGGCACTGCGAAGAGCTTGTCAGTCTTTAACAGGACAGCTCCTCGAACTGGAGCGAAAAGAACGCCGCGCTCCTCCGGCCGTCGTCGATTCCAGGACAGCAGGGCATGAAGGCTGATTTCGGCCTGCACCCATGAACTGATTGGCACACCCCTTGCTCACTGTTTCTACGCGGAATGTTCACCGTAGAGTCTCAGGCCTTTAGCGAGACATCGAACCCGCGCCTCGCGGGCTGCCGGGGTGTCGAGATCAGGGCCGGGACAAAAGCTCCATGCTCCGCGATGTGTGGCTGTCTTGCTTGATCGCGGCCTGGCATAAGCGCTCATTTTCTCTGCGTGCCTTGCGCCTCTGTCTCGAAAAGATTTGGTGGGCTGCGCTCCGTTTACGCCCGGCACCCACCTACGGTTCTTTTCATGGTTGGTGGTGTCCCGCAGGGACATGAGTTACTGCGGTAGACATTTGCGCGGAACGGACTATCTTCAGGTTACTTCATAACGGCGGTTTTAGTGGGATGAGTAAACTCAAAATCCTGTTTGGGCTCCTGCTTGCTGCCTGCATAACAGCAGGCCTTGCCCCGCCCTGGTGTGAGGCGGCTGCCACGGGCAACTCGGGAACCAGGATAACGAACCTGCGTGTTTCTGTTAAAGGAAAGCTGACATGTCTGATTTTTGACGCCGAAGGCGCCAGACCAAAACAGATCGGTCCTCCATCCGCCGCCGGGATTACCGTTTTATTTTCGCAGATCACTTCAAAGCTCCCCGACAAAGTATTCAAAGACAGCAAGATCGCGGCAAAGGAGGTCAAGTTCAAGCTGGAGAGCGGCTCTTTTGAAGTCATGTTCCGTGAGGACAATACCTCGGTTTCTTCCAATGTGCGACCGGGTAAAAACGGAAAATACACTCTGGCTCTGGATTTGACCCCTTGCGGGAAAACCGCCGAACCCCAAGCCGCTGACGGTAAGCCAACATGTGAGATCACTGGAAATTCCAGGGAAAAAGTACCGCCGATTGAGGTAAAAAAGATCGAGACCTCAGAGCTGTTCGCGCCCAAAGTCTCACAGCAGATCGGAAACGCAGCCGTCAAGGCGCAGGCCTCAAAAGGCGGCGAGTCTCCGCGTCCCGCCGGGTCCGCCTCGAATCCCCCGGCCTTTGCCGAACCTGACGAAAAAGTGCTTGCCCTTTACGCGAGCGCAAACGAGAAGTTCGAGAACTGTTCTCGAAACCTCGTATTTTGCGCCTCGCAAATAATCGAAGCGTACAATGAGGCGCTAAAAGCAGGCCCCCTGTCCTCACAAGCCCCATTAGCCATTTACAGATCGGCCCTTGCTAACTCCATGATGGGAAACTATGCAAAAGCGGACAAACTGTTCAGGCAGGTAACATCCGGATGGCCGGACCATCCCATCGCATCCCGCTGTTGGGTCGGCATAGGGGATATCTACAATAAAAAGCAGTCATACCTGGAGGCGATGGAGGCGTTTCGTTGGGCTCTGCGCTGTGCGTCGGAAAAAGATGACAAGGCGGCCGCGTACTATGAACTTGGCAAGGTGTACCTGGCTCTGGGGGCGAACAAAGAAGCCTTGGAGATGCTCGAGAACTGCATCGGTCTGGACCCTAACTACTACAAGAAAACCCCCGATGTTTTCCGCATTATCGGAGAGGCGCATTTTGCGCTCGGAAACGCCGAAACGGCAAAGGAACACCTGCTCCGATACGTAAATGTCCAGGAAAACGCTCCCGATCAGGACATCATTATGGCTAAGATCGCCGAGGTTTTTCTGATACAGGGGGAACTGGAAACTGCAAAAAAGATCTATGCTTTTGTCCACAAGTATTACACAGATTCCGAAGGAGACCTGATCTGCAGGGTACGCCAGGGCGAGTTGACGGAAAAAGAGGGTCTGGATCAGGCAATTAAAATCTATGAGGATCTGCGCGGCAAAGATCTCTCCCCAAGCCTGCGAAGGATCGTTTTAATGAAACTGGCAGCGCTCAACCTGAAAAGATGCGATCTTGCGCACAGTCTGGACCTGATGGATGAAGCCTTTCCGGCCAAAAGCGACGGCTCCTCCCCCCCAGGGACCGCAGCCCTTAGGGAAAGGATTCTCCGCGACCTCGTCAGGCAATACTTTTCCGACAAGGACTTCGTCAAGGTAGTTCAGTTGTATGACAAATATTGCCGCGTTTTCGACTCGATCCAATTGCCGGACGTGCTCGAACAGATTGCGGAAAGTTTCGCTTCGCTGAAGTTTTACTCGAATGCGCTTCCAATCTACGACAAGCTGATTGCAAAGGGCCAGAAAAAGGGAGACGATCTGTTGCTCCGGTGCGCCTTATATGCGCTACGCCTCAATGATAACGACAGGTCTTTGCAGTTTTGCAAACCGGTCCAAAGCGATGCCATGGACCTGAAGAAATCCGAGATACTCGGACACATTTTCTACCGCGAGCGGAAATACGGTGACGCCGTGAAGTATTTTGGAAAAGTCTTCGAGAAGGTAAAAGAATTCGAGTTAGACGACCCGGATTCTTTTACTGCCTACGGCTCTTGTCTCTTCCAGGCCAAAAAGTTTGATGAAGCCATTCCCGTTCTGCAAAAGGCATTGGTTAGGGCAAAAGCAGACGATGCCTATGCCAGGCACTCGACTCTGCTGGCGCTGAGCAAGTGTTTCGTCGAACAGAAGCAACTCGACAAAGCGGCGGAAACGATGGAGGCCGCAATCGAGGCTTCCGGGGAAGATCAGAAAAACGAGCTTAACTATGAAATTTCAAAGCTCTATATTGCCGCAGGCCAGACGGATAAAGCTATAGGGAGCCTGAACCGGATTAAGGCTACCGAGCATCCTTTCTGGAGCCTGGTGGCCCAACAGCAGCTCAATTCAATTAATATGAGCCAGGGCAGCGCAGTTCCCTGAGGTACAAGCAGGCAGACCGATGAACGTACTCCTGGTTGAAACAGATTCCGACGATGCCAGAAAACTTACCTCTTATCTGAGAGATCAGGGGCATTTGTGTTATCTGACCGACTCGGCCAAATCTGCGAAAAGCCTGATGAAAAAGGAATCCCCCGGACTTGTGCTCCTTCATTTGAACGGCAACGCCGCCCAAACGCTGGATATTCTTGAAAGCGCCCGAAATATGGAGCCGCCAGTGCCGGTGATCGTACTGAGCCGAAAACCAAAGCTCGACGACGCCGTTCAGAGCGTCAAAAATGGGGCTTACGATTTTTGGACCAAGCCATTTGCACCGGAGCGCCTGACAAAAGAGATCGAACTTATCCAGGGAGCAACACAGAGGACCGGTGGACTATCAACGCTCCAGGCCCAGGACGATCCTATAATCTCCCTGGACCCGGTTCTGTGCTCGATCAAGGCCCTTGCCAGGAAAATCGCCCCGAGCAACGCGACCGTGCTCATCCAGGGGGAAAGCGGGACCGGCAAAGAACTGTTTGCCCGCTACATCCACAATCAAAGCGGCAGAGAAGATAAGCCTTTTGTTGCGATAAACTGTGCCGCGCTTCCGGAAACTCTTCTGGAGAGCGAACTCTTCGGGTACGAGAAAGGGGCATTTACAGGGGCGATCAGGAACAGGGAAGGCAAATTCGAACTGGCGCACACCGGGACGCTTCTGCTCGATGAAGTTACCGAGATCCCTCTTCATCTCCAGGCAAAGCTGCTGCGAGTCCTACAGGAAAGCGAAGTGGACCGGCTTGGCGGCAAATATCCCGTCCCGATTGACGTCAGAGTCATTGCGACCACCAATGTCAGGATTGAAGACCTGGTAAAGGAAGCAAAATTCCGGAAAGACCTTTACTACCGTCTCAATGTGATACCGTTCAGAATCCCTGCTCTAAGCGAGCGGCCGGGCGACATCGTCGGGTTGGCGGAGTTTTTCCTTGCCAGATACAGCGCCGAAAACGGTTCCAAAACCAGCTCTTTTGCCCCCGAAGCGCTGAGAAAGCTTGCAGACTATTCATGGCCGGGCAACGTCCGGGAACTTCAAAACGTGGTGCAGCGCGCGGTGCTGATTTCGGACTCGCCTGTGGTAAGCCCGGATTACATAATCCTGGACTCGGGGTTGGAAAAGGGCGCCGCACAGCCTTCGGGGTTTTCCCTCATGCCGCTTTGCGAAGTGGAAAAGATGATGATCGAAAAGGCCCTTTCCACTGTTGAAGGCAATCGGACCCGGGCTGCCGAAGTACTCGGCATCAGCGTCAGGACCCTCCGGAACAAGCTCGCCGAATACCGTCAAAGCGTTGGAATGTAAGTATTCACATCTTTAGTCAAATCTTTGACTGAAAACCAGAATTCCTTCCTCCGGTATCTGAATTCCGGTATCCGTCCCTCGTAAGGGCTGCTCCCCGCCTAGCGTCGAGAGTAGGCTTTTTAGCGTGAAAATGGTGACTGATCCAGCTTTGGCGGGACCATGGCGAAAAAGGTCCCTTTCATGGTGGAAACCGGTGAATGGTACGAGATTTGCTCATCACTAGGGTCAAACAGCAGAGGAGCTTTGTTATGAGCAACGCTATTATTTTCGACAAGACTTTACAGATGATCGAGGACCGGCTGAGCCTGAATTCGACCAACCAGAAACTGATCTCAAGCAATCTGGCAAACATCAACACTCCAGGTTACAACGCCAAAGGGGTCTCCTTTGAAAACGTCCTGAGGCAGTCGCTCGAAGAGCATGTGCTTCAAATGGTTCGCACCAACGGCAGCCATCTGGCCCCCGATGATCCGCTGCAGGCGTTGGAAACCCCGGAGATAGTCGAGACAGGCCCTGTGGACTTGGACACCGAAATGGTAAACCTCACCAAAAACAGCATTGAATATCAACACATGGTCGGCATGCTGAACAAGAAATTCACGATGCTCAAAACAGCGATAACGGAAGGAGGGGCCTAATGGACCTCGAGTCAGCGATACAAATAAGTGCATCGGGCCTTAAGGCCAATCGCACCTGGATAAACGTGCTATCCTCCAACCTGGCGAACATGAACACCACAAAGACTGCCGAGGGCGGGCCTTACACGCGAAAGACGGTCATCTACGAAACGGCGCCCTCCGAGGGTTTTACGGGCGAGTTGAGAGCCGCGATGAGCGGGGGGGCGGACAAAGTGCAGGTAGCCGATATTGTCTCAGACCAGCGGGATTTCAAGCAAGTCTATGACCCTGGCAATCCGGACGCTGATGCAAAAGGCATCGTGCTCATGCCCAACATCAACCCGGTCGAGGAAATGGCTAACCTGATAACCGCCAGCAGATCGTATGAAGCAAATCTCGCCGCCCTTCAGACCTCCAGGCAATTGGCCCTTAAGTCAATGGAGATTGGCGCAAAATAATCAGGAGAGGTCCATGCGTATCGATCCTATCATAAAGAATCTGTGTGAAGGCGCGCCTGGGGTGATAATGCCCAAAGGTCCGGGCGGAGGGGAGTCGGCTTCCTTTGTCGACGAGTTGAAATCGAAGCTCGGCGAGGTAAACAAGCTCCAAAACGAGTCGGATGCCAAAATGGCGCAAGGTGCGGTCAAGGGGGCTACCAATATCCATGAAACCATGATCCACATGGAAGAGGCCAACATGGGGCTGCTCATGTTGGCCAAAGTCCGCAACAAAGCGATAGATGCCTACCACGAAGTAATGCGCATGAGTTTTTAGCGAAAACTTAGCGGGACTACGGCGGAAACCATCTAACCCCTTGCTGACCGGGACGGGCCTTTAAAGATGAATTTTGTGCAGCAGTATCTTGCAAGACTTTACGAATATTCCAAGACCCTCACGCTTGGGCAAAAGATTTCCTATGCCGGGGGCATTTGTATTTTTGCCGGCGCTCTGGTTCTGCTGGTATATCTAAACAACCGGACCGACTATGCCCCGCTTTATTCCGGGCTGTCTCAGGGCGACATGGGGGAAATCGTACAGGCCCTCAAAGCCAAGAAAGCTCCATATCGTGTTTCGGAGGGCAGCGTCGAAGTACCCAGGGAGCAAATCTATGAAACCAGGCTTTCGCTTGCTTCTGACGGAATTCCCAAAGGAGCGGGCATGGGGTTCGAGATTTTCGACCAGCAGAAGTTGGGCAGTACGGAATTTGTCCAGAAAATCAACTACCAAAGAGCGCTCCAGGGAGAGCTGGCCAGGACCATAAATGGTATGAGCCAAGTGCTCGAGAGCAGGGTCCACGTGGTCCTGCCCGAAGACAGCCTCTTCAAGGAAGACCGAAAGCCGTCCAGCGCCGCCGTGGTCCTCAAGCTGCGTTCCGGGGCCGGAATGGACGAAAGGGAACTGCAAGGCATAGTTCACCTGGTCGCGGCTACCATAAGGGGTCTGGAAGAAGATCGAATTATCATCATTAGCACAGACGGAAAGGTCCTGTACAAGAAAAACCAGGAAGAACAGTCCACGCAGTTGAGCAACACCCAAATCGAGCGCAAGCAGCGTGTGGAAGAAGACATGCGCCAGAAGATCCAGAGCATGCTCGGACAAGTGCTGGGTCCTAACCGCGTGCTCGCCAGGGTTGCGATCGAGATGGATTTGAACCAGATTCAGATCGCCGAGGAGACATACAACCCGGACAGTGCAGTTGTCAGGAGCCAGCAGAGGACCACGGAAAGCTCGGAAGGAAAGGAAGCGGGCGGAGCAAGAGGCAACCCGGACGTCCCCATCAACATCGAAGGAAAACTTCTGCAGAGTGCTCCCCAGGCTGAGGGCGCAAAAACCGGCAAGCAGTTTAACAGCCAGCGTGAAGTCGTAAACTACGAAATAAACAAGACCAGCAAGCAAATCGTCCAGATGCCCGGCAATATCAAGAAACTTTCCGTAGCCGTAATTGTGGACGGAAAATATGAAACCAAACCGGGGGCCGACGGGAAACCCAAACAGATATACTCTGCAAGGTCGCCCGAAGAGATGAAATCCCTGGAAGAGTTGGTCAAAAAATCGGTTGGGTACAATGAGACGCGGGGGGACCAGATAACGGTTTCCAATATTGCTTTCGTTTCCGATATGGGCGGCTCCGAAATGGTCAAGGCCGAGAACAAATATCTCCAGCTTTTCAAAAGCTGGCAAAAGCTGTTTTTCAATATCGGTCTAGCCGCGTTGGTGCTTTTCTTCGTGATAAGGCCGTTCATGCGAAAATTCCGCCAGGTGGCCGACTCAATCAGAGTACTCCCGGCTCTGGCCTCCGCCTCCGGCGAGCCCGCTTCTGACGAACAAGTGTCGGCCCTGCTTATGGATACTCCAATGAACCAAATCTCGGTCCGAAAGCAGTCGACCGCCCTGGTAAGGCAAGATCCCGATAAGGCAACTGAAATAATAAGACAATGGCTGAAGGACGAGGTTTAGGAACATGGCCAGGCCAAATAACCAAAACAAAATGAACGGGCCCCAAAAAGCTGCAATGGCACTGCTCGCCATGGGTGAAGAGGCATCCGCTCTAATCCTCAGAAAGCTTTCTACCGATGAGATCAAGGAACTAAGTGTGTACATGTCATACATAGAGGGGGTTAGAAAGGAAACCTCCGATGAACTGCTTCAGGAATTTACCATGCTTTTCAAAGGCGAAGGCGGGATCAATGTGGGCGGGGACCAGTTCATTCGCAATCTGCTGCCCTCCGTGATGCGGAGCGAGCAGGCAGAAGAGGTCCTCTCTAAAATAGAGGAAGAAAAGCACAGAATTCCTTTCAAACACCTCCGAGACGTTGATCCCAGGCTGCTTGCCGGCTTCATCAAAGGAGAGCACCCGCAGACCATTGCTATCATCATTTCCCATCTGGGACATCAGAAGGCCGGCCAGGTGATGGGATATCTTCCCGAGCAGCTTCGGTTTGAACTCATCACAAGAATTGCCAACCTGGAGGCTGTGTCCCCCGACCTGATCCAGGAAGTGGACGAAGTGCTCCGAAAAGAGCTGACTACAATCGGAGCTCAGGTACAGGGTTCCGGGGGCGTCCAGGTGGTCGCTGAAATCCTCAACCGCTGCGACCACAAAACCGGAGAAGGCATATTGCAGTTCCTCGAAGAAACGGATGCGGAGCTGGCCGAGAAAGTAAGAAAGATGATGTTCGTTTTCGAAGACCTGATGCATACGAACGACACGGGCATCCGAGAACTGCTCAAGGAAATCAAGAGCGAAGTGCTCAGCTTGGCGCTCAAAACGGCTTCCGAAGATCTCAAGGCAAAGATATTCAAGAACCTGTCCCAGCGCGCCGCCCAGATGTTGGAGGAAGAGATCTCTATGATGGCACCTGCCCGCCTGAGTGAAGTGGAGGCCGCACAGCAGGAGATTCTCACTGAAGCCCGCAGGCTCGAAAAAGAGGGGAAACTTTTTCTGGCAAGCAAAGAGGGCGGAGACTCATTTGTCTAATCTGCTGAAAAAAAACCTCGAATCCGAGATAGCCGTCTTTGGTTTTCCCCCCATCCGGGAGGATCACAGCGACAGCGAAACAATGGTGTCGACTGATCAAATGGTGTCGACTGATCAAGAGGAAGAACAAGTCCCTGAACCACAAATCAATTCCGAAGAACTCCACCGCAGAAAGCTGCTCGAACTCGAACGCTGCACCCAGCAGATTGAAAGGGACGCTTACAGCCAGGGATTCGCACAGGGAGAAAAGGACGGATTTGACTATGGGCAAAAATCTGTCCAGGTGGTCAAATCTCAGCTTGAGCGCATTGTGCAAAATATGGAAGCCCTGCCGGCAAAGATACTTCAGGATTATCGAAATTGGCTGATTCAGACCAGCATCAGGATAGCCAGGCAGCTCATAAACAGGGAAATCCGAACCTCCCCTGAAATAGTGGCCGATACCGTAAGCGCCCTTATCGAAGAAGCCGAAGAGCAGGGCGTCCTTACCGTATATCTGAACCCAAATGACGTGGAGATAGTGGAAAAAAGGGCCGATCTGACTTTGGGGGCTAACGGAAAACACATCGCACTGAGAGCCGACAGGGACCTGGAGCGCGGAGGCTGCCGGATCGAAAGCGCGGTCCAGCTCCTGGACGCCTCTATCGCCATCCTGTTCGAAAACCTGGAAAAGAAGCTTCTCGGCGCCGCCATTTCGCAAAACGCAACGGGCGAAACAGGTGGAGAGCAGCTTGGTGTCCAATGACATCGGATAGTTATGAAACCGGACATGACACCGGCGACTATCTGAACCTGGGGGACGCCGGATTTGCCGATCTGAACACTTGTAAGCTCTGCGAAAAGTACGGCAAGATCGTTCAGCTTACCGGAAACCTTTTGGAAGCCGAAGGCATCAGCGCGGCTGCAGGAGATATTTGCAGAATTGTCCATTCTGAATCCCCTCATCCCATCCTGGCCGAAGTGATCGGTTTTGAAACCAGCAGAATCAAACTGTCTCCCCTGACTCATCTGAGCGGCGTCCGTCCAGGGAGTCTGGTGCAGGTTCACAAAGCCTCCAGTAGTGTGATGGTCTCTGAGGCAATGCTGGGACGAGTGCTCGATGGTCTCGGACAGCCATTGGACAATGGCATGCCTATTTCATACGGTATCCCTTATCCGCTTGCGGGAAAGGTCTCTAATCCCCTGAAACGCCCTCTGATCGAACAACAACTCAACTTGGGGGTGCGGTGCGTAAACACGCTTCTTCCCATAGGCAAGGGACAAAGGATCGGCATTTTTGCAGGATCGGGGGTCGGCAAGAGCACCCTGCTGGGCATGATGGCCAGATACACGAGCGCCGATGTCAACGTGATCGCCCTGATAGGCGAGCGCGGCAGAGAAGTTAACGAATTTCTGAAAAACGACCTCGGCCCGGAGGGGATCAAGCGTTCGGTAGTCATAGTCGCCACTTCGGACCAGCCTGCGACCGTTCGCATACAGGGGGCCTATCTTGCCTGCGCCGTATCCGAATTCTTCAGGGATTTGGGCAAAGACGTTCTTTTCATGATGGATTCAGCCACACGTCTGGCCATGGCTGCGCGCGAGATAGGGCTGGCGGCCGGTGAGCCCCCTACTACCAAGGGATACACTCCGAGCGTGTTCAGCCTGCTTCCGAGGCTTTTCGAGAGGTCGGGCAGGTTCGACAGTGCATCGATAACCGGCATTTATACTGTCCTGGTCGAAGGCGACGATATGGAAGACCCTGTGGCCGACACCCTGCGCGCCATTCTGGACGGACACATTGTCCTGGCCAGGGGTTTGGCTCAAAAAAGGCATTTTCCTGCAATCGATGTGCTGAGAAGCGTCAGCCGTTTGACGGAGCGGCTCCTTTCCGACAGGCACAAGGAACTGGCCTCGCGGTTTATACGTATACTTGTCGACTATGAGAACAGCGAAGATATGATCCGCATAGGCGCCTACGTCAAAGGCTCTCACCCGGAGACCGATTACGCAATCAAAATGATTGAAAAGGCAAACGAGTTTCTCATGCAGCCGGTCATCGAAAGCTGTTCCATAGAAGAATCCCTGGCGGCCCTGGAGGAGATTTTCGTTGAACAGTGAACTGTGAACAGTGAACTGTGAACAAAAAAATAACTCCTTTTGGTTCTATCGCTTCACGACGGACGGGAAAGCATGCCGTTTAGATTTCGCCTCAAATCTCTTATGAGACACCGGGAATTCGTGCTTCGAGAAGCGCGGGCGGCGTTTGGGGCCGCTGTGTCCATCAAAATGCGAGTACAGTCATGCATCGATCAGCTTAGTGAAATGATTCGCCTGGAATCCGACCGGCTCGAAAAAGAGCAGGAAAATGGAATCAAGGCGGCGAGGTATCTTCATTTCAAACAACACCTGAGTTATCTGGAACGTGAATTGCTCTCGTCATATAAAGAACTGGAAAAGGCCTCTATAGAGGTCGAAAGACGCAGACAGGTTATGATCGAATGCGATAAGTCCGTAAAGACACTCGAAAGTATCGAAACAAGGGACAAGGAATTGTACAGACTGATTCAGTCTCGCAAGGAGCAGAAGAAACTGGACGATGTAGCCATCTTCAGCGTTTACCGGGGTGGGCCGGCAGGGAAGGAGAATCATGAAAGCGCGTAAAAGGGGTTCCAGGGTGCTTTCAGTTGCGCTTTGCGCCCTTGTGACGGTCCTGGCGATAAAGCTGGCCGTTACTGTCATCGGCGAGCTGAACTTCGGGCCGGAAAGGACCAGCGCAGTTCCCGAAGCAATCGCCAAGGACGATAAGCCCAAAGCTGAGGCCGAAAATGCGGCGCCGGACGATACAAAGGCCAAAACCAAGCCCGGGGTCTCGACAACCGAGTCCCTGAGCGCATTTCAGCAAAAAGAGATCGAAATCCGCAAAAGAGAGGAACAGCTTAAAGAGAAAGAAGAGCGCCTGGGCAAATTAGAGAAGGAAATCGAGCAGAAGGTCAAAGACCTGCTGGCGCTTCAAAAGGAAATCCAAGCCGTTCGAATTGAGAAGCAGGAAACCCAGAATACCAAGGTCCGGGGCCTTGCCAAAATTTACGGGACCATGAAGCCAAAAGAAGCCGCAAAGCTGATGGAAAACCTTGATGATAAACTCGTTATGGGTATAATATCGACAATGACCCCCGATGAGGCTGCAGCGATTCTTGCTCTCATGGAGGTCAAAAAAGCGGCCAAAATATCCGAAGCCCTCTCAGCCCGGTAACCGCAACGCGCTTGCAACGGGAAGAACATGGCAATAAACTTAAAAGTTTCCTGCCGCCTGCTTCTTCTGCTTTTTCTTCTTGTCCCTCTTATATCAGGCTGCGAACAGGCAGTTGTAGCCCCGCCCTACCCGGCAACTCCCCAGCCCGGCCAACCCGCCGAAGTGGTCGAAAAGAGCCTCGGCTATCTTGGCGGCCCCAGGACCATTTATCATGAGATCGGGCCGATGGAAACGATCTGGCGGATCTCCCGGTTGTATGACGTCTCTCCGGAATCCATCTATTCGGCAAACGGGCTCAAACCCAGCGACCCTTTGCAGATAGGCCGGAAGCTCATCATCCCCAATGCCGTAATGATCCGCCATGTCATAAACCTCTACCGGAACCCGCAATGGAAGTATATCGTTCTACACCATACAGCCACCTGGAAAGGGAACGCCAGAACGATAAACCGCTCACACGGCGATCGTGGTTTCTGGAACGGGCTCGGGTATCATTTCCTGATCGATAACGGAACTATGGGGAAAGGCGACGGGCAAATCGAAATGTCCCCACGGTGGATCAGGCAGCAAAATGGCGCCCACTGCAAAGCCGGTGATATGAACGAAAAAGCGATTGGAGTCGCCCTGGTCGGAAACTTCAACTACGAGAAACCAACCCCGAACCAGTTGCAATCCCTTTCTTTTCTTCTTTCGGTCCTTCGCAAGTATTATTGTATACCCCCCGCAAACATCATGGTCCATGGCCAGGTTCCAGGGGCCAAAACCGAATGTCCCGGCAAATTATTCCCGATGGATTATCTCGGACAGACGCTCCTCCGGTAATTTAGAGCCGAAAGTTTTGTGCGTGGGCGGCGGGTGCAGGGGCTCGGGATTTTTTTTGCTTCCGGCATCTGGCGGTTCAGGTTTTGGCAATTATAGTCTTTGAATCGGAAACGGCTGGTTTGCCATCCGGTGTTTCCGGATGGACATTAACTTGAGGAGCAACATGTTCCCGTTCGTTTTTATCGGACGGCGGTTGCACGGGAAAGGAGTAACTCATGGGAGAAGTAGTCCACACGTCTCGAGTCAGGATTGTCAGAGAAAAAGGTCCCACCAGGAAAGCTATGATCGAAGGATTCGGTGAGCCGATCTACTATGGCGTCCACGGCGGGATAAAGAACTTCTACAAGGTAGAACCCGAAAAGGAGCACGCGGCCACTCTCGACCATATCGTCGCCGCGACCGCCGGCTGAATGATGGGGACGCTGGCCGCGTCGCTGGCCGGAAAAAAAATACGCACTTTCGAAGACCTCTACCGGGCCGATGTTGAAGGAGACATTGAAAATGTCGACGGCATTCTCAAGATCACCACGATCCGCGTAAAATACCATCTCAAAGTTACGGCGGATCAAAAGGAAGCCGCCCGGGAAGCTTTTGCGTCCTATCTGAGCAAATGCCCGGCGGCTCAAAGCGTCATCGGCTGCATCAAACTTCAGGATGAACTCGAGCTGGAGGAAATCTCAAGGACATAAGCGCCCTGGCGCATCGCACGCTTCATCGATGGGGCTGATTACGCGCCACCTTGCCCTCTATACCCCATGCCGCTCTCTATTGACAAAGCCGGGGCGCTCTGGTAAAGAAAACATCTCTTCGTTCCCCGGTAGCTCAACTGGCAGAGCGGGTGGCTGTTAACCACTAGGTTGGCGGTTCGAGTCCGTCCCGGGGAGCCATGACCATAAAAGGATTTGCGGATTTTCCCGTAAATCTTTTTTTGTCTTACGGGGTGTGTCCCACTGGTTTTAGTCATGAACGCAGCAAGGAACTTAGACTTGTGATATAAAAGAAAAAATCATGCCGGGAGGAAGCAAAATGAAAAGGCGACTCACCCTCATCCATCGGAAGAGCGATAAATTCTGGCTTGGCAAGCTACTGGAGTATCCCGAAATCATGACGCAGGGTGAAACGCTCGAAGAGCTTGAAGAAAATATCAAGGACGCCTACCTCCTCATGGCCATGGATGATGTCCCGGATGGCTATCACTCCAAGGAAATCGCCATTTGAAGCGCAGCGAATTCATCCACGAACTGCTTGCTGGAGGGGGTTGTATTATCAATGTGACTCGATGCTCCCAGTGCCCATCTTGGTCCGTCACGGGGCGCCGGGGCTTCAGGATTCGCGCTTTTTGAGGTCCTTGAAGAGTTGAACGCGTTTCGGCAGCCTTGTTGCCCGACCTCTTGTGCTCCGCCTCCGGATGACGAGTCAAGTTATCCGGGTCACCCGCCTCTGCTTTCATCAAATTGATTTTCTGAGCGGCCAGGACTTACAGGAGCTATGTGGCCGTGCTTCATGAGCCAATCAATATGAAGCATCACGGCCTTTCGAGAGTAGCCGAAAAAGGATGCCGCCTTGGCTACAAGCTCTTCCAGGATCGCCTCCTTTGCGCTCATCTGCTCCAGAAGGTACTCACTGCATGCAGGGTCCATGAGGACATTTATGTCTTCATAGAGAATCGGCTGAAATCGCTCGCTGTATCGCTCTCGCCCATAGGGTGTCAGGGCGACTTGTACTCTGCCTTCCAGCCATGCTGTCGGATAATGGGAATAAATCTTTTTAACTGCCGGTGTAAGTAGCAGGGGAGACTCTGGCGCCTTAAAATCCGGAGGGGCGGCCATGGCCCTTTTCTTCAGTTCATCCCACAGCTCTTCATAGCGCGGAATAATGGCTTGCCAGTGGTAGCGCATAGCACGGGCACGCGCTCTAATCCCCATGTCCCGCCTCTTACCGGGATTAGATGCAAGCTCGACTATCGCCTGTGCCAGCACGGTCATATCAACCGCAATCTTCTGTGCCAGGTAGAAGCGGGCAGAGGACGGGTCCATCAGACCCATAGTTATATTCCATGGGTTCTGATCCATGCTGCCGTAGGTAGGAATGAGAAAACCGGTGCCGCTATCTTCCACGAGTTCCTTATACCCGCTGAAGTCCGAAGCTATGACGGGAAGACCGTGAGACATAGCTTCAAGAATTGTGATACCGAAAGTCTCCTGGTAATTATCCGACAAAGAGATAAATATGTCCGCTGCGCTATATAAGGTTGTTTTCTTTTCATAGGGGATATTGCCTTCGATGCGAACATAGTCCTGAAGCCGGAGGCGGTCTACCATGCTCTGCACAAGTTCCAGATCGGTACGTTTTCCGGCCCCGGCCAGAATCAGCGTGAATGGTGGAAGTTTACCCCGCATGCAGAGCCATTGTATCATCTCGAGCAGGGGTGAGAGGTCCATTTTTTGGCGAGGCGAAAACCGGGCCAGCGAGAGCATGATGCAGTGATGCGCAGGTATCCCCAGTTCATCGCAGCACTGCCGGCGATCCCTTACCTGGAAGGCCCGGTCCGATATTCCCAGTGGGATTTGGACCATCTCCGGCGGCGCAGGGAGACTCCCCCCAAAAGACTCAACGAAGCCTTCCCTGATGATCGAGAATGCTCGCGTGAGCAGTTCCTTGGCGCAGTTGCTGGAACATACGATACAGTCGTAGTGTTTAGGATTCGCAAGAAGTATCTGTATGAATCGGGTTTGCATCCACGCTCCATCGAGGGAATGAGTCACTCCGCTGATGGGCAGCGGCAATCCAAGATGGTTGCGCAGTTCGATTATGTAAGGCATGTGGTGGGTGAAATCGCCCTGGTGTATCAAATCCACGAGCATGTTCTCCACATGATCAACAAAATTTGCCTGAAGGGAGATCCGCAGGCGATTTCGCAATTCAGTTGGCAGCAGGTTTTCAATTTGCGCCTGGAAGCGGATCCTGCTGTTTGTGTCCGCACAGAAGATGTGACAGCATTCGAGTGCGCCGTATTGCAGGAGAGCATAAAGGAACTCCTGATTGGCCACGGGCTTTCCCATCTTGTCCTGCCATAAGGGGTCTTCAAGAAGAAAAGTATCTACGCTGCCTAATTTCATATATCCTCATCCAATGCATCCAAACCGCATTGCCGGGTTGTTTTCTGCTCGAGAAAACCTTCCGGCGCCCTGATTGCCTTTGAAATAAGATCTGCCGCGTTTTTCAGAAAAGATGTCCCCTCTTGTTCGAGTCCCATTTTGTGCAAACAACGGGCGCATTCGATATAGGGCAACATGTACTCCGGAAAGATATCGGCTGCCGCTTTGAAGCTCTCGATTGCTTCCGTCGCCATGCCCTTCCACAAATAGGCCTTGCCCAAGTGAATCAAGGATACTATGGAACGAGGTTTCCTCTCCACTGTGTTTTTCAGCGTCCGGGTCGGATCGTTGGAAACGAAAGCCCCAAACAGGTACGGCAAATAAAAAGAAGGCTCCATATCTATAGCTTCGTAGTGGGCAAGCCTTCTTATCAACAACATATTATTCGACCGGCTGTAGAAAGCCCGCATGGGACTGGTTGGAAGAAGGGCCTCCAGATCGTAGCAAAGTTCGTACACCGCGAGCTTCCCCTGGGCCTTCCTGTATCTTATGACCGGCAGGAGGTCCGCATCGCAGATATTGTTCAGAACTAAAACGTCGGCATCGAGCATCAGCTCATGCCTCAAACGGTGGTACTCGGTAAGATTGGACTACATGGACACCCCCGCAATGAGCCATTCCCGCACCAGGGGCAAAGGTCCCGTAGTAGAAATCGCCTGTTGTCTCATCCTGGGGGCTGTCCACCTGCACGATCAACAAAGGAGAACCGCTACGGAATTGGGGAATGGACATTTTGACCTCCGGTCTAGGGTCTTGATCGAGAAAGCAGTCCTAATTCTAACAGTATTGGAACAATTATTCAGCACCTTGGGAAAGGGGCCGGGCAACCAAGGAGTATTTTTTTTGGAAACTGAGGTTTACCGGCAGCCTGGCACCTCGCAGAGCGTGGAGTTTTTATCCGGTGTCCATCCGTGAATCCCCCTCGTTGAAAAAGATTTAAGTTTCCAGTCCGGATTGTCGATTCATAAATCAAAGCGAACATGAACTTCGGAATGGATTTTGGGACGGATTTGACAAGGAAGTTAAATTACACCTCAAGGAGGACTAGTTATGGCAGGTATGGTAGTCAACACAAACATGGACGCCCTTACGATTCAGAACACTCTCTCGAACACAAATGCGGCCGTGTCATCCTCACTCCAAAAGCTCTCGACGGGTATGAGCATCAACTCGGCCGCAGATGACCCGGCGGGCTACGCAATCGCCAACTCTTTTAAGGCAAAAATCAGCGCGATGCAGGTCGCCTCTCAGAACTCAAACCAGGCAACGTCGATGCTTCAGACGGCCGACGGCGCATACAGTACGATCAACAACATTCTGGTACAGATGAAATCTCTGGCCACCGAGGCAGCATCGGGTCAGGAGAGTTCGTCGGACTTGACCTCTTTGAATGGTGAATTTGCGGATCTCCAGAATGAAATCGACCGGATCGCGTCGTCCACGCAGTATGGGTCAATTAACCTTATTGACGGAAACACAACGGCAACCCTTGGGATCACTTTTCAAATAGGCGCGACCTACAGCGCTGATAACATGATGGTCGTCCAGTTCAACGGCGCCACCACCGACTGCCTGGGAGTGAGCGGCACGGCAAACAAAATCTCGGTCAGCACACTGGCAAGCGCTCAGGCAGCCATGAACGCCCTCGACACCGCCCTTGTCTCGATCAACGCCTACATGGGCAATGTCGGCGGTCTGCAGAACCAGCTCCAGTACTCTATTAACAACATCACCACAAGTATCCAGAACTATGCGTCTTCAGCATCCACCATCGAGGACGTGAATATGGCGACGGAAGTCAGCAACTTTACCAAGAACCAGATTCTGCAGCAGTCAGCAATGGCGATGCTGGCGCAGGCTAACGCGGAGCCGCAGAACGTACTCAAGCTGCTCCAAACTATTTAATTTGCAAAAGCCATTCCCCAGTTCGAAAGGCGGCCCTTTGGGCCGCTTTTTTTTGTGGGATCGGCAATCTTGCGGCCGTTTGGCGAAGACCGCCCGAGCCGGCCGTAATTCGGCCGGCGGGCATCAGGGCAGGTTGGATAAATCCAGCCTGCGCCCATTAACAGTAGGAATGCCGTGCTTGAAGGTTGCGCTCGATTTGAATGAGCCGTCCTCCGAAATAATATATTTTTCCGCCATAAGCCTCATGAGAAGCTCATTAGCGCCTATCTTCGCCGATTCGGGATCTTGTGCGGAGCCCTCGCGCAAAACATTTTCGGCGACAAGATATAAAAGCGCCTCGGAGACCGAAAGTTCCGCGCTTGCGTCGATACTGCCTATAATAGCCAGGATGTTTCCCGCCAGATTTTTTCCAGGGCCGTCGAAGCTCAGCTTAGCCCTGCCGCTGAGATCTCCTTTGTCAGTCCTGAGTGTTACCTGCTTTATTTCGAACTCCGGGGACTTTGCAAGCAGATCGATCATTATCTGCGTAGATCGTTTTTCAATTTCCAGGTTGGCGTTCCCGGTCTGCCCGGCAGCTTTTTTTCGCAATTCGGGGACAAGCTTTTCAAAGCGGGAAAGGACCTCCGCGTCCAGCTTACGCGCCTCGAACACCATCGCGAAAGGCCCCAGTTTCATGTCTTGTGCTTCGAGTTTTTCAAAACTGAGCCGAAGGGCGCCGTTAATCGTCTCCCCGGAAACCCCGGACTCAGCCTTAAGTCCCAACGAGGTCAGATTGAAGGAGGTATTCTCTTTCTCCGCAGCCTCGATACTGCCGATCGAAAGGGAAGCCGATCCAACCGATATCCCCTTTATACCGGGATGCGAATTGAAATCGCCCTGAATATCTTTTACCCGCAGCAGTTGGTTCTGTTGCGTCACCTGCAAGGATGGAGAGCTGCAAGAGCCGGAGAGTTCCCTAAGCTGCAAGTCGAATTTGCATTGGGCGGTGAAGCCTCTCCATTCCACCTCCACTTGTCCGCCTTTTTCGTCCGGGAACTTTTTTTGGAATGAGGGAACATCGAAATATGACTCTCCGCCGCCATCGGTAGAAAGCACAGTCAGGATCTCGGAAGTTTCAAGCTCGGGTATTTTTTCCAGCATCTTTTTCAGGGCTTCTCCGGAATCGCCCGGCACCAGCCGCGTTCGGATTACAGCCAGCACAGGCCGCAGGCTCCTTTTCAGGTGAGGGTTTTCCAAAAAGACAAAAGGCCCATGATAGATGTGATTGATGACGCTGAATTTGATCGAATTCCCACTTTTGGGCAGGATTAAGGTAAACGTGGTCAGGGACCGGGAGCTGAAAAGGCCGCGTTCATAGCTCTTAATCGAGGCCTCCAGGTAGTTTAAGCTGTTGATTTGCGCGATCAGCAGATCGTGTTGATTTCGAGCCTGCCCTCCTATCCAGTAGCTGGCGGCACCATAGGCCACAACGAGCGCCAAACATACGAACAAAAAAATTCTCAAGGTCTTTTTCATGAGCTTCCTTTCCTATTGGCAACGTCAATGAATAGCTCAAGTCAGAGCGTAAAGAAATCAAAATTGGATGAAATTTCAAAACCGTATATAATTGCAATGTCGTCGGCTTTTCTGGAGACAGAGTTCTTTTTGGCGAAATTGCGTTCAGGCGTGCGGAATACGTGGAAATAGCAATGGAAGGCCTCCCGCGCCCGCCCGACGCGCATGATAGACCCGTCCGGCGGTCGGCCTTCCGCGCTTCGCGAGATACGATGCGAAGGGGGGCCTGCCTGCGGCGCTATGCCTTTTTGAAGCGCAGCAGGCACGCGGGAGCGGCTATTCTTACGCACTTGCTTCAAATGGGTGCAGCGCACGCCATGAAGTACTGTTCAAACGTGCCAGGGTTGCATCAGGCCCCCTCGCATGGCTGCGCCGAGAAACTATTCTTCCGTACAGGCTGTGAAAACATGTTCAGTGTTGTATATAAGTCCATCATACGAGGACAAGAAGAATGCCCGGAAAGGTGAGCCAGACTAACGCAGAGGCCAGGCGAAATCGAGAACAGCGGGAGAAAACTTACAGGGAGCAAGCGCTTAAGTTGTTTGCCTGGATTTGTGCGCGATGTGGGCGTGAGTTTTCAGGAAAACGGCTGCGAGAACTGACCGTGCACCACAAGGACCACAACCATGACAACAATCCTCCTGACGGCGGCAACTGGGAATTGCTGTGCCTTTTCTGCCATGATAACGAGCATTCGCGGGAGCTGAACTCTGAGTACTATGATGAACCTTCGCCGGGTGAGAACTCGGATACCGCAACGACCTTCAAGCCGTTTGCGGGTCTCGAAGCCCTGCTGAAAAAAGACAGATGACTCGATTGGCGGTTCGAGGTTCCATTGGAGAACAAACTGTCAGGGGAATGGACGTTCCTTTACAGGCATTCCTTTAGTCTCGACGATGCAATACCTCAGGTGTCCATTGTAAGAGTGCAACCCTAAAAAGATTCCGAATCCGGGATATCACGCTCCGTGACGAGACCATCAACTGCGGGGAAACAGGTATGTCCTAAAATTGCAAGAACCAGTCTCATTGGCCTGCCACTTGCATGTTAGATTGGGAATTTGTACGGTTTTGAGGGCTTTGGGGTTGTTCAAGATTTAATGTTTTATACTTGTCTATCTAATCATGGGCGCCCCCATTCGAGGGAAATTGTGGAGAGAATTCTCATTATCCAATTGACGCGCATGGGCGACAGCGTACAGACATTACCTGTGCTGAAACTGCTGAAGCGGCAGAGGACCGGGAGCAATGTTACGTTACTCTGTGTAAAAGAGTTCAGCGGAATTTTTTCCCGGACGCCGTTTTTCGACCGGCTCGTGGCTCTTCCCGCGATCGATGTCGCCCCGATGCGGGGCGAAGTGCCCTTTCAGAAGCTGAGCGACTACCCGGAACTGCTCGAGGAATACGACTCCGTCATTAACCTTACGCACAACTGGGTCGGCGGCTTTTTCTGCGGCAATGCAGGGGGAAGATCCAAATCCGGCCTGGTAAATTCCGATAATCCAATAGGACAGGTTAAATTTGACCAGGCAAAATATCTGTTTGCCTCGCAAAAATGCAGGATAGAGAACCTTTTCAACATAGTCGATATGCACTCGGCAATGGCGGGGCTCTGCCCGGAACCCGTCCGGAGCTATATGCACATTAATGAGAATGAAGTCAGGGACGGCGATGCCCTGCTGCTCCAAAACGGCCTCAGGAAAAAAGGAAGGCTGATTGCCTTCCAACCTGGAGCAAACATGATTCACAGGGCTTGGCCTCCTGAGCGTTTCGCTGCCGTCGCGAACCGGCTCCTTCGACGCCACGAAATTGAAATCGTGCTTCTGGGCACCGGGGGCGAAAAAGAACTCGCGCAAGCGATGCAAAGCCACCTGGAATTTCCCGTGATCGATCTCGTTGGCAAGACCGGGATATCCGAACTGGTGGGCGTTCTCAAACAGTGCTCCCTTCTTGTCAGCAACGATACGGGGACAATCCACATGGCCGCTGCGGCAGGGGTGGGGACGGTCGGACTTTTTTTCTCGACAGCCTATTTTGCGGAGACTGCGCCCTACGGGGCGGGACATGCTGTTTTGCAGTCCGAACTGCCTTGCTCGCCTTGTCACCTCGACCAGATGTGTGATAATCCGATCTGCGGGGATGCGATCACCGTTGATGCGGTAGAAGCCGTCGTAGAGAAAATGCTGGGATACCGCCCGTCATGGGAGGCCTATTCCCCCGGTCTTTCTGTCTATATTTCCAATTTTACCCCCGGCGGACCGCTTCTGTATGCTCCGGCTGAACCCAGGTTCGCCTCGGAGCGCTTCCTGAGGGGCTTGGTAGGTCGGCTGCTATGGGGCACGGCGCTCGGCTTTGCCCCAAATGAGTCAGCCCTGGCGGGCAGCCTCTTGGGGCCCTATCGGCCTGACTCTGTCCTGGCAAAGCTGGGTGAGCTATCCGAGAGGAACAGCGCATGCATCAACTGGTATTCGCAAGCCGCTCGGCTCCTTAAGCAGGCCACCAGGGTGTGTGCCGGCCCCCCATCGGGCATGGGGCAGCTCGTTTCCATTAATGACATTCTTCAAACGATAGAAGCAGCAGTCCTCTCCTCGGAAGACTCGATACTTAAATACTACCACATGCTCCAAATGGCCGACCTGGACTGTAATAGGCCCCTTGAGCTCGTTGGAGCCATGAGCGACGCTTATGCCCGGTTGATTTCCATAGTGGAGTCCTTCGGCGCCAGCATCGAGCGGCTCAGGTCGGCACTCGGTGGCTGATAACCCTTAACATTCAAACACCATGGACCGTCTAAACGATCAGGGGCATTGTCTTCATGTAAACCATAGACCTCGCCCCCGACTGTCCTTTGCCCTGACGAGAGCGCGCGATGAGACTGCTGATTACAGGTCCCTTGGCCTGAGGATCACTTCCGGTAGCCAGAGCGACTGCGTCCACTTTCACCAGTCTTGGTTATGAATCGGTGTTCATCGACTATTCACCATTGGCAGATTAGTTCCGAATAGCCATGGCTTCCGGAAACGACCATTACAAAATGGCCTTTGCCGGGGCACTGGAGAGGGTGCTGATCGATCAGATCGATAAGGACAAGCCTGATATTTCACTCGGGATCGCCCAGTCGCCTCTTTTCAATGAACGCCTTCCGGATAACCTGCGAAAATGCGGAATCATTATGCTATATTGGTTTGTGGAGGATTTCAGGGTTCTGACGTATTGGAAGCGGATTGCTGCCCATTTTGATATCTTTTTTTCCATTCAAACAGGGGCCTTCGTGAAGGCGTTGGCTGAGGCCGGAGCCAACAACCATTATTACCTTCCTGTTGCTTTCGACAATAATATTGATGAATTTCCGGTCCAGTCCGGCACTCAGACCCCGATCTGCTTTACGGGCGCCCCCTACCCCAACCGCATCAGGGTATTCGAAACCCTGGCCCCCTATAATTTGAAAATATACGGTGAGGGATGGGACAGGCGCCCTATCCCTGGCGTAATCGAAGGTAGCCGATGGATAAGTAAATCTGAGGTCCGCTCTATCTACAGGAATGCGGAATTAAACCTCAACCTTCACTCCTCGATGGACCGGTACACGATCGGTGGTGATTTCGTAAATCCGAGGACATTCGAGCTTGCGGGTATGGGTTGTTTTCAGCTCTGCGACCGCCGTGAGCTTCTCCCGCCCCTCTATTCTGAAGATGAAGCAGTCCAGTTCGGGGATGAAGCAGAGCTTGTCGAAAAGATCGAGTACTACATGGAACATGAGGGCGAGCGAAAAGAGGTTGCCAGAAACGCTCGAAGAAGAACCCTGAAGCATCATCTATATGAACACAGGGTGGTGGAGATCATCAATGCGGTGAACAATTTGTTCCGCTGAAGGAAGCCGGATCTTCCAACAGCGCAGTTATGACAATAATATGGATTACAACTTAGTTGACGCTGCACTAGTGCAGCGTCAACTAAGTTCCTATAGGTAAGGACCGTCAGCCCGCCATTCCGGCGAAGGCCGGAATCCAGCGTCTTTTCAGTTGGTTAATAGCACTGGATTCCGGCCTTCGCCGGGGTGACGATTCCTTATAACATATGATAACTTTGTTGACAACGTACTAGCTCTGGAGTTCGTGAGGCGTTGTTTCTATATGCCCTTCGTGGGACAGTGCGGTCTCGGAAGGCTCTATTATTATGCTGGCCTTGTATAAGTTCTCCAGGTTTGCAATCTCGGCCCGCTTGCGGTTTAAAAGATAGCTGGCGGCATCGGCGGGCAGCACTGCTTTCAAAACCGCAGGTCTCTTTTGCATGAGGGTGGTCCAGATTTTGCGGAAATAGTCAAGAGCCGTTGCTTCCGATGAACGCACAAGTCCGCTTCCCTGGCAGGCCGGGCATTCTCTATAAGAGCCGCGTAGTATGTTGAGTCCGAGGTGCTGGCGCGACAACTCGAGCAGGCCGAACTTGGAGATTCGGCCTACGCTGATCTTAGCCTTGTCCTTTTTGATCTCCTCTTTGAGCCGACGCTCGACTTCACGCGCATGCCTCTGGTCCCGCATGTCAATGAAATCGATCACTACAAGCCCGCCAAGATCGCGCAGCCTCAACTGACGGGGTATTTCGACCGCCGCTTCGAGATTGACCTTGTAGGCCATTTCCTCAACGGCCCCTTCAGCGCTGGTGCGGCCTGAGTTAACATCGATCGACACAAGCGCCTCGGTGGGATCGAAAAGCAGGTAGCCTCCGGACTTAAGGGAAACCTTTTTGCGGAATATCTGTGCGATCTGCTCTTCCAGATTATACTTGGAGTAAATCGGCCCTTCTTCTTTATAAAGTCTGACCGGTTTTTGATTTCTGGGGCTGATGATCCCAAGAAATTCTTTCACCCTCCGGTAAACCTCCCTGTCATCGACAAGGATGTTTTTGATCCCGGCCGCGAAATAGTCGCGAATTACCCGAATCGCAAGGTCCTGCTCCTTGTAGATGAGGGAAGGGGCGGGCGACTCCTGGACCCTCTTTTTTATTTCCCCCCAGATTCTTACGAGGTTGTCCAGGTCTTTTATAACTTCGCGCTTTGTGCGGCTTTCGGCGGCGGTCCTCAGGATGACCCCGAACTCATCGGGGACTTTGAGACTCCTGGCAAGCTCTTTCATCCGCTCCCGCCTGTCCCCGTTTTCGATCTTTCGGGAAACCCCGCGCTGGTCCTGGCCGGGCATCAGTACTATGTCCCGTCCGGCAAGAGAGACATATGAAGTGAGCAGCGCTCCCTTGGTGCCCAGTTCCTCCTTGACCACCTGAACCAGTACTTCCTGTCCCTGATGGATCACGTCCTGGATTCTGGCATCATCCTGGACGTCTGAGTCGTAATACTCGGGATGGATTTCAGGGAATGGAAGAAAGCCGTTGCGCTCGGTCCCGTAATTTACGAAGGCGGCCTGAAGACTGGACTGAATATGGACTATTATGCCCTTGTAGATATTTCCAACAACCTTGCCGCGTGTCGCCGTTTCTATGAAAAAGTGTTCGAGAGTGTGGCCTTCTACTACCGCGATCCGGAGCTCTTCCGGATGGGCCGCATTAATAATCATGGTTTGATATGACATTTCGCTGCCTTGCCGTTTCTTTTGCCCGAGTTCCGGGATTCGAGATGCTGTTTTGCCTGATAGACAAATGTTCGCAGCGCTATATCCCGGTTGGGCTGAATTGCCCCATCATAAGGCGCATTGATGTAGGGCATAAGCATTTTGTTTAACAGCGGCTTGAGAACGGCTGTACAGACTGCGCTGGGCATGCAGGTGAAGGGATATACGTTTACAACGCCGTTGTATCCTTCGTGTAACTGCTCCAGTGCCGCCCCGATGCTCAGGGCCGATTCGGTCCCAATATCGAAGCTGTAAAGTCGATTCCGATCAAGCCGCTTCTCGAGTGCCGCTATCCGGTGGTCTTTGTGAATGTCGATGTATTTGAGCGCCCGGCTGTAAACCTGGCGCTGGCGCGCCAATTGATAATATTTGTCGATCTGTGTGGAGATCCAATTGTTCAGGATACCCCTGAGCGATTCAAAATCCAGTTTCAGCAGGGCCAGCTTCATGTGCCGCTCATGCTCCCTGGCCATGTCGTAAGTGATGTAGTTTATCCACTCTCCAACCGAAGCCACCACGACTTCGGCGCCGAACTGCTCGAGGACCCTTACTATGTGCTGATTGGACTCCTCATGCGTACGGACGTAAATCTCCCCGATGATCCCTATCAGCGGACGCCTTGGCTGCCGGGTGTCGATAAACGTTTTGGCTGTTGAGGCTGTATCCTCGACAATATCAAGGAGCCTTTTGAATTCGAGCGATGCTCCGTTTTGTTCAACCTCGGCAACCGTGGCCCTAAGCGCTTTTTCCATAAAGGAATCCGTCAAGCCGGGGCGAAGCTCGTATGGTCTTACGCGCCATACGATGCGGTCAAATATATCTGCTATAATTACACACACATAACTCAGTTTTCTGAATATGGTGGAGGCCTCCGCAGGCATGATGCCTGCTGCCGAATAAGAGTTTCGGGTCGAAACATAGGTAATCGGCACGTCCCGAAACTCCTCGAACCTGTCCAAAACAAGGCGCTGCATCTTATTATACATACCGAACCGGCACGGACCGTCAGCCTCGGGTAAAAAATATACGTAGTTATCTGCTGAAAAAGCAGCTCCGAGTCTTTCTTTTTCTCCACGCAGAAAATAGAGGATGTCGCCCAACGTTACCTGGCAGGGGAAACACTCCTTGCCGGATGTAAATTCCTTTCCGAGTGCCAGACCCTTATAAGTTTCCAAAAGCAGGGCGTTTACCCCGATAGCACGGAAAGAGGCGGCAAGCAACCGGGATGCAAAGGGGGCCATTTCCGGGACGAGCAGGGTCTTGCCGGTTACGTCAAACTGTTTGACCTTTTCGTGGAAGCGTCCAAAATGCTGCTTTCCGGAAACTGTCATGTATGTACATCCTCGAGGAGACCCTGGTGCACGCGAAGCCGCGAAGCCGCGAAGTCTGAATGATTGTTGACAATCCGTTTGATGCCGTTCTTGAAAATAGCAGATCCGAAGTTCATGAGCAGACCAAGACGCAGGTTGAGGAGCCTTAGATAAGTCAGCAACTGTTTGCCGTGGACAGGAGCAAGGTTCTCAACGGATTTGATCTCAACCAGCAGTTTCCCTTCAACCAGTAGATCAGCCCGAAAGCCTTCTTCAAATCGGAGCCCGTTGAAAATGATCGGGGCCGCCTTTTGCCGTTCCAAGCAGAAACCACAGTCTGTCAGCAGTTTCGCCAAAACAACTTCATAAACAGACTCCAACAAACCCGGCCCCAGTTCCCTATGCAGCCTGTATCCGCAGTCCTCCACCACCCGGGCGATTTCCTCGATTGCCATATGTACTTTCTTTCTTCGCGTCATCGCGCCTTCGCGTGAGAAATTCGCCGCCCCCTGGATGGCCATCTCGCAGATTCCCGTCCCATGCTTACATGTTTGCGTCTTCGCGTGAACCAATACCTATCCTGCCGCCTCCAGTGAGTCCGGTTCATCCGGGTCGAGTTTTCGGGACATCCGCTTTTCCTGAAGGTTGTTCACCACGTTGCGGTAGGCCTCCACACGTGTTAGTAAGCCGGCTACGGCGCTGTGTTCGTCCAGCTCAAGGATGAGGGAGGGCTTTTCCCTGAGCAGGTGACGGTAAAAATGCTCGATGAAGGAATCCGCCCCGCAACTGAAATTCGTAAGATGTACGCCATACCAGTTTGGGGTGCGAAGGATCCTTTTTGCCGTCCTGATGATTCTGGCCCCAAGTCCCCAGAACATGCGCTTGAAATCGCTCATGTCTTCGGAATCCGAACTCACCAGGTCCATCGGCAGCGCCTTGATGCCGAGCTTTGCGAGTTGCTTTCCAAACTGGAGGTTCAGCCGGTCGTCATACAGGTTGTATGGGCGCCCGGTGACGATCCAGACGGGCTGCGCCGGATCGATGTGCGCGATTATCTCATTGCCTGTCTCAATTAGCTGGCGGCTAAATTCCATCTGTCTTGCCAACGCTTTGAAGATCGCCCGTTGCAGTTCGCTCCTCCTCGGTCTCAAGCCGGGCGCGAAGGCCTTTTCGAAGACATAGACCAGATTTGCCGGGTCCTCCTTCAAATGGAGCGTAGGCCGAATGATCCTCCTGTCGGGAATGTTCAGCGCAGATCTGCACATGTATTGAGAACTCTGAACCAGCGGACACAAATATCCGATTTCGTCCGGTTGCGGGACAGGTGCGTTTACTACATTGGGCAGGAACAGGTATTCGGCCCGGTCCATAAGGTAACGGACATGGCCGTGGAAAACCTTGACAGGAAAGCAAACCTCGGAGACCACATTTTCCACCCCCAGGAAAGCCAGCTTGTTGGTGGTTTTCGGGCTTAGCAACACCGGGAATCCAAGCTCGGAAAAAAGGTGAGCCCAGAAAACGCCCCATTCGAGCGAGTGCAAGGCAAGAGGTATGCCGATGACCGGCTTAGGCTGGCGCCCGGCTTCGGCTTCGGTAAGCAGATTTCCCGCCTCCATCAGGGCCTTCTCGAAAAGAGCCTGTCTAACCTGAAAGTAGTCAGTCTCACGGCCTCCTTCGGCCCGGGTTTCGTAGCGGCCGCAGTCACCTCCCCACACGCTCTTTCGTTCTCCGAAATTATAGACCTTGAGCTTGCACTCGTTATGGCACTTTTTGTCCGCATGGCAGACGCTTTCGGTAAAATTCACCTTCATTGAAGCAAGCTGGTCGAGATCGCGCCTCCGGTATTCCATTCCCTGCTTTTTGAAAAGCTCCATCACAGACAGGGCGGCGCCGAACGCGCCCATGACTTCGCGATGTTTTGGGACCAGCACCTCGCGTTTGAGCACCTTCTCGAAGGCCGCAACGATTCCCCTGTTCAACGAGGGGCCGCCAAGGAACATGATCCGCTTTCCGACGTATCTATTTTCCACTACCCTGTTCAGGTAATTGTGGACGATTGCATAACAGAGCCCTGCTATGAGGTCCTGCCGCTCACCCCCTTTCTGCAGATAGCTCTCGAGGTCGGATTCCATGAATACCGTACACCGCTCTGCAAGATGGATCGGACTGTTCGAGGAAAGGGCTATTTCCTGGAATTCCCCGACAATATTGATCTTCATCTTGTTGGCAAGCTCGTGCAAAAAGCTGCCCGTGCCGGCTGCACAGACCTTATTCATATCGAAATCAAGGGGGTGGGTATTTTCTATCATGATGTATTTTGAGTCCTGCCCGCCTATTTCGAATATGGTGTCCACTTCGGGGTCGATTTCAACCGCACCCCTGGCGTGCGCAGTAATCTCGTCAATGATAAGGTCCGCGCCGAGGAAATCCCCGACGACGTTACGGCCCGAGCCGGTTGTGGAGATCGCCATGAGCTTTATCTTCTGACCGACATTTTCCTGCAGTGTGCGCAGAAGCCGCTGGGTAACCTCGATAGGTTTTCCCTGCGTGGGCACGTAGCACTTGTGCAGGATTTGGGCTTTCTCGCTTATCAACGCATACTTGGTCGTAGTCGAGCCTACATCGATCCCCAGGTATACCTCGACCTGTTTTCCCTTTTTCTTTGCCCACGGCGTCAGACCGTTCTCCGGGTCAAAGCGGGTCAACGAAAGTTCCAGGCGCTCGGCCCTCGGGAAGTTGTACACCGACTGAGAATCCGCCCGCACAAGGATCGATGGGTCCACCTCATTTTGACATTCTTGTATCTGGGCCCGGATAGCTGCGCCAAGAGCGCCAATCGAAGTATGGTGGGCCGGGACCATCAGCGAGGGGAAATAATGTTTGAAAGCCTGGACCTGGAGTTTGTTGGAGGCCATGCCGCCGATAAATATGATCGGATCTGACAACTCCCGGTTTCCGATTATGGTGCTCATGTAGTTGGCGGCGTTGCCGAAATGCAGGCCGGCTATGATGTTGGGCAGACTCTCCCCCTTGTTCTGGAGGTGGATCATGTCCGATTTTGTAAAAACCGTGCAACGGCAGGCGACAGGAGCAGGGTATGTGCTCTTCAGACCCAGTTCGATAAAGTCGTCCAGGGTCTGCTGCAGCTTTTCCTGGTCCATCGAAAAATCCGGCCCGTAAATCGACTGAGCAAGCCTTTCGGCCTGCTGGTCAATGAAAGAACCCGTTCCCGACGCGCATGGGCCGTTCATGTTGAAAGACTCCAACCGCCATTGGTCCCCGCTGTGCGCCAACTGGAAGACCGCCGCATCCTGCCCTCCCACCGTAATGATCGTGCGCACGCCGGGCGCCACATGGATGGCGCCCATCACCTGAGCGATCGTTTCTACTTCGAATGGCGCATGGAGCTTTTCGGCAAGCAGCTCTCCGTGAACTCCCGTAAAACTTACCGATCTGAGCACGCCGGAATTCTCACCCCGGATTCGCCGCAGGATATTCTCTAAAAGCTTGCGAGTTTCTTCGTAGATGAGGCCAAAATGTCTTAGATATGGAGTTTCCAGGACGACTCTACGATTTTCGTCCAGAATGACGCAGTTGATGCTGACCGATCCGATGTCAACCCCAACGTCATAATTCATTATTTTAACCTCTCGATTAATCGGCATTTTTGCGTTAAAATGAATATTCTTGCAAACCTCTGTCTAATATAATTTGTTAGTTCGATTTGTTCAATCACTAGATTACCATCTCAGACAGACTCTTAGTAAGAAGCCGGACCAGTTCGCGAAGACCTTCCCTTTTCAGCGAAGATATCAGGAGGACGGGGAGTCCGAGTTCACTGTAACTTTTCTCGATCTTGGCCAGGTCCTTCCCGTTTTTTACCAGGTCGGTCTTGTTCAAAACGATTATTCGCGGTTTTTTCCGCAGGTTTTCCGAATAGCTCTCAAGCTCATGTTCGATCTGTTTGAACGGTTCCAGTGGGTTGTCCGAAGGGACTCGCGACAGGTCGATTACGTGAACCAGCAGCCGGGTCCTCTCGATGTGTTTCAAAAACCGGACTCCCAGCCCGGCGCCCTCGTGGGCGCCCTCGATAAGCCCCGGCACATCCGCCATCACGAACGGGGGCGCATCGTCGTACTGCACGACCCCGAGATTAGGCGTAAGAGTGGTAAACGGGTAGTCCGCTATTTTGGGCCGCGCTGCAGAGACAGCGGACACCAGGGTAGATTTTCCAGCGTTTGGGAGCCCTACCAAACCAACGTCGGCAATGAGTTTGAGCTCAAGTTTCAGGTTGCGTTCCTCGCCGGGCTGACCCTCCTGAGCGAAACGAGGCGTCCGGTGAGTCGAACTGACGAAATGGGCGTTTCCTTTCCCGCCTCTTCCCCCTTTGGCCGCTATCCACCTCTGCCCAGCTTCTGTCAGGTCGGAAAGGATTTCGCCTGTCAGCGGGTCCTTTGCCACGGTGCCAACCGGCACTTCCACAACGAGATCCCCGCCGCCTCGTCCCTGCCGGTTCTGGCCGGCGCCGTTCCTTCCAGGCTCGGCCCTGAAAAGGTTTCGATATCGAAAGTCAAGCAGGCTGTGTTTTCGTTGCGAGGCCTCTACAACGACGCTGCCCCCTTCGCCGCCGCCGCCCCCATCGGGTCCGCCTCGAGGCACATACTTCTCGCGCCTGAAACTAACGCAGCCATTGCCGCCTTTTCCGGCCATAACCGTGATTGTCACTTCATCAATGAATTTCATCTCTTTATAAAGTTAAGTCATCCCAAGGGAAGGCCGGGGGGTTCACTTTGTTATTACTAATCCTCGTGGCGCGATCAGTCACATTTTCCCCGGCTCAATTCAAAACACAACTCCCCTCTCACCATTGGGTGGAGGGGAGCACAATGACTTGGTGCAGGGACCCCGGATTCCGCCGGGGTGACGTCAACCCGACTAAAGTCTGGAAGGGAGGAGGGAGCAAAAGCTTCCCGCTTCCCGTTTTACGCTATTGCTGGGCTTCGATTGGATGGACGCTGATTTTCTGGCGTGTCTTGTCCTTGTGTTCGAAAGTAACCAAGCCGTCGGCAAGCGCGAAAAGAGTATAGTCCCTGCCCATTCCGACATTGTTTCCGGGATGAAAATGCGTGCCCAGTTGGCGAACTATGATATTGCCGGCGCGCACGAATTCACCGCCGAATTTCTTTACGCCCCTGCGCTGTCCTGCGCTGTCGCGGCCATTTCGGGAACTTCCGCCCGCTTTTTTATGTGCCATTATTTTCCTCCAAAAACTCAAAGCCGCCGTGATTGAGTCTGAAATCGTGCCGATGCTAGCCGATATTTTCCACGCGCATAGCCGTGTAGGCCTGTCTGTGTCCCTGTCTTTTCCGGTAATCTTTGCGGCGTTTGTGCTTGAAGATCACGATTTTGGGCGAGCGCCCCTGCCCGATTATGGTGGCCTGAACCCTAACGCCTTCCACAAGAGGCTGGCCAACCCGCAACTGATCACCTTCGGAGAAAAGGAGCACTTCATCGAGGGTGACGCTTTCCCCGACTTGGCCGGAAATCTTTTCTACTTTGACTACATGCCCGGGCCGGGCTTCATATTGTCTCCCCCCGGACCTGAAGATGGCGTACATAGGTTTAAATCCTCCTGGGCTGCAACTGGTTATGCTTTCCCAATATAAGACTTGCGGATAAAAAAAGCGGCCCTCTCCTGGCCGCTCATCAAAGGCTGAACGCCCGCAGCTACATTGTGGCGTAGATTCCCTGTTTAAGAATCATTTCCTGGTATTCCTTGAGCCGATCACATTTATCCAAACATTTGTTCTTATCCTCGTTGGCTCGATCACAGTTTATGCACGGGCTTTTTACCATCACGACGCCTCCTATATAGGAAAATATTTGGAATTGCTCTTTATATTTGAATCTGAAGCGTTGTGTCAAGTTATTTTTGAAAAATTGGCGGCCGAGACGATCAGACCGGCTCAAATAAGACAGGTTTTTCAATCTGCCAGCACAGGCTCGCGCAGCAGCAGACCAATGGCCTCTGCGGCAGTGGCTGCAAGCTTGGGATGCGTTTGGCTAAGGGCTTCGATCTGCCGAAGGTGGTCGGCCGTGCGCAGTATAATCATTGCAAGGTCTCCTTCATCCATACCGGAAATCTCGCGAACCTGTTCCCACGAAAGACCCTGCGCCCAATGGTAAACAGTCACAACCGTCCAGAACGGAAGCGGCGGGGTTTCGAAGCCTTCGGCCTGCAAGCGCTCCCTGAGCCGTTGTAGGTCTTTCAACATCTGGAAAAAAGGTTTGGCCAGGTCGGGATATTTCCAGATAAACGAGGCCAGTTGGACGTCCCCTTGTTTGTCGCGGTCCGTCACAAAAGGAGCGATGAGCGCAGCCAATAAATCGGGTTTATTTCGCGGAAATACGTTTTTGCGGATTCCCTCGGAGATGAGCAGCGGCTGGTCGAGTCGGAGTTTGGAGGCCCACATCCCGTCGCGGGTCAAATTCCCGTCTTCCTCCACGTATCCTTCGGCCTGAAGCAGCCGGTAGTATTTGATAAACGAGCGCCAGAGCTGCTCCTGGGTCGAATCCACCTTCGCAAATAGATGAAAGTGCCGCCTGAGGGCTGCAGAGAATGGATGAGCCGTTTCTTTCTGGCAGGGATCGAAAAGGGAGCATTTTTCGCATGGATAGGAATGCAGTCTTTGGGCTGTCGCCGCCAGATCTCTGGATGGAAGGTCGGCGGGGGGAGGGCCGGCGGGTCCCTCCGGCTCGACGGGTCTGAACTCGCCTTCAACGGCGCGCGCGATCAGGTTCTCCCATTCTTCCCGCTCTTCGAGGTCGGGAAAGGAGTCGAACAAAACACTCAACTCGCGGAGACGCTGAAACGCCACACGGTGAGTCCGGATGCGCCGGCGTCGCATTCGGATCGGATGCGCCAACCGGATGGCTTCCACATTGCCGTATTCAAAATCGGGCCAGGCTACGCAAATATAAGGGGTCCCTCTTTGACTGATAAAGACACGGCCCGGAGCGAGCTGATCGACGATTTTTCTGTATCCGGGTCTTCGCTTGAGCGACCTGCGCATTTTCCGCAATTGCATAATGCCGATCGAGTACTTTGGCCGGATTTCGAATAGCTCATCCAAAGATCCGCAGCCCATTTGCTCTCGATATTGCTCGAGTTCAGCCCGGACCGCTTCGAGCTTCTTCATCGACCGTGTGTCGCGGCTCAGGTTCTGGAAAGTGGACAGAGAGACCACGAAGAGGTCTCGAATCTCCTCGGGGCTGTGGGACAGCAGCAGGTTTAAAACCATCGAGAAATTAACGCGAATCTGGCTCTGGATCGGGTCGGGGGACGATTTTAACAGCTCGTTTATAAGCCTGGGATCCTGGTGCGGGCCGGGAATTATGAGCACAAACCCGATTTCATCCATCCCACGGCGTCCTGCCCTGCCCGTCATCTGCAGCAGTTCGGTTGCGCTAAGCGTTGCGAATTCCTTACCGTTGAACCGGTCGCTTTGAAAAATAACCACCGTGCGTGCCGGGAAATTGACTCCCGCAGCGATTGTTGAAGTCGAGAAGATGGCATCCAGGTGTCCTGACTGCATCATCTTTTCCAAAAACAGCTTCCAGTGTGGAAGCTGCCCGCCGTGATGGGAACCGACCCGGCAGCTCTTTAAGGTCGAGAGGTGCTGATGTGTCCTGAGAAAAGGATATTCATCGAGCAGTTCTGCGAGTTCCTCCCGAAATTGGGGACTTTCCTGCCTGCTCGGCCCTTGAGCCGGCCGGCAGAATTCAACCGCCCTGTCGCAGTCGGCCCTCGATTTCAGAAAGAATATGGCCGGCAGCAGGTTGGCGTTTCGGAGCGCATCGAGGATTCTCGGGATCTCAGGCAGTTCGGTCCGAGGAAGCGATCTGGGGTCGATTTTTTCAATTCCTGGGAGCAAACCACGGCGCGTCGCCAGCGGCGCAAGCTCTCCACCAGGGAAAAGGAAAAGCGGGAAAAGCGGGACGGGACGCTCGTAAGCCGCCACCCATTCGCATTGGGAGCCGCGCATCCAGGTGAGCCATTTGCAGATTTCATCGCCATTCAGTATTGTAGCGGAAAGCAGCAGGAGCCGAACGCGCGGGGGAAGATAAATGAGCACTTCCTCCCATACGACGCCCCTGTCGACATCACCGAGGTAGTGGGCCTCGTCGAGAACTACCAGGTCCATGTCGATGTCTTCTCCCCGGTGCATGGTGTCATACAACTGGTTGCGCAGGATTTCGGTGGTGCCGACGATTACCGGGGCAAGTGGATTTTCTTTCCTGTCTCCGGTGAGAATCCCGACGTTTTGCCGGCCGAAGATTTCGCGGAATTCCTGATACTTTGCATTTGACAGAGCCTTAAGCGGCGATGCGTACCAGCTTTTTCCGCCCCTGTGAAAAACCTTGTCAATGGCTTCAACTGCGATATATGTTTTTCCGGCGCCGGTTGGGGCGGTAACGAGCACGTCTGATGCTTCAATTGCGCTCAGAGCTTTGAGCTGGAAAGGGTCCGGCACGAAAGGGACCGGCTCCGGGGTCCGTATCCGGTCCAGCACCGGGCTAAGGCTTCTGTGGATCTTATGAGTGTAGGGACCGCCGGAGGCCCTCATTGACGATTGGCGTCCGTGCTGTCTGGTCCGATCTCGTTTGCGGCCGGAATTGTTCATTTGCGGGAAGATTGTCAAAAAACCACCTCGGATGTAGAAGATTCAAAAACCGTGGAATGTGCTCATCTGGTTATTATAACAAGGCCTCCCGCTCCTGCCCACTGCGTGTGATAGACATATCCTGCGGTCGGCCTCCGCGCTACGCGCTCACATGTCGCTACGGGAGGCCGAGCAAGCCAACTTCACGCAGTGAAGTTGGGCGAAGCCCCGCGAAGCGAGACTTTTACACCATTGTAGCTTCATTTTCTGATGCGCTTAACATTTGGCTTGCCTTGAAACGCACCACGTTTATTGTCTGTGCGTTCTGCATGGCTGCGCGCACGGTCGCTACTTTTATCATGTCAGGCGCATTTTTTTTCGAGCAAGGTTATTGTATAAGTTTATCATACGAGGAGTTTCAATATGAGCGATTCTTCACAAAAAAAGATAATCACTCGCGCCCAGGCGCAGTCGACAAGTACCGCTACTGCCTACCACATAACGAGTCTGCGTATCCCGTTTTTTGAAGTCGATATGGGTCAGGCGGTCTATCACGGCAATTATTATCACTTTTTCGAGCTGGGGCGTGAAGATTTCTTGAGAAAAACCGGCTTCCATTACCGTGAATTCTTGAACCGGCAGCTTCATCTCACGATCATCGAATCCCGTTGTAAATACCGCAAAGCTCTATGCTATGACGATCAAATCGAAATACATACCGGGATAAGTTCACTGAGTAGACGAAATCTTTCATTTTCTCAACTCATTTACAGACCGGCGGAGACATCGGCAAACCACGAAACGAAAAGCTCTGAATTGGAACTATGCACACAGATCCAATTAAACATGATTTGCCTGCGTTTCACGGGCCAGACGACCCATTTGCCCGCAGATTTCCGGTTGGCCGTTGAAGCTATGCGAAAGAGGGAATAAACGGAGATGGAAAAACCAAAAGAAGAAGCCAAACTGGAAATAGTCTTGAAGCCAATAGGGATAATCCGAAGTCCGATCACCGAGCCGGGCAAGGGTCCCCGGCAAGGCAGCGAATCTGCGGTCAGCGGGAAACTGATTGTCGATGAGCAGTACAGGGACGCCTTATTCGGTCTGGAAAAGGGTTGGAAGATCGTTATTGTCTACTGGATGCACCTTGCCCAACGCGATATCCTCCAGGTCCACCCCAGGGGAGATCGTACACGTCCACTGCGAGGTGTTTTCTCCACACGGAGCCCCGAGCGGCCAAACCCGATCTCCCTCGATACTGTGGAGATAACCGGGATCAAGGACGATGTTATCGATGTAATCGGCCTGGACGCCGTTGACGGCACTCCCCTGCTGGATATCAAGTGCGTTGTATGAAAGCCGGGCCGCCGATAGGGTTTTCAGCATTAATGACAAAAACTGTGCGAATGATTATTATCCACAACAGAAGTTTTGGGACGGAAATACAAAGCTAAATCCAGCAGTTATAAATAAGATGCCAGCCCGGTGCCTCTTTTGTCTTCCCTGATGCCGGATGCCGCCTCGCCGGCGGGCGGGCTGTGGAGATCAGGGGATAACTTTCCGGCCGTATCCGGTATCGAAAACGGAAACACGCTAAACCTTGACAGGGCAATTTCATGCGTGGTATCGGTTACTTTGCTGCTGGGCGTAATATGTTTTCCCATTCCAACGGGCGGGAATGCCTGGTTGAGAGGCGATGATGAAAAAACCGAAGCGATCAAGTCCCTATGAAGGACAACCTAATCCGATGCGGGACCTCAATATCGCGCTTGAGAGTCCGGACGATGATATAATCGAGCTTGAGGACATCATCGAGATGCCGTCAGGATTCATAGACGAAGATGAGGACCTGGACGTTAATGTTTTTGACTTGGATCCGGATCTCGAACCTGAAGCGGAAAATCACGCGCGGCCGTTCGTGAAAGAAATGGCTCAAAGGCAAAGCTCTGAAGGGCAAGACCTGCTCAAATCATTTGGCGATGAAGGCGAAGAGGATGCGAAGCTTTTCGAGCCCGTCGAATCCAAACTGCCTGGAAAAAAATCCAAGGGGAAAGCTGAACCGCAGGTTATCAAAGACAAGGAATCGTTTCTGGACGAGTTTATGGATAAGCCTGTAAGTGCCGATGAATTATTGGAGTCCGCAGCATCGAAAGCGGCCGCTCCCGTGAGTGCCCCCATTCCGCCTGCTGTCGACCTTTCAAAAGTAGCTGAAGAACTTATAGCCCAAATCGAGTCCCGTTTGCAGCAACATATCCAGGCCATGGTGGAATCGAGATTGCCGGACCTGGTCAGGTCGATAATTAATGAGGAAGTGGAGAAGCTTAAGAAAGAACTTTAGCAGGGGAATCAATTCTATGAGCCAAGGCGCTCTGCCTAAAGGATATGAATTTGCCGAAGTCGAAGCGCATTGGTACAGGTATTGGGAAGAAAAACATTTTTTCCGCGCCGACGAGACCAGTCTTAAACCGCCCTACTCCATAGTCATCCCTCCTCCGAACGTAACCGGCCAGCTCCACATGGGGCATGCTCTCAATAACACTCTCCAGGACATACTTTGCCGGTATAAAAGGCTCAAAGGCTTCGAGGTGTTGTGGGTGCCGGGGACGGATCACGCCGGAATCGCCACTCAGAATGTAGTCGAGAGGCAACTTGGGGCTGAAGGCCTCACAAGGCACTCGATTGGCCGGGAAGCCTTTGTGCAGCGCGTATGGGAATGGAGGGCAAACTACGGCGGAATTATAATAAATCAGTTGAAGCGGCTCGGGGCATCCTGCGACTGGTCCCGCGAGCGGTTTACCATGGACGAGGGCCTCTCGCGGGCTGTGCGCCAGGTTTTCGTATCGCTCTATAATGAGGGCCTTATCTATCGCGGCAAGCGTATGATCAACTGGTGCCCGCGCTGCATGACCGCTCTGGCCAATATCGAAGTCGAAGGGGAGGAACTGGGCGGCTCTCTCTACTACATTCGCTATCCCCTGGTAAGCGGAAAGGGTGCATTGGTAGTGGCCACTACCAGGCCGGAAACGATGCTGGGCGATACGGCTGTTGCCGTGAACCCGGAGGACCAAAGATACAAGGCCCTTATCGGACAAAAAGTGGTCTTGCCGATAGTGGGCCGCCACATCCCCGTAATAGGAGATTCCTATGTCGAGCGCGAGTTCGGCACAGGGGCGCTCAAGGTTACTCCAGCTCACGATTTCAACGATTTCGAGCTGTCCGTAAGGCACGGCCTCGAGCTGGCGCAGGTCATTGACGAACGCGGAAACATGACCGAACAGACAGGCCGATACTCCGGAATGGACCGGTTTGCCTGCCGCAGGCAAATTCTAAAAGACCTTGAAGAAGGCGGCTGTCTTGTAAAAATCGAAGCCTACACTCACCGGGTTGGACACTGCTACCGCTGCCATAATGTGGTTGAGCCGATGCTCTCGCTTCAGTGGTTCGTTGCTACAAAACCTCTTGCCGAAGCTGCCGTTAACGCTGTCAAACAGGGTAAAACTAAAATCGTCCCGCCCAAATGGGAAAAAGATTACTTCAACTGGCTCGAAAACCTCGAGGACTGGTGCATAAGCCGCCAGATATGGTGGGGACACCGAATCCCGGCATGGTATTGTCAGAAATGCGATGATGTTATCGTCTCCATGGAAGCGCCCGTGGAATGCCCGAACTGCCCCGGCGCCCCGGTCGAACAGGACCCCGACGTTCTGGACACATGGTTCAGCTCCGGCCTGTGGCCTTTTTCGACCCTGGGATGGCCGCAAAATACGTTGGATCTGGAAAAATTCTACCCCACTTCCGTTCTGGTTACGGCATTCGACATTCTGTTTTTCTGGGTGGCCCGAATGATGATGATGGGACTCGAGTTCATGCAGGAAGTCCCATTCCGTGAAGTCTATGTGCATGCCCTTGTTCGGGATGCCGAGGGGCAGAAAATGAGCAAATCCAGGGGAAACGTCATCGACCCCCTTCTCATGATGGACAAATACGGGACGGACGCTTTGCGGTTCGCCCTTACGGCCTTCGCGGTCCAGGGGCGGGATGTAAAGCTCTCGGAGGAGCGCATCGAGGGTTACAAGCATTTTGTAAACAAGATATGGAATGCCGCCCGGCTTGTTCTGATGAACCTCGAAGAGTTCAAGGGGCCGGTCGAAATCCCGGAAAAACCGGCCGCGCTATCCAATCGCTGGATTCTGAGCCGCCTTCAAAGGGTTGCCGCAGAAGCCGCTGAGTCTTTGGATACCTATTATTTCAATCAGTACGCTCAGGTACTGTATCAGTTCCTTTGGCACGAGTACTGCGACTGGTACCTGGAAATCGTCAAGCCTGATTTTTACGGCGAGGATGCGGAGGCGGGCGCGCAGGCAAGGTCTGTTGCGGCCACGGTTCTCGAAAAAGTCCTGGTCCTTCTGCATCCCGTTATGCCGTTCATAACCGAAGAAATCTGGCGCAAACTGCCTCACACATCCGGTGTGAGCATCATGAAAGCGGCCTTTCCGGAAGCCCAGGCGCAAAGGATCGACCCCGAAGCCGAAGAGCAGATGGAAACGCTTATGGCGGTCGTAGTCGCAATCCGCAATATCCGCGGCGAGATGAACGTCTCCCCGGCGCTCAAGGTGGAGGTGGTGTGCCTTTGCGAGCAGGGCTCGGAACTGGAGCTTCTCAGAGAGCACGAGCGCACCATTGCCGGTCTGGCAAAGGTCTCCAGGCTTACCGCGGCCCAGGCCGGAGAGATGAATAAGCCCAGGTACGCGGCAGGGGCGCTGGTCAGGAACATGGAAGTTTTCGTAGTGCTCAAGGACATTCTGGATTTCGAAAGCGAGTCGAACCGGCTCCAAAAGGAGCTTTCCAAACTGGAGAAAGAGTTTGGTCTGACTCACAGGAAGCTGTCAAACGATGATTTTCTGCAGAAAGCCCCCCATGAGGTTATCGACAAGGAACGCGAGAAGAACGCGCGGCTTGGCGAGAAGATGGAAAAATTGAACCGCAGACTGGAAATCATGAACGGACTGCGGGAAAGCCGGCCGCAATGACGGCAACGATGGAAATCGATGAACTGTTCCGGCTGGCTCTTCTGGAAGACGTCGGAAGCGGGGATGCAACGACGCTCTCTATTATCCCTCCCGGTCTGGAATCAAGTGCCGTTGTCTTTGGACGCGAACCCTTCATTTTGTCCGGCTCCAAGCCATTCCGAAGGATTTTCGAACTTCTCGACCCTGAAATCAGGATAGAATGCCCCTTCCCCGATGGGGACCGGATCGAGCCAAATGTTGCCGTATTCAGGATAGAGGGAAGGGTGCGGACCCTTTTGACCGGCGAGCGGACCGCCCTGAATTTCGCCCAGCGGTTAAGCGGGATCGCCACTTTGACGCGTAAAATGTCGCAGGCCGTCGCGGGGACCGGATGCCAACTGCTCGATACACGAAAGACCACCCCCTTGTGGCGCAGCCTGGAAAAGGAAGCCGTGAGGCACGGAGGCGGCAGGAATCACCGGTTCGGCCTGTCCGACGGCATACTGATCAAGGACAATCATATTGCTGCAGCGGGAAGCATTAAGGAAGCGGTCCACCGCGCGCGCGAACGCGCTCCCCATACCTTGCGCATTGAAATCGAAGTGGAAAGCATCGGGCAACTCGATGAGGCCATCGCCGCCGGGGCCGACATAGTGCTTCTCGACAATTTTACGCTGGATATGCTGAGGGAGGCCGTAGCGATCGGCAAAGGGCGAGTCGTTCTGGAAGCCTCCGGGGGCGTCAGCCTCGAAACCGTGCGCGCCATAGCCGAAACCGGGGTCGATTTCGTGAGTTGCGGAGCTCTTACCCACTCAGCAAGGGCCATCGATCTAACGATGGAGTTTTCCGTCTGACGCTTCGCACATAATTTCATGCCCCGTCTCCGTGGTGAACGCTTCGCACCACCCCATACACAAGTATCCAAAAGGACTTTCACGTTCCTGTCTCCAGAAGGAGCGACTCTACCCTCTCATGGCCAAGCAGCCTGCGGGCATAGACAAGACAAGCCTGAATGTCTTCGGGTTCAAGCCACGGGTAGCGTTCAAGAATGGTTTCAGGGCTGTCTCCTGCGGCCAGCATCTCAAGGATATGCTCAACGGCAAGCCGCCGCCCTCTTATGATCGGTTTCCCGCCGAATATCCTGGGGTTTACCGTGATCCGTTCTAAAACCTTTTCCTCATCAATTGCTTCACCTCACAATGAAGGCGATCCATCCTATATACTCGCACTCTTTGATAATTTCAAAAAAGGCGCCGAATGGAAAGGAAAGAGGCATCATCGTTGTGAAGCAAAAATGAGCGCCTTTTCTGTCTAAGCGTGCAAGGGGTTAGACAAGTATCCGCTCGTCGGTTCCGACAAATCATATCAAAACGGTAAGGAGCAGACGACATTTGAATGCACGATCATATCTGATGGAGTATCACCGGCTTTCGGATGCTGGTTAGACGGTTTTCAGGCGGAGGGGTTTTTGTTTAACCTGCTGAGATAGACGATCAATAAGGTATTTAACCCAAAGAAACCTATAAAAAGCCGCTACGCGCACATTAGTGCGCTACGCGGCACAACCCGCGCCGGCCCACATTGGATTCTCGACAGCCCACCCACCCATCCGCGAGGCGGGGCCGGCGGCGGGTGGCCTTTCATTAGTCAAACTTGCCTGGCAGGCTTTTCAGTAAAAAATCGTCCGGCAGCGGTGGAATGGGCGTTTGCGAAATGCATCAAGCTGGCCCAACCGCCAGAGCCAGTTATCGACCAGGGTGCTCGTAAGCTTGCGCCCTTGCTCCTGGAAACCATTCTTCAGTTTCTCGACGGCCCATAAGGTCATTGCCCGAATCTCGACTTCCTCTTCGGAGCCTCGTTGGAGAGGTTCCATGGCGTCAATCCCAGTCGCGAGCCCGCGTTGATATGAAATAATTCCCAGCTCTCGAAGCACCTGAGGAAGCTTGTAGTCGGCAAATGCGGTAAGCCGCCCGATGTCGTTGAATTCCCCCCATTTGTCTCCCCCGAACGCGGTGAAAACGTCAAAGGCAAAAATCTGGGCCCTTTTCCAGAAATAGACACTTTCACTTCTGTAGAGGGTCTCATCGCGGAAGCTCGGAAAAAGGGAGACGATCCTGCTGACCAGCCGCACGGCACTCAAACCGGATGCTATATCGAACAGGGACAAGATATCGCCCCCGAGTTCGGACAGAATTATCGACCCTGCCTCCCGGAGGTTTTCCAGCCGTTCTTCAAACATTGGCATCCTGCCCTGGCCGGAAAAGATTTCGGCGAGGTCGCCTGCGCTGATACCCGACAGGAAATGAGGATCAGTTACGGGGAAACCCTGCTCGTGGGCCCGCTTCAGGCCGGCGGCCAGCCCCCAGTACCCCGAGTAAGGCTCACCATTGTAGATGACCGTCCAGACAGGCTCGCCCGGATCGGGCCAGAAGCAGTGGTTCAATATGTCGAGAGCAAAAATCCAGCGAACGCTCTCCGCAGTCCCGTCAAAGAAATGGCAGGGATGTTCCCATGATGAAGACGGGTTGACCGTATGTCCCCATTTCAATATTGCCGGGCCGATCCGATCTGGATGAAATGTGACCGAGCGGCTTTGAGCAACCACCCGCTCAACTGAGGCAAGGACCTGGAAGTCGCTCAATCGAAAATCCTGCGTGGAAGCAAGAAGCAAGAAGCGAGAAGCTAGAAGCGAAAAGCGAAAAACACTTCGCTTCCCGCTCCTTGCTCCCTGCTACCGTCTTTAAGGCTAAGCTGCAGCCTTCTTTTCCATATACTCAAAAATATTCTGAACAGTGCGAATCTTTTCTGCGTCATCATCGGGGATTTCCGTGTCGAAGGCTTCCTCGAGTGCCATTACCAGTTCTACGACATCGAGAGAATCGGCCCCAAGGTCGTCAACTATGTTTGCGCCGGGAGTTACCATCTCTTTGTCAACTCCGAGCTGGTTTGCAATAATATCGATGATTCTGGTCTGTTCTGCTGTCAAGCTCATTTAATCCTCCCTGTCAAGTCAGTTTTCGCATTCAATTCTTCGGGCATCTTTGACAAATCCATAGAACAAAACTTCCAACACGCCCGGAAGCTCATTTACGAGGGGATAGGAACACTCCCTGGCGAGCCATTTCTGTATTACTCCATGGGCAAAGCCCATAGTGCCGTAAAAGACGGTCTGAAAATCGACGTCCTTGAGAATCCCCTGCTGGGTCCCTTCGTAGACTTTCCTCTTGAGATTAGGAATGGCCCGCATCACTTTTCGGAAGTATTCGTCCGGGGAGTGTTCGCCCAAGTCCAGTTGTTCCTGGATGATTAGCCTGTAGAGACGCTGGTTTCGGTCGAAGAATTCGAAATACATCCGGATGCACTTGGAAATCATCGTCAGCACGTCGTCGCGGCCGTCTATTACCGAACCGGCCGTTGCTCCCAGTTCCTCCAATCTGAGCCGCACCAGCTCGGCAAAGAGCTTTTCCTTGGTCTCGAAATAGCGGTAAAGGGTCCCTTTCCCAACGCCGGCCTTATCGGAGATTTCGTCCATGGTGGCCGGATGAAAGCCTTTATGAGAAAAAACCTCCAGGGCCGCCTCGAGTATCCTTTCTTTGGCGTTCGGCTTGGACAGGAGCGGGGCAGCTTCCTCCGTCAAAATTTTCTCCAAAAGGCTCGGGTAGAAACGCGAGGCCGGGATACCTTTTTTTCGGGCGATCTCCCCGAGGGCTTCCATTAGAACTGAAAGGCCGATTTTGTTTTGAAGCGGCCCAGTGCGCAACGGTCCCCGGATATGGAAAAACCAGTGCGAAAGCTCTTCGGTGAGGCTTTCGGGTGTCGAGGCTGACGTCTCTTCGGAAATGGCCTCTATCAGCCCTTGTCTGTTTCCGGCCAGGGCCATTTTCTTCACGTTGGCGTACACATTTTGCTGGTCCGGATATTTTTGCAACCAAGCGGCTCCTTCCCCCCGATACGGACTGGTCAGTCATAAAACACAGCGAAATCTCAAAGTCAAGAAAGTTTTGACTATCATTTATCGTGATGTGACACTCAAACTCTCGGCGTATTGGGGAGAATCTTACCGCGATGGTGGTTTTTGTGTTTTATAAAACTTATCCAAATGTTATGAAATAAACAGCTTTGATATATTTGAAACAAATAATCCGTTCAGCCGGGGAAATTTGAATGCCCGCTCCGCCCACCGATTCTTTCCACAGGAAGATCGATTATCTCAGATTGTCAATTACTGACAGGTGCAATCTTCGCTGCTCATACTGCATGCCACAAAGCGGTGTTGTAAAGCTGGACCACACGGAAATCCTGCGTTACGAGGAAATAGTAAGGCTTGTGCGGATCGCGGTCTCAATGGGTATATCGAAGGTGCGCATCACGGGCGGTGAGCCTCTGGTCAGAAAGGACGTGCTCAGGTTGTGCGAAAGCATCTCCAGGGTCCCGGGACTAAGGAGCCTGAGCCTTACGACAAACGGGGTTCTGCTCTCGGATTTTGCCGTGGGACTACTCCAGGCGGGCATCAGGCGCATAAATGTCAGCCTTGATACCCTGAAGCCTGAAAGGTTTGCGAAGATCACCGGCAAAGACCTTCACAGCCAGGTGTGGGCAGGGATCATGGCCGCTGAAAAGGCAGGCATTTCGCCTGTGAAGTTGAACGCGGTAATCATGAGCGGGGTGAATGAGGATGAGATTGAAGATTTGGCGCGCCTGACTTTCCAGTTCCCGTTCCACGTGCGCTTCATCGAGTTCATGCCTTTCCGGTTTGAGTCCGATCACGACTTAGTTTTCATTGCGGCCGCTGAAATCCTGGAGCGCCTGAGGCGTGTTGCGCCTCTGGAGGCCTCGACCGCGGGCGAGAGCAACGGCCCGGCACTTTATTACAGGTTCCAAGGCGCTCTGGGTAAAATCGGAATCATCAGCCCGGTATCCAACCATTTTTGCCCGAGCTGCAACCGGCTTCGGGTAACCTCGGACGGAAAACTCCGCACCTGCCTCTTTTCCAGTGATGAGACCGATCTACGGGGGCCGTTGCGACAGGGCGCCTCAGACGAAGAGATTGCCGCCACAATGCTTGGAGCCATAGACAAAAAGCCGGAAAAGCACCAACTGAGCAGCCCTGTTTTCCGCAAGTGCATCTCTCGCCCAATGTTTTCTATCGGCGGTTGATTTCGAATAGAGCAAACAATGTGCGAGGTCGATAATCAGGAGTCGGTTGAACGAAAGTGGAAGAAGAGCTTGATGAGATAAGAGAAGAAATCGACGGTGTAGATTCAGAGCTGCTCCGGCTCCTTAACAGGCGGATGGAGCTTGCCATCGAAGCAGGCCGGATAAAAGCCTCAATGGGCCTGCCCCTCTTTCACCCTGAACGCGAGCAGGCAGTTTTCCAGCGCCTCTCGAAACTAAACCCCGGCCCTTTATCCGAGGAATCACTGCGCTACATCTACCGCGAAGTATTTGCAGCTTCCCGGCTTATCCAGTACAGGCTTCAGGTTGCCTTCCTCGGCCCTGAGTGGACAAACTCCCACCTGGCCTCTATTTCGCTTTTTGGCCATTCCGCCTGCTATCTGCCCTGCGCATCTCTGGAAGAGGTGTTCGACAGCTTTCTCAAAGGGAAGGCGCACCTGGCGGTGATCCCGATTGAGACTTCACTTCAGGGTGGGGTTGGCCACAGTATGGACCTCCTCTATGAGCGCGAGGTGCATGTAATCAGTGAATGCTACCTGGAGATAGCTCACTACCTTTGCGGCAACGCTAAGGGTCTGGGTGACGTAAGGCGTCTCTACGGGCACCCACAGGCCATTGACCAGTGCCGCAGGTGGCTGCTTGAAAATATCGGTCACGCCGAACACATCGAGTGCTCTTCGACCGCACGCTCCGCACTGCTGGCAAAGGATGACCCGAACGGGGCGGCCATTTGTAACCTCTATGCGGCCCAGCGCCACGGACTCAGCATTCTGGCCGAACGGATCGAAGAGGGTCCGGGAAACGCCGTCCGGTTCCTGGCGCTTGGCAACTACCACAATCCGCCGACCGGTAACGACAAAACTTCGCTGCTCTTTGCGGTTTCCGACAGGCCCGGGTCATTGTTCGCCGCTCTTGGCGCCCTTTCCTCGATCAATTTGACCCGTATCGAATCACGCCCCAACCGGCTCTTTTCGTGGCAGTACCTCTTTTATGCGGATATAGAAGGCCACCGGGACGACAGCCCCGTCCGGGCGGCCCTGGATGTCCTGGCGAACAGCGTGACCTTTTTGAAGATTCTCGGCTCTTACCCGAAAAGCGATCCCGCACAGCCTTTTCGGATCGAGAAGGAGAAGATGCGAATGGGCCGCGATTATTCCGGAGGCGGGCATGAACGGGCGTGAGGAGAAAGGAGATATACTGAGCCCTTTTGATGAGGATGCGGGTGGGGTTGAACACGGTTCAGACAATACGAACGCGGAGTGGGGGAAACAGTCTTGCTCGGTTCGAAAGGCCGGTATTTGCGGATGTCTTGTCGAATGCTCCTGTGAAGAGTTTCCCAAATGGCTGAACCACCCGGAAGTCGATCTGGTGGAGTGGCGAATGGATAAATTCGCCAACAGGCACTCGATGGAGGAGATGAAATCTTTTCTCGGCGCTCTGTCAATAAAGCAGCGGCTTCCGGTGATAGCCACCAACAGGCCGGTTCGGGAAATGGGCGTCTTTGCCGGCCGGGAGGACCTCAGGCTGAGCATGCTCGAGGAGGCCGCAAAAGCCGGCGCCGACTGGATAGACCTTGAACACCACGCAGGTATGGACGATATCGCCCCATTTCGGCGCGCCGGAGCAAAGGTCCTGCTTTCGTGGCACAGCCCTGCTGAGACCCCCTCCAGGGGGATTTTGCGGGCAAAGCTGGAGAGCATGCGCAAAACAGGGGCCGATGCTTTGAAAATAGTGACCATGGCCCAATCGGGCGAAGATAACCTGAGGGTGCTCGAACTGATTCCGCTGGCCGGAAAAGAACTCGAAATTGACCTGATCGCGTTCTGCATGGGACCGGCTGGGAAATGGAGCAGGCTGGTGAGCATATTTCTGGGCAGTCCCTGGACTTATGCGCGGTTCGCGGGCCAGTCTGCGACCGCGCCGGGCCAGCTTTCGGTTTCCGAGATGCGCGCGATGATCCGGAGTATTGATCGGATATGATTTCTTCGCAATCGATACACTCATAAGGAGCTTATCTTGATTCACAGTATGACCGGATTTGGCCGCAGCCGCAAAGAAGAGGCGGGCTACACCATCAGCGTTGAAATGCGCGCTCTTAATGCCAGGCAGCTCGACATTTCCGTTCGCATTCCAAAAAACTTCCTTGAGTTCGAGGACTTGTGCAGGAAGCTGATTGCAAACAAAATCCGAAGAGGCCGGATCGATGCCTTCATTCAGATAGAGAGCACCGATGTCAGGCAAAAGGCGCCGCGTATCAGCCTGGAGCTTGCGCAATACTACTGGTCACAGCTCCAGGAGATTCACCGCGAGATCGTGCCCTCAGAAGAACCTTCGCTAGATCACCTGTTAAGGGTCCCGCATATCTATGAGATGCCGGAAGCAGTTATTGACTCCGAAGCAATCAGGGAACTTGTGTCATCCGCCATGTCCGAGGCGCTGGGCCAAGTGCTCCGGATGCGCGCGCTTGAGGGCGAATCGTTGCTTCGGGACTTCATGGACCGGCTGGCGGTGCTAAGAGATGATCTTTCGGTGGTGGTGAGCCGCCGGGAGGCCGTTATCGAAGAGTACAGGACCAGGCTGCAGGAGCGTATGAAGCAACTGCTGGGCGGGATGGAGCCCGATGAGAACAGGCTCCTGCAGGAGATAGCGTTTATAATCGACCGGGCAGACATAAACGAGGAGACCGTTCGGTTGGCAAGCCACCTTGGACAGGTTGAGGCTGCTCTGACCAGTGAAAAGCCGGCCGACGGGCGCAGGCTCGATTTCCTTATCCAGGAACTTCACCGCGAAGCCAGCACGATTGGTTCCAAGACCACAGACCTGGATACGGTGCAGGTGGTAGTACGGATGAAGACGGAGATCGGAAAACTCAAGGAGCAGGCGCAAAACATCGAGTGATCGCATTAGCAGGACCGGTCGCAAACAATCCGGTTTTAAACGCGCCCCGGCTGCTCAAGAGGTTGCAATTTTTCCGTCAAAGAAATAAAAAATATGTTTTGCTGATTGGGCCGTTCAAATTTTGGCGAAAATAAATTCCGAGAAGGAGTCCGCTTTGGGCGCAAAGAAAATAAAACCTGTAAAGAAATTACAGAAAAAACCGGTGCTGACGCCTGATACAACTTTTGCAAAAGCGAGAAAATGGGCTGATAAGAATTACGCTATCGTCTTTGGCGCATGCACGGCAATCCTGTTTACAGTTATAGCGGTGTGGGGTTTCAGCGCCCACGATCGTTCAAAACAGGTCCGAGCGCAGTCGGATTACGGGACACTTGTATCCAGACTTCCTGCAGAAGACAAGGGGAGCGCGGCGGACTGGGAAAAGCTTATCCCGGATCTCCAGACATTCATCTCCGAACACGAGGATACGGCGCCGGCTCTAAACGCCAGGATCGAGCTTGCAAAGGCTTTCTTTGAGACCAAGCGCTACGGGGATGCGATCAAAACCGGGGAAGAAGCCCTCAAACTGGCGCCTGCGGGTTGCGGTCTTAAACCTCTCATCCTGTATCAGCTTGGCTATGCTTATCAGTCGGCCGGAAAGCCCGATGAGGCCGCCAATGAATGGACCAGCCTGAAGCAACTGGGCATGGAGGACTTGGAGCGGGAAGCCGACTGGAACCTGGGCAGGATTTCCGAAGGCAAAAAGGAGTTTGCGAGGGCCGCCGAGATGTATCAGCTTGCTTCCAAGGCGCCCGGTGATTATCCTCCTGCCGCGTTGATCGACCAGCAGATCGCCAGGGTAAAAACCGGACAATGAGCCACGCTTCTGCGTATTTTGCACGGGCAATGGGTATATGGCGAATTTTGCGAAAACAGGGTTGTTTTTTATTGTTCGATATGGTATTTAAGAAAGCTTGTTCGAAATTCATGGCTCTTAGAGCGGGCTTTTCCAGGGTGAGGTTCCCGAGCGGCCAAAGGGAGCAGACTGTAAATCTGCCGGCGTAGCCTTCGGAGGTTCGAATCCTCCCCTCACCACCACTTATGGCATGTAGGAGATGGTGGCAGCCATAAAGCGAGTCATTGTCGTCGGTACTACATACGCTGAGTTTGGGATGCAAAGAAGATTCCGGCCGGGGCGCCGTTTAGCTCCAAATGGCCCCGCATTCCCTTCACGTTATGGACCTTCTCCAATCCTCTTGTTTGGCTGCAATTTCGAAAGCCCACGTAGCTCAGCAGGTAGAGCACTTCCTTGGTAAGGAAGAGGTTCACCGGTTCGATCCCGGTCGTGGGCTCCATTTAGCGTTAGTTTGTAGGTTTGAGCGGGTATGCCGGTGATATCGCCGGGCCCTTGGCAACGTGGTCTGTCAAACATTTTGCTTATATTATCGAAATCTTTCAGGAGAAAGGACAATGGCTAAAAAGAAATTCGAGCGGACAAAGCCACATGTAAATGTGGGGACGATTGGTCATATTGACCATGGGAAGACGACCCTTACCGCAGCAATTACAAAGCAACTTGCAAAAAAGGGCAAGGCCACGTTCGTTCCGTTTGACCAGATCGACAAGGCGCCCGAGGAGCGAGAGCGCGGCATCACCATCGCAACCGCCCACGTTGAATATGAGACCGACAAGCGCCACTATGCGCATGTG
>JBEKTT010000021.1:0-68317 GCA_049515795.1 Syntrophobacteraceae bacterium
CGCAATTATTGAGTGACACGAACCGGCTTTCCGAGGCAGAGCCCATGATGTGGCGCGCGCTGAAAATCGACGAGCTGAGCTTCGGCCCCGATCATCCTGAGGTCGCCACAGACCTCAACAACCTGGCGCAATTATTGACTGCCACGAACCGGCTTTCTGAGGCAGAGCCATTGATGAGGCGCACGCTGAAAATCCGTGAACAGAGCTTCGGTTCGGATCACCCAAAGACCGCCACAGTCCGCAGCAACCTGGCGCAATTACTGAAAGCCAGGGGCAGCCTGGCCGATAACTTTGGCAACCGTGCCGAGCCTTGAGACAGCGCAAAGGATCCAGACGTGATCAACCGTTCCGCCAACAATTTGCGCGGGGGATTCGTATGCCTTCATGATGGAGCCAGGATAGGCGTGCATTTCCTTGCGGAATTCAGCGTCAACCACAGGCAAGGCATCCGATTCCTGGTTGAAAAGATTACATGAATGTGGACCTGCGCCAGAGCAGGGTGATAAAAATGGATTAGAATTCCCACAGTAGGGCGAAAGACCCGACAGACGTCACCCAGGCGGAGCTTGTCCCGGAAGTCTTGAATCCGGGAGCCGGGGTCCAGTGGTTTTTGGGTTAAAATCAGTTGGTTGGGAAACAGCCTGGATTCCGGCCTCCGCCGGAATGACGAAATCATTAGCAATTTTCAGACGTTGCTCCCACCAGAGGACCCTTTTTCATCACCCTGATAGATTGTGAGGCATTCGCCCGGAAATTCTTATTTCTATCCAACCCCTTCAGGGTATAAGGATGGGTTTGGTTTTGTCCACCCAGGGTGGCACCTCGCGGAGCGTAGGGATCGTGGGCTGTTATATGCAGCCCTTCGGGGCACGCCGAGCCTGAGGTTTGATGGCGCGGGGGACTGGAAGTAAAATCAAATTCTTATTAACACAAATTTCTATTATATAGTCTCCATCCGGAAACACCAGATAAGGAACTAACAGTTTCCGATCCGGAAAGGAGGCATTTTTAGTTCTGGCAAGGAAACCGAGGGGTTGCGCGGAGGCGTACATCGGTACGCCGCACAAGAAACCCCGAAGATTGACACCGCCAAGGCGGAAAAGGACCCTTTACGGATGGAAACTGGATAATTTCCTCAATTCCAATGTAAGCCGTCTCAGGTGTTCCTGCTCTTCCTTTACGAGACTTTTTATGAGTTCCCGGTCTTTTTCACCACTCACGGCTTCCTCGATGCCAAGAAAGAAAAGCACCGAGTCCTTTTCGAACTCTATGGCCAGCTTGAGGGCGTCCGCTGCGTCCCTGATTCGCTCGACCCGGTCTTTGACACCGGCGCTCGATACGAAAACATGATCGTCGGCCATCATCTTGATGTACTGATCGGTTTCGTTTTGCGGGTCCCACACTGTGGGGGCCGTCGATTCAGGGGGAAGCTGCGCCCGGAGGGTTTCGAACTTCCTCTTATGCTCGATCTCCTGCAGCGCAAGATCGGCAAACAGCGCCCTGATTTCAGCGCTTTTTATGTTTTTCCGGCTTTCTTCGTAGAATACCCTGCCATTTTCCTCGATCTGAATAGCGACTTTGAAAACCTCTCCCGCATTGAAGCCGTAACCCATCTGGGAATCGCCTTTCTCTGCCCGGTTTGACAGAAGTTCCCGATTATTACTCTTTTTCGAAATCTTGCTTGGGCGCGCCGCAGACCGGGCAAACCCAATCATCGGGCAGGTCCTCGAATTTGGTTCCCGCAACGATTCCATTGTCCGGATCGCCGGCAGCCGGATCATAAACATAGCCGCAGACAGTACATACGTATCGATCCATTTCTCCTCCTTATAAGTATGGGCAATGTCATTAAGGAAACAAGCAGGGGCATAATATAAAAGGTCACTTGAAAGAATGCAATCGGAGGCGAACGCATCTTGTGCGGATTTGCATGCAATTACTTATTTTTGACAGTCTGCAGAAAGTTCTGCAAAATAACTCCAGGCTCAGTATGGCGCTCGGCACTCACCCGCTTGCGCGTGATGCCGAATCCTGGGGGGTGCGGGGCATCTTTAAAGTGAGAAAATATTCCCCCGCTCTTTTGACCTTTCGCACTTTGCAGAATTTTGCGCACACAATCTTATTTTTCGTATCTGGAATCGACTGGAGTATTCAGGCGCACACTCAATCAAGAGCGCTTCCTCCAGATTAGCCTCAGACGCAGAGCGTTGGTCACCACCGAAACGGAGCTCATGGCCATAGCCGCAGCAGCGAACATCGGATTGAGCAGAATGCCGAAAAAGGGATAGAGCGCCCCGGCGGCGACCGGAATGCCGACCGAATTGTAGAAGAAGGCCCAGAAGAGGTTCTGTTTGATGATCCGCATGGTTAGAGAAGAAAGCTCTATAGCGGACGCAACCAGCCGGAGGTCGTCCCGGATGAGAGTGATATCGCTTGCCTCGATTGCGATGTCGGCGCCCGCCCCGATTGCTATTCCAACGTCTGCCGCCGCAAGGGCGGGAGCATCGTTTATGCCGTCTCCCACCATGGCCGCGACCCTTCCATTCGACTGGAGCCGTCGAATTTCGCCGGCCTTGTCCCCCGGCCGGACCTCGGAGAGGACTTGCTCAATTCCAGCCTCGCGGGCGATTGCCTCCGCCGTCTGCCGCCTGTCGCCGGTCAGCATCACGACCTCAAGGCCCATTTTCTTGAGAAGGGATACGGCCTCCGGCGCCGAGGGCCTGATCGTATCGGCAAGCGCTATGATTCCGGCAGGCTTTCCATCTATTGCCGCAAATACACATGTTTTCCCGGATTTCTCAAGCATTGCGGCGCCTTGGTCAAGCATTTCGGTGTTTATCCCTTCGGACTCAATAAATGTCCGGCTGCCGATAATGATTTTGCTCTCGCCCACCCTGGCGCGCGAGCCCAATCCTGAAACCGATTCGAAATCGAGGACGATACCGGTGTTCGTCTCCCGGCCGGCTTTTCCGCCGAGCTTCACTATCGCCTTAGCCAGGGGATGTTCGGACAAGCTCTCGACCGAGGCGGCCATGCTCAGAAGATCGGCCTCCGAAAACCCCGGCGCCGCAACGATATCGGTCACTTCAGGTTCTCCCCTGGTGATTGTGCCGGTCTTATCGAATACTATCGTGTCAAGGTGGTGTGCGCGCTCTAGGCTTTCGCCGCCTTTTATGAGAATTCCGTTTTCCGCCCCCAGACCGGTGCCGACCATCACGGCAGTGGGCGTGGCCAGCCCCATAGCGCACGGGCATGAGATTATCAGCACCGAGACGAAATTCAGAACGGCGCGGCTAAGGATGTGCCCCGGCACGGCGAAATACCAGATAATGAAAGTGACTATAGCGATCGCGATAACCGTCGGGACAAAAATGGAAGCTACTTTGTCGGCAAAACGCTGTATGGGGGCTTTAGACCCCTGAGCCTCCTCGACGAGGCGGATTATCCGTGCAAGGGCCGTTTCAGCCCCGACCCTGGTGGCTTCTAAAACGAAACTCCCGCTCTGGTTGATGGTCCCGGCAAACACCTCATCGCCGGGCTTTTTGGAAACCGGCATGCTCTCGCCGGTGAGCATGGATTCATTTACCGAAGACTCCCCGGATGCGACGGTCCCGTCAGTGGGTATTCGGCCGCCCGGCCGCATCACAATAAGATCGCCGCGAAGCACTTCCTCGACGGGGACGTCCATCTCCGCGCCCTCCCGGATTACGCGGGCCGTTTTCGGAGTGAGCTTCATCAGCTTTTTAATCGCTTCGGAAGTCCTGCCCCTGGCCTTGAGCTCAAGGAGCCTGCCCAGCAGGACAAGCGTTACGATCATGGCAGCCCCGTCAAAATAGACTGGCGGCTCGCGGCCGAAAACAGAAAACAAGTGTGGGAAAATGGTGGCAAGAGCTGAATAGATGTACGAGGAAAGAGAGCCGATGGCGACCAGGGTGTTCATGTCCGCCGTTTTGTGGAGGGTAGCGTTGAGCGCTCCCTTAAGAAAACGGTCCCCTACCCAGAAAACGGCCGGTGCGGTAAGAACCAGAAGAATATAGAGCATTGCCTGGCGGGAAACGGCGTGCAGGATCGGAAAAGAATGCTGCATCGTTCCGGCCATTATCAGGATGCTAAGCACTGCGCCGGCCGCCACTTTGCGTCTCAGCCCGGCAATTTCTTCGAGCCGCGCCGCCTCAGCCGGATCGCCGGCCTCCTGCTGATAGACGCCGAGGTACTCGTATCCCGCCTGCTCGATTGCTCCCCTTATGGCCGACCAGTCCTCAAGCCGGGGAGAGTAGACTATAGTCGCCCTGGATGTGGCAAGATTTACCGCCGCATTCTCAACACCGGGGACTGACTGAAAGGCATTCTCCACTCGCCGGACGCATGCTGCGCAGGTCATGCCTCCCACGAGAACGGCAGTCTTCCTGAGGCCTTTTTCCAGGCGTGCCTCCGGCTGCGCGCCGTAGCCGAGTTCTTCTATCTTAGCCAAGCTCATAACCGGCTTTTTTGATCTTCTCCCTCATAAGTTCGTTGTCCGCGGGACGGGCCTCCTCGAAAGTAACTTCCCCGGTTTCGAGGTCCACGGCAACGTTGGTGATTCCGTCAATTTCCTCCAGGGTCTTCTTTACTGTTTTAGCGCAATGCTGACACGACATTCCTTTGACTCGTACAGTTCTCATGCTCTACCCTCAAAAAATTTATTCCTTAAAAAACATATCAAGGATTTGGGAATTCAGACAAAAAATCAGGCGATTCGCAAAACGATGTACACGTCACCTCTGCCCATGTTATCGCCGGGAAGAAGGTTCCCCATGTCTTTCAGCCGCAGCCGGGTCCCCGTTTTTACCCCAGGCGGAATTCGCATCGAAACCAACTTCCCGTTTCCATAATGGGGCAGGTTGATTTGCACCATATCGCCAAACTGCGCCTGTCCTTGTGTAATCGGAAGATCGTATGTCAGGTCCTGCTCAACGGTTTTTCCGGCCGGCCTTTCCGCAAGCCCGTGTTCGGGCTGGACGCCGAAAACCTTCTTAAGGAGATATTCTCCAGCCTTCTTCCCTGCTCTTCCAAGAAAAGAAAATCCAGACTCAAGCAGCTTGCCGGGGTTTAATGCTTCGGTGGCAGGCCCAGCCGCTGAGCGGCCGGCACGCTCAGGCCGCACGAACGGTCTGCCGTAGCGGACCACCCGAACCCGCCCCGGACCGAAAACAAAACCTTGAAAGAAAATGTTTCTTCCGCCGAAAAAGAGATTGTTGATAAACGCCGGATCGAACCTTATCCCCATACGCGCAAACTCTTTTTCCATTTCCTGAAAGATGTCCTGAGCATGCCCGCTCGAGAAAAAATCCCTGAATATTTCATCCTGCGAATAACCGAACCCGCGTCCCCCGGTCCTTCCAGGCTGATATCCAAAGCGGCGGTATTGGTCATACTGAGATCGCTTGCCCGGATCGGAAAGTACACCGTATGCTTCATTGATTTTCTTGAAGCGCTCCTCTGCCCGCGCGTCACCTGGATTTCTGTCCGGATGAGTCTCCAGGGCGAGTTTGCGGTATGCCTTCTTGATCTCTTCAGCCGATGCGTCCGTTGAGACGCTCAGTGTTTCATAGTAATCGAAATTCGACATCCGGCTCTCTATCGTTTTCCTTTCATGTATTATATCAGCAAAATATAGGGCCAAAGCACCATAATAGCAACTAAACATAAAACCAGGTTGCCAAGGCCGTGCCGCTTCTCTATAATAGCCGATACTGCCGAAGTGGTGGAACTTGGTAGACACGCCATCTTGAGGGGGTGGTGGGGAGACCCGTGCCGGTTCGAGTCCGGCCTTCGGCATATCCAGTGAAATGATTAATAAAATAACCCGCGTAACATAGATTTGTCGCAAAAGTTGTCGCAAAGACCGTTTTGGCGGGATTTTGTCGCCATATTTAATCCATCTTCGCCACTTGCGACATGCGACAGACGGCTCGTCGCACGATTCAAAATGGCCCTTTCAGCTGCTACTGAAGGGGTTGATCTTTTTTTAGACCTCATTGCTTTCACGTCTCCGGTCGAAAGGGGCTTCCCGCAGTCGAAGAGAAACTGGCCCCCTCGCTCCAAACGTCTTGTCCAAAGCAACTCTTCCCTTACCCTCACCTGGTATCCATGTCCCGTATACATCAACAGTCATGGTTATCGAATGGTGGCCGAGTTGCTTTTGAACGTAAGCCGGGCTTACTAAATCCATGAGCAAGATGGTGGCATACGTGTGCCGCAGATCGTGAGGGTTTCGCGCCCTCAGTTTGGCGGCCCGGCAGACCCGCTTCATAGCCATCTGCATATTTACCTGAGACACGCCCGGAAAAAGATACTTGACCTCCGTTCCCCTTCTTAGGGCCTCTTTGCGAAGCCCATTTATGTGCCGCTCCAGTTTCTCACAGAGGAAATCCGGGAGATCAATCAACCGTTCCCCGGTTTTGGGTTTCCCGAAGTTTTCTCTTCGGACGGTCTCGGTTATCATGTACTGCTTATTGATCGCATCAAATTGCGTCCACCGCATCGCCAAACACTCGCCCAGGCGCATGCCTGAATAAGCCAGGGTTTCGAAAACCAGGGGTAATGGCTGGGGAAGAACATCCCAAGCCGCTTGTATAAATCTTTCCAGGTCTTCTTTGCAGAACGGGTCCGGCTTGCTTTGATTTCGCTTCCTCTTGGGAGGTAAAATCTTTTTCAAAAGCCCATTAGCCGGATTGCTTTCCAGGTACTGGCGATCAATGGCTTCAGAAAAAATACCTGAATAAACGGCGTGGAGGACCTCAACCGATTTGGCGGACCTGATGGCCAGCACCTCTATGAGATGTTCTCTTAACTGGAATCGGTCTACCTTCTCGATGGGCATGTCTCCGAAACGGGGCCGCACGAAATGGCTCACCAACCCGCTATATCGCTCAATTGTCGCGGGGCTCCACCTCGTTTGATTTCCGGACAGCCATTTCTCGGCTACTTCACCCATCGTAACAAACCTTTCCTCGATCCTCTTCGGTTTTAAACCGAGTTTGGTGACATATAACTCGGCTGTCTGAATCGCCTTTTTGAGACCTTCCTCTCCGCGCTCGAAGTTGCGCCGAAGCCTTTCTCCTTTCTGATAGGCATCCAGCGTCCAGTAACCACGAGAATTCGGGATGACTCGGACGCCTTCGGCGATCTGATAAATCAAACCATTCTTTCCTTCTGTCGTCGGGTAGTTCATCTTCCTTTGACCTCCTCAATCGCCTCAGCCAGTGCTACTCGGTGGCGATTGCTCTCTGGAGGACCGTTGACCTGGAATCTTCCTACCCAAGCATCGAAGTCACTTCGCTTTATCCTAACCGACCTGCCCAATTTGAAATAAGGCATACCGGAACGCTTCCAATTTCGCAAGGTGCAAATGGACATGCCGCAGTAACGGGAAAGCTCTTCCATCGTGAGGTATTCAGGGAATAAATCGGTTGAGATTTTCGTCATCTACCTTTCCCTATATTCCAGAATCTTGACAACTTCCCGCGAGGTGAGGAATTCCATCTATTTTTTCTCAATTTCCTCTTTAATTTTGAGAACCCGCTTTTCAAGTTCATCAAGGGTTTCGCAGTTGAATCTTCTCATCATGGCGCGGATGCCTTTAATGGCTCCAAGAGTGAACCTGATTCCAAATTGGTCAATCTGTGGAATTTTTTCTGGAATGTCCGGCAGTCTGATTTTTTCTGACATTTCAGTCTCCTTGGTCGCCAGGTATTTCTTCGTATTCCACCATCCCAAGCTCTTCCATCAAATGCTCGCGCATCACCAAAATGTCCATCGGACAGATTGTCTTTATTTTCTCTCTGGGACATCTGCTGCAGAACCCGAGGATGATTTTTTCAGTCTTGTGCAGTTCGCAGCCCTTACCGTCAACCATAGTCATACTGACGATGTTACCGTCTTTGTCGGTCAGCATATCGATCTCCTCGGGATTACCAGCCCCGCCCCGATGACGGCGCAGGGCTGGTTCCGTGTTTGTCTTTTAAGAACAGAATGAGCTTTGCTCCCGCTTGTCCCTACTGCGTTCCACCGGATTCCCGGGTGGGCTTTCCGGCCGGTAGGGCTCCAGCGGAAACCAGCCACCTTTCAGTGTGCTCTTGGGTTCTGGCCTCTTTGGTTCAATTTTTCTGGCAAATAGTGGTCTGCACGCTTTGGCAATGCCCTTTTCCCGTGGGGTCATATATGCCAAGTGGTATTTTTCAAGGTTCTGGATGACTTTGACCGTATCGCATTCCATGGTCTCAAAGCATCCACTTTTGTAATTAAAAACTTCTTCGGTTTTGATTGTTCCCATTTCCTTAGCAAGGAGCTGGGCTTCCCGATTCCCGCAGCGAAAAGCAATCAGTGTTCCTACATTCAGCATAACACGGGCTAAACGGTCGTCAATCGAGGCGAAATCCTGGGTCGCCATAATGCAGGAAATTTTATGTTTCCGTCCTTCCTTGAGCACGTCGAACAGATGAGGCGTGACAAACAGATGCGCTTCATCGATGTAAAGCGAGACGGGCATTGGTTTTTCACGCCTTTCATGGCGCATAACATTCTTGATTCCACTGGACACCAATGTGCCGGTGAACACGAATTTCTCTTTGGACATTCCGAAGCAATCTACCAAAAATGTTTCCCGATTCTGGATGAGCTCGCCCCATTTCACCGAATCGTTGCCGCATAAAATGGGAATCATCCGCTCGTCATTCAAAAGAAAATTGAGTCTCGACAAAATTCCGTCTCGGGTTTCTCCGTCGCCTCTCAAGTTTGCAATGTAGTCCCGAACGTGAAGCAGTGATTTACGGTTATGATCCAAACAGTATTTAATCGCGCCATCTAGGATGTTTCGCATTTTGGGGGTCATCTCCTTAATGGCCCCATTGGTGGTTACCGTGATGACTTGGTTCATTGCTTCCGCTACTAAGTCCGATATAGTACTTGGGTGGTAGGGTTGGTGAAGTGGGTTAATGCTTATGGGCGTCTCCAGGCTGAGATACTTGGCGTTACCCCTGCATAAGCCCAGACACTCCCGCGCCACTGAATCCGATGGCTGTATTAAAATGTTGGCGATACGCCAAAGGTGGTCTTGACGAATCAAACGCTTAATTAGCGCTGTCTTTCCTTCCCCGCTTTTCCCGACAATACAACAATGGGTGTAAGGGTCTTTCCAATAAACAGGGGAATAATAATCAATCATTCCGAGCCTCTTCCTTGGAATGTCCATTTGTCATTTCCTTCCACTCGTGCTCTTTCATTAGATTATCCAGTTCAATACTTCGGGCTTCGTTAAAAAGAATCTGGTTTTTCAGTTGTGCTTCCAATACGCTGGCTTTAGCCAGTTCCACCGCCGCCCTGTTCTGTTCGATAGCGGCATCAATTCGTCCGGCCAGGGAAACGACACACACCACCATTGCCGCGTTGTCTTCCACCATCTGGAGTTTAGATCCGGCTATAGCCGCATCATACGCCGCCTCATTGGCAATCTGCTTCAATTTTCTGCCCCGATGCCAGCCCGCCAGAAGTCCAGTATTCCACGACCGCTGGGGAATATGCACCGGAATCATATTGGGGAACATGGACATGATCTGGGGCATCTGGGGCATCACAATTTCTGGCATTTTTGGATTGACATCAATAATGTCATTGCTCATTTTATCCCTCCCATTTTCATCAGTTCATTCCACATAGTCTGTGCCTTAATCTGCATTTCACGCTCCGTCCTTTCCTGCTCAGCATCACGACGGGCTATCGGATAGGCAATCGTGTAACCGATAAGACCACTCATAAAAGCAAGAATGGCTAGCAGAAGATAGAAAGATAAAATGTCTATTGAGTGTATCCATTCGGGCATCTCTCACTCCTTTCGGGGAAGACATTCCAAAATGTCTTCGCCCTGTCTAATAGGGATTATTAAGAAATTGGGAACCTTTACGCCGAATAGGCTTGAAAGGTACTTGGTGGCTCCGGGCCACTCCCACGCTCGGACTTTACTGGCATAGTAGGTTTCAGTTTCGTTTAGGAGGCATTCTAGGATTATCACTAATCCCTTGTTTTCACGCTTGATTAGGATAATTCCATCGGCTCTGACTCCAATTTCTGCGACATTTCTTTCTCTGAAAATGATTGATTCTGGATAGGCTTTCAAAATTTCAGATAGCTGTTTTGTGAGAAGAACCGAGTGAGGTTGGTAGGTTGATTTACAACCGATTATCCGATAATAACTTCCCTCTCCTTTCTCGATTTGATTCAAATCGGCCAAGTTTTTCAGTGCCTTTGCTGCCTGGACTCGCGCTGACTGGCCCTCGCCCCAAATTCCCCGAGCGGCCATAATCTCCCCGACTATCTTGTCATCCGCGATTACCAGGGCTTCCATGATCCCTTTGATTTCTTCTTCCCGTGCCATAATTTGCCCTCTCTGTGAGTTTATGGCCCTATTATGTGCATAATAATCACATTGTCAACATTTATGTTCACGGCTTGACATATTTTTTGTTGTTGACGTAATGATTCATAACTAGTATCGATGGTGTATTCACAGAAAAGGGACAAGGATGAAGCCTGCAGACATTTTGGGACGCTATGCCTACTATTACGAAACTCTGCAAAAACTGGGTGGTCGCAGCCTTTCGGATGCTCCATCGATTGAGAACTTAAAACTCTCCAGAGCAGTAATCATGAGTGTTTACAGGGATATAGATAAGGAGAAATTCAAAGGGGGGTTTATTGATTATTTATGCTGGGTGTCAACTCGGTATCTGATGCACCTGGCTGAAGCCTCGTCAAAAAAAATTGCGGACTTCGCAGTGGAAAAGCGGGGAGAATATCCGGCAGATGTTAATAACTTATTAAGATTGGTAAATAGGAATCCTTCTCACCTATTCCAAAAAAACGACTTCGAGGAATACATTAAAGTGGCGTGGATCTGGTATGATGTGTTTTTTGAATAATTACTCCAGGCGGGAGTGCCTCTTAAGCCGTTCAGTTAATCTCATCATATAGGGCATTATCCAGGTTGGTTTTCCTCTGGCATATCTGTAATAGGACCAGGAAAGACTGATTAGAATGAGGAAAAGCACAAGGGACACCCAGAAAAAGGGATTCACCCAAATGGGTGGAGGATAGTAGATCAACATCCTCCCCGACACGATAAAGGGATGTCTGCTAGCCGCATTCTTGCAACAGTGGATCGGAGGATCGATATGTGCCACATAATCCTTTTCCCCAGAAACAGTCTGATCGGACAAATAAACAGAGACCTCAAGCTCAAATTCGTTCGCTTCGCATGCCGATTCTCTGCAAGTACCGTGGTCATCTTCACAGTCTTCACAGAATTGTTCCCAATCTATACTCAGCGGACTTTTTATAAGAGGGTGGAAAGGATCATGGAGGTCACGGCCGAAGGCCAAATTTGGAAAGAACAGACAAATTAGAATGATCCACCTCATAATTTCTCCTGTTGGCTCATAATAAGAAATTTCTGCGGGGCTATCCAGATAAAAATCTGTTATCAATAAATTCAAGGAGTTAGCATCACATTACGCCCCCCTTTTAGACTCATTAACCATTATATTTTTACCCAAACTCTTTTCGCCGCTGCTTTCTCTCTGCCCTCTCTCTGACCTTTCTCGATTTTCCTTTCCTCCCCTTTTGCTTTCCCACTTTACAAAGTGGCCGCCGAGTCCTCGAAGGCGGCCTCCTTAATCCAGTCCGGAGCGAAGCGTAGGACATTAAAATTGAGCCGCCTTCGGGGGACGGGGGTTACCAAAGCGGAGCGGAGCAAAAACATCTAAATTGCGGCTCCTTGACAGCCATAAGGTGCCTGCTAAAATGGATGAGTGAAGGGAAGTCCTTTCCTTCTATCTTCTTTGAGCCTTCAGTGTTCTGGAGGCTTTTGCTTTTTGCGGCCAGATGATCGCCCAGTAGCAGTTCCAATGATAAACTTTGGCAAACTCCTTATCATTTACCCTTCCACCGAAACCAGGCTCAATCCATTCACGGCAACAGTCACACCGGGTCCTTTCCCAGTATTTAAGCTCGAACATCTTTCTCACTCTCCTTTCTAGGTGAAGGACTTTCCTTCACGAAGTAAGAAGAGCAGGCGGATTCCTTGCGGCGGTCAAGGAGGAGCCCGACCGAAGGGACGGATACCTTTATATAAGTTTTTGCGGAGCGACCACCTTAAGGGGCGGCCGCGCCGAAGGCCTCCGGTTCAGCCACATCGTCGAGAATATAATGCAACCCCTGCGCTATGGGGGCCACTCTTCAAATCACACGCGGCAAGAACGAAGGGAAGAAGCGCCTCCTCCCCTTCCCTTTTTCATCTTTCCATCCTTTCTGGTAATCGAGGCGGTAAGATCCGTCCGGACCCGGTCACCGCGCCACGGCTTTTGGCTGGACTTGGCTGATCGGTCTTTCCTTAAAATACCGGTCCCGCTCGATCCCTAGGCCGAAGCGCCCCCGGAAACTCTCCAGTTCGTCGAGACTAAATGAACCCCATTCGTCATTCCAATCGCCAAAGAGACTGACGTAACCGAAGAAGCACCGGCTCTCCGGATCGTACTCGGTGGCGTACCAGGTGCCGACCCCGGTCGGGTTAAAGAATTTGGCCACTACGATAGGGTCTTCCACCTCCTCCTGCCGGCCAATCTTGGCGAAGCGCCGGAGAAGTTCCTGCGTCAGAAGTTTCATAAAGATGATGATTAATGATTAACGCCAGTAGACGATCCAGGCGCCTTTTTTGTCCTGGTCGGCTTCCGTGTAATGATTGGGAATGCCAAGAAGATCGAGGGCATAGTTGGCGGCGCGCACATCGTTGGGAGGAGAGAGGTGATGTTTCCTCGCCCGCCAAGCCGCCTGCCTCTCTATCTCTTCCCAAGCGGCACAGTAATAAAGAGATTCGCCGCTCATGGCCGATTTCAGAACCTCCCCCAGTTCGTCTTCCAGCACTCTCATCGTTTTGAGCTTATTCATCGGTTTTAAAGATTAATGATTAATCCGGAAACCCTGCTGTCCCTCGACCAGCGGAACCCAGGATTTCCGGAAGGCGGAAGCTTTTCTTCTTCCTCCTGATAAGGCCAGAGCCAATCGATCCGCGCGCTGTCAAGGTGGAGACCCTGAGCTGCGAAGGGTACTACCTTGACAGAATGAGCGCGGCGATTGGCTACAATGAAAAGAGGAGGAAAGAATAAAAGCCGGATCAATCAGGGTCGGCTCAAAAAAGGCGCAATCCGCCTGTCATAAAAAATAATTTCGTACCTCAAAGGCCTACTATCATGGCTGAGCGGCAGATATTTGGTGTTACTTTTTGCGAACGCAGCTTACTGGAACCAAGACGTCAGGAGAGGGCCATATTCGATCAAGAGCTTGGCTCCAACCCCGCCAGCTGCTGTTTCGAGAATGTGCCGGATCGTGGAAAGGCTTTCCCGAATGATGCGATGCTTTGGTTTAGGTGAGCTGATCTGAACTTCGGCAGTCTTAATCTCGGCTTCCAGTTCCCTCCATGATTCGTCGGAAAGTTTCAGCTCCTTTATCTCCTTCTGAATGGCCTCAAGGAAATCCTTTATATCAGATAAATCAGCCTGCTGAATGTTCATAACCTGGGAAGAATCGGTGGTCTGTTGCTGGATTTGGGAGCTTTGCACCGGACCATAAAAATTGGTAACATTTTGCGGGATATTCTCGGCAGCCTTCTTTTCCTTGGGAGTAAAAACAAGTCCTTCGCCCAAAATGCCATCCTCCTCAAGTTTAAGAGACCAATTAAGAATAATTGTCCTGACAGCGTCCAACATCCTGACCAGTGAGGTGGGGGGAGCCATTATACAAAACTCGGTCTGATGACCCGTGGCCTTCCCTAACATTGCGTTAGTGTGCGCATCATACTTCATCTGAATCTGTCCAGCTCCCTTATCAGCCTCGAAGTTTTTGACCAAACTTTCGATTTCGGCGATTCCTTGGTTACAAGCTCTGGTGGACAGTTTCTCCATAATTCTGGGATCTGTGATAATAACCGGTTGCCAACCGTGGTATTCATTCCATCCTCTAATCTCACCCGTTATGTGCCGATATTTTGGAATTTTATTGGTACTTACCTCGTAATATCCATTTAGTTCCTGCTCCGCCCATTTTTCAAAATCAGAAATGTGCAGTTTTTTGGAGATGACGAACGCCTTCCTAAGTAGATCAATGATGGGCGCGTTTCTATCCATCGCCTCTCTTTGTAAATCGAGTACCACTGAGCTCATTCTAAATCTCCTTCAAAATGAGACTTCGTCCTCCTCGCAGGTGTAAATTTTTCCGTCTTCGAAAAATCGGGTGTAACTACAGCCTGAGATGTGGCCTTTCTTTCCTTTTAGCACCACGGCAGACTTTTAAAAAGCTTTTCGAAACGCGATTTTTTCCCTTCCCCTGGTCGGCCCGCCATTATGAAAAGGTTTCTGCAGACTTCCTCAAGCAGCTGAACTTGCTTCAGAAAGGAAAATATGCTTCGCGAAATTGCTTCCGACCTGCTCAAATCCGAATTTGACGAAATTTTCCCTCCGGGTATAATGTAATAAACTACGTAGTTAACTAATGAGTTCAGGAGGAGCTCAATGCCTGTAAAACCTATGACAAAACTTATCGACGCCCTTTCCGTGCGCACTCACCTGGGTGAGGTCATGGAAGAAGCCGAAAAAGAGAATACCCGTTTCCTGGTCAGCCGCCGGGGCAAACCGGTGGTGGTGATTTTAGGAGTGGAAGATTATTTGAGAAATGTCGTCAAGAAAAATGAACTGTTGGCGGAAATCCAGATCGGAGCCAAGAAAGCCGGTTTGGACAAACTGACCGGCCGGGAAATTGACGCCGAAATTCTCTCTTACCGCCGCTCTAAGAAACAAAATAAGAAATGACCGGTTCTTATGCTCAAAGTCGTTATTGATACCAACGTATTGGTGTCGGCCCTTCTCAAACCGGACAGCGTTCCGGAACTTATTCTCTCCCTCATCCTTGAGGGAGAGATGGTTTTGTGTCTCTCCGAACCAATCGCCACCGAATATGAAGAGGTGCTCGCGCGGGAGAAATTCAAGAAGCTGGACCGCCAAAAAGTAAAGGCTCTGCTTTCTCGTTTCAAATCACAAGCCCAGATGGTTACGCCCAAAATTCACCTCCAAGTCGCCCTGGCCGATCCGGAAGACAACAAATTTTTGGAATGCGCCGAGGAAGCCGAAGCCGATTTTTTTATTACCGGCAACATTAAACATTTTCCTCCCGGAAAATTTAAAGGGACAATTATTCTCCGTCCAGCCGAGTTCCTGTTCGTCATAGCCAAGACGCTTGATTCGTAATTTCCCGAAGCCTTTCTTAATATACATAACCAGTCCTCAAAACTGGTGATTTAGTTGATTCCCGAAGCAAAATTCCCCTCCTTTTTCTCGTCCTCAAACCACTCTATGATAAAGTTGGTCACTTGTAATCAACCCTTCTAAGATGTAGAGTGGTATAGACAGGTATGGTCAGACGACCCTGCCCCTATATCGCTCCTTAAAAATTAAATGAACATCGGTTCAAATGCAAAAAATTCAATCAAGGCATATTATACCCCGGATGAACTGGCGGAGTATTTCGCCGTTTCCAAGAGAACTGTTTACCGGCGCGTGAACAAGCGCAAACTGCCGTTTCTCAAATTCGGCGGTCTTCTGAGATTCAAAATAGAGGATATCGAAAAGCAATCCGGAACGGAAAGCGTTGAGCCGATCAAACGCTAATTTATGGGAGTAAGAAAACGACACAATAAATGGTGGGTGGATTTTTGCTTTAACCGGACCCGCTACCGGCGGCCAAGTCCGGAAAATTCCAGAGCCGGCGCACTGGCCTGGGAGTTGGTTTTAAAGCAGAAGCTGGCCAGAGGGGAGCCGCTTGATCCGGAAAACAAGAAAACCACTACCTTCAGGGATTTTGCCCGAGACTGGTTTGAAACTTATGTGAAGAACAACAACAAACATTCGGAAATCCTTAGCAAAGAAAAAATTCTCCGAGTCCACCTGGTTCCTTATTTCGGCGGCATGGACCTCAATGAGATCAACAATCTGGACATTGAAAAATACAAAGCCCAAAAAAAACAAGTAGGATTGTCCGCAAAGACAATCAATAACCATCTTACGGTGTTACGCAAAGCCTTTCAGTGCGCGCTAGACTGGGGAGCAGTTAAAACCTGCCCGACTGTCAAAAGACTCAAGACTCCACAGCAAAAGTACGACTTCCTGACGCAGGAGGAATGCCGGGATCTGTTTGCCGCGGCAGACGGAATATATCGCGACATGATTATGGTTGCTCTTGGAACCGGTTTGCGCTTCGGGGAACTTATCGCCTTAAGCTGGGAGGATGTGGATTTCAAAATCGGAGAGCTTACCATCCGACAATCATACGCCATGGGCGTGCTCGGCAGCACCAAAAGTGATCGCATTCGGCATATTCCCATTTCCGATTCGGTCCGCCATACGCTTTATCGGATAAGAAAGGATAAGGGACTTGTCTTTACGGATACTCAAGGCAATCCGCTTAACCAGTGCCAATGCGTTTACAGGCTCTATGCGATATGCAAAAAGGCAGGCTTAAGAAAGATAGGCTGGCACACCTTGAGGCATACTTTTGCATCGCACCTGGTTCAAGCGGGCGCCAATCTGGTCGCTGTCCAGGGACTACTCGGACATTCGGATATCCGCACGACCATGAGATACGCCCACATCAACCGGGCGGCCCTCAGAGAAGCAATCGGCATCCTGGACGGGATCGGTGGGCCAGCGGGAAATTATTGTCACAATAGCGTCACAATCCCGACTTTCCATCTCGGAGACGATAAACTGATCAAGGCAAAAAGAGCTGAGATTTGGCTGAATAAAAACAAAATGACGCCGATTGGCGCGTCATTTAACTCGTAGCGCCAAGGGGAATCGGACCCGTATCCGTTATGTTTAATTAATGGCTTGAATGAAGGGAATTTCCCTCAGATTAGCCAAGAATCTTGGTTGCAAATAGTGAAAGTTGTAGCCAGAAGATGCCACTTTTTATCACCTCTTTGTCACAATAGCGTCACAGGTTTTTGTGGGGCTTGGCGATATAGGGAGAGGTGATTATTAGTGGGTCCATTCTGTGTTCTCGGTTCGTTCTATGACTTCAACTTCATAAGTCTTGTCGCTCCTAATATTGATTGCGGAACCAAATTTATATCTCAGCGGATGGCCAAACCAATATGACCTTATTCTCTCAACGTCCATCTCCATTTGTCTTGAATCGCCATCCCGTTTCAATTCCACTATCAACATATTTTTTTTATGCGTTCCTCGCTTATGAAAAATAATGTCCGGCCTTTTGTTTTTTAAATTGATCTTGATTACCTCAAGGTCGCAATCAAATCTAGGTAAAGATTTGTGTATCTAGTTAGCCAAGTGGTGTGCTAAATTCCACTCGGTTTGTCCGGTTTCAGAAGTAAAGTCAAAAATATTAGGCTGATTAGCAAATAATGATTCAACCGCTTGATCCAAAAGTTTCTTTATACTTATTTTATCCATCAATTTCTCGGTATTTTCTTAAATATTGATATTCTATTTTGTTAATGAGTTATATAATCTTGCTCTGGCAAGGAGGTGTTTCCGGAAAATTTAGTAAACCTGCGATGATTTTTAAGGAGTCCACAAACCATCGCCACCTGTATAGATATCGGCCAGTTGGGACAGTCGGTCTATTTTCCTTTGCACTGTAGCTCCCAGAATTATCGTTCCATGAAGGTTCTTTATTTCTCTTTCGCAAACCGTCACAAAAAGTTTTGCCAGAGGCCGCTTATCTTTCTTTGTCGGAAACGAAGAGAGAATCTCAGCAAAGATTCTTTCTGCTAAATCCGGCAAGATTGCATCATCTTTCAAAATCCGCGTCAAAAATACTGCCACTACCCCAAACGCGGTACGGAAGGTGACGCCGTAGGCTTCCGAGAGCGTTAGGGGAAAATTAAACCATCTTATCCTTTCGGGTTGTACCATTGCTATCATGCCGTCACCTAATACGGCCTTTTCAATGTCATCACTGGTGATAAACAGGAATCTGAAACGGTAACCGGAAAGATAACTGAAAAACCGGAGATACTTTTCAAAAGTGACCTTCTTTTGTTCGTACAGCACCCCCAGCAAAGCGAGAGCCGAGCAGTAGTGAGGGGCGGTCTTTCCAGTGTCGAGTTTGTTGGCTTGAAGGTACAGAAAGTCTTCTGTGAGAACCGGCGTATTATTCCTTTGAGCCAAAACACACGAATCGCACAATTCCGCAGGTATTTTTTGCTCAGTGAAACAATCCTTCTTGTTCGCAGCCGAGATCACGCCGATGTTCTCAGGCTTAGATTCCAGAAGTTTCACTGAATCATCGAATTTCTTCTGAAGAGACTCGCCTCGATCCGGGCTAGCCGGCGAAATTATCAATTTTCCCTGAACGTATTGCATATGCCCGGCCTGTCCCGGAGCATATCTGAATCTCTCCTTGCATTTAATTAGCATGGTTATTACAGATTGCGGCACTCTCAAATTCGCAATATGTACGTACAATTCCGGCAATAATCCTGTTTCAGACAGTATCAGTGCGGACGTACCGTCGATGTAAAAAGGATCACCGTTCAGGATTCTTTTTGCCACTTCCTTTTGCATGTTAAACTCGGCGGGGTCGGCTGAGTTAAATCGTATAAATCCTCTGCCCTCATTTTGTATTGTCCCGATGGCCCCAATTAAACCTCCCTCGGCAGCGGCCAGAAAAGCCAAAGGAACATTCTCCCGGCAATAAAGATCGAAGAAACCGCCCCTTTCTTTTCTCTCATCCTCGAATCGGGCGATAATATTCGCCGTATCGATTGAGTCTCCTTTCTTTGGGACATCGATCATTTCTACAGCTTCCAAATTCCCTTCAGTGGCAAGTTGGTTAAAATGATGCACACATTGCCACAAAATATATTTCTCGATAGGCAGAATGTTTTCTATCGTATGTTCTGAACTGGGCCTGTACTTAAATTCAAATACAACCTTGCCTCCAAGTTTGACGCCAGAAAACTTTGCATACCTTTCATCAGCGGGTAAGATCTTGATGGCGTCGAGCTCATCTCCATCACCCACAAAATACCATCTCTCTTGACCTTTGAATTTAACGAATGACTCAGACTGAAACTCCACCAGGGACTCAAGAGGAAACTTCTTAAGATTACCAATCTCGCCGAAGGGCACAAACAGTTTCGCATACTGTTCAGGAGTAGGTGTCTTTAGCATTTTAATGCCGGCAACAATTGATTCAATAGCTTTCCCGGCTTCTTGATTCTTTAGATATACTTGAACCTCAACACCAAGCTTAAATTCGTATGTCTTAGGAATTTCCTGATACATATCGATGAGTTTCAATGCCTCTGGATACTCGCTGCGCCCTAGCCTTGCTATTATTGTCTGGGCAAGAAGACTTTCTTTGTTCAGATCATCTAGCAGCCCGACTTCTTCTCGGTTTGAGAGTATCTTCTCCCCAATTTCAATAGCTTCCCGGAGACGATCCAACTTCAGGTTTGCATCGAAGAGTTCAAGTTTTAATTGCAACGCAACACGGACATCCTCTTCACGCTGAAGAAGTTTCTCCACAAGTACGATCACGAAGTCCCATGCTTTCTTCTGCCTGGCGACATCCACAACTAACTTGCATTCGAAATTACGTAGCTTGGATAAGTCAAGCGCTTTGAGAATATCAAATGCTTCACTGATATTACTTTGATCATAATTGAGTAAAAGCAACAGTTTTTCTTTTGGCACATTATCATCGTCAGGCAGTTTCTCGATTATCGTTCTTCGCAAATCGGGGAAATCTTTAGCGGAGTTAGCCAGTGTGACGGCGAATTGCAAATCATCTTTCATAAAATCCCATATCGTGTCATACTTTTTGTCTTGGAGGTCGCTTATGAAAGCCAGTATATTCTCCTTCTTTGCGAACTCAAAAAAGCTATTTCCTTCAGTGAAAAGAGTTCCCTTGAGCATAAACTGAAATATTAAAACTTTGGCTAAGCTATCTGACGGTCCTTTTTTTGCTTCCCGAAGATAGATTAGCAGTCGATTAAACTCGTTTTGTGGCAACTGAACAGGCATCAATAGTTGAGAAAGGAAAATATCAGTAGGGACATTAAAATAACATTGCAGTATCAGCTCAAAACTCTCTTGGGCCAATCTCTCCACTTCCGAAGGATTTTCTAAAGTATAAAACGCTTTGATTTGTGCCAAATTGATGATGGCTTGAATTCTCGGGCTTAGTGGGCCCCACACGTTAATCTGATTAAGTATAGTGTCGATTTCCACTAAGGCTTCTTCAGAACTCTTCTTTATTGCATCATAATCGCCGGATTTGGAGGCCATTCGCCATTCTAGCAGAGACAATTTAACAAGATAATTTTCAATTCTGTTCGGATTGAGATGTATGGCTTTTTCTAAAAATGTTTCCGCCCTCGGATAATCATTTTCTTGTAAATAACTTATGGCATGCAAGCGATAGAAGTTCGCCTTTACTCTGGGATTACTCGGAAAGTTCTTTTCATCAATGTTTGCGATATCGATCTTATTTCCAAGTCGCTGATTGCGGACCAAAGTCTCCAGGCTTAGCAGCCAATGGTTTTTGTCAATCGACTCGGCCTTTTTCAATAATTCACCGTTCTTGTCATAGTCCTCGATATTTAGATAATACTCCGCCAAGTATAGGAGTGGGCGCGGATCTGTTGGATATCTTGTAGAGAGATTTTCGTATTTACCCTTTGCTTCTTCGATCTTTTCAACTCGCTCTAACGCTCTACACTCCATGATCTCCCAATTCATGAGGAGGTTTTCGTCATTTAGAGCAGATATAATGTCTCGATAATATCCCAATGATTCCAATACGAAGCCACCTATTCCCCTATCCAAATAAACCTCTAGTTTCTCTAGAGTTTCTGTGCAAATGCGAAGCGCGTTCCTGGAGTCGATATCAAATCCCAGTGATTGGATGGATTCGATTTTAAGAGTGAAAAAAATGTCTCTTAAATGCTTCGGGAGAAGTAGTCTGAAATCGATTTCCGGATTGGCCGCTTTAAGTTCAGCCAGAGCACTTTCAATCTCAATAGTCGTTCCTTCCCATTTATCATTAAAGACAAAATAAAATGTCTTAATTTGAGCTATTTCACTCCAGGTCGTTTTTAGCTTTTCATAATCCTTCTTAAGTTTACGAGCCGCCTCGGCTTCCTTTTCACTAGGATCACGTGGTCCGTATACTTGGTAGTATATTCCCGACTCTGGCCTATACCCGTCATTTCCTTTGTCGCCCTTTTTGCCGTAAGGCCGGATCTTCCGAAAATCCGGGAAAGCCGATTCCATGATGTTTTCAAAGAAACTCTGAAATTCGGTGGCGTTTTTCTCGTACACTTTAAGACGGAATTGTATGCTCAAGTAATTTTTATCTAGTTGATTCATGGGTTTATTATCCCGTTCAATTTCGTGCTGAGATCATGTCCCACAAAGGTCCTCGATATGCCTGCCAGTGAATTCTCCTGAGCTGGACCAGGCACCTTTCTTTTCTTTGGTATCTGGATCGATATACCAGGCCGGCCCCCATTTGTTGGAAAGATCCCATTCCCAGGAAATTCTTTTTCCACGCTGATAGTAGGTAGGCTTGGTGGTGGGGTAAATCCTCTTGCTGACTTCCACTCCTCCGGGGCTGATTGTCTCCATAATAAGTCCCTTAGCACCTTCAATAATCCGAGTACACTCAGGGTCCGAATACAGGTCTACACCTGGGTGGTACACAATATTTGTCTCATGGGGTATGGATTTGATTGTCCGTAGCAGGACAAGACCGATGTCCAAAACGCGAAGGATGTGTCTTTCATCTTTTGGCGCGGGTCCATGAACTATTTGATTTCTAAGTTCCCAAAACATTCCGAGAGACTTCAATGTGTGGTCGGGCATAATACCCTTATTCACGAGAACGCGGAATAATTGGACAGTGCTTGTTCTCTGGGCTTCGAGATAGCCGAGCGAGCCTGCCAGCACTCGAATCTCCCGTTCCAGGATCGAGGACAGTTTTATTATTCCCAGCTCAGGATTTACCTTTGCTGAATCTAAAACTTCTTTTTCATCTAAATCAACCAGCTCAGTCTCTTGTTCATATTGATCTTTCGTCATCCTTGCGGCATGGACTTCCTCCTGAGCTTCTTCAACAACCTTCTTAAATTCAGTGACAGCTGGGTCCAACTCCATTTCCTGGCCAAAAAGCTTCCCTTTCCGTACTCGCTGAAGCAAGGCCGATATGTCCTTACGGAATATTGACACAATGGCTAGGGTCACGAGAGGCCATAATAAGTGCGCTATGGCCACGATGAATTCATTTATGAGTTTAAATTTAGTGGCTGTATCCATTTAAATATTTCCTATTTAATATATTAGCATATCGAGCGTTTTATTCTCTGCCCTCTACTATGTCAATTTCATCTTGTGAAAGTTCGTAAAGCTCATAGGCCATCTTGTCAATCTTTCGTTCCAGCACCTTAACCTCTGTCTGTGCTCGCGGGTTTTGCAGATACTCCTCGTTTTCTTTGATGGCAAGCATGTCATTGACAGCATTAACAAAAGCTTTCTTATCATTTTCTTTCATTTGTTTGATTGGCATTTCGGAAAGATATTCTTTCGAAAGATTTACGGTTAATTTTGATTCATTCGTGAACAGCTTATTGTATATCCAGTTCATTAAAGTAGAATTTAGCAATCCCAATATATATTTGTATGTGTCATCATCATCATTGAGTAAGATGAGGTTGATGATGGATTCTTTGTTATAGTACCTCCCATCGTCATATGCCGCTTTAAGGGGACGCTGGCCACCCGTTATCCGTTGAATCATAATTTTCCTCGATTCGAAAATTTCAGGAGTCCTGCTCCGATGAAGCATTTCCTTTTGGTAACATAGATATCGCCCTGAATAACGAATAGCATAAGCACCTATTTCATCACCTTCCAGAAATGGTTTCCACATTGCATTACGTTTCTGGTAACATACAACATCGTTAATATTATGCGTTATTACAACACCAAATCTGATGTATTTTGCTAATGTCCCGAGTTTTATTGAGTTATTCTTAACTTTTGAAATTACTCTTTCATCCTGTTGAGTTGAGAAGATATCCAAAACATAGCCCGAATTAGCGAAGCCTGCTTGTTTTTTTCTATTACAATCTTCTCGACTCAAATTCACTTTAATGGAAACGAGATGATTTTTATCAGGTTTTTTATTGATCAGTGAAATAACGATTGTGGAAGCAGTTACTTCGTCGAAAATGCCAACACCCAGGTCCATTACCTCTATTATGCTCGTTTTATTAACAATAAACTCGCGGATATTTGAGTATGAGGTAACCCGTAAAAGGGTATTGGGTGTTATATAAGCAATAAAGCCATTATCTTTTAATAATGATGTTCCTCTTTCAATAAAAATCGCGAATAGGTTAATTTTATGAGTGCCAGACAAGTACAGTTTTTTAAATATTTTTTTCTCATGTTCGGTAATTCCTTTGTTACCACCGAATACATATGGTGGATTTGCAATCACAACATCAAAGCCGCTTCCCTTATGAAACACCTCAGAAAAATTCATTCTGAAATCCATAGTTACAGTGTATCCAAGGCTCCGTGCTGTACTTTCGAATAACCCATAAATCGCATCGTCAATTTTACTACGCAATCCACGTTTTTTCGTCGGGTTGACTTCGTGAATAAATAGCTCTTTCAATTGTTCAATTTTATCAAGTCCTATTGGTGTATATGGATAACCAAGCAGAGAGTTGCCACAAACGATTTTATAGTCCAGATTGGGCAGCGGCTTGATGTTTGTGATATCATCTTCATCCACCACCAGTGAGAGCCACAATCGCAGTTTGGCAATTTCCACTGCCCCAGGGTCGATGTCCACACCATACAGGGAATGTTCGATACAGCGGCGTTTGAAGTTGTAGGGCGTCCGCTCCTCTTCGTTGATAAAAGTGGATAATACAGTTCTGGTTCGGACAATCTCACTCATCATGCCCACGGGAAAGGCACCCGAGCCCACCGCCGGGTCGCACACGGTGATATCCGCCAGTTGGCGATCGATGAGTCCAGCGTTCCTGCGGACGCTCTCAGGTAACTTGTAGGAATAGGTGCTGGTCTCTTTGCCATTGTTTTCCACCCGTGCCTCGTTCTCACTGACCTGCTCGCCCAGATGAATCAACTTTTCGATATCTTCCTTGGAAATCGCTGGATTGGACCGATGTTCAACAGTTAAATCCAGTTGCCCCTTCTTACCCTTATTACCAAACATGTCGTACTGTTTGGCGCCAAGTTTCTCATAGGCAACAACTCCCTGGTTCAATTCCGTGTGTAAATAATTGATTAGACTCTGTTGGCACATGTAGTGAACGATTTCGCGAGGGGTATAATAAACGCCGAATTGCTTATTGAATTTGCTTTCATCGCCTGTTTTGCCGCTCGTTAGGGCTTTTTTGTATTCCGCAAAGTTATCGGGGCGAATAGCATTGAATTTCTCATAGGCCTTGCCCAGGAGTTCCGGGTCGATGGCCACTTCCTTTTCCAGTGGCTCATCCTCTTTCACCGTAAAATTGTAGCGGTCAAAAACATCCAGAATCCCGTCGCCTCTGTCTCCTTCAGGGGTCCTGTTCTTGTTGGAAAAAAGCTTGTTCGGCAGGGCTATCTCCGTATGTACCCAGTCATAATCACTAATCGGATCAAAAAGACCGCCATTCAGAAAAGGGATTTTGCATTTAAAACGACTGTAGTAGTCGTCGTCATAGCTCCGGTCTGTGCGCAAGGCTTCGTAAAAGAGTGGCTCCAGGATGTCCTCGAAGAAATTAGTATAGCTGCCATGATTGCCTTCGAATAATTCCCGCAAGAATTGCTTGGAGCCAGTTCCCCATGGAGCATCTCGACCCACTCCGAACCAGCCTTTCTTCTGCAGGAAGTAGAGAAAAACAATCTGCCCGAGCAGTTTCTTGGCAAAGTCCACCGTGTTCACGTGCTTAACTTCGAAATCCGTTTTGATCTTGCGGTCGCTTTCAACCACTTCGTCCAATGCTTCTTTAGTGCGAATAAAAAGGTTCCGGTATTTTAAAAAGAACTCTCGGGTAACAGTCTCTATATCGAAGGCTTTTTCCAATTCGGCAAGAGTCGGTGACTGTTCGTCATCGGCCAAGATATTCACCAGCCGGCTTTGAGCCGTGTGGCTCTTTTCGCTGACACCCACTAAAAAAGACCAGCGCCGGGCGGGGGTGAATTCCTCTTTCACTTTCATTTTGCCGGTCTTGGTCTCTTTAAACTTGTAATCCATCTTCACCAGCGAAAACCGCCAATCGGCTTCATCCGGGGAGATGAAGGCCACCAGGGCGGCGTCTCTCAGCTTGTCACCTCGGCTGCCGTTTAGATACCAGGCGACAAAGTTTCTCTGCCTGGTGCGGGCTCGTTCCAAGGAGGTTTCCTTTTTGAGTCTGATCACCAGAATATCAATCGTATGCTCACCATCACTGAATTTGCCGATCCGTTCCAAAGCGCTGATGTAGGGCTTATAAGCGTCAGGAATAAACTGCCCCTTATAAATAAATGGCGCGTCTTCACAGCGATTCAGGAGATTCTTAACAAACGCAACAAAGCGCTCCTTCTCAAATGGCCGCTCAAAAGTTTCTTTGATCAGATTGTGGGCCTGTTGTTTGTCCATAATTATTCACCGGCTAGATACATTGATAGAATTACTTCCCGTTTCCCAAAAACTGCCGGGTTCTGCTCGGCATAATGCTCTTCGAGCAGCTTGGCCGGAATGTGGGTTTGCAACACTGCCAAGACTTTAAACGGATTCATTACCCCATTCTTTAGATCTTCCAGCGCCTTCAAGGTTTGCTTGGCCGTCTGCTTGGGCAAACCTCCTTCCATGAGCTGAGTCAGAACTTTCTTTAAGTACAGTTCCTGATCGTCTGTCAGCTGCTGGGTGTTCTTCAAAGTCACTTTTAAAATCTTGAGGATGTTGGCCGCGCTGTCGCGTCCGCCTCTTGATTTTTGCTGCGGCATTTCCTCGGTAGTCGCTAAAATAAAGGCTTCTTTGTTCTTATCCAGCAGGTCGTAAAACTGCACCGGTAATTTTTTCTTCGCCTCATCAGTGGCACTATCCAGGAGCTTAGCCGCCGACATAAAATCGAGTTCATGGGCCTCCGGATGAGTATCAGCCAGGAAGAACTTCTGCAGCTTGCCACGACGGAAATAGGTGATCAGCGAGTTTGCGTGTTCACCGTTATCTTTGGCAGTCCGCGCTTTCTTCGGCAAGCGTTTGATCTTCTCAAAGAGGTCCGGATCTTTATCACGAATCCCTTTGATGGCATGGAGATATTTTAATTCACTCTCCCCGGCTTCATCCTCGCCTTCCAGAGTCTGCTTGGAAATCAACCGGTTGAAAAGCTCGTGTGATCCGATGGGTTCGCCTTCGGTTAAAAGTTCGGCGTCCCCACCCAGTAAAGTTAAAAAGGCGTTAATCTTGGCTTCCGCCGCCTCCCTGAGTTTAATCTGGTCATTGGATTGGGTAGTCGGGAAAAAGTTAAAGGTGTGAATGTTGGTTGCCGGCGTATCCACCCGGTTGATTCGGCCAACCCGCTGCATCATGCGAGTCGGGTTCCAGGGAATGTCGTAGTTTATAACCGTATTGGAACGATGGAGGTTCACGCCTTCGGCCAACACTTCCGTGGAAACCAGTATCCGGTAATCATGTTTGGGATGACGGGCGCGGGCGTCAAAGTTTTCGATCACTTTGTCCCGTGTCGCTTCGCCCGAGCTGCCGGTATAACAGAGTACCTTGTCCGGGTATTTTTGATCTAAATTCTTGAACAGATAATTGGCGGTTTCCTTAGATTCTGTAAAGATAATCAAATGATTTTTCCGCAATCCCGAATCAGACGACAACCCGTCCAGAAATTTTAAGAGTTTCGGGTCGCGGTCAATGTGCCTCCACAGCTTTTTTATCTCCACCAAAACGTCACGATCGTGCTCAAGGTCCTGGCGAAGATTTTTAGAAAAATCACCGCTGCCATAGCGCTCCGCTTTGCTTTCATCTATCAGGTGCTGCACCGCTTCGTCGTCATCGTTTTCCAAAAGTTCGAATATCTTGCCGGTGTGCTTCTTGCTCACATAGACATTGCCCTTGTCAAACTCTTTGATGAACATCTCGTAGGAATGCAGGAACCGGTCAATCGAATTGCGAAAGGCAAAAAAGCTGCTTTCCAGGCGCTTGACCAAAAGGATTTTCATGAACCGGCCCATGTTGCGCTGGGATTGCTTTTCCAGCTGGTCCACCACCTTGCCCTGGTAATAGAGCAGGGGCATATAGCGGGCATATCTAAATTTATGGGCGATGAGCTCAATGGTCTTGGTAAAGACCTGATCTTCTTTTTCGTTCAGCTCATAAAAAAGCGGGACCGGTTTTTCCACCTCGGGAAATTTCAGCCCCTGCTGGTGAATATCATCGGAAAAATATTTGGCAATCTCGGTTCGGGTCCGGCGCACCATTAAGTATTTCAGCACCTTTTCGCGTATCTCCAAGGCGTTCTCTTTGACGGTGCTGATGTATTTTTCATAATCTCTCTGCCGGTCCAGTTTTTTCAGTTTCTGCTCCAGCCGACCGAAAAAACCTTCCAGATCGGGCAGATTGGGAATGGTGCTTTTTTTGGCTTTCTGAAACAGCTTGAGCAGGCTCAGAATATCTTTGGGTGCGTTGTTGTACGGCGTGGCGGTTACCAGAATTACTCTTTTACCGCGACAGATTTCCGCCAGCTTCTCGTAAGTAACCGTTGTTTCCGTCCGGAAGCGGTGCGCTTCATCAATAATGATGTTCTTGTATTTTTCTGTTCCTCTCTGGAGCAGATCGTCCAGTTTCCCCAGGGATTCAAAGTCAGCTGGTAGATTAAAGTCGGAAAACACGTTCCGCCAGGACCCGGGATTGGACTTTTCCAGAAGCATGGGCGGAGCAATGACCAGCGTTCTCCCGTCCAGCTGTCCGGCCAGCATGGCGGAGATATATGTTTTGCCGAGTCCGACAACGTCCGCAATGAAAACGCCGCCGTATTCCAAGAGAATCTTTTTGGCGTTTAAAACGGCCTGTTCCTGGTACTCGAGTTTTTTAAACTCCGTCGGAAGATATTTTACAAAAACTTCGTCGGCTTGGCTGAGTTCGTCCTTGAAATATTCATAGAGAAATTTCAGATAAAGCTGATACGGGGTAATGTTTTGGCTGAGCCAGGTCTTCCCCTCTATAGTCTGAACGAATCTTTCACTGACATCTACCGCATCCCTCCATAACTCATCGAACTTCTGGAGGGAAAAATCATAGTCGCTGCGGTTTTTCAACTCCACATTAAATTCCAGATTATCAATGAGTCCGGCTTGGGTAAAGTTGCTGGAGCCGGTAATGACTCTCCCCGCGTCCCGGTCTCCTTCGCGAAAGGTCATGATGTAGAGTTTGGCGTGGATGTTTTGAGATGGATAGGCCCGGACTTCCAATTTTTTATCATTGACCCATTCCTCAAACTTATGGACCCCCTCCTCGACTTCCCGATTGTCTTGGGAGTCCGCCAACTCTTGCTCCACCCGCTTTTCCACTTCTTCCTTGGCTTCCGCATGAGAGAATTCAATGGCTTGTTGCTTGGGATTGCTCGCTTTCACCATCAGATCATGGGTCTGCCGGTCGGTGCTGATACCGATCAGGATTCTGATTTTTTCCGTTTTTTCCAGCGACTTATACAGCGCATGGAACCCGCTGGTATAAAAATAACCAACAAGGCAGTCGAAAAAAGAAGTGTCCTTGATGAGGACTTCAAATCGGTCTTTCAGGCTTTGGTTTTTTTCATTGGTTATAAATGATAGGTCCGTATTCATAACGCTCCAGGATTTTTAGACTTCTTCGTTAATTAGCTTATTAATGAATTCTCTTAGCATACATTTCCAGAAACATAGCTGCATCCACGATCTTGATCGTCTTATACTGTCCCAGTTTCAGCAAATGCTTTCGGTCCCCGGAAATTATGAAGTCTGCATCCCCTTCTTCCGCACATTCCAAAATCCGGTTGTCCGGTTCGTAGTCAATTACCTTGAGGCGTTCGGTTGGATACACCACATCGGAAAATAGGGTTAACCAGTCGATAGCATCCTCTGCTTCACGTGCTTCCCACAAAAATTTGCAGGTAAGCACATTCCTGACCTCCACCAGAATGGGTTGGGAAATCACATTCAGGATGCTGCCCTGCACCGCCAAATCCAAAACCTTTCCGGGTTTACCGGCGAAATTGAGGCCTGAGATGATGGTGTTGGTGTCCAGAACCGCCTTAATCATAAGATTCTACGCCAGATTGTTCACCGCGGTACTCGTCCACCAGACGTTCCACATCCTTTTCCTTAAGGTTTAAAGCCTTTGCCCTGGAGCGTCCATAACGCCGTAGGCGCTCCCCCTCCTTCTCTCCTATGTACCGGCGTAACGCTTCCCGGAGCAGTTCGCTTCTCGTGCGGGACTCTTCTCGCGCCAAATCATTAAGCTTGTCAAGCAGTTCGGGCAATATGGAAATGGTGATCAGTTTGGTATTTCTCAACATTGGTCTCCTTTTAAAAATTAATTTCGTACCACTAAGTAATACTAACAAATAGGAGAAATTCTGTCAAATCGGCAGTCTTCACAGTGCTCCCATCATTTGAAAAAGGAAGTAGAATTTTCTACTTCCTTCGAAGTTTTTTTGCCGCCGGCTATTTCCCGCCCCAAACCCGGCACGGTCCTGCATACACACATCCGTTACACCACCAACTCTGCCTTGGAAAGAAAACCCCGGAGCGGATTCCTTTGAGCGCCTCCTTGGCCAGATGGAAGAACCGCTGGTGGTCAACGGTACGTTACTTGACCACCGTTAGGTCTCAGCCAAAGTCAACATGCAGATTGCCAGAACCGAAAAGAGCAGTTCCTCCGCGATTGCTTGCACAATGATTCAGAAATGGAAAAGATTTTAGCGCATCATTTCTTAATGCGGAGGAGAGATAATTGAAGTTCCGGCTGAGCCGCATAGAGAAATGACATCCGCTCCATGTCAACAGTGTAGATTTGACCCCTTTGTTCACTCCACAGAAATCAGCTTGCCTCCAACGCTTATTCCATGACAGAAAACATCGGGTAGGTTTCCGACACGGAATCCACACCGGGATCACGGCTGATTGTGCGTCCGGCAACCCGCACATCGGACCTCTCCCTCTTTAGATTTTTTGTGTTGTGAAAACAGTATATTAGGATTATGATTGGCAAACGAGACAAGAAGGGAATGCCTTTGCCAGTTAAAATGGTGGTTAGAGCCGATGCTTTATAAGGATTTCCTCAATTCTGCACGAAAGCACAAGTTTGCCTGTGACGTTATTCACGAGAAAGTCTCCTCTATACAGCCTCCCTCTGAATTATACCGAAGCCTAATCCTAACTCTATATTACCTTTCAGGCTACACTATAGAATGTATAGTAAAATATGCCATTTATGATCTATATAGACATAATAGAAAGACCGAGATCGACCAACTTGATCATGACGGCGTTACGTATGCTGACATAAAGCATCATAAATTTAATAGATATACAGAGTTTTTAAATCGGAGAGTATCTGGTAGCATCCCATTGATAAATGACATTTCACATATACCAAAAGCAATCATGTTCCTCTATAACGAATGGGATGCGCATATACGTTACCGCTGCTCATACCATGATCATATAGCAACAAGCGACTATATTGACTTCTATATGTATAGTAAACGCATTTTTCATTCTATTCTTGAACAAACAAGGGGTTGAAAATGCTTTTAGCATTGGATCGAATTCGCACACTTGAATCGAAGTTGAATTCCTACAAAAAAAAGGGGGCAATTATTGATTTTAGAATAATCCTAAAATTAAATATGTCCATCAACCTCTATGTCGTTTCGGATAAGCTATCAGAGGCCGAATTGGAACCAGATATTAATTCATCACAATTAGAGGTAGACCTTTCGATTATCAGCAAACAGGATTACGAATCGGACGAATATTATATATCATTGTTTAAGAATACAAAACATGTTGACATGGGCTTACGAAGGAGCCTAACCAATGTCATCGATGTTTCAGTTCCGTCCAATATCTCAACAGCACCTATTATAAGCTTTTATAGTTACAAGGGTGGAGTTGGACGCAGTACAGCTTTAGCTTTATTTGCCTCATACTATTCAATGCATTATGGCAAAAAAGTATTCATTATAGATTGTGACTTTGAAGCACCTGGTCTAACTAACTTCTTTGGCCTAGAGCCAGTTGTGCGCCCTCGTAATGGATTGGTTGAATACATTAAAGACAAAGAAGCTATTAAATCAATAACATTGAATGAAGATTATGTATATACCATAGCACGCAACTTTACAGGGGAAGGCGAAATATACTTGCTTTCGTCAGGTAACATAAGTTCAGATAAGGATAGATCCGATTACCTTGAAGCACTTTCTAGGCTGGATATACACAGCTCAACAACCATAATGAACCAATTCGCATCTGTACTAATCGAAATAAATGATGGTTACACGCCAGACCTAATCCTACTCGATTCGAGGACAGGATTTACAGATATCTTTGCGCTAACTGCACTTAAGTTTTCTAAGGCCGCAATAGGCTTCTTTGGAAATGCCGCTCAGAATATGCCTGGCCTCCAGTTTTTTCTTTCGACACTTCTAAAACACTTTTCAATGATAAAACCAATTCTCGTGCTATCGATCATATCATCATCTTTTACCAAACAAATGCAAATGTTTCACAGTTCCGTTGAACAGTACATTGTTACTCTTTTAGGAGATAAACTTGATAGTATTCCAGCCATCCCTGAATATTATTTATCTAGATATCCCAGTCTAGAAAAGATAGGAACCCAAGATGAAGACATTGAGGATTTTGTTACTATAGTCCGAACTAAAGCTTTTAATGACTATATCAATTTATTTGATGAAATCATCAACACCATTGAAGAAATCAAAGGAGCAAAAGTTACTGCCGAAAAAGCGTGCGAGCTTCAACCCAGCAAAGCCGCAAAGACCAGTAAGAGTATACCAGGAAAATTGCTTGAACTTAAGACTAAGATTCTCAGTAGCCTTGATTCGAATTTCCCAGAACCCTACGGCGATTATCTCCCGCGAAACGATCCACGATTCTGGAACTCCAAATTCTACTTTAGGGCCTGCATGGAGGAAGTGTTTAATCCTGACAAATTCCTTTTGCTCGGCAGCAAGGGTACTGGCAAAACGGCTTTTTACCTAGCATTGAAGCAGGATGAGTTCTTCTCTAAGCTACTTACTAAAACTCAAAAGCTGAAATCCGGCTATGAGTGCATAAGCGTGGTCTCGATGCGTGATGACGCGCAGTCGTCATTACGATTTATTGACGCTTCTACTTTATTTCCCTTATCTGGGATATCATCTCCTGAGTACTTTTTTAGGCGTTTTTGGACTGTTTTCATTTGGAATGCAATCAGACTCGATTCAGCAAAAATCGGATATGAATCTTCTTTGCATCTATCTCCTAAACCGATAAGTGATGATACGGAATCTGCGAATTTTCTTAAGAAATATATTTCTGATAAAGATACTTACCCGAAGATTGAAAAAGATCTGCAGCTTCTGGATTTATGGGCTGTACAACAGAATAAACATTTACTACTTACATTTGATAGATTAGACGAAATTATACGTCCTATTCAATGGCCGGACGGAATTGCTCCCTTAATTACATATTGCCAATCTCAAAGGTTTAAGAGATTACACCCCAAGCTGTTCATGCGTCGCGACCTATACGATAAATTGACAAACCTGACTAACAAGGAAGCCCTAAGCCGACTTTCGGTTAACCTTGAATGGTCACGCGAAGAGCTGTATGCATTTTTTTTCAAAATAGTCTTTTCGAGTTCAGCTGACGACTTTCTTGACTATGCTGAATCGATTAAAAATGGCGAAGGTGCCGCTTTGGAAGCAGCCAGAAAAATAATTAGGGAGGCGATCAGCTATAATCAACTCCCACCTGACGAACATCTATTGAAGCCTTTAGTGGGAATTTTTTTTGGAAAGCAAGCTCAATCCGGCTCAGTTGTGCATTATGGATCTATGTACGATTGGATTTACATAAATCTCACTAATGCTGATAGGACTATTAGTCTTCGACCTTTTTTAGATCTCATTAAATATGCGATTCAGAAACAGAATTCAACAAGCTGGCTTAGGGATTGTGAGTACCCTATCATCGATCCAAGAAGCTTTAGTGGTGATGTTCGAGGGCGAGCTGTCGAGGGACATTTTAAAGATCTCAGTCAGGAGAAAGGTAATGAGGCACTTAGTATTATTATAGATGACATCCGAAGTGATCGTGTTCCTAAATCGCTTAAATATTCTTCTCTTAGCCAAGCCGATTTTGAGCAATTGATGAAGAAAATCGTAGAGAACAATCCAGGAAATGATGAAATTAAAAGCATGACTTTCCTCGATTTCGAAAACATTCTTAAGCTTAATGGGATTATATTTACCAAGTATGAACACGGCGGAACCAAAAAATATTCTTTTGCTTATTTATATAAATATTTTCTTGGTTTGCGGAGTCCAATGCGGTTTTACCAATAGATGATTCTTGGCACCTGAGGTGGAAAAGCTTGGCAATTGACCGGTGTCACGGGTAACGTTGGGGCCCGGATGGCTCTGCTATCTGGGTGCGAAGCACTAGAGGGATGCAAGGCCGTCATTTCCGGGAAGGAGCGCACTCTCGATATGAGAGTACCCCTGCACGTAGGGTGGATTTGCACACCCTGAATACTTCCCCGACGGTCTCTGTCGTGGAATAGCCTTCGGGTGGGCGTTTATCCTGAAAAGCTTGCTGAATCTTGCCAACAACGTAACCTCGTGATTTTTCAACCTATGAGACGCTTATCGAAATCTGAGGGGTTTGGATCGAAAAAAAGGAAGTAGAGTTTTCTACTTCCTTTGAAAGCATTTTCGAGCGGCCTTATTTCCCGCCCCAAACCCGGCATGGTCCTGCATACTCACATCCGTTACACCACCAACTCTGCCTTGGAAAGAAAACACCGGAGCGGATTCCTTTGAGCGCCTCTTTGGCCAGATGGAAGAACCGCTGGTGGTCGATACAGGCCGGCTTCACCTCCAGCGAAAGCATCTTAGGCTTTTTGAGCTTGAGGAAATTGACCACTCTCAGGTTCTTGGGCCGCTTCTGGTAGAGCATCTCGTAGGCATAGCTGTAAGCCGTGAGCTGCAGATTCAACTCTTTGAGATCCATAGTCTTGATTGAGGTTTTGAACTCCACAATGGTGTCGTTCTCCTCGATGAGATCGATGTAGCCCTCCAGGTTGATGCCCAGGTGTTCGCCGTTTATGGGACTCACCAAGGGGACGGTGAAGGGAATCTCCGTGCCGGCCACCCTTTTACTGGGCTCATGGTAATAGAGGTTGAGAATTTCTTTTCCCAAAAACACCTGGCTTGTTTCCGTCTCTCCTTCCCGGTAGCGGATTTCGCTTTCCACTGTCTGGCCGTACCAGTCAGCAGTAAATATGGAGTAGAGTTTTTCCAGGGGCACGTTCCGTCCGGCCATCTGGTTTTTATGAAACCAGGAAATGGCCGAGTGAATGGCACTGCCGAAGACCAGTCCGGAGGCTTTGAAGAGTTTGGGCAGCCCGTCAATATATTGAAACCTATATTTCAAACTGCACTGCATGTAGAGATTGATCTGGCTGCTAGAAAGGTGATCCATAGTTCTCCCCTCCCGGTGCCCCTTCCAGAAGCTTTTTGATAGCCCGGCTGGCGTCTTGCTTGGCGACCTCTTTGAGATTGGAAACACCAAAGAGATTCCTCAAGTGAGCGTAGGCATTGTCTCCTTCGATCCCCTGGTCTGCCAAGATGCGAAAAAGGTATCGCCTCTGAGCTTCGCTCATGAACTCGCCGTTGGCGCGTCCATTACCTTGACCACTGCCTTGACTATTTTCTCTCCTTCCTTCCGGTTTCTTGTTGAGCGAGGTTTCAGGCCCACCGGGTAAGTTTATCTCCCTTTCGACAAGGTGAACGCTGAAAACAATCTGACCCTCACCGTTCCTAAACTCAAGACTATTGACTGCTTTTCCCATAACACTCTCCTTTGCTTTGGAATTTTTAAGGTTCTACCTTGAGCTTAGGCTTTCATGGGAAAAGCCAAAAGACGGGAGGAATTGCTTCCGGAGGGATTATTACCGACCTTTTGGGCCGGCAGGAAGATGGGTAAAATAAATTTATGACACCAAAGCTCCCTAATGAAGAAAGCGCTGTCACCCCCTTTGCGATAACGAACTACCGGGACTCTCGACAGGTATTCGGAATAAAACAAAAAGATCGCCGGGGCCACATGTACATCATCGGCAAGACCGGCACCGGAAAATCGACCCTACTCGCCAACATGATAATTTCCGATATGGCCAAAAATCAGGGTCTGGCTCTTATTGACCCCCACGGGGACTTGGCGGAAAGAATATTGGACTCCGTTCCGAAAGAAAGGGTGGCCGATGTGATCTACTTCAATCCGGGCGACCTGGAATATCCCATTGCCTTTAATCCTCTGGAAAAATGCTCGCCCTATTCTCAGCACCTGGTAACATCCGGGCTGATTTCCGTTTTCAAAAAAATCTGGCCGGAGTTTTGGGGACCGAGACTGGAACACATTCTGCGGCATTCCATCTTCACTCTTTTGGAATATCCGGGGGCTACGCTCCTTGATTTACCCCGGCTTCTTACCAACAAGGATTTCCGCTTCATGGTGCTAAAGCAAGTCACCAACCAACAGGTCCGCGAATTCTGGTTTTCGGAATTCGAAAAGTATTCGGCTTGGATGCGCTCCGAAGCTATCTCGCCGATCCTAAATAAGGTGGGACAATTCCTGACCAGTCTCCCGCTCCGAAACATCGTTGGACAATCGGAGAATACCTTTAATCTTCGCGAGGTGATGGACAGCGGGAAGATCCTGATTGTCAATCTCGCTAAGGGGCAAATAGGCGAAGACAATTGCGCCCTTCTCGGAGCGATGCTGGTGACCAAGATTCAATTGGCGGCTATGCGCCGCGCTGATATGCCGGAAGAAAAAAGAAAATCCTTCTACCTCTACGTAGACGAGGTGCACAATTTCTTCACCCTATCCTTTGCCGGCATTCTTTCCGAAGCAAGAAAGTATGGACTCTCTTTGGTGCTGGCCCATCAGTACCTGGACCAATTGGATGATGAGATGAGAGCGGCTATTCTCGGCAACGTCGGCACGCTCATGGCGTTTCGGGTGGGAGCGGAAGACGCCAAATACCTGGCGCGAGAATTCTATCCGGTGTTCGCTGAAGCCGATCTGGTGAATCTGCCAAACCACCACATCTATCTCAAGCTGATGATTGACGGGGTAACCTCCCGGCCGTTTAGCGCTGCGACACTCCCCCCCTTGGAGAGAGGGGCCTCTTTTAAGAAGCAAATTGTCGATGGTTCAAGAAAGAGATACGCGAGACCACGCCAAGACATCGAAAGGAATTTCCTGGAAACCCCTCTCGGTTATGCTGGAGCCGTTAAGCCAAACAGTCTCTTTTAGCCTGCCGTCGCCTAATTTTCATCGAACATTACACGGGAATTTCACCGGAGGTCTCCAAAATCGCCAAAATATGTAGGCACACGCATTGGTCATTGTTGCTTGACAAAATAGGTAATATATGCTAGCGTCGTAGGCATGTATTTACGCACCACAAAACGCAAAAATAAAGACGGGTCGATTGTCGAGTATTACCAGCTCGCCCACAATGTGCGCCATGTCCGGACAGGCAAACCCGTTGCCCGGATCATCCATAACTTCGGAAGAGCCGATGAGCTGGATCGTATAGGGCTGGTGCGGCTTTGCCGGTCCATTGCCAGAGTTTGCGGACTCGAAGTGCAAGGTCCCGTTAAAACACCCAATAAAGGCCGAAAGGTCCACTGAAATCTCCGCTCTGCCAGAAAGCAGCCCTGGTCCCGGATTAGCGGAGTCTTTAACTCACTCCGGGTGGGCGAGTTAGAACCCCACAGCACCAATTCTTTCAGCGCCACAAAACCTCTTCTCAACTTATCCCAACACTAAAATCCCTTGATATTCCCATACCTAAGGCCGCTTTAGACGCATCCACGGCCCCATCATAAACGTAGGCATACGCCATTTTTTTAAATGCGAGGTTCTGCTTATCGTTCCAAGCATTTTGGATATCCACCGGGCAAAAACCTAAGCCAAAGCGGCCAGTTTGCCTTGATTTTGCTTCCAATGGCAATTTCACCCCTCTTTGTTGGCCGCAATATTCTGATATTTTAAGAATAGTGATTTATCAGAAATAAGCCTATGAGGAATAATAATCGCCAAAATATTCCCAATCATCTCAGAAAACTCCGCAAGCAGCGCGGCCTGAAACAAAATGAGGTCGCCCAGATCCTGGGATTAAAGAGCACCAGTATGATTTCACGATGGGAAGCTGGTCTGTGTCTCCCCGAAACACAGAACCTATTTCGCTTGGCCATTATTTACCGTACCTCGTCAGAAGGGCTTTTCCATATTTTCACGCGCCGGTTGCAGGCTAAACTGGCGGAGAAAGAGGAACAGATATTTAAAAACAGAATACATGGAGAGCACCAATGTTAAAAAGAACTGGTGGTCTCCGGTCTGGAACAGGCTGGTTATGGATGAGAAATCCACCCACCACAGAAGAATGGGAAATGCCGTCTGGCTCTTTCTGTACTTCCTCCTCACGGCCAATAGACAAACCGGGGTGCTCGTGAGAAAGGTCGGGACCATCTCGGCTGACATGGGAGTTCCCCGGCGGAAAATATTTAAATGGCTCAGTACCTTAAGAAAAGAAGAGTACATTAAAACGAAGAATTCCGGCCGATTTCTCATGGTAGAAATCAATAAATGGAAGCCTCTCAAGGCTGGGCCGGATAAAGCACCTCTGAAGTGCGGAATCTCACGCTTCAGAGGTGCCAGTCTTCGCACACCAGAGTCACCGTTTCCCACCCAATCTGCGGCTCCACCATGCTCAAATCGGGACAGGAGCGAAGGTCCTAAAAAGATAACGATGAAAAAGAATATGTTAAAAAGCGATATCGATAATAAATTGATTAAAAATGATGACTCTCCGCTTTCATCTTTTAAAAGCCGGGAAGAACTGCTGGCCTATGATTTAGCTCTAGCTCTTGACGACCTTCCCGGTTTTCCCCTCTATCTCAGCTATTCCCGCAAATACCCCGAGTCTTTGCTGCGAAAGACCCTGGGCCAAATCCAAGAGATTCCTGCCGGTAAGATCAGAAATCGTGGCGCGCTATATAACTATTTAATCCAAAAGCATGCTCCCAAATCCCCCGACGATTCTGGCCATTAATCCGGGAACCCGCTATCTGGGGCTCGCGGTATTCGATGGCAATGAACTCCTCGAATGGAGGATCAAAGTCATAAAAGGCCGGTGGTCGACAAAAAAGTCGAAGAAGGCGCTTGCCATTTTCGACGCGGCTATTGACCGATACCGGCCCCGCCATCTGGCCGTAAAGGAGTTAAATCCCGCCAGAAGCTCTTCCGGACTAAATTCCCTGGCCACTCAGATAAAAAAGTTGGCCCTCGCAGATTCGATGACGGTTCATCAATACCCCCTCAAAGTCCTGGAAGCGTCCTTCTGTGAGGAAAAGAGGAACAAGCGCACCCTGGCCGAGGCAATAGCGGCCAATTATCCGGAACTTTACTGCGAACTCCAGATCGAGAAGAGCCGGAAGAATCCTTACCACATGCGCATGTTTGAAGCCGTGGCATTGGGAGCCATGTGCGCCAATGAGTTAGATGAATAATTAAATAAAAAGGTGGCCAGATTTTCGCTATCCGGTTCGCCAAAAAAACAAAATGCCCAAAACAAAAGAAAGAATCCTGGCCATTGACCCAGGGACCCGGCACATGGGAGTGGCGCTCCTGGAAAATGGCAAGCTGATCTATCACGGAGTGAAAATAATCAGAAAACAAAAAACCCCGCACGCGACTCTCAAGGAAGCACGGAAAGTAATTCTGAGGCTCATAAACGATTCAAGACCCGATGTGCTGGTAATGGAAAAAACCTTCTTCGCCCGGAACAGGAACGTCGCTCTCCTCAATGTTCTTGGAGATGAAATCAAAGCCATCGGCAGGAGAAAAGGACTCCGGGTGATGAGCTTCGCCCCCAGTACGGTAAAGAAGTTCATTTGCGGCCATGGCTGGGCCAGCAAATACCAGGTCGCTACTGTCATGGTTTCCAAGTTCCCGGAACTCAAAGTCTATCTCACCCAGGACCGGGCCTGGAAAGAGACATTTCATCAGAACATGTTTGATGCCGTCGCTCTGGGGGTGATGGCCGCCAGCCAGTCTTAAACTCAGCATGATACTCCATCCATTTTTTCGATCAGTTCCTTAACAATTTAAACGCAGCACCATTCCTGTTTTCCGCGAATCCCGACAGGGCTTTCCGGAATTATTTCCGACAACGTACCCCCCTTTAAATATCTCAATCCCCATACCCCAAAAGGAGATGGTCATGAAGCGCGAAAGACGCGGGCGCGGGCCGCCTGAAGTGCGCCAGCCGATCAAAGGATTCATCGCCGAACACAAGGGGCAACGATTCATCCTGGATTGAGGCCACCGCGCGATCATCGGAGATGGTCGGAGCAACACCATCATTATTCACTCGGACGGTAGAACCGAGTGTCACAATTGCGGATATTGATTTCATAGGAGGATAAAATGAACTGCGGCTGGTGCTATTATTTTGGCTGGAAAGGGTTAGTAAAATACTGTCTCCACCCCGATCATCCACACGAAAATCCAACCCCCTGCGATGATTACATCCCTGAGGACGAAAAGTTTATTCACCCCGAAGACGACCCAAGGCGCAAAAAACCAAAATTAGGAGGTGAAAATGAATGAATTGATGCTCCATCGTGGCGGCAATCTGGTAACAAAGGCCGATCTGGATCTCGTGTCTTTGCCTGCGGCAACTGACTCATATCTCCCGGTCAGCCATTACCACCTGGCCGACAAGCTCCTGACCATCAGTCAGGACCTGCTCACGGATTACGTTCTGACCGGCGAGCACTATGCCCTGGCCCGACAGGGAAACCAGCTCTTTGCCCTTTTGAATTTCCAAAAGGACAACAAGGAACTCGGCCTCTCCGTGGCTTTCCGAAATTCTTACGACCGCTCCATGTGTATCGGCTTAGCAATCGGGGCCTCAGTCTTCATTTGCGATAATTTGGCCCTCAATGGCGATATCGCCATCATGAAGAAGCATACCAAAAACGTTTGGAATGGGCTGGAGGACCTGGCCATCTCCACCCTCTACCGCGCCGGCAAAAACTTCCAAAAGGTCATCGCGGACGCTGATCGGCTGAAAGCCATCCCCATGGATAACAGAAACGCTTTTGAACTGATGGGCTACTTGTTCGGCCAGGACATCATCAGCCCGAGACAACTCACCACTGTCAAAGACGAATGGTTGAAGCCCTCACACCAGGAATTCCAGGCCCGGAATAAGTGGAGCTTCTTCAATGCCGTGACGGAGGCCCTTAAAAGCTGCCCGCCTGTCTCCATCATGGAGAAGCACAAAGAGGCGTACAGCGCGGTGATTGATGTTTAAAAAAATCTCGCCCTCCGCTCCCCTGACCACCTGGCACATCCTCTTTGACCTTTATGGAAAGACCATCAAAACTGATTGCTGCGGACGAATTTACACTTTCGGAAAAACTGATGAATATTCCCTCGTGCTTTGCTGGTTGGGAAGTAAACTGAAATTCTGGTGTTCTGATTGCTACCTTTAGGGTGGCCATGGGTCTCAAAAGAATAACCGCTCTCTGGAAGCCTCATAAGCTGCAACACCTTTTTTGCCAAGATTGGCCACAAATTCCAAAAGATGGGTGGCCAAGTACTGGCGCCGTGAAAACGCAGACTCCTAAACCGCCAAGATACCAAACAGGGTATTTGGCAAGAAAACCCCAACCCGGAACGCGGGAAGGGGTTTTGTTATGCGCACAATAAAAAAACCCCGCACATTTTTGTACGAGGCTGTGATTTCCAGGAACCATGAGGGTCCAACGGAATTACAAAGAGCGAGATGATACAAGAACAGACCGATTCTTACGCCGTTACGCCCGAGCTGTCTTTCTCATAAAGCTCAAACCAAAACTTTGCCAGCTTCAAAAAAGAACGTTCATCCCCTTGAACTCCGAGGTATCGGTAAAAAATATTGGGCTTTTTCATAAATAGTCGCAGGAAATTAACCACGTCCCAAGGGTCAGAAGTATAAGCCGAAATGATATAATCGGCTATCGCCTCTGCCGTTTGCTTCTGGGACTGCCATACGAGGTACTCCATGCTCACGGAAAGCAAATATTCCAATATACTGCCGTCGAAGTCCTCCTTTTTTTTATCCCGACAGGCCATCATGATTTCTGAATGTTTAAGGGCGTTCTGGACGTCCTTCAGAATGATCTCTTCCGCCAACTTGAATTTGCCCAGTCTTTCTAACTTCTTTACATACCGGATATATCTTCTCATTATGGTTATGCCCAGGTCGTCCATAGCCTCTTCTCCTTACCATATTCGTGATTTATCTCTGTCGGTCCCCTTTGGAAACCGGCCATACACCCGGATAAAGCGGCCAAGCCTGACAGCCTTGAGCGGATGCGTGGCAAATGGCGAATAAATGGAAGGGACTTTGGATTTCTGAGGGATTCTTTTGTTAAGGAATGGTCTTTATGGAGGAGATCGATTTTCTATAATTCGATTATTTATCTTAGCATAGCTAGACCTTTTTGTCAATTATTACCGAATGATACGGCTTTTTAGGGACAAATAAAGCCGAATTCCGGTTACAAGGGGTTAAAATAATAAAATCAGCACCAAATGCAACCTGGAGATGATCGCAAAATATCCTTAAAGGGAAGCGGCGTTGGGCTGTGAAATGCGTATTCGGTTCGGTTGTTACCCCAAAATTAATGCTGTTCGATAAAATTACTGGTGGTTCCTCTCTGCTGTTTGTCCGAAATTAATGCTGGTCGTTTTCAAACATTTCCCTTCAAAAATTCGGGACTTCCCCTTCAAATAGGTTCCCTTCAAGAATTCGGGACTTTGCCAGGTCAAACCAGACCGCTCAAGAATTTATAGCTGACTGTGCCATTCTCGTCTGGAGCGGTTTAGATTGCCAGTGATGGCAACTGGTCAGAAACATGATAAAGTGCGGGCGGAGTCGTTTAAGGAGGTAGAGCTTGATCTTGCCAATCACTGGCTGGACATGCGGTACAGGTCGCTCGCCGAAAGACCGCCATAACTACTTGAGTGGGCGTATAGTGATTTTTTCGGTAAACCCAATGGGGTTAGATTTTTTGCTGGCAGGAAGAGGAGACTGAAAATGCCACTTCGAGGCAAGTCCGTTGATTTGATCAGTCTGCAAGACCTTCGGGCCATAGTTGCTGATAAGGTCTTGGAAGGGAAAACGATTGAATATAAAGAGGCTCTTCCAAGAAGGCAGAAGGATGAAGCAGGCAAGGAATTCTTACGCGATGTATCCTCCTTCGCCAATGCGGCGGGCGGGGATTTGATATACGGGATTAGGGAAAAGAATGGAGAGCCGGTTGAAATCAAGGGACTGCAGATTCAAAATACCGACGAGGAAAGACTTCGCCTCGAGAACATGATCCGGGATGGTATCGAGCCCCGCATACCAGGGATAACCATCCGGCCGATCACCGAGCAAGGCATCACCCTTCTTATTATCCGCATACCGAAGAGCTGGAGTCAGCCGCACGCTGTCACGTATAGAAAACACTGGCGGTTTTACTCACGCAATTCAGGCGGGGCTTACGCTTTGGATGTTCCAGAACTGCGGACAGCTTTTGTACTGTCTGAGACAGCCAGTGAGCGAATCAGGAATTTCAGGGCTGAGCGTTTGAACAGAATAGCCGCCGGCGAAGTGGATGTCATAGCGTATGATGGACCACGTATCATTTTACACCTGATTCCCTTGATGGCCTTCGATCCGGCCGCTAACTATCCTGTTTCGGCATTGGACCGCGACCGGAACCTCATCAGCCCGCTATTTTATGGAGGGATGACGGACTTCCGCTATAACTTTGAAGGAATTATGAGTTATACCATGAATGAGAAACTGCGCTCATATACTCAGTTTTTCAGAAATGGAATTGTCGAAGTTGGAGCGAGAATTTTCAATACCAATAAAGAGCCAAACATCTTCCCGGCCACCTGGTTTGAGGACCGGCTTCTGGCTAATATGCCGAGACTGCTGCTAATCCAAAAATCCTTGGGCATAAGCCCCCCGATTTTTGTGATGCTGAGTCTCCTGGGACTGCGTGATTTGAAGTTGGGCGATGATTACCACGTTCTTGACAGAGACTCCCTGATCTTACCGGAAGTAATGATTGATAGCTTCGACAATAAGCTGGAGGATTCCCTTAAACCGATTTTTGATGCGGTGTGGAATTCGGCCAATTGGCCAAAATGCATGAGCTATGACGAGAGCGGAAGGAGGATTAAACCACAGATAATTCGGTAACATAATCGCCTCCGTGCATAATCCCATAGATTCTGGACATAGATTTTTTTAGTTCGTCAATGGCCAAATCCCTACTTCTTCTCGAAATAAACTCCGGTATCTTCTCTCCAAAAAATTCTTCGACCACCTCGATGATTCCTTCATCGCTCATAGTGTCGATATAGCTCATCGTATTCCTCCTTAAGGCATTCCGTCTTGAGTTTATCCAAAACCTTTCCCCATTTGCGAGCGACTGAAAAATCTATGTTTTTGTCAAATGATTCGGCCAAGTCGTACAGAGATTTGGCGTATTTTAGCCACACTCTTTTGGGGATTTTCATTCCAGCCAATTCTTCATATACTTCTCGGGTTGTCCTCATAACCTCCTCCTGGTGGACTGACGGTTTCTCTCTGCTGGTTTCCCAAAATTCATTCTGTTCGCTTTCAAAGGCGGGAAGGGGTTTTATATTTCCAGTAGAGGTTTTTGAGCCTGGCGAAGCGGAGCGAAAGCATTTAACCCCTTCTCCGGTCAGGTGCCCAGAGTGCGGAAGTTCTGAGGTTGATAGGGCATGAAAGATTGTCCCACCTGGAAAAAAGACAGCTATACACGACTTGCGACGTGAAATGGTCACCCGGTATCGCTCCATATCGCTCAGTACAGCAAATTGGGACAGGCAGGTCGGTAAAGCTAATAAAATCAATGCCCGGCTGGAATCCGGCCTTCGGCACTGTTGAAAAAATCCAAGTCAATAATACGCTTATAACGTAACATTACTTCGATGCTGCAGTTAGCCGTCCCTGCCCGCAGCGTTTATTCTCACTTCTACCGAGTGTTCCCGATGGTCGTCAACAAGGTGAACAACCTTGTCGTGTTGCTCGACGCCATCAACTGTCACACTCATTTCATCATTACCGGTCTGCGGTTGCACAACGGAAATGTGGTAGACGGTCTCCCGATAGCGGTAGTGCATCTTGAACGCCTTCCAGTCCGAAGGGAGGCACGGAGCAAAACGCAGTTTATCCACTTCGAGCCTTAGCCCCAGCAGTGATTCAACGATAAGCCGGTACATCCAGCCGGCAGACCCAGTGTACCACGTCCATCCGCCACGGCCGATGTGCGGCGGGAGCGCATAGACGTCGGCCGAAACGACGTAGGGTTCCACTTTGTAAATGGCGGCGCCCTCGGGAGATATTGCATGGTTCACCGGGTTGATAATGCTAAACAGCTCCCACGCGCGCCGGTTGTCCCCCAAGCGAGCGAAGGCCATTGCCGCCCAGACGGCCGCATGCGTGTACTGCCCGCCGTTTTCTCTCACGCCGGGGACGTACCCTTTGATGTAGCCGGGATTCAACTCCGACTTGTCAAAGGGCGGATCCAGGAGTTGGATCAGCCCATGCTCGCGGCGAACGAGACGCTCATCCACCGCTTCCATGGCCAGGCGCGAACGCTCATTATCTCCCGCACCGGATAGAACAGACCAGCTCTGCGAGATCGAATCAATTTGGCATTCGGGGTTGGTTGCCGATCCAAGCGGCGAGCCGTCGTCGAAATAGGCGCGGCGGTACCACTCGCCGTCCCAGCCATGCCTCTCGATATTGCTGCGCAGCCCCGCCGCCTCACTTTCGCAACGCGCGGCGAAGGAGATGTCACCGCGCAAGCGGGCAACCTTAGTGAATTGCATGAGCACTTCATAAAGAAAAAATCCCAACCACACGCTTTCGCCTTTGCCGTGTTCGCCCACCAGGTTCATGCCGTCGTTCCAGTCACCTGAGCCGATTAGAGGCAGGCCGCGCTCACCGAATTTGAGGCCGTTCAGGATGGCTCGAACACAGTGCTCGTAAAGACTTGCGGCCTCTTCAGTGCGCCCGGGCAGATCGTAATAAGAGTCTTCATCGGCTTTTACCGGGCGGCCCTGGACGAAGTGGACGGGCTCATCCAACACGCCGGTATCCCCGGTGGTGAGGACATAGCGGCACGCCGTGAGCGGCAGCCAGAGGTAATCGTCCGAACAGTGAGTGCGCACACCCCTACCCGTTGGGGGATGCCACCAATGCTGGACATCTCCTTCCAGGAATTGACGGGACGCGCAAAGGAGCAGGTGCTCGCGCACGAGATATGGCATGGCGTAGATGAGCGCCATCACGTCCTGCAACTGATCGCGGAAGCCGAAGGCGCCCCCGGACTGGTAGGTTGCGCTTCGCGCCCAAAGGCGGCACGCCAGGGTTTGGTACAGCAGCCAGCCGTTGGCCAGCAAGTTGAAGGACTGGTCGGGTGTTTCCACATTTACCGCACCGAGAGTATGATTCCAATGCTGCCACATCCTATCGAGAGCCTCGCGGGCGGCAGTTGATCCTCGAAAGCGATTGACCAGGTTTCTGGCATCGTCGGCGTCTCGCCCTACGCCGAGCCGGAACACGATCTCACGCTCTTGTCCGGCGGCCAGATCGAAGCTCACCTGGATCGCGGCACAAGGATCCAGGGCGGCCCCCACCTTGCCGGAAAGGCGCGTGCGTTTCATAGCGGCAGGAGCCCGCAGCGTACCGTTGCGTCCCAGGAATTCAGTCCGATCGCCGCTTACGGTGCGAGTCGTATCGTCCACGTCGAAGAACGCAGTCCGGTCGCGGAACTCAGTGTTGTATGGGTTGCGCGCAAAGAGCGCGCCGCTATTCGGGTCAATTCCGGTGATCACGTGCATGGCCGTTTTCGGCCGCAGGTCGCCAAGCACCCATTCTGCATATCCGGTAGCGGAGAGCCTACGGGACCTGCCCGACTCGTTGCGCACTTTGAGAACCGTGAACTTGATCGCTGCGTCCAGAGCCACGTAAACCCACAGCTCGGAGCGGATGCCGCGCTCGGTGTGTTCGAAGACGCTGTAGCCGAATCCGTGCCGGGTGGCGTAAGGCGTCACCCCGCGGCAGGGCAGCGGCGTGGGCGACCAGAAGTGGCCGCGCTCTTCATCACGGATGTATAAGGCTTCTCCGCTCGAATCGCTCACGGGATCGTTCCCCCAGGGAGTGAGGCGGAACTCGTGGGCATTCTCGCTCCAGGTGCAGGCAAGACCGCTCTCCGAGATGACAGTTCCGAAGTGCGGGTTGGCCAGCACATTTACCCATGGCGCAGGAGTCACCTGCCGGTGCGCGGTGGTAATAACATACTCGCGCCCATCCGGGGTGAAGCCGCCCAGTCCGTTGTAGAACGTCAGATCGTGGCGTGGCGACGGGGCGACCGCCAGGGGTTCGGAGCGGTGGGTTCGGGTCGGGGTAAGGAGAGGCACGGTTGCTTCCACCGGACCGCGACCGTTGATCTGGTCCGCCAGCGACCCCCTACTGTCGGTGATGATGGCACGGGCGACCGTTTGAAACAGTATGCGGTCCTCCTCCGCTATCTGGTCCGCAGGTCTCACGAAAATGCCGCCGGGTCGATCGGTCACGTTGGCTTCTATGCCTGCGGCAATTAGCCCCATGATCTGGTCGTGGAGGAGTTGCCGGTAACCGGCGCGATCTTCGTTCCAGATCACAAGGTCCACAGCCAGTCCTTTTAGACGCCAGTAGGCGTGGGCCTGCACGAGTTGGCGCACCAGGTCGATATTGGCCGGATATTCAATCTGCAGCAGCACGATGGGTAAATCGCCCGAAATGGAGTAGCCCCAAAGACCGGATTGCCCGCGGCGGTTGTTGATGAGCGTGCTCGGATCGGCGCGCAGCGAAGAATTCGCGTAGATCACAGAGCCCGCAATGCGGCAATAGAGCTGCGCGTCGGCCTCCGTGGCGTTGATCTGCCGCAAGAGCACCTGGCTGTGTGTCCATGCCAGATCAAAGACGCGATCCGCGAGCCGCCGATCCTGGTATTTTTCCACCAGGCTTAAGGCTGCATCACGGGTTTCACCGATGCCGGAGACAATATTTATTGTTGCCGATTTTTCCGGATCGAGCGTTATCCGATAACGGATGGCGACAATCGGATCGAGTACGGAGCCCTCGCTGCCCGAAAGCGCCCCCGTGAAAAAGTCAGCCACCCCGCTCATCGCTTGTGGATCGGCGACGGTGTTGCCGCAGCCGATGAACTGCATGCGATCGGTCTCATAGGAGACGTCTGCGATCTCCGCCCCATGCACGGCCATCAGGTGCAACATCCAGGGCACCTGCTCGCCCTGGGAGCGCGGCCGGCGAGTGCAAAGGATTGCTTGCTGCGGGCGGATGATCTCGGTCTGCACAAAGAGATTGCTGAACGCCGGATGCAGTGCGTCGGCGGCAGGCTGCGCCAGAACCACTTCCGCGTAACTGGTAACGTCTATCGTACGGCGCTTCCGCGCGAGGTTGGTGATGCGGACGCGGCGCACTTCGATGTCATCCTCGGGCGAAACAGCGATCTCGGTATGGGTGTCATAGTCGTGGTCGCGGCAGCGAAACTCAGCTCGCCCTTCCGAGAAGATCGCCTCAAAATTCTTCGATCTCTTGAGCGTTGGCTGATATGCGGTTGACCAGAACTCCCTGCTGGTCACGTCGCGGATGTAGCAGAACGCGCCCCAGTTGTCGCAGGTGCCGTCTTCGCGCCAGCGTGTGACGGCGATGTCCTTCCAGCGGCTGTAACCGCCGCCGGCATTGGTGATCATCACGTGGTATCTGCCGTTCGAGAGCAACTGCACTTCCGGATTCGGTGTGTCGGGACTGCTGAAAACGCGTATAGGCGTCTCCGCGCCACTGGAAGCCGCGAGTAACTCGGGAAGCTCGGTAGTGTGCACATAGAACGCAGTAGCCTTGGGGACCCGCTCCTGAAGCAACAGCATGGTCGCCTGGAACAGGGGTTCCGACTCGAATCGTTTCTGCATCGGACGGCCCAGGAGCACATAGGCCAAAGAGAGAAAGCTCATACCCTGGTGATGTGTCATGAAGGAGCGAACCACGGCGCTCGATTGTCCACGCGGCCGGCGCGAAGGAGTGTAGTCGATCGCTTCATAGAAGCCGAATCTTCCTTCGACCCCTTCAGCGGCCAGCCGTTCGAGATTTAAACATGCCTTCTCGGGCGCCGTCATCAGCGCGAGCGCTGAAGCATAGGGCGCAATTACCAGGTCGTCGGCCAGCCCTCGTTTGAGGCCCAGGCCGGGCACGCCGAACGCCCGGTACTGATAGTTGAGATGAACATCGATTGCATTGTAGCCGCATTCTGAAATGCCCCAAGGCGTCCCGGATTTTCTCCCATACTCGATCTGGCTGGCCACAGCCGCCTTACAGGTCTGGTCGAGCAGCGTGTCTTCGTATGTCGGCATCACCAGGAGCGGCATCAGGTATTCGAACATCGAACCGCTCCACGAAAGGAGCACCGGTTCTCCACCGGCGATGGTGAGCAGACGTCCCAGGGCGAACCAGCTATCCTGCGGCAGTTGTCCCTGTGCAATCGCCACGAAAGTGGAAAATCTCGCTTCCGAGGCCAGTAGATCGTAGTAGCTGGGGTCCTGCCGATGCTCGCCCACGTTGTATCCGATAGCCAGTAGATGACGCGCCTTATCGAACAGGAAATCATACTCCATACGGGCAAGCTCGTTTGATTGCAGTGCAAGGCGCTCAATAGAGGCAATCCTTGCGCCGGCGCGCCGGCTTGCCTTCATGATGAGAGGCCGAAGCTCTTCAAGCAACGCCTTCTCTTCGTGGGTCACCTTCAGAGCCAGCCGACGCTCGATCTCCGGCAGGAGTTCCACTTCAAGGTTGGACAATTGGCGCAGCGTTGGGACCCCGTCGATACCGTGAAAGTCCTGGGGCGTGTTCTGAGAGGACAACAGCGGTGTCCACGGAGCGAGAAGCATTATCTCATCGAGGGCATCCCGGCACTGCCGGACGAGGCGGCGGGGCTGCCAGCCAGATTCGCCGCTCAATTCTTCGCCCCCGTCGCCCAGGTCCTCGGCGAGCGCCGCCAACCGGTTCAGGCGCTGCCACGCCGCTGTGAGCGTGAGAGGAGCGGTGGGACCGGCTGCCGGGGTGGCAGGGCTACGGCCAAGATGGCCGCCACTGCCCGCGAGTTCCATCTCCTTTTGAAGTTGAGCAAGCTGGGCCGGAGCAGCGTCTCCCGCAACGTCCACGAGGACCCTCAATGTGTCGCTGAGCCCGTCGAACAAGCGCGCCTCCAGGATCTTGTCATCGGGAAGAGCGAGCAGACCCTGCCGCAATGTCAGCAGATGACCTGCAAGGTTCCCGCTGTCAACCGACGAAATGTAGAGGGGCGGCAGCGGCTTCAGAGATTGCGTGTCGTACCAGTTATAGAAGTGGCCCCGGTGCCGCTCTAAGGCTTGCATTGTGCTTAGGGCGTTTGCTGTGCGTTCGATGAATTGTCCGGCTGAAATGTAGCCGAAATCGTATGCGGATAAATTCGCTAGCAGTGCTAATCCCATGTTGGTGGGCGAAGTACGGTGCGCGACCACGGCTGAGGGGTGCTCCTGAAAGTTATCGGGCGGCAGCCAATGGTCCTCCGGGCCGACGAAGGTCTCGAAGAACGCCCAGGTTTTCCGGGATATCTTCCGGAGAAAGAGGGTCTGGTCAATCGTGAGCCTTGCTTCACGGCGGCCGAGCGGCCGGCTGATCCACCAGACGATAGCGGGGGAGGCAAACCAGAGACCCAGAATGGGCACAGCCACAACAAAGGCGGCCGGCCTCAACAGCGCGAAACCAATCGCCGCCGAAGCGACAATAACCGGGGCTATCCACATAGCCCGGCACGAGCCGGTGAAGTCAGTGCGGCTGGTGCGACCAGGGCCGCTCGACGGGTTCCATTCGAGAAGCCGCCTGTGCGTGATCAACAGGCGCCAGACCGTGCGAACAATCGCATCCAGACTGAAGGACGCCTCGTATGGCAGGCATACGAGCGTAAATATAGCCTGGCCAAGGTGTCGGCCTGCCGAGCGTACTGCGCCGGCGAGATGCTGACCCAGAGTTACGTCGCCCTGCTTTTGAAGTGCATCCAAGACAGGGCTGATCAGAGAAGGAATCAGGATGATCCCCATCACCGACAAGGTCCAGAACCAGGCCGATGGCAACACCGTCCAGCCCAGCAGCAAGAGGAGCGTCAAAGCCGCCGGCACCAGACTGCGCCTCAGGTTGTCGAGGATCTTCAATCGGGACAGCATCGTGAGAGGGTTCTTTTGAAGGCGCCCATCAGGGCCGGGAACGCCTGCCGTCACCCACTGCGCGATCTGCCAATCCCCTCGAATCCAACGGCGCCGGCGGCTCACGTCCGCACTGTAGCGAGACGGGTATTCCTCGTATAACTGCACATCGCTCAAGAGCCCCGCCCGCGCGTAGCACCCTTCCAAGAGATCGTGGCTGAGGATCCGGTTGGCGGGGAAACGTCCTTCCGTCGCCCGCTCAAACGCATCTACGTCATAGATTCCCTTGCCAATGAACGAGCCTTCACCGAACAGGTCCTGGTAAACATCGGAAACGGCGCGCGTGTAAGGATCGATGCCGGGGTCACTTGCGCACATGTGCGCATACCGCGACCGGTTCGCTTGGGGCAGGCTCACCGCCACCCGCGGCTGAAGGATGCCGTAGCCCTCACAGACACGCTGTTTGGCTTCGTCGTAGCGCGCACGATTCAGAGGGTGCGCCATGGCGCCTACAAACTGCCGCGCCGAATCGCGCGCCAGTTGCGTATCCGTGTCCAGGGTGATCACGTACTTCACGCTCGCCAAAATTGCAGTTTCGCCTACGACGAGCGAGAAGCGGTCCCCGGGGTCAGTATGCGGCCCGGCTCGCAGAAGCCAATTCAAATCCGCAAGCTTTCCCCGCTTGCGCTCGTAACCCATCCAGATCCGGTCTCGAGGATTCCATCGGCGCGGGCGATGAAAGAGAAAGAATGTATCGCTTTCCGAGTCCCTGTGTTTTTTATTCAGATCTTCGATTCTCAGCCGAGCCAGCCGCAACAACGGTTCGTCCTCCGGCAGTGTTTCTTCGAGCGCGTCCGGAAAATCGGTCAACAGGCCGAAGTGGAGATGGTCGTCGCGATTTGCCAGGAAACGAACTTCCAACGCATCGATCAAAGCCTCGATATTGTGAACGCTTGTGAGCATAGTCGGGACTATCACCAGAGTGCGCGATTCCGGCGGAATCCCTTTTGAAAAGTCCATTCGCGGCAGCGGATGCGGCGTCACCAGCAACGTAGCCAGCCAGTTCACTGCGGCCACCGCCAGATGGCTTGCACATAGAACGGAAAGAATCCCGGTCAGCGCGAGCAGCCAGCCATGCAACCCGCCGCCATGCGCTTTCACCACCAACAGCCCGGCCAAGAGGACCGTCATCAGCATGATCGCGCCGCCATAGAGCGGCAAAGGATACCGGCGGCCGGCTTTTCGAAGGGCCTCAAGGGGTGATGAACCCACTTCCGCCAGTCGCTCGAGCTGCGCCAATCCCTTATCGACCAGGTAGAAGCCCACATGGCAGCAGGGCTGCCGGCCGGGATCGCCACTCAAACCTTCAACGGCGGCACAGCCAGAGCCTGCCCCGGACTCGATCCGGGGATCTGCACAGCCCGCCCGCCCGCCCGCGATGTGGGCGGCGGCCTCCAGTGCCGATTGGATCGCTTTGCGCGCCACCTCGCTTTCGGAGCACCGGCTTCTCTTCGCAATCTTTTCCACGACGTGGCGGTAGCGGTCCCGGGTGGCAAAATCCATCTTTATATAAACGTCCCCTGGGTCCTCACGCAGGGTCTGCTCGACAACGCTCATTGTCTCGACGAACTCGCGCCAGTCCATCGCGCCCAGGAAACGGAGGCTGCCGATGCTGTTGCTCATTGAGACCTGGTCAGCAGCCTGTTGTTGGTTCTCCGAGCGCACCAACTGCTCGATGGTCAGGCCGGACTCGGACAGTCGCTGTTCAATCCAGGTGAGCGGCAATGCCAGAGCGGGGCCTTGCCCCTGCAGCCGGCGCGCAAACTCGGCGACAAACGAACTCACCATCGGCGGATTCGACCGCGCCATATCCGCGATCACCAGAATAAGGCTCTTCGGGTCCTTCCCGGCGATCTCCGTCATCTGGTCCGCCCAATAGTCGGCGTGGTTTCGGTCGGTCCTGTCGGCAGCGATCCGGGTTCCCACGCGCCGGAGATTTTCGATCAGCGCCAGACGCACCATGATAGGGATCGCCCACAATTCGCCCAACTTCAGGATGGTCACCGACTGGTAGGCGGCTACGAAACTGCTGAGGCTCTCCGGGTCCACCCGTCCATCGCCATGCGAGATCGTCTCCAGCGCGATGTCATACACCCTCGGAAGCCCGGCCGATGGGCCGTCAAGCAACCGCGGCAACTCTCGGCTGTAGCCCTTTGGCAAGTGTCGCTTAGCAGTGCGAATCTGTTCTTCGATAAAATAGAAGTTGTCGAGCAGCCATTCCCCGGCCGGCGTAATCCGGCGGTCTGTTTTGACGGCCTCGGTCAGCAGGTTGCGAACCCCGAGCAGAACGCCCTCATTTTCGGCCAGCCGCCTCAGAAGGCGGTCCCGAGGTCTTGCCGGGCTCAACTTATGCGATTGGGCCAGGACCTTGCCATGATGCTCCATCTGATCGGCGCTGAACAACTCCGCGCGCAGCGGCGGTTCGACGGCAACGTATTTTTGCGCCGGGCCGTTGCCGCCCAGGCGCGCTCTCAAACGGAGCAAGCCCTGGCGAATGGTCTTGCCGCTCGATTCCATTTACTTGAGCCTCTTGACTTTCTTAACCATATTCTTTCTTCGCAACTCTCGCGCTCCTGGTTCGGTCTTCTGCTTTTTATGTCCTCGTATGATAGACTTATATAATACCTTGTTCGAAAAAAAAATGCGCCTGACATGATAAGAGCGGCGACCGTGCGCGCAGCCATGCGGGGAAGCAGGACTGAGGACTGAGGACTGCGGACTGAGCAAAAGCGGCGCCCGTGCGCGCAGCCATGCAGACAGTGCAGACAGAAAGTGTGGTGCGTTTGGAGGCAAGCCAAATGTTAAGCGCATCAGAAAGTGAAGTTACAATGGTGAGATCTCGCTTCGCAGGGCTTCGTCCCACTTCACTTTGTGCAGAGGGCTTGCCCGGCCTCCAGTAGCGACATGTGAGCGCGTAGCGCGGAGGCCGACCGCTCATTCTCGACAGCCCACCCACCCGCGAGACGGGGCGGGGGCGGGAGGCCTTCATCAACACCTTTAACGTTGCCTTTGCTGTATCGATCTTTATTGCTCAGTATTATTTGGAATTCCCTTTTTTCAAATAGCGACGATTCACTTTTACCTAGAAGCTGCCCATCTGCGTATTATACCGACGACCTTCTCAAAGGAATACTCCTTCGCCAGGCGCCAAAAATCAGGATAGGTAGACCCGTACTCCAATGAGTCCCTCATACCGACGGTAAAAGAAACGGTCTTCCCCCCAGCATCGACATAGAGATCACCTTGCACACGACCCCGGGCCTGTGCGATGGCTTTGCGAATCGAGGATTTTGAAATCATTGCTTTTTCCTTTAGGATTACCGGTATAGCCGGTTTTCATGGAAAAGACGCCTGCGGCGTATTTGACCGGGTGGACAGTCTGATGGAAGCAGTGAGGAATTGGGTTAGACGCCCTGCCTCAAGAGAAGCTTACTGTTGATATACTTTCACCAGGTGAAAAGATAAGTGCGCTTTTCGCCAGCCTCATAGCCACACACGGGCCGGCAAAGCCAATATAAGAGAGGCGTACTCCCGGCAGGCCATGTCGTCCCACTCCGGAACAAAAAACCGGAGCTTTTCACGGCTCCGGCTGAGGTTCGTTCTTAATGTCTTTACAAAGCCTTGACTAGAGCTTTGTTACGTTAGTGGCGCTCGGCCCTTTGGTGCCTTTTTCTTCCGAAAAACTGACCCGCTCACCCTCGCTCAAAGTCCTGAAGCCTTCGCCCTGGATGGCTGAGTGATGAACGAACACATCGTGTCCACTGTCCGCTTCAATAAATCCATAACCCTTGCTGTCATTAAACCATTTTACGCGACCTTCCACCATTTGTTGATCCTTCTCTAAGTTTTGTGTTTTTGTCACTGCTCTTTTGGCGCGGTACTTAGAGTTACCTCGAAACCGCACCATTAATACCGGCGAAAGATCGATTTCCTTCATAACTCAAAATAACCTACTCCATTGGCACGTTATAATTATAACCGGTAATTTTAGAAATACAAGATATTTATATAAATGATCGGCTTAATATATCTTTATGCAAAAGATATCCTCAGAAAATGAAAACCATGTGAGCAGACATCGCTGAATGAGAAAGGTCCGTACTTGATAAATATCCAGTATCCACCTCCCGATTCACAAATAACCTCAATGCGGCGCCTCGATCATGGCTTCTCACCAGCCTCAGATGCCCGTACTCTGACTTCCTCGGCAAACTGTTTCAACTCGTCGCCATCGATGGTTTCTTTCTCAAGCAGAATCTTGGCAAGCTTTTCGAGGGAATCCCTATAATTCTTCAACTTGAGCAGGACCTTCTGGTGGGCCTCATCCATAATCCTGCTTTTTTCCTCATCGATATCCTGCGCCGTGCGCTCGCTGTATTCTCTCTCGTTTGAACCCAATCCAAGATCCAGATATCTTGACTGCGGCGTGTGGGTGTAAGTCAAAAGCCCGAGGCGTTCACTCATCCCATACTCCATCACCATGGTGCGGGCGATATCGCTGGCGCGCTGAAGGTCGTTCTGCGCCCCCGTCGAAATATCCTCAAAGATCACCTCCTCGGCCACTCGCCCGCCCAGGAGCACCTGCAAGCGATCCAGGAGCTCATCGCGGGTCATGAGATAGCGGTCCTCGGTGGGAAGCTGCTGGGTGTAGCCCAGCGCCGCAATGCCCCTGGGGATGATCGAAATTTTACTGACCGGATCGGTCCCAGGCAGAAGCATCGCTACAAGCGCATGGCCCGATTCGTGGTAGGCCACGATTTCCTTTTCTTTGTGACTCATGATGCGGTTCTTCTTCTCCAGGCCTCCCATGATTCGGTCGGCCGCCTCCTGGAAATGGGCCATGGTCACTTCGTCGGCACCGCGCCTGGCTGCAGTCAGCGCGGCTTCATTTATCAGATTAGCCAAGTCCGCCCCCGCAAAGCCGGGGGTCATAGCCGCGATTTTCTTCAGATCCACATCGGAGCTTAGCGTAACGTTTTTTGCGTGAATTTTGAGAATGGCCTCCCGCCCCCGAATATCCGGCTTGTCGATCGCCACATGGCGGTCGAACCTCCCCGGGCGCAACAGAGCGGGGTCCAGTATGTCCGGGCGGTTTGTAGCGGCCAGGATGATTACCCCGGCGCTCGTATCAAAACCGTCCATCTCGACAAGAAGCTGGTTCAATGTCTGCTCTCTCTCGTCATGGCCGCCCATGGGATTCAGGCCGCGAGCCTTTCCCAGCGCATCCATTTCGTCGAGGAAGATAATGCATGGAGCATGCTCCCTGGCCTGTTTAAAGAGGTCCCTGATACGGGCCGCTCCAACTCCTACGATCATTTCGACGAATTCCGACCCGCTCATGCTGAAAAACATCACCCCGGCTTCGCCCGCAACCGCCCTTGCAAGCAGTGTCTTGCCGGTCCCGGGCGCCCCCACCAGCAGAACCCCCTTGGGAATGCGTCCTCCGAGGCGCTGAGATTTCTCGGGGTCCTTCAGAAACTGAACGACTTCCTCGAGCTCGCCCTTGGCTTCATCGATTCCGGCCACATCCGCAAAGGTTACCTTTACATCCTTCTCACCATAGATTTTCACTCGTGCTTTACTCAGGGAGAGTACACCCTGCGCACCTCCGCTTATTCGTTTCATGAGAAAAAACCAGACGAAAACGAAAAGCCCGAGAGGCAGCAGGTAGGAAACCATCGTTCCGAGCCACTTGTTCTCAACATAGCCGCTGAACTTGATCTTTTTTTGCTCAAGCTGCCCGACGAGTTCCGGATCTTCAATCCGAACGGTAACGAATGTTCTTGCCGGCTTGCCCTCTTCTCCTTTCAATTTGCCTGTTATCTGCTCCGGGCCGACGACAACATTTTCCACCTTTCCCTCACTAGCCCACTGCTTGAAATCCGAATAGGGGATCTTTTCGGTCTGCTGAACTCCCGTGTAGCTCTGAAACCAGAAAAACAGGAACATGGCTGCGATGAAGTACCATATGGAAAAGCGTACCCTTTTTTGAGCTGGGTCGACCTGGTTCGGACCACTCTTTCCCGAACCCTTCATACGCTCGATGATCTGATCCATCAGACTTGGGCTCTTCATTTCTTTCTCTTTTCAAGCGTACCACAGCACGGCAAAGTAGTGACATGTAGTACCCGCGATGACAAATAAGTGCCATACGAAATGGGTGTAGCGCACCCGATGAGCCGCAAAGAACGCCACACCGCCCGTGTATGCAATACCTCCCGCCAGGAGCCAGAGGATTCCAGACCAGGGCATATGAGACCGGAGCGGCTGGATAGCTATGAGCATCAACCACCCCATAGCAACGTATAGTCCGGCTGATAAACGCGGGTGCCGGATGCCTCCCACCGCCTTAGCCGTCACGCCGAATATTGCAAGACTCCAAACAAGAAACAATAGCGTCCAGCCCCAGGGGCCGCGAAGCACGCCGAGCGTAAACGGGGTGTATGTGCCGGCAATGAGGAAAAAAATCGCTCCGTGGTCCAGCACCCGAAACACACGTTTTGCTTTGCTCGCTGGAAGAGCGTGATAGATAGCGGATGCCAGGTACAGCAGGACCATAGTCACGGCAAAAATGCCGGAGCCGGCGATGGCCCATGGATTGCCATGACGAATGGTTGAGACGATGAGAAACGGCGCCGCAACAAGAGTCGCGGTCAACCCGACAACGTGGCTGAAGGCGTTCGAAATTTCCTCTCCGAGTGACTGCGGACGTCTATGTTCCGCGAGCATCTCATTCATTATCCGGTGTCCTGTGGAGTCTAAAGAGAAAGTGTTTTTGCAGCGCCGGGACGATTCGGAAAAGCCGGTCTTAACCGCTCGTCCTGCCGCGTCTCTTTTTCTGTCATCGCCGTTCAATGGAAAATTCCGGCCCCTTTTCCCGGGCAAGGTGATAAAATAATAACGTATACTCAGCGGATTGTTCCCGTGTCAATATCGTAACATCAGTTTGGATGATTATCTTGGTAATTCATGAGAGGTTTATGGCTTTTTTTTACTCAGGACTCAGAAAGGAGTGGTTATGGAAGAAAAAAAAGGAAATTTCGATGAGCGATACCATGCTTCCTATGCTTGTAAATTGAAGACCATTCCACTGGACAAGATTGAGACTGCAATAGCGAAGGCCATAGGGGAATTAACCCACGACAGGGTGGAGTGCACGATAACAAATTTCAATGCCAAGAGCCAATTGGCGGAGATTGTCATTTTACTCGACACAGGGAGCGACAAACGATATTCCAAGTAAATGAAAAGGAATGGATAATGGGATTTATTTATAGGGGTTATTCACTCAGGTCAAAATCTATTCAGCTTGTCGATAGTAAGCGTTGGACCTTACAAGTCACCGTTTCCCTTCACAAAGATTCAGGTGGCGAACCGAGAGAGGAAACTTTCTCTTCCGAAAATACCTTTTCAAGCAAAGAGATGGCAGATACGGAAGGCATCATATTTGCGCGGAAGATCATTGATGGTGATATCCCTGGACTGTCAATTGATCTTCTCTGCAAATTATCCACAGCCTAGCAAAGGAAATTGCCCACCTAACCTATGCACAGCAAGAGATGACACAAATAGTGAAAAAGTCCTCGGCCGCAGGGGGGCAAAATCGAGCACTTGCTTTGGTTTAACCCATCCCCTCAAATCTTCTCCCATTCTTCGGATTCAACAGTGCCAAACTGTGTTGAGTCCTGGCCAACTAAACATTTTTAGAGCTACGCTAGTGCAACAGCATATTGGCTTTTCCCTCTTCTTGACAACCTTGGGAATGAGGGTGGCGGCGACGCCCCGTCAGTGCCGGTTAATGGGTACCCCGCCGGGGTCCCCGACAAAGGGCAGGATGAGTAACGATGGCAAGCTTAGCCTTTTGTGGTCCCGGAATTGGGAGAGACCGATGGTCATCCCTTCATGGCCCTTATCCGGCTGATCCTTGTATGTTCCCAAAAGCCTGTCCCACCAGGGGAAATTGAAGCCGTAGTTGCTGTTTGTCTCACGGATGGTCACGGAATGGTGCACCCGATGCACGTCGGGTGTCACAACGAAAAGCCGAAGGACCCGGTCAACGCTTTCGGGAATACGAATATTGCTATGGTTCAACATGAAGGTTGCATTCAATGCTGCTTCGAAAATGAGGACAGCCTGCGCAGGGGCTCCGAGTGCTGCTACCGTCATGAGCTTGATGCCCATGGAGAGAACAATCTCAATAGGGTGGATGCGCAGCCCGGTCGTCATGTCATAATCGAGGTCTGCATGATGGACCATGTGTAAGCGCCACAGAGCCGGAACCGCATGGTGCAGAACATGTTGAAGGTAGATGGAAAGATCCGGGATAATCACGCCAATGACAACCTCAATCAATGTGGGAGATCCACGTGGTTGAGTAACCCCCCATTGCCGCTCGGACGCCGGAAGAGCCATTCCAACGGGAAGGACCGGGAACATCAGACGCACCGAGAGGGGATTGAGAGCGATGATCGCAAGATTGGTGAACCACCCGGCAACCTTGGAAGCGGTCAATGCACGGCGGGGCGAAAGGATTTCGCAATGTGCCACCACGGCGAAGGCGTCAAAGAAACATCCAAGGCGTATCTCTATTTCACTGCTCATAGAAAACTTCCAGTTGGCCATAGTTTCCATCAAAGACTCCGTCTACGCTATTTCCCCAGGAGCCGCCCAAGGATACCCTTCTTTTGAGGTTGGGGTTCGGCAAGCCCCAAACAGCGACAAATGACCGCTTCCACTTTATCCTGCGAAACGTTGGAACCTTCGACCACAATCTCCTCTCCGCGAGTTTCAGCTTGTATTGACAGGGTCTATATCCGGCAATATCTTCGATTAGCGGCGGATGGGGTAAACACCTTGTTTAAACTATACCAAAGGGGCAGCACTATGGACATCAGTGACATCAAGAAGGCACTGGCAGGGTTATGCATCGCCGGTTTGATGTCCGGCGCCGGCCTCACCTTTGCAGCCTCATCATGAGGTGGGGCTCAACCCGGTGCAGGTGGCGCCGACCAGAAGAAAGAGACAGGTAAAACCGGCTGAAGCGGGACCCCACACGACGCCGGTGGCGTCGGTAAAAGCAGCGGAAGCGGCTCCCAACAAGGTGCTCAAGGCAGCAACGTAAAAGAGCCTGAGAAGAGTATGGGCACCCAGGAAGGCGCGGGCAACGCCAAAGAGGAGCCAAAGAAGAGTCAGTAAACCCGGGCCTGAATCACTTCCAAACCCAATACCTTGCCCTGGATTAGGATTCTCCCGGCACAAAAACGTTCAATTAACGAGTCACCCTGAGATTATTGTTTAACCCCCTCCGCCGATACAACAGGACACCCGCCGCCCACGCATGGAATAAGTTGTAATGTATTGCACTTAGTCTATCGCACGAGGAAGAACGGAAGTGAACCAGGAAAAGACGGAGACGATAGACAAGCTTTTCAGCGCGTCCCGATTTCATATGGGCCCGGAGGCATGGGAAAACCTCTTGAAAGTATTCGCCTCGGCTCAGGCGCCGGAGGAATTCCCCAACGTTTTGGCGCGTCATGCGGCCCGCCTCGGATTGCCAGATTACCTGCCGGAGCTTGCGCGCCTCGAATGGGCTATCCATGAGGCGGGTTCTTCGAAAGCGACATGTCAAGCGCCTGTCGGCCGGCTTACAGTAAATCCCACTCTTTGCCTGCTCCGGTTTTCCTGGAAGCATCTGCCTGCTCTTCTTAGTACCCTGGATCGTTATCCAGTCACATATCCCGAGAAGGGAGAGGAATTTGTGCTCTTATGGAGACATCCGGCGAACGGTGAGCTAATGGTTCGCTCCGCATTCGATGAGGACCTTCTCGTACTGAAAATAGTGGTTGAAGAGATCGCACCCTGGAAAGCGGCTGCGGAAGGCCATGTTCCATTATATGTAATTGATGCGGCTATTGAACGGGGAGTCGGAAAAGGGCTGCTCCTTGCGCCCGCTTCGAGCATTCGGCGTGGTCGCTCTACTTTTCCAACCTATGTGGAAATAGAGGAGAGCGCTCTTTCCGTATCGGTTTTCACCCTCCAGTGGCACATCACCCAAGCCTGCGAGCTGCATTGCAGGCATTGCTACGACAGGAGCCACATAGAACCGATTGAACTGACGCAGGCAATGGCACTTCTGGATGATTTCCACGGATTCTGCCGGGAGCATCATGTGAGGGGACAGATATCGTTTACCGGGGGGAACCCCTTTCTTCATCCCGACTTTCTCACTCTCTACCGTGCTGCTGCCGAGCGGGGTTTCGGCGCTGCAATTCTTGGTAATCCCGTACCAGGCGAGTGGCTTGAAGATTTGCTCGCAATCGAGCGTCCGGTCTTTTTTCAGGTGAGTCTGGAGGGCTTGCCCGAGCACAACGACTGGATTCGGGGGCCGGGGCACTTTGATGGATCGCTTGGATTTCTCGATCTACTGCGCGAGTTTGGCGTCTACTCCATTGTGATGCTTACCCTTACAAGGCATAATATCGCCCAGGTGCTTCCCCTTGCTGAAATGCTCCAGGACAAGACAGATCTTTTTACTTTCAACCGGCTCTCCCTGGTGGGAGAAGGCGCGCGTCTTCAGGTTCCATCAAAGGATCAATACATAGCATTCCTGCATACCTACGCGGATGCCGCCTCCGATAATCCTGTGCTCGGCCTCAAAGATAATTTGATTAACATCGTGCGTTACAGAAAGGGTTTGCACCTCTTCGGAGGCTGTTCGGGATACGGCTGTGGGGCCGCCTTTAACTTCATAACGGTCCTTCCTGACGGTAAGGCCCATGCCTGCCGCAAGTTTCCCTCACCGATCGGAGATGTAGTGCACAGCAGCATCGCCGAGGTTTACAACTCAGAAGCGGCCCGTTCTTATCGCACCGGCTGTGATGTCTGCCGATCATGTGCGATCAGACACGTATGCGGAGGATGTCTTGCCTCCGCTTACAGCTTTGGACTCAATCCTTTGAAAGAGAGGGACCCTTACTGTTTCATTGAGCGAACGGATACCTGAAGTCAGACGGCGGATACCGAAAAAATCCGGTCCCCGATGCCGGTCTTCAAGCGCTCACTTATATCAGCAACTTTCGAAACACGTTCAATATGTAATCAATATCCTCCGCTGTCACGTGATAATTGGTAACGGCCCGCAGCCGGCTCGATCCGGTCGGCAGAATCAGAATGCCTTGAGCCTTCAGTCTCTCCGAGAGGAGCTGGGGAGTCATACCCTCTCGGTCTACTCCGATGAAAACGATGTTCGACTTTACCAGTTCAAGCGAGATTGAAAGCCCGCGAATCCGGCACAGCCCTTCGGCAAGCCTCCGGGCGTTATAGTGATCCTCGGCAAGCCGGTCAACCATCTCATCGAGGGCCACAATTCCCGCCGCCGCAAGCACGCCGGCCTGCCGCATCCCGCCGCCAAGCGCTTTGCGAGCGCGCCTTGCCTGTGCGATGAACTCGTTGGAGCCGCACACCACCGACCCAACCGGTGCGGCCAGGGCTTTGCTCAGGCAAAACGAGACTGAATCGGCGTCTGCAGCGAGCTCCCGGACGTCCAGGCCCTGGGCCGCAGCGGAGTTGAAAATCCGCGCGCCGTCGACATGAATTTTGAGCCCATGCTTATCGGCAAGTTCCCTGAGGCCCCGCATGTAAGCCGGACTCAAAGGGCTGCCGTGGCAGCGGTTATGAGTGTTCTCCACCGCTATGAGGCGGGTCCTCGGGTGATGCACGTCGTCCGGCCTTATGGCGCCTTCGACTGCACTGAGGTCCATGGTGCCGTCCAGTTCGTTCCGGACGGTGCGTGGGTGAACTCCCCCCAGAGCGGCCATCCCTCCCTGCTCGAAAAGGTGCATGTGGGCGAGATCGCCCAGTATCACTTCATCGCCCCTGCCGCAGTGGCTCAGAACGCTCACCAGGTTGCCCATGGTGCCGCTTGCAACGAACAGAGCAGCCTGCTTTCCAAGCCGCTCCGCCGCCATTTTCTCAAGCCTGTTCACAGTCGGGTCTTCTCCGAAGACATCGTCCCCGACTTCAGCTTCCGCCATTGCGCGGCGCATTGACGAGGTCGGGCGAGTGATCGTGTCAGAGCGCAAATCTATAATGCGCATCGCTTCTCCTGTTCAAAAACAAATTTGGGCCAAAATAAATCCCTTTTCGAAAAGATGTTACATGATCAACGCATTGAATTCTAAAGAATACAGCAACGCCTGAACAGTTGAGCTTTGACGACGCCTTGGGGATTCCAAAACCACAGCGCCAAGACATGAACGAGTTGTAGTGACGAGATAAACAATCAACAAAATGAGCTGACCGACTCGGAATCACTGGGCTGCTATAAGTGCCACACCACCGGTTGTGGAGAGCCGGGCGGTTTCCGCTCCGAACAGGAAACCCCGCAGCTCAGGAATGCACGGTGTGAACATGCCACGGCCCGGGCGGGACCCACAGCGAAACCTGCGACAGAAACGATATCAAAGGAAAGCTTGCCTCGGCCGATTGCGAGCGGTGCCACAGTACCGAAAGGGTCGTGCGGCCGGCCGCTTCCAAGTGAGCGACAGCGGCCTGCCGGCATCAGCAAAGGTGGGGGCGAAGAACATTGAACAAACCGGGAAAAACCGCTCCAGGCCTCGGGAAGTGAAAAAGACGGGCGCAGAGCAAGCGGTTGAAGCAATTCAAATCAAAACAGCTACAGCCCAAGGTCTTCATTTATGAGCACTATTTTGATTCTGCCTTTGGGAAAGGACTTTTCGGTAATCGTCCAGGTATTGCAAATTCGGTCGAGACTGCGGCATTCTTCACATATCGAGGTCTTCACGCATGGGGTTTTCTTGTCCAGGCGCATCGCATTCGCCGGGGCGGCGTAATTTTTTATTCTTTGCATCGCGTCTTCTATGTCGGGAACAACCTTATTGCGTCCGGCAAGAATAATGACGTTCCTGGGACCGAAAGTGATGCCGGCCACCCTGTTGCCGGTCATATCGAGATTGACCAGCTTTCCGGTTTCGGTTACCGCGTTTGTTCCAGTAATGAAAAGATCTACCAGAAGTGAGCGCCTTCTTCGTTCGAGCATCTCCTCGGGTGGGAGCCCCTTTTCGTAGGTGTCCAGGACCTCGATGCCCGGATAATCCTTCAGCTCCTGGTACAGGCCGGTTTGTACATATGTCACCGAACCGCCCCATGAGATGCTCTTCGCCCCGGTCCGCGGAAGAATTTCCCTGACGATTTTCTTTGCGCTATCGACATTTTCAGCGATATGAACTTCGAAATTGTTTGCTTCAAGCACATCTCTGAGGTCAGCAAGTCTTAGAGACCAGAAATTTTCAATCGGCTTTTCCATCTCATTACTCCCTTATGACTCATGGCTAAGGATCTTTTGTTCAGATTTCGGAGATTTTCTCCATTAGAAGCTGCTTATGATTAGACTCTTCTACTCTTATCTTTTCAAGAGTGGAAGAAGCGCCAGGATCGGAGACAAAGGGGGCGATGAATTCAAAAAACAGTATCGTGTCTTCTTCAAAAAGGACCGCCGCCTGCAGGATCTCTTTTTCATCCCGAATCGAGTCTATTTGAAGTTCATCCAGGGAGAAGGCATGGCGACCCATTGCACGGCGCAAAGCCTGCTGAGTGAGTGAGGCAAAGGGGGGAGCAGGTTTGGTTCCACGGACTATTCTCTCCTTTAATTCCTTGAATGCGCTCTCGTGCAGCAATTCCTGATCTGCGAGCCAGCCGAGGAGATTTTTCAGGGAATCTCCCTTTGCCCTATTCATGGCATACCGGTAAAATCGCTCGCCGTTCACCTCGACCTGGATAGCGAGATCGAAGAGTTCCGAGAATGTAAACATGAGTTTTCATTCCGTGAGAATCTGTTCGATTCCTTCGAAAGAAATCCTGACCACCTTACGCCCGGGCTCTCACGATAGAAGCGGCGATCTCCAGTAACTTGCCTGACATTGATTTTCGCCCCTTCCGGTAACGAGCCCCAGCACCTTCAAGCCCTGCTTATATCGAATGCGCAGAACAAAAATACAATAAAAAGAGAGTTATGCAAGCAGAATTCAAATTTGCCGCCATACTTGCTCAATTGCATACTAACGCCGTCAGATGGAAATTTGCGGGGCGTATTGAGTCTACTTCATGACGGAAATCCATCTATAATCACAGGGAAAGAAAATTATTCTTTTTTAAGCTCTGCCTGAGTGCTAACCTTGATAATAAACCCCATCTAAAGACAGATTGGGGCGCAAGAAATGGAAAGGGCCAAAGATTATAGATGGTTGAATTCTTCGCAATTTTCACAACATCTTTTACAGTCGCCCTGTCCGGGGCCCTAATGCCCGGCCCACTGCTTACGGTCACAATATCCGAATCCGCCAGGCGAGGATACATCGCCGGACCGCTCCTGATAGTCGGCCATTCCATTCTCGAACTGGCGCTCGTTGCTGCTATCTTCCTCGGGCTTGGCGCCTATCTGAAAGCGGCTCCGGTCATGGGTGCCACAGCGCTGCTTGGCGGGTCGGTCCTTCTTTATATGGGCATACAAATGATCAGAACAGCCGCACGGCACTCAATTCAGGCCCGGAGCGAGGGCGCTGCGGCGCAGTGCAAAGGGCCGGTTATCACCGGCGCTCTTACGAGCCTTGCCAATCCTTACTGGACGCTTTGGTGGACGACCTTCGGTCTTGGATACCTGATGAGGATATCCGGCAAGGGCTTACCTGGCATAGCAGTTTTCTTCGCCGGTCATATCGCGGCCGATTTTGCCTGGTACACCATGGTCTCTTTCGGAGTAAGCAAGGGCGCCGCGCTTATGGGGGACAGAACGTACCGGACGCTTATCAGGGCGTGCGGGGTCTTCCTTGTGTTGTTCGGAGGATGGTTCCTGGTCACCACTAAAGATTTTCTCCTCGGGCTGGTTTCTTGACAGATCGGCACCCCCATTTTGAAAAAACTCCAAAGAGGCGTCCCGCCTATCGGCGCTCCGCGAGCGATACACGCCGGCACGGTTTGTGCCCTGGGTGGCTCCGGCACTCGCGACCGCCGGATGCATTTGAGTTTGGTATTTTTTTCGGCGTGCCGATGCATTTTTTTGCGATCCGTATAATATGCAGAAAAGCATTGTTTTAAAGAGTCTATCTTGGGAGGGGCAATGGTATGGACGAAAAACTCAGGCAAGCTTTCCATTCAGGTGTCGAAAAGGAGCCTTTCGCCTCAAAATTCGGCCTGAAGCTGCTGGAAATCGGGGACGGTTACTCGAAAGTGGAGATGAAATTTCGCCCGGACATGGAAAACCTGTTCGCAATGGCGCACGGGGGAGCGCTGTTCGCCCTTATCGATGAGGCGTTCGAAACCGCGTCAAACTCTCACGGGACCCTTGCGGTGGCGCTCAATATGAATGTTGCCTTCATCGCATCCCCCCAGCCGGGAAGCACACTGAGAGCTGAAGCGCGAGAGGTAAGCCTCACGCGAAAAACGGCCTCCTACGACATCAAGGTCCACGACGAGTTGGGGAACCTGATCGCAGCATGCATGGCCCTGGTTTACCGTAAGGGGCAACCGCTGCCGTTTATGGGAGAAGAATCCGGATAGGAATCTCACCACAGCATTTCATGTCCCGTTGGGACACCCTGAACCATGAAAAGATCCGTAGGGTGGGCTAAGCGGAGCGCAGCCCACCAAGCCTTTTCGAAGCAGAGACACAGAGAGCGCAGAGGAGAGCGAGGGCTGAGAGAACGATGGGGAGACGCGAGGACACGGGGACAAAACAGTCTCCCCTTCCCCCATCTCCCCTTCTCCGCGTCTTGCAGTTCCCGTGTCTCCCCCTCTCCGCATAATCTGGTCAATCCGCTTACCGGCTTTAGCCGGAAGCTCTGCCGTGACGGTTACTGAGTTTTTATCCAAAGGGCCGTATTCAATACTCCCATCAACCCGGACAGGCGGGATGGACGTTTGTCCTTAAGCTGCCCAAACTGGTCCGATAGGCATTTTTGTTGCGGGTTTCGATTAGAATATCTATGATTTATATAATCCATCTCACTCAGCAGAAAAGCGGTGAATCGATTGCGTGACGGCGCAAAAGAAAACACCGGAACTCTAAAGCCGGTCGGAGTTTGTCGGGCAGAAAGGTGTGACATCATGTCTAAGAAGGAAATTCTGGAAGAGTTGAAAAAGCTTGCACCAGCGGAAAGGCTGGTTGTCATTGAAGCCGCGTTAGAGGAACTACGCGGAGAGATGCAACAGACAGAACCCCCATCAACCAAAGAGGATAGGAAAAGACAGCTTGCCTCGGCAGCCGAGGCCCTGTTTGCCGACTATGCAGGCGATGGCGAATTGACGGCCTTTTCAGTTCTCGACGGCGAGGATTTCCATGCATAGGGGCGAAGTTTGGCTGATCGATCTCGATCCGGCAGTCGGCTCAGAAATCAGGAAGACCAAGCCCGCAGTCATTGTCAACGACGATGCGGTGGGATTGCTGCCGCTGAGGGTGATCGTGCCCATCACGGAATGGAAAGACCGTTATGGTGTTGCGCCCTGGATGGTCCAGATTTTACCGAGTTCTGAGAATGGTCTCGATAAGCTCTCCGCGGCAGACGCTTTTCAGGTGCGTTCTCTGGCCCATCAACGATTCGTGCGGAAGTTGGGAAATCACTCCGATGCGGTTATGCGGTCAATCTCTAAAGCTTTGGCAACGGTGTTGAGCATCGAGTAGGCTTCTCACACCTCGGAAAAGCGTTGGCCCGATGGAGCGGCGGCGAGAAAGAAAACGCTGAAACTCCAGTCTGCATTATGAGGTGAAGCAGTGGATGGACAAATGATTTTAGAACGGATCACGGTAAACCCCAAGATATTCGGTGGGAAACTGATCATAAGAGGGAGGCGGCTTGCTGTTGAGCATATCCTTGGGATGCTGGCAGCGGGAGACAGCCATGAAACGGTCCTCGAAGGCTTCCCGTGGCTTGAACCTGAAGACATTCAGGCGTGCCTCATCTATGCCCGCAGGCTCGTTGGACATGAGGGGGTGGAACCGCGGTTTGGAGAAGCGCCGTCCGGGACGTAAGCCCAAGAGCAAAGGAACAACCCCCTGCGGCCCCAACCAGCAACCCGCAAAGACAGCAAAGGCAGGACATATCTCTTAAGTTGACAGCATTAGGTCCGACCTCATGATCCATGAACTTGAAGCCCAGAATATATCTGTTGTCTCTGATCCGGCGGTTTTTTTCGGCAGCTTTACACGCGTTGATAAGGACCATGCTGAGTGGATAGCGTATTGTCTGGAGGATGAAGGGTATAAGGTCATCTTCCAAAATTGGGATTTCAGGCCAGGACACAATTTTGTTTTAATGATGCAGAACGCCTTAGTAGTCCATTTCATAAATTCGGTGACGTATCCAAACTGAACTACGCAGCCGCCCGCAGTTCAATTTGGGAATTTAGCTTGTCGATTAATTTGTTCAGCTTCTCTCGAGTGAATTTCCACTCGAAGG